>JAIDCZ010000021.1 GCA_029055565.1 Clostridiales bacterium
ACTTTAAGCATAGGCTCGACAAATTTTTTTGCTGCAAAATATTGCCTCCGTTATCAGTCCATTTATGGCGTTTATTCATAAATGCGACTATAATTTTTTTATTTATTTAATCTATAAGTAATTATATTTACTCGCACAAAAAAGACAAAGCTCGTTTGTTGTCGAAATATTACCTAATATTAAAATGCTTTATGCGATATCCCTCGCGTCCCTATAATTATAATACATTCCAAACGAAAACACAAGTATTTTTCGCTTATTTCCACTACTTCTTTTTAAAAGAAGTATCCAAATCAAAGTTTTTAAAAACCGCAACCATGTTGATATTTACTCGTAACGCAAATATCAATCTTAACCTCTGCTACGACTGCACTTTTCGGCGTCGATTGCTATTGCAAACATAAGGCAACACAACGCGTCGGCGGGATCGTTCACGTCAATCACGTAAGTATCGGTCAAGTGCAATAATTGTTTGTATATGGTTGCCACACAGCCGTTTGGTGAATTTATTTCGTAGTTCCACTCTACAAAATCGCCGGTTGCCGTCCAATCCTTATGCCCTATCTCGTACTTCGGTCGAAACAAGGAGATTTTCTTTTTTATGTCGCCTATATAATTACCGCGTTCGTACAAATTGAACTTGGGCAGCCAAGTGATTACCGCCTCTTTAACCATACCGATTTCGGCGCCGTTAGCGTCGTAAATGACGAGCTTATGACCCCACGCCAAACGCCCTTCCACCTTGTATACGATATTATCGTTTTCGTCGTAAACGTTATAGCCGTCAAACCACGAAAATATCTTTTGTTTAATGCACAATTTCATATTGTATTTATCTCCTTATAGTAAGTAACACCGCAACCGCACGTTACGCCAAACCGTCCTTTACCGTAACGGATATGCTAAGTCGCCCGTCGGCGTAGCTTGCAGCAATTTCGCAGTTGGATTTTTCGGCAAGCAACCGCGCTATAGATAAACCGAGTCCGGTAGATTCGCTGTTGCTTTTTACCGTATAGTATCTGTCCAGCAAACGTTCCACGTTGACGTAATTCAATTCGGGCGCGGTATTGGAAAACGTTATAACTCCATCTGGCGTCATTGTCACCGCAAAATCGGTTTTTGCGTATTTAATTGCGTTAGAGATTATATTGGATATAATACGCGACAAAGCTTGTTTATCCGTCACGCCGTATACCGGTACATCGCAAATTTCCACTATCGGCTCTATCCCGCGCTCCGCAAATGCGGAATAAAAGCCGAGAATACCATTCTCCAAAATCTCGTTTATTTTCAGCCGTTCAAGATTTGGCGTAAATTCCGAATCCTTGTAAACGGCGTACTTAAACAGCTCCTCGGTAAGGTCAATCATTTCCTTAGTGCGCGCGTAAATCATATCGACTTCTTTTAGCAACTTTTCGTCGGTAATTTGTTCTTTAAGTCGATTGACGTAACCGTAAATAACGGTTAGCGGAGTGCGCAAATCATGTGACACGTTGGTTATAGCCGCATTCAGCTTCCTGTCACCGTCAATATATACTTTGCCACCATTGGTTCCAAATGATTATCGTGCTTTCGCAACTGAACGGCAACGCGCGCCAAAAGCTCGTTCGTATTAAACGGCTTTGTCAAATAGTCAACCGCACCGTTTAGCAAATTGTTTACCTTATCGTCTATTCCGACCTTGGCCGAAACGATAATTATCGGTATTGCGGTACCGATTTTTTTAACTATATCCTCGCCGCTCACGCCGGGCAACGCCAAGTCCGATATAATTAAATCGTAGCTTGACCTTTCCAGCAAAAGCAAGGCCTCGGTCCCCGAAGTATGCATAGCTTACGGTATAGCCGCTATCGCTAAGCGCTGTACCTATAAGTCCGCTTATATCTGGATCGTCTTCGATTACAAGTATACTTTCGTTCATTTGCCTACGTTGCATGTTTATATTTACAGCTGATTGCAACTTTCAATAGTATACCATTTACAACAATCTTTTGCAACTTAATCACCTTATAATTAAGAGCATGCTTTTTGGTTTACCGTAATTTAATTATATTTCATTCAAATTTTTCCAACAACAAAAAAACCACTCTCAACTGCTTGAAAGTGGTTCTTTTTGTTGTTGATTATTGCGGTTACATATCGGAGTCGGTAGGAACGCCGTTGTCGCCGCCGGGGTTAAGACCTATCGCGTTTGGATTAGGTGCCGCACCGCCCGAGCCTAACATAAGTCCGGGGTCGTTCTGGAAGTTCATAGTAGGCGGCAAGTATCCGTACGACTGGTAAGGCATTGCGCCCATACTGCCCGCGCCCAAACGCATCATCTGTTCTTCCAATTCCATTTCGGAAATAAGGATAGCCTCCAATTCCTCGCGTTTGCGTTTGCGGCGTTTAAGGAGCAATACGATAAGGATTATAAGCGCAATCAGTAGCAAGATGCCGGCGCCTATCGCCCACCATATAATCGGGTACTCCTCGTAGCTGATCATAATCTTATCCCAGAACGAAGGTTCGGGTCTATCAATGTTTTTGATTCTGAACGTAACCTTGGAGGTTTCGCCCGTCAAGTCCATAACACCAACAGTAAGATCGCATTCGCCGCGGCAGTTGAACGTTACGTACAGTTGGGTGCCGTCGTCGCTTACGCGCACCGAGCAAATGGTGGGTGCCGATACGGATATGGCCTTGCTGTCGAAAGTAAGTCTGTCGCCCTTGACGATGTCGACGTCGCTAAACAGCATCGTAGGCGTAAGCATTACCGTACCGTTGTTATCCAAGCCGTAATCGCCGTTTCCGGTCTGGAACAAGTAGCCCTCATCGCTGTGGTTTTTGAAGTCGTCCAACAGCTTAGGTGCGCTATTCTTGCCAATCGTCGCGTTGAACGACATGTTAATCGACTTTACGTCGGGATCGTCTACCGCACTCTTGTTCTTGAACTTAACGTTGAACTTGATTTGGTCGGCAACCTTTTCGCCGATAAATACCCAGTCGTCGCCGTCCTTGCGGATTATAACACCGGTAGCGGTCAATTCGGTAATCACGTAGTCGGCGCCGGGGTTGAATTCGCCGGGTTGCTCGGTTGCGGGATCCTTAATGCCGAATGTATCTTTTACGTTCTGGAACAGCATGGTCGGGTCGACCTTGGTAGGCAAGCTACGGATAGCGGTTATATCGTTAAGCTGTTTATCCGCAATGTTGTAGCCTATTACGAATTCGACGAGCAATTCCACAGTGCCGTAGGACGCAGTTTCGTCGCCTTCCAATATATCAGCGACCATAATGCTTACCGTCTGGTTGCCATAAAAGCCCTTTTTGGGAACGAACGAACACGTAGTGCCGCTTTCGGCAATGGAGATGTTTACTATGTCGCCGGCGCTGTTGTCGTCAAGCTCGCAGTGCAAGTTGGCCGTTTCGCCGTCCTCGTTGTACACCGCCGAAACGCCGACAATCTTGAGCTTGTCGTTGTTAAGGTCGGTCACGTAGTCGTTGATGTCTACGACGATGGGATCGCCGTCCTTCGTGGACGAGCCGGTTACTACGAACGGCTTAACTTCCATATCCTTAAGCATAGGCGGCGCGTTGAGGATGTGTATACGCACCGTAACGGTAAAGCCGTTAGTCGGATCGCCGTGCTCGTCGACTGCCGACGGATCGCCGCTTCGGTCGATAACGCGCATCGTAGCCGTAGCGTCGTTAATCTCGCGGTTAGCGGTGTGCGCCTCGATACGGAAGCCGACGAAGTGGTATGCGTCGTTAGGCATTACGTCGTTGCCGAATATAGGCGTGATCGTGGCGACCTTGCCGGTCTGCTTGTTGGAGGTTACTTCCAGCGTTTTGCCGTACATAAGGTAGGTAGACGACGTAGGTCCGTCCTTGCCAACCAAGCGCATGGAATCCGTGTCGGTACGCATTCTCTTGTAGTCGGGATCGGCAATCCAAGTCTTGGCGTCGTCCTTATCCACAAAGTAGAACGGAGCCATAGTCTTGCCGGGAACGACGTACGCGTCGATAAAGTACGAACGATCGTTGGCCTCGTCAGCCGTAAGCTGATAGTAACCGTTTTTGAGATCTGCGGTAACCTCGGCAATCTTGGACCTATCAATGTCAATGCTGGAGTTTTGGATGTTGACTTTGACTTGAACGGTAGCAGTCTTGCCGCCGCGGTCCTTGACGTTGAGAATTATAGGCAGCGCCACTTCTTCAAGATAATTGTTCTTGCTGTCGCGCTTGTCTATACGTCTGTTGATGGTAACCTTGACGGAGTAAGCCGGAATGCCGTTGACTTCCGCCGCAGTATTGTTTACCGTTATGGTTACGGCTTGAGGCTTGTCAACGGCCTCGTTGCCGCGCCATTCAAGTTCTTGAGCAGTGGCCGCTTGCAACGCCTTGTTGTAATCGGGCGTCTGCACTCTGTCGGACACGAAACCGTCAAACATAACGTAATCGTTGATGTCGGAGTCGGTAAACAGCGAGCCAAACGGATCTTCAGCGTCGTACAGCTTGAATATTGCGCTGTCGCCAACCTTGCCACTGAACTCCAACACGCCGGTTGCGTCGTGCTCCTCGTCTATGGCAATGGGCGCAGAGTCCATAACGTTGACGTAGAATATATCGCCGCAAGTGGTATCGACGTCGGCCGGCAACACTCTGCGGGACTGGCTGATGTGCTTGGTTACTTGCACGTACAGCGGAATATCAACGCCGTGGTTGGCCGATATGGGTTTGAAGTGCAACGATACGCCGTCGGTGCCCACCTCGAACATAAAGTAGCGCTCAAGGAACATAAGCAACGAGCGGTTGACTTCGGTCATAGACACGCCGTCGGCATAGAAACCGCCGATAAGGAAGTCGTTAATGCTCTTTTGCTTTTCGTTGAGGAACGCGTTGTCACGCAAAACCTCGTCCGATTTGAGTGCAAGCACCTTTTTGTTTACAACCGACGGAGAGAGGTTGAACAGCGTGGAAATATTTTCGAGCGAAGCCGCTTCAAATTCACTTTCGCTGCCGCCTACGTTAGTCATAAACGCATAAATGCGCAATTCGTAGTTGAGGTTGGCACTGTTCTTTACTACGTCCGGATCGTTAATCGGCTTAGCGCTCGTCGCGGTTTGGTCGACGGATGCGGGCATATTGGGATAAGTAAGGAACTGGAAGGAGCTTTGTACGTCCTTAATCTTGCCGAGCTCGGCTTCGTCCTTGGGAAGGTCAATGCTCATGCCGCTGTAATCGTCAAACGATTTTACGTTGACAGAAGCAATGGCGCCGCGCTGGAACTGTTCTTGGCGAATGGCCGTGTTGGTCATTTGCGCGTCGTTGGTTATGGACGAGTACAGCGTGCAAATGCGTATTTCGATAGGAATAGCATTTTCGTAAACGTTGTTACCGCTGTCGCGAACGTAGAAGCTGAGAACGTCCCTATCGCTGTCGTTATTGAACGTTTTGCACTCTATCGTGAACCATCTGTAATCGTTGGAAATTTCGATTGTGTAAACGTCGTTGGTGTAAACGTTGCCTTGCTTGTTCATAGCCGAACCGTTGAGCGCAACCACGTTGTACGGCGCCTCGTCGGCTCTTCTGTCCTCGTTGTACAGCGCCATAACGTCGCCGGCGTCGGGATCATAAGCTATTTCGTCGATAGGCAGTCTTACCTTGCCGTAAGCCTTGACTTTGCTGCCGCTGTTAAGCGTGACCTCTTTGTAGGTAGCCGTAACGGTGGAAACGTTGTTAATGACTTCCGTGGTATTTCTGTTGGTTACGTTGTCGGCAATCATGTACATGCTGTACACGCCATGTTTAAGCACTATTTGGCCATGCTCGTCTTCCTCGCGCACCGCGCTGAGCGTAGCATTAAGCTTGTGCTGAGCGTCGCCGGCGTCGATAGCTACGGGCTTGGAGCTGACTACGGTAACGTACAAAGTAATCGTTACGCGCGCTTCGTCCGCGTCGACGAGCGTAATAGTGACTGGCATGTTGTGGCAAACCGCTCTCGCTTGAATAGTAACGTCCAAGCAGTACGTAATGCCCGTGCTGGCACTGGAGTTTTCCATCGAAATGCCGTCCGAACGCTTGGTCGGCTCGAAGCAGTTGTTGTCGTAGTAGTTGACTTTTTCTATACGCAAGCCCCACGGCATATCGTCGTCGGCAAGCGCAACGTAGCCTAAGTGCTGGTTGCTGGGGCCGTCGGGATTGTAATCGTGCAAACCGAGGCTGCCGTCCATCGCCATTTCGGTGAGGTCCTCGTACCTTACGGTCGCGTTGCGAGCAAGAAGGTTAGCTTCGGCAATGCCGCTGTAGTTTCTGCCCGCACGGCCGTTGACCAATTTGAAGGAATTGGAAGCACGCGCAGACGCCGTAGGCGTGGTGTAGTCGGAGCTGGATTCCAGCGCTTCCGAACCGACGAATCTGTTGTACGGCGTGGTAACCAAGGTGAACTTATCGCCTACGCGCATTTGGATATTGCCGGTAGCGCTGACCGCCTTGGAAAGAACGTTTGGCGTTTGGTTGATTACGTCGATATTGACGTAAAGCTTTTGAGTTCTGTTGCCGTCGCTGTCCTCGAAGGAAAGCTCGAACGTAAAATTGTTTTGTTGTCTGGTAACGCTAACGTTGTTTTCCCTTACTTCATAGGTAGTACGCCTATTGACGAGGAACATAACGTTGTTGCCTACGGGAATAGCGCCGGTAGCAAGCGCGTCTTGAACTTGACGGCCGCCGTCCAAGCGATAGTATTCCATGTACATAATTACGTCGGACAGATACGCAGTGCGAATGTCTTTGTACGCGGGGTTGGAGGAATACTTACCCTTTCCGTTGCGAAGCTCGCTGTTGACAGATTCAAACGTAGTGTTGTTGGTCGAATACGCGTGAATGCTGTTGGAATTTGCGAACGGAGATTTTAAGTACGTGCCGCTCTCCAGCCTAAACATATCGTCCTTTTGGCGTTGCGGGTCGCCGGCGTACTTGGTACCGTCCGCAACGTCTTGCTTAAGCTTATCGTAATCGGCTTTCCAGAAAATGTTGTTATTATCCGTCTTGAGCAGATTGCCGCCGGTTATAGCGCTTGCCAAGTTGAGCGTGTACGGCTGGCCGATGGAAAGTGCGACGTTCACTTTTTTACCACCGTAGGTATCGTAGTCTTCAAGGTTATCGGAAAGCTTAGCCGCCGAACCGCCGATGGAAACGTGAATTTCCAGCGCTACGTACGAAGCCGCACCAAAGCCGTCGCCATGATCGTCGTAAATAAGAACCTTAAGCGGATAGTACGCGCCGAGCGTCGGGTTGGTCGAGCTGTTAAGCACGAGACCGCGCTGAGCGTAGTACGTGGCAATATCGCCAGAAATCATGTCTTGATTGATGGTCGTCTTTGCCTTAGGGGTAATGGACAACGTAGTTCCGTCGGTGGACAAACCTACCGAGAAGTACTTTTCATAGCCCTCAAAGCCTTGGTACGCATAGATACCGCCGTTGGGTCTGTAATCGTTGGTAATTCTATCCAGCGTGTTCTTATCCCAAGCACCGAAGTAGTTGGATATGGACAGCTGTGCGGGTTTACCGGCGTTTTGATCTGAGCCTACGGAAATGTTGGAAACGTTGGTGAACGTAATATCGCTGTTTTCTCCATCAAACTCCATGACGCGGTCACGGCCGGTAAGGCTTTGCAGCTGGCGCAACGAGTTGTAGGAGAACTTGGCTATATCGGACTTGGACTGATCGACGACGTCCTTGTTGTTTTTGTCCTTAGTCATAACGACGTCGGCGTCCTCGTATAGAACGACCTTTTGATTTGCGTCCGAAGTTACCGTCGAAGCGTCGCGCGCAAGCGTGATGTACTGCGTGGGCGAATCGGTTGTAAGGCCCGAAAGATCTACGTAATATCCCGCACCAGGCTGACCGTTAAGCTTTTTAATCTCTTGGGTCGCGCCGTTGTTGGAAGCTTTGAGGTTGATAGGGCTGTTGCCTATTTCCAGCTTAAATGTTACTTCGGCAGTGTTTTGAGCCTTGCTCTGCTCCGTCTGACCGTAGTTGACTCTGGTTCCGTTGGCCGTACTGTCAAACGTGCATTGCGCAACCTTAACGGTAATCGTCAACGACGCGGCTTGCGCACGCGTGTTGTTCTTTTTGATCTTAAGGCCGAACATATGCTCTTGCAAGCCATAGGTGCCGGTAGCGGTGCTTACGTTCGCTTGGCCGGCAAGGTACATTATGCGTCCGCCCTCGCCTACTATATCCTTGTCGTAGTGGTTGGTTGCGGCCGAATCAACGAACGATTCTCTGGTGCCGTCAGCCTTGTACGTGGGAATAGACAAACAATTGTTAAAGTAAGGGCTGTTTTTGAAGTTAGTTTCGTCGTCTCGATAGTAGTTATCCACAAGGTCGTAGTTGACGATAGTTACGTACGGATTGGTCTCGTTACCCTTCCAAGTATTTACGCCGTCGCTTATGGTAACGGCTCTGCCGTAACCATTTCTACGCTCGTAGACTTCTTGGTCGTTGCCTATATCGTACGAAACGTAGGAGTTTGCGGGGAAGGAAATCGTGCCATCGTTGTTAACGTCCGCAAAGCCTTGCTTGAGCGCAAAATAGCTCATAGGCACGTACGTATACTGGCTGGAATCGCCCGAAATCTTGATGGTATCCGAATACTTGAACGCCTTTTCGGTTGAGTCGGAGCTTACTTGGCCGGCGATGCGAACCGGATAAGTAAATCCGTTGGAGCTTTGCGCGTTTTCGCGGCTGTACTCGATACCGGCGTGAATACCCGCAAGGGTGCCGTCGTTATCGGTACTGCCCTCGTACTGCGAGCCTAAGGCGCCGTCGTACGTGGGTACGTAAATCTTGCCGTTAGCCGGATCGGCAATGGTGTAGAATCCGTCAAACTGGTTGTAGTAAGTATACGGCACGATACCGATGTCGTTGATAAACATGTCGTACGAAAGCAACTGGTTGCCGTATACTTGCACCGCGGCCGAATTGCCGGCCTTGTATGCGGTGGGCTTGCCGGCGGTGTCGCCGCCGAGCACAGCTTCGTCGCGCATGGAAATGCGCAGATTTATGTACTTGCCGGCGTCGGAAGCGGCCGTGGGCTTAACCATAATCGCCCAGTCGGTAATCTTCCATCTACCCTCGGAGTCAAAGAACTTGTTGCGTTCGGTTTCGTCGCCGAAGTTACCGGAGGTCTTTAACGCTTTTGCGGTATACGCAGTGTAAGCATTGTTATCGCCTTTTACGAAGTAGATAATATCGGTTTGAGTCAAATCAATCTTTTGACCGGCGCCAGCAAACACGGTAGTGGTGTCGTAGTTGTTGCCGTCTCTTACGGAAATAAGCGCCGCGGCGCCATTGGCCCAGTTGTTGTTGGTGCCGAGCTGAGGAACCGCGTTTCTGTACGCGGCAAGCTTTTCCGCGTCGGACATCGCAGAAGTGATATTAGCGTTGACGTAACCGACGTTGCCGACGTTGCCGGGTGCGGTAGCCGCCGAAAGCACTACGCCTTGAAGTGCGTCGGTGTCGCTGACCAAATACTTGATTTGGCCGGCCGAAGCACCGTAAGCCGACAAGGACTGCAACGCTTGCGCCGCCCCGTTGCTCGAAACGAAGTAGCGGGTGCGCGATCTGTCCATGGCGGTTATACTTTCCACGTTCCACAGATAGTGGAAGCCGGTAGCATTCTCGTCAAGTGCAATCTTTTCAAAGCCGTTGTCGCTCGTATTGTACGTGAATGCGGCGTTGATTACTTCTATACGGATATAGCATTCCGAACGCTCAAGCAGACCGTTGTCACCGTATCTGCCGTCGGTTGCATAGAATCGGATATACAAATTCTGCACGGCTTGCGTGGAGTTGAGCGCCGTGACCGTAATCGTATCGGCGGTAAGCGTAACGTTTACGTAATTGCCGTTGTACGAACGACCGGCGGCGTCTTGCTCACTGCCGCTTACGTCGGCCTTGTCAACTACTTGGCAACCGCCGCTGACGTCGAACCAAACCTCGCCGTCCTCGTTGTCTATAAGCAAATTTTTGGACGTGTCGTTGCCGCCGTGACTGGCGTAAATAACCATAGTGGACGGCTTGATGGTGTCGTTGATAAAGCCGCCGGTAGCGTTGGACATATCCTTTACGTCACTGCTCTGCACCGGATTGGTGGTAAGCGTAAAGTACTTGTTGGGATACTGTACTCTGGGCGAGCTGTTGATAACGTCAATTTCGACGCGAATCTTTTTGACGCCGTAGGAGTCGCCGGTAGCGTTAGCGCCGGTGCGGTCGCGGACGGTGAACTCCAAAACCGCGGGCGAACCGCTGGTGGTACGCCTATTGGTGGTAATTATAGCGTAGTCGAGATTATACGTGGAAGCGGCGGACGCGCCGGCTGCCTTGTACGAAATTTGCGTGCCGAACGTGCACGAAACGAAGTCGGCACCCGCTATTTCCGGAGCGGAGAACGTCATTCTGTTCGCATTGGTATACGGATCGTAGGTAAAGCCGTCAAGGCTGGTGCCGTCGATAGTACGCGAGAAGTACAGCCTATCGATGTACGTGGAGCCGTTGGACGTAGCGCCGAACCTATTGTTGGCGGTAACCTTACCGAACGTACGAGTGCCTTGAAGCGCGCGGATAAAGCTCATCAAATCGGATGTATACGAACCGGAATAATTGAATCCGCCATTAGCGGTGGAAGTATTGGCTTGCGTAGCAATGCCGGTTATGGTCGTACCGGTGCCGGTGTAGCCGTCGCCCGCTACGTGCAATACGCCGCCGCTGTAAGTGCCGTTCAAGCCGTTGAGCGTAAAGCCGTGATTGATGCCTAAGCCTTGCATAAAGGCGGACATATCGGCGTCGGTAATCAAGTCGTACGGCGTTATCATAACGGTGGAGTGCGCCGGTACTTTGTACTTGATAGTAGCAATGCCGTCGCCAGTCGGCTGAGTGTACGTAGATTCGACGGTTACGCCGTTTTCGGTGTAACTGAGCTGAGCGACGTCGGAACTACCCAAATACGTGGGCGCTTTGTTGCTTACGTTTACGGCAATATACGACGAGCAAGTCGCGTTGGCCGAGTCCTTCATGTCTACTTGAAGGTGCAAAAATCTGTTGTGCGTCCAGTTGTTGAGCGTAATTTTAAGGCCGTTCACCTTTACGCACTGGGTGCCGCCCAAATAGTCGGACAGCGTTACTTCGCTGTTGGCCGGTATTGCAACACGGCCGCCGAAGTACGCCTTGGGAATATAAATATCAATAAACTCTACGGTAAAGTAGTGGCTTTGGCTCTGTCCCAAGCTAGTGTTGTTCAAACGGCTTTGAAGAGTGCTGATATCGTTGTTAATAGTAACGAGCTCGTTAAGCTTGCCAAGGCCGGTCTGCCCCGCCGCGGTTAAGCTTTGACCGTTAAGCATGTTCGCGCTGTAGTAGTTATCCGCGTCCGAAGCAAGCGGTCTCAAGCCGGTAGAAGTATATTGATTGTTGGCATTCTTAAAGAAGCCTATAGGATGAACTTGCTGATTGATGGTAATGCCCATCGGCGTAAAGTAGAATACGTCGTTGGGATTGCCGTCCGCCGTAGGCATTTCACTTGCGCCGGCGCCGTTGCGCTCACGATCGATCGTGCTGGGCGCAACGTTATTTACCTTTATGCCGAGCGGCAACCAAATGCCGTTATCCGCGGTATCGTTTTTATCTTGAACACGGATAAGGATATAAAAGTCACCGGCGTTGGCCACGCCCGCAGCAAGCGAAGGCGTGGTAAACGTGCCGCCGGTAATCGCTTGTTGCGACGTACGGCCGGTCTTGTACATGGAATACGTAGCGCGCAAACCGGTTATGGTAAGCGTGTCGTTGCTGAACGAATACTGTATGTACGCCCTATCGGTGTTAGACGAGCCGTTGCTTATGTACCAGCTTTCAAAACCGGTGGTATAAGCGTCGCCCTTCAACTGACCGGTAGTAAGCACGTTTGCAAATTTATCCGCCGGAGCGGTAGAAGCAAGAACGTTAAAGTACGAATTGCTGTGCTTGGTGCTTGCGTTCTTGGAGCTTTGCGTGGGTTTGATTTCGCCGTACTTGTTGGCCAAAACGAACTCGTGCGTGGGCACTATTACGTCGCGGATTACGTGCGTGGTGGTGCTCATGCCGTCTATATCGGTGTAGAATTGGTTAAGGTGTACGGGAGTAGCCGCCGCAAGCGTGTTTACGGTAACAACCGGTCCGCCGTTCAAATCCTCGCGGATCGTAGGGCGCGTGTTGTCCATTTTAAAGACTATATCGACGGTGATAGCCGTTTTGCCGCCGGCGTTGGTGGAGGTGTTAGCTTCCACGTTGGTAAGGCCGAGCGCGCTAACCGGTGCCTTTTCCACCTCGTATACCGTAACTGTCAAAACTTGATACGCCGGATCTGGCGTAACGCACGTAAAGGTAAGCGTGTCGTACGCGTACGGAATTTTGGACTTAGCTGCGTTGTACACGTTGGTGCCGGCGGTGTTGCCGTCGTATTCGGTAATCTTGTATTTTCTGGCCGTTCCCGAAATGGAGGAAACGCTGCTAAGCGAAACTACGCACTTATCCAAGCTATTGGAGAAGCCTTTAACCAAATCCTCGGCGCGGATTGTGACGGGTACGTTGAACCTTAACGGTTGCTCGAATACCGCCGTGTACCTATTAGTGCCGAGCGGGTTGTAAATGGCGGTAGTGTTTATACCACTGCCCGACGGCGCCGTAGCTACGCTGGACGTGCCGAAATACAGCTTGTTGTTGCCGGTAGTGGCGTTGACGACGTCAGCCGCCGCGTTGGTACGCTTAGTAATGGTATTGGCCGGTACCGTAACTGTAAACGGAATAACCGAGAATGCGCGCGAACCGGTGCCTGCGCCGAAATTATCGCGTATACGCACGTACAGAGTGATGGTGCCGTTAGTAGTGCAACCGTCATATCCCGCGCGCGGATACTTCTTTATTTTGGTAATAGTAAGCTGGTTGTACGGCGATCCGCCCCAAGTCCAGTCAAAGTATTCGCTTGCCGTCTTGTTGCAAGCCGAGTTAACGTAAAGCCTATCGTTTGCCGTAGTGGTAAACGTATCCAACGCGCCCGCGGTACCGTTGGTAAAGTACACGCCGGTAAGCGTAGCGTTGGCATGGTTGGCGTTGTCCCTATCCTCCGCCAAGCTGCTGGCGGCAATGGGATAGGACATTGTACTGCCGGTACGCACCGGCAAAGTGAAGGACGCGCTCTTGGATACCGGAGCTTGGTTTACGTTTTCTGCCGTAATTCTCGCCTTACCGTTGCCGGTAGATCCCGAGTAGCCCAAAGAGTTGCTCAAAGAGGTAAACGAGGAGCTGACGTAGTTGGAACCGCTGTAACTACTGACCGGGTCGTCGCCATGACGAGCTTGACCGCCGTAGTAGCCGCCACCGCCGCCGCCCTCGTCGTTGGTCCAGTTGCTGTTGGAGGCGTGCTTGGGCGAAGTGTCGCCGTTGCCGCCGTAGAAAAGACTGCCGCTGGAAACGTGGGTTTGCGTTATGCTGGTAGAGTTACCGCCACCGCCGCCGGCCGCAACCAATATACGGTTGCTATAGCTGGTGGAAGTACGAATATCGGTAGCACCGCCACCACCCGAGCCGGCTCTGCCGGTACCTTGGCCGCCACCGTTCCAACCGCCGGATCTAATGCTATAGTCACGGCCGTCTATGCTACCGGTACCGCCCGCGCCGTTTCCGCCGCAATATATATATATAGTTGTAGACGCCGCAGTGTAGGTGATCCTCGCCTTAACGTATCCGCCCTTACCGCCGTTGGCGTTGCCGCTGTTTGCCGCGTAGCTACCGCTGTATCCGCCTTGAGCGCCCCAAAGCTCGAATACGTAAGTACCCGCGGGCAAGTTAACGGAATAGTAAGCTCCCTTATAAGTATAATCAACGTAGTTACCATTGGTAATGCTACCGTTGCTTATGTAGTTCTTTAGGGTGTCGCCCGTAAGGTTGCTGTAGTTACCCGAAGTGGACGCCTCGGCCGACTGCGCGTTGTCCACACTCACCTTTTTGGACGTATCCAAGGTAAGCGCACAAGTAACGGTTACCGCAATAGCAGTGATAACCGCCGCAAGCAGCAACAGCACGCGCCGCCCTATCTTGATTCTGCTTTCACTCGTATGATTGTTCATACTTTTACCTCTCTGGTACTGAGTTGAGTTTAAAGTTGTTAACAATTTGTTCACAATTTTATATATATACAGTTAAATGTTAACATATTGTTCATATTTTGTCAATACTTTTTAAGCAATATAGTCAACTTATATCGACAAAATTTATAATCACACCTTTAAATAACCTTTATATTTACTTGTATTTACTTGACTTTTGACTGTGGATACGCTACTATAAGCACGGTCATAAATTTTCGGAGGTGAATTATGAATATAAAACCATTGTTTGACCGTATAGTAATTGAACCGTTGGAAACGGAGGAAAAGACCAAGAGCGGAATAGTTCTGCTCGCCAAGGATCAAGAAAAGCCGCAGATGGCGCGCGTAACGGCGGTCGGCCCCGGCGGAATGGTAGACGGCAAGGACGTAAAAATGGTAGTCAAGGTCGGCGACAAAGTTATTTATTCCAAGTATGCCGGCAGCGAGTTTAAGGTGGACGACAAAACGTTTACCGTTATGCGCCAAAGCGACGTGCTTGCTATCGTCGAGGACTAACCACTAACCTATTATATATATGTTAAGGAGATAAATCATGGCAAAACAAATCAAAACGGGCGACGAAGCCCGCAAAGCATTGGAAAAAGGCGTAAACACTTTGGCCGATACCGTTAAGATTACGCTCGGGCCCAAGGGACGAAACGTCGTACTCGACAAAAAGTTCGGCGCTCCCCTAATCACCAACGACGGCGTTACCATCGCCAAGGAAATCGAGCTTGAAGATCCGTTTGAAAATATGGGCGCGCAAATCGTCAAGGAAGTTTCCACCAAAACGAACGACGTGGCCGGCGACGGCACCACCACCGCTTGCTTGCTTGCTCAAGCAATTATCCGCGAAGGACTGAAAAACGTAGCCGCCGGCGCCAATCCCATGATCGTGCGCAAAGGCATTGAAAAGGCCACCGAAACGGCGGTCGCGCAAATCAAATCCATCAGCAAGGCAGTTGACGGCAAAACCGCAATCAAGCAAGTCGCGTCCATTTCCGCTTCCGACGAAACGATCGGCGCGCTTATAAGCGAGGCTATGGAAAAGGTAGGTAACGACGGCGTTATAACCGTAGAGGAATCCAAGACCATGACTACCGACCTTTCGTTTACCGAAGGTATGCAGTTCGATCGCGGCTACGCCTCCCCTTACATGTGCACCGATACCGAAAAGATGGAAGCCGTTTTGGACAATCCGGTAATCCTTATCACCGACAACAAGATATCCAATATCCAAGAGATTTTGCCGGTTTTGGAAAAGATAGTCGCGCAAGGCCTTAAACTGCTCATCATCGCCGACGATATCGAGCAAGAACCGCTTGCTACCCTCGTCGTGAACAAGCTTCGCGGAACCTTTAACTGCGTGGCAGTCAAGGCACCGGGCTTTGGCGACCGTCGCAAGGAGATGCTTCGCGACATAGCGGCGCTCACCGGCGGCACGCTCATTTCCAACGAAACCGGTATCGAGCTTAAGGACGCCGACCTTTCCATGCTCGGCAGAGCCAAAACCGTTAAGGTCGACAAGGACAACACCACTATAGTCGAGGGCAAAGGCAATCCCGATGACGTTGCAGCTCGCGTAAAGGCAATTAAGGTTCAGCTGGAAAACACCACCTCCGACTACGACAAGGAAAAGCTGCAAGAACGCTTGGCCAAGCTCGTCGGCGGCGTTGCCGTAATCAACGTCGGCGCGGCTACCGAAGTAGAAATGAAGGAAAAGAAACTGCGCATAGAGGACGCGCTTGCCGCTACCCGCGCGGCCGTTGAGGAAGGCATCGTCCCCGGCGGCGGCGTTGCGTTGCTGTCGGCAGTCCCCGCCCTCGACAAGCTTATCGCCACCCTCGACGGCGACGAAAAAACGGGCGCCGTTATCATTCGCAAAGCTATCGAGGAACCGCTTAAGCAAATAGCCATCAACGCCGGTGTGGACGGCGCCGTGGTAGTAAACAACGTGCTTACCGCCGGCAAAACCAACTACGGCTACGACGCGCTTAACGGCACGTACTGCGATATAGTAAAGAAAGGCATTATCGACCCGACCAAGGTCACGCGCTCGGCATTGCAAAACGCGGCTTCCATAGCCTCGACGCTACTCACCACCGAATCGGCCGTGTGCGACATTCCCACTCCTCCTGCACCCCCCGCGGGCGGCGCCGGCGATATGGGCGGAATGTACTAAGCGGCGACTTCGTCACCTAATTGAATAGATAAGAGATAAGAAATAATAGATAAGAATATAGCGGCTGTCGCATTAACGTGACAGCCGCTTATATATTGCGCTCAATTATGCCAATTCCAAATCGACGAATACTTTTTTCTTATCCAAAGACTTGATAGACAGCCAATCGAAGCCTATTGACTTTGCTTTATCCCAATCGAGATAACTGCCGTCAATCAATTTTACTTCATCGTTGTCGTTGAACTCGTAATCGTCTTTTTCGTCCTCATAGTCAATAGCGTAACCGAAAGTGATTGCAATTTTACCCTTTGCGTATTCGTACGGCTTTAACGTTCTTTCCGCCTCGCCTATCGGGTCGTTGCAAAACATGCCGTCATAACCATGTTTTGCGCCGTCAAAAACAACGAATTCCTCTTTCGTCATCGGGTCTTTTGCAACGATCAAGCAAGGATATTCGCCGTCGCCGATATACGGCGTTTTGCCTATTTGTACCAATTCGCCGTAATAATATATCTCCAAATCGGTATTACCGGCAGAAGATACCAAAACGCCGATAGTTTTATCCTTCTTTTCTTTGATATTCGTCAGATGATTTGCCAAATAAAACGGTATCATAACAACCTCACCCTAATAAGTGTAATTTAACAGCACGTCTATATTATCCTTAAGAAATTGCGCGTATATCGGTACTTGCGCGTCGGCGTCGAGGTCTTTTATATCCGCGATAAGCTTGTTTATTAAGTCTGCGCCGAACTCTTCCGCGCATTGCAACAAGTTTTTTCTACCGTTGATATTGGATATTATCACGCAAAAACACATAGCTTGCTCGTACGATTCCAAAACGCCGAGATAGTATGCAAGTTCAATTTCCAAATCGTTCCTAACGTAGACGTATTCTACGTCGGGCGCGCGCGAATACTTTTTCATCGAAAAACCATAGTCCTTCAAGAACGAAAAATCATCTACTATAAACTTTTTTCTCTTTTTCCAAAACATGGCTCTGCTCGCCTATTACTTTATATTATCTCGTCGACTACGTTGAGACCGATATTTTTAGCGTAGGCGTACAGTGCGCGCATATACTTATCGCACAACGCGTCCGGACTGTGCGCGTCCGACGACACGACTACACTTGCGTTATGCTTTAGACATAGGTCCACAAGCTGTTGCGTGGGATATTTGTTGCGGTGGTAACGCATGCCGTTGGAGTTCAGCTCAAGCGGAATTTTGCGTTCCGCCGCCAACTTGACGGCTTGCTCCATTGCGCCCACCATATACTCCGTCATTCTGTTTAGTCTATAAAATATCAAGTCGGGATGCGCAACCATTGCAAACAGGCCGCTGTCTATCGCCGCACAAACGCTGTCGAAGTACGCCGCGACCGACCTATCGTCCGTGCCGTCCACAAACGAGTTGTATATATTTCCGCGCCATTCAAACAAATGCTGACCGAGCACCATATAGTCCAGCTTGTCGGTTAGCGTTTTGTAATACTCGGGATAGCCGGCAAAGTATTCTATTTCCACACCGCGCAGTATCTTTATTTTATCGCCGTACAGCTCCTCCGCTTCGGCAAACTGCGGCAAGTACTGCTTGTCTATATTCTTGGCCGAAAAGTACGGATCGCATGTTTCTATCGGCGGCAAGCAATGATCGGATATGCCGATTATGCGCATATCGTGCGCCACGGCTTCCCCCACGTAGTCTAAAACCGTGCCGCCGGCGTGGCCGCACAGATAGTTGTGCGTGTGGTAATTGCTTACCAGCCCTATATTTTCCCAATCCTCGGGGATAGAAAAGTCCTTTAACATATCTCTTGCGTTTTCCCATTTTTGCACGATTTGTAATTTTTGCGAATAATCGGCGTTGCGCCGCACATACTATACGTACAAAGCAATATTTTTTACGCTTTGTTTTCATATATGCTCACTATGGTTTTCCACAGTGAGTTTTTTTATTCTATTTTAGTTATATTGACCATACCGCCAATCGCCTTTACGACCGATTTGCCGGCGGGAACGATAAAGAAGTACTTGACCGTCTTTTTGTCCGACGACGGAAGGTTCAAGTTGACGGTTATGTTCTGCCTAGCGTCTATCATAAACTCGCAACCGCCGTCGCCGTCCATAACGAAGTTGCGGACTATAAACTTGCCGCCGTCGCCCTTGAACATATTTATATCGTCCATAATTAGCGCTGTGCTTTCGTCTGTGACTTCTATGCTGTACAAGCGGTCGAGCAGTTTGATGTTCGTAACCGAGTTGGCGCCTTGGACGAACGTGCCGAACGCTATCGCGTCCTTTAAGTCGGGCCTAAAATATTCTATATCGATCAGCTCTTGCATTCCGATAAGCGCAAGCATGTTTCCGTTTGCCGACAAGTACTCGTCGTCTTGAACGCGCTTGCCCTTGGGCGAATACACCGAGTAGTTTTCCACGTTGTCGGTTACGTTTGCCGACCACAACGCCGCGCTTTTTTGCGCTATCTGCGCCGCGATCTCATCCAGACCGTAGCGCTTAAGGCCGTGGTATACCAAAAAGTTGACGTACGGCACTATACTGCCGCGGTATTCGAGGTACGGCGGAGTGCGCTTGCCGTTGTTGTCCGGCTTACTGCGCTTACCGTATTCGCGGTTGTCTATAGACAGCGTGGGGATTACGTAATCGCCCCAAAACCGATTTGTGTCGGTAAGGTTGTTGACTATAAGCGACAGCTTTTCTTGCGTATCCACCGCGCCGGCAAGCAACGGATAGAACGACGTCGCGCCTACTGCGCTCGCCCACTGGCCGGTAGTGTATCTGTTTATATATAAGCCCTCGCCTTCGCACCAAAACGTTTCGTTGATAATCTTTTTCATTTCGTTTTTGGCTTTGGCGTACTTGGCCTTGTCCTCCGCAAGGTCGAACATGGCGGCAATGCGCTCCAGTACGTCGAATGCCAATAGCTTTAGCGACGACAAGTCCAGACTGAACATTGCCGTGGGATTGAACTTTTCCTTTAACGGTGAATCCGACCACTTGTACGCCACGTCGTTTTTGCTCTTTTCCGCAACGACCGGCGTAGCGGCCGGCGGATATAGGCCGGTAAGCTTTAGGTATTCCTTGTACAGCTTGGCTCTGTCGGTTACGTGCTTGTAGTTGTGCCACACCGCAAACACAGCCATGATTTTGTCCTCTTGCGTGTAGCTTAGCTGATCCACCGCTTGCTCGGTACCGGTGTAACAGCCGAGTATAGCCGAGCAGTTTTCGTCGGTGCCGTCCATATCGAAGTGATTGTCCAGCAGAGTGCGCTTGGGCGTAAATATTTCGGTAAGCAAGTACGGATAGTACACACGCGACCACAGCACGGCGTTTATCATACGCTCGGCCGGTTCGCCGAGCTGGCCGGATCCCATGGTCTTGTTTACGCCGTACCTAAGCTCGGTTGTTTCTATCAAATTCTGTATTCTGTCAAAGCGCGGAAGCTCGGCGTCGAAAATATCATGCTCGCCTACGCACGCGTATACGTAAACGCTGGGCTGGCGGCGGTTGATTACGAACTCCATTATCGCCTCGTTGAACGCGCCGTTAGCAGAATCGGACGGCGGCATGTACGACACGGCGTGGAAGTACTCCCTACGACTGTCATCCTCTACCAAGTATCTGCCGCGGTACACGGCGTTGTTGTCGGTAAGCTCCACCGTCCCCGGCACGACCGCCATGTACGGACTGCGGCCGTGAACGACGGCGCCCTCTATGGAAAGCTCGCCCGGACAGTCGTAGCACGGATAGAATATTACGCGCACCCTAAGCTTGCGCTTTGAGCTGACTTGCAATACGAGTGATCTGTCGTTGTGCCGCGCCCATTTGATGCTGAGCGGGCCGGAATTGAAGTGCGCAAAGCTACCGTCCGCGGTGTTGGCGCAAGAACTGCCCATATGTCTCGCAAAGTCGTCGTTATCCAACCATTTTTTGCCCGAGTAGTACAGCACGCGCACGCCCCACATAGAGCCGTGCTTGCCTATAAGCATAGCGCCGTTAATCGCGCGGTAGTCGTACCCCACGCCCATAATGCACTTGCCGGGGAAGTTATCCCTACCTATCGGCGGGCCGTCGTCGCTCTCCTCGTGGAATTTATCGAAAAACGGAGGACGAAACGCAAATCCGTATTCTTTGTTTATATACTTCATTTATCTTCCTCCACCTATGCTAATAAATACGCATTGGACGGAAGCGACAACACCTTCTCAGTCCTCGCGCTTATTTTGAACGAATTTTTGCCGACCGTCGAGTCGGGCACGAGGTACACCCGCGCCTTGGACTTGCCAACCGACAACTGCCAGTTATCCTTGCACAGTCTGTCGAACATATCGGTATTGACGGTGACTATGGCCGCCGTGCACGCGTTGTCGGCAAATATATCGATAAGCCGCGCCTTTATTTTGCGCAGTAAAAAGTTTGGGGATTGCACCTCGCCGAAGCCGTGACATACCTCGCACTTGTCCAAAAGCAACGACTGTATTTCTCGGCCGATCTTTTTTCGAGTCATTTGCACGAGCCCAAGCTCGGTCATAGGCAGTACTCGCGTACGTATTCTGTCCGCCGCCGTTTCCTTGCGCAAAACCTCCACCACTTCCTCGTTGTGCAAGGGATCTTGCATATCTATAAAGTCTATAACCACCATGCCGCCGACGTTGCGCAAGCGCAGTTGTCGCGCAATCTCCTTGGCCGCGTCGCAGTTGGTTTCAAACACCGTGCGTTCCCTATCGGTATCACCGGTGTGCTTTGCCGAGTTTACGTCGATAACGGTCAACGCTTCCGTATAATCTATTACTATGTTTCCGCCGCCGCTAAGCTCTATTTTGGGCTGTAAAAGCTTTTCCACCTCGCCCAGTACGCCGTACTTTTTGAGCACGTCCTCGCCGTCTACGACCGTAACCTTGACCGAGCTTGCGAGGTTGTTGGACAAGTATCTATTCAACTGCACCGCCACGTCGCGGCTGTTGCAAACTACCTCGTCAACCGTAGAGTTAAGCAAATCTCTGACCGATCGAAAAATAAGATCGCCGTCGCTGAACAGCTTGTCCACGCCCTCGGTGGCGTTGAACTTGTCCAGAATGCTTTGGTACAATCCGTTAAAATACTTAATCTCGTCTATTACGTCCGACTTGGGCGCGTCCTTAGCCGCAGTGCGCGCTATAAGTCCACATGTGGGCGTAGGGCGATTTTTGGTAAGCAGTTCGATAAGTCTGTCGCGCGTTGCCGCGTCGGTAATTTTGTTGGATACGCCTATAAAGTCGACCGTCGGCATAAACACGATATAACGACCGGGGATCGAAAGGTTGGCGGAAAGCCGCGCGCCCTTGGTTTCGGTCGGCTCCTTTACGGCTTGAACGAGAACGTAGTCGCCCTCCGATACGTCCAGCCTCGTGGGCAACTGACCGGACCGATACAGCGCGGTGCGGTTTTCCAGCATATCCGACGCCGCCAAAAAGCCGTTTTTGCGCTTGCCTATATCGACGAAGGCAGACTCCAACCCCGGCAACACGTTTACGACCCTACCCTTAAAAATAGTGCCGGTAACGAGCTCCGTGTTTCTGTCCTCAACGTAAAACTCTTCAAGCACACCGTCCTCCAACAGAGCGACGCTGCACATATACGGTTCATAGTCAACGAGAATTTTACTTTTCAAAACGACCTCTTGCAGTAACGATAAGTAGTATACTTACTTTTTACCACATATCATTGTACTACAATTTTTCGTAAAAGTCTACTAATATTATCCTTATTCATTCTACATTCTTAATCCTTATTCATTCTACATTCTTAATTCCGAATTCCGAATTAACTTCTCCACCTTTTCCGCATAGCCGTATTGCTTTACGCCGTCAACGAGCTGAGCTTCGGAAAAACCGCCGCATACGTTCATATCGTCGTCCAGCACGGTAAACTCGGTGTACCTATCCGCGTCGAGCGCGGCAATAGCGTCGGACAGCACGGCGCGGGTTGACAACGCGTAACGCCGCACCTCCAACGGCGCGCGCAAGCGTTCCGCTCTGTTGCCGGCCGCAAACAACGCGCGGTACTTCACCTTTCCGTCGGGAATAAACGCCGATACTATCATAAATAAGCCTACGCTTAACAAGCACAGATTGGCGTGACTTACCGCCGAAAGTGCAAAAAGCGCTATTGCAATCAGTCCGCACGCTATAGACGTTACCCGCATAACGCGGCACGCCGTTTTACGCTTTAGCTTGGCCGAGAGTATGCCGAGCGTCACCCTACCGCCGTCCAGCGGATAGACCGGCAAAAGATTGAACAAGCCTATATACACGTTGGCCAAACAAAACGCTTGCGTAAACATGTACGACGACGGCAACAGCCACCACGTCGCCGCCATTGCCACCGCAATAACCAAGTTGAAAATAGGGCCGGCAAGCGCGATAAAAACCTCGTGCTTTGGTCTAAGCTGAACGTCGCCGCACAGCGCCGCGCCGTACGGCATGAGCTTGATTACGTTAAGCTCGTAGCCAAGCTTTTTTGCCACGCGCGCATGCGCGCATTCGTGCAAAATTACGGCGGCAAGCGAGCAACAAAACTCGTACGCCATGCCCATTGCAACGAAGTACAGCGCCATTACGAAGGTAATCGGCGATACGGATATACGCATTTCGTCGCCATGCGGCGTGGATTTTTGCGTAGCTTTGGACATCACCCTATCCAAACAGCGTTACGCCAAACGCACCGCGCCCGAATACGTCGTAGCAAAACACTTGCCTAAGCACGCCGCTAATCCCGCTTACGAGCGGTAGCGACGGAAAATAATGCAAAACCAAAATAACGCCTATAACGATTGCGGATATTATAAGCCGCACTAAAAAATGCGTTTTACGCTTAACCGCCGCGCGCTTGCCGTCGTCCTTGCGCTCGGTAACGTGCGCCGAAGTGACTACGCTCTCCACAATATTACAGCCTTCGTACTTATCGTCCATACCGTAATTATATGAGCGGCGCAAGACTAATATAATGCACAGACATTAACCGCGAAAATTCGCGCGGCGCCTATTAGTCCTCGTCCGAAGTATGGCCTATATTGTATATACGCGACGCTGTGGCAGATACGTTCACGGCGTAGCCGCCGTCCGCTTTTTCCACGCTTACGTCCAGCTTGGTTACAGCCATATATTCGGACAGCAACGCCATAATATCGCTTTGCGCTACGCGCATAGTGCGCTTAATATCGCCGTCGCCGTCGTTTTCTATCATTTTCGCAATGCGCTCCGATACTTGCGACATAACTTTTACCTCCTACCTTCCTCGCCGCATTCTGCGCCTTATTCCGCCCCAAAACCCACGGTAATCGGCCGCGGGGTCGAGCGGCTCGCCCGTGCCGAAGTGCAGTCTTTTTGCCAAAAGCTCGAACGGCTTTTGGGGCATTTCCGCAAAGCCGTATACTCCGTCCGTTTCCGGAATAACGCCGTCAACTCGCGCCTTGAGCACGCTTTCTATCTCGTCCTTACTCGGTATTTTGCCCTCGGCCAGTAGGTCGCCGCGCACGCGGTTTACAACCACGCTCGGCATAATTCGGTACGACGACAATAGCGATATTACCTTGTTGGCGTCCCTAAGCGCGCTTATATGCGGCGTGGTTACGACCAATGCGCTGTCGCACGCACCCACGGCGCGACTGAACCCCGCCTCGATACCGGCCGGACAATCGACTAAAACGTAATCGAAGGTTACGGCAAGACTGTTTAGTATAACCCTTATGTTTTGAGCAGTCACCTTTTCGCCCAAATACCCATGCGCGGACGGAAGCAAAAACAGGTTTCTATCGTCGCATTCCACAAGCGCTTGCCGCACTCGACACTTGTTGGCTATGACGTCGGCAATATCGTAAACCACGCGGTTTTCTTTTTCCAAAACCACGTCCAGATTGTTAAGTCCGAAGTCGGCGTCTATCAGCACGACGCGCTTGCCCAAGTCGGCAAGCGCCCGACCCAAGCACGCGGTTACCGTAGTTTTGCCGACGCCGCCCTTGCCCGATGTAACGACTATACTTTTCATCAGTAAAAGTATAGTACCGCACACGACAAAGCGCAAGCGGAAATTTGTTCGCTTTTGTCGCAAACGAAAATTTAATGCACGCGCTCTTTCCGCCACGACGTACGCTATAAAATACGGCAACAAAAAAGCGGCTTACGCCGCTTTTACCGTTTACTGATGAGAAATTATATCGTACAGCAAGTCATGATTGGACAACAGCTTACCGCCGCCCAATACGGTTGCGTATTCCGCTTCAAACGGAACGTTTATTTTCAGCTTTAACAGCTTATTGAGCATAGGCTTAAGTCCGGGCATTTTGGCGCCGCCGCCTACGACCGTTATGCCGGCGCGCTGGATTTCCGCCGCCGCGGTGGGAGTACCGGCGTTGATAACGCTTTCTATAGCGTCGGAAATATTCTTGTAGTAATCGAACACCACGCCGTACAGCTCGTCCGACGACAAGGCTTGCGTGCGGATATTCTTTGTTTCAACGTCTATACCGCTTACTACGGTAGTTGCGCAGTCGTTGCGTATAAGACTGCACACCTTGTCCTTGACGCCGCGTATTACGTTGCGCCCGACGTTTATTCTGTACTTGCCGCTGACCATATCCATAAGCGCGCGGTCAATCATATCCCCGCCTATGTTAATGCCGTAGCCTGACACTATTCCGCAAAGGCTGAGTATTGCTATTTCCGTCGCGCCGCCGCCGATAGTGGTGATAAGTCCGCCGAAGTTGGACGATATTGGCATATCGGTACCGATTGCGGCGAGCATGACCGAATTGACCATAGTAATCTCGTCTATACCAGCGCGCATAAGCACGCCCTCGTACATCTCCCTATCCGCAACGGTAACGCCCATAGGCACGCCTACTATACAGCGAATTTTCGGCTTGAGCACGTACGACTCGGGCAATATGCGGCTTATAAATTCACTGAGCATATCGGCGCAAGCGTCGGAATCCTTTATCGCTCCGTCCATAATGGGGCAAACGATTTTGGTTTTTTCGGGCGCGCGGCCCATCATATAGTACGCTTCGCTACCCACGGCGCGCATGCGCTTTTTTCCGCCGTCGTCAAAGTAAGCGATTACGGACGGCTCGTGCAAAACGATGCCGTAATTCAATAAGAAAATCGAAGTGAACGACGTCCCCAAATCAAGCGCGATTTCCATTTTCGCCATAAATCAAATTCTCCTCGATAAGTTTTTCCGTCAGCTTAACGGGCAAGCCGACCACGTTGTCGTAGTCGCCGTCCACGGCCGAGATAAGCGGTTTTATTTGCGGATCATCGATATTGTACCCGCCCGCCTTGTCGAACGGCGCGCCGCTATCCACATAATTATACACTATATCTTTGTCAAATGCACCAAAAGTGACCAACGTTTTTTCAACTTTTTCTATAATTTTACCGTTTACGGCAAAATAGACGGCGGTAACCACCTCGTGAGTGTTGCCGCAAAGCGCCCTAAACATACCAATAGCTTGCTCGGCCGTAGCCGGTTTGCCGAACACGGTATCGCCAAGCCCCACTACGGTATCGAACGCCAAAACCGGCAAAGCGGTTTGCCTTGCCGCGGCCTCGCCCTTTTTGCGCGCGTTGGCGGCCGCCGTTTGCTCGGCGCCGCAAAGCGTAACCTCGTCCACGTCCATCGGCATAAATATCGGGTTGACGCCGGCTATCTTTTGTATAAGCATACGGCGCCTCGGCGACGCCGTTGCAAGAACTATATCAAAGGATTTCAAGATTCTTTTTATACGCCTTGGCAAAGTCCGCGCCGGCTGACAGCGCGTCCTTAATTTCGAGCGAGCAGTCGCCTTCCACCTCGGTCTTCATAATAACAGAATCGCCGAGGACGTCGCAAGTAATGGCCTTGACCGAGCCGGACATCGATCTATCCAGCGAATCGGCTATGCGCAGTATAACTGCCAGCCGCATTACGGCAATAAGGTCCTCCTCTTGCACTATGCCCGAATACTTTTTCCATTCCGCATACGACAAATCGTCCAAGTCGTGCGCCAAAGCAACGAACGCCGCAAGCACGAGATCGCGATGCGACACGCCGTACAGATTGGAGTTCATTATGTAGTAGTTGGAATGCTTGTAGTTGTTGTAAAAGCTTATGCGCCCGCCAGATTCGTGCATAAGCGCCGCTATGCGCAGTACGCGCACGTACTGGCGCGGCAGCTTGTGCAATACTCGAAGCTGTTTGTACAGCTGTATAGCAAGGTTGCACACATGCTCGGCGTGCGCTATGTTTTGGTTGTAGTAGTGAAGCCGCGTGTACACCGAATATCCGAGTATGTCGCTGATAGGCTTTTCCACAGTGGTGGGAACTGTGTGGTTGAACATAAAGCCTTCTCTAATACCCGAGCCGGACACCGTTATGTCGTCGAACTCGGTGCTGTCCAGCAAGCTCTTTATGCACGACAGCGCCGCGCAGAATATATCGGCGCGCTGTGCGGACAGACCCTTTATTTTGGAGCGCTTTTCCACGTCCAAAATTTTGATCATGTCGTAAACCTTGTTGAACGTTTCCACACCGATATGGTAGTTATGCACCATTGCCAGCGGGTACTTTTCTATACGCTGAACTATGTTGGCAAGGTTGCGGAACGAGCCGCCCACGCCGACCAGTCTGTATTCCGGATCGAGCGTTTTGAGCCAGTCCACGCTTGCAAACTGATCGCGCATATACGTTTCTATCATTTGCGACTGCTGAAGCGGCGTGGTGTTTTCGTTGAACAACGCCGAAAGCGTCATAGTGCCGATAGGCAGATTGACGCGGTTGACTATCATTCGCCTATTGTACTGTATCAGCTGTAAAGACGAACCGGATATATCCATAATCAAGCCCTTTGGTATTTCCAACGAATTGATTACGCCGTAGTATATTTGCGTAGCCTCTTGCTCCTCGCCGAGCACGTCCATCTTGAACCCGCAAACGGTGTTGACTTCCTCCAAAAAGCTGCGCTGGTTTTTGGCCTTGCGCACTGCGGTGGTAGCAAACGCGTATATCTTGTCCACGTTGTTTGCGTCGCAAAGCTTGCGAAACATCTTAAGCGTCTTTACCGCTTGCGCAATACGCGCTTGCTTAAGATAGCCGTCGCGCTCCATGTCTTGCGCCAAACGCACGGTTTCCTTCAGTTCATCGTACACGACAAAATAGCCGTCGTCTATGACGTGCGCCAGCACCAATCGTGCAGAATTCGATCCCAAATCAATAATAGCAATGTTATTCAATGCAGTTACCTCAAAGCAATATAAAAAAACCTATTTCGATATGTACTGGCATTATACCACACTTTTCAACTGTTGTAAAGGGGGTATTTTGCATAAATTTAACTATTTTTTTTAGTACATTTAGCCAAAAGGACCGAAAATTCCGTCAACAAGCGAACGACGCTACGAAGTTGACGTGCCACGATTATCCATAATTATATAAAATGTGACAAAACTCTTTACATTTTTTCGTATAAGTGATAAAATATTAAAGTATGTCAAAAGTTAGGAAATTAAGATATTCTATAATAACCGTATTACTGTTGGCAACGCTGGCAATTTTTGCCGCGTTTGCCGTACCACGCCCCGCCGCAAAGGCCGAGGACGCGCTCGCGATAGAGCTTACTCCGGTCAAGACGGAAAGCGACGGCGTAACGTACTATTGCTTTGACAACCCCACGTCGGTGTTTGCCGACGGCGAGGTGCGAATCGTCGCGGGACAGAACGGCGTTTACTACGTATCCACCGGCGAGAACGGCGCGACCGAGGTCAAGCTGAAAAACATGCCGGCGGACAAGGTGTACCGCCGCGCCACGCACGAGCAGAACACCGAATATCTTATTATCCTAAACGACGGAAAAATATCCTCGATCGGCATTGACGACGAGGTGACGAATCTGGAGCTTGACGGCGTAAACGGCGGCATACTGGACTTTGCCGTTTCCGGCAATAGACTGTACGCAATAACGCCCACGCAAGTAATAGTCGTTCCCCTACTGGAAACGAGCATCGACGCGCAAAACGCGTACGCGGCCTCGCTGTCGTCGAGCAGACATTCCAAAATAAGCGCAAAAGCGGTAACCGCCGCCAACGGCAAGCTGTACGTAGCGGTTAAGGCCGTGTTCGGCAACAAGTGGGACGTATGCTCGGCAGACCTTGCTACGGTAACCGCCGCCGACGGTTGCGTACTCAACACCGTGCTCGACCAGTGCAACGACGTGCTTTCGCTTACGTCGTCCGCGGAAAACGATATAATATACCTACTCACCCGCAACGAAATACTCGGCTATACTCCGTCCGTAGGCGGCGGACTGTACAAGCTGTATTCTACCGACGGCAGTGACGTTACGGACATATTTGCGTACGGCGACAACGTGTACACCCTCGATTCGCTAAACGCATTGCACGTTATGAACGGCAAGCTGACCGATTTGCGCGTAATAGCGGCGTCAGCAAGCAACGACAAAGGATTTTTCAACGTTCCGTTTGGAATGACGGCAAAAAGCACCGTCGTGTACGTGGCCGACACGGTAAACAACCGCGTAGCGGCGTACGACGACAACGGCTTGCGCTACGCCGACCGCGAATTCCGCACGCCGGTAGCGGTAGCGGCGGACAACGGCGGCACCGTGTACGTGGCGTACGACGACAACAAGGTCGGCATTTTCCGCAACAACGCGTTTTCCGTTTACGACGAAATTACAGTAACCTCCACCACGCTCGGCAAGATAAGCCGCATAGCGGTGGACGCCGAAAAAACGCTGTTTATACTTACCGACAACGGACTGTGGCGCGTGGACAGCGACTACAACCCCCAACGCATAAGCACCGCAACGTACAAGGATATTACGTTGAGCGTGGGCCGAGGCAGACTGTACGCCCTTGCCGACGACAAAGTGGTTTTGCTCGACAAAAAGACCGGCGAAGTAAAGGAAACGCGCACCGCACCGCGCGACGGCGTTTCCGTAGCGGTAGACCTTAACGACGCGGCGTTCGTGCTGTATACGGACAAGATAGTGCGCATACCGGCAAGCGGCGCTTTCGACGAGTACGCGCTCACCTCCGACGGCGCGCCGTACACGCTGGGCGACAGAATGGGCCAGCTCGTACTATGCTTTATGGAAAACGGCATAGGCGGCAAGGAAAGCGAGGAACAGAACTACGCCATAATTCTCGACACCTTTAGACACCGCATACTTCAAGCGGACGGCACGGCGCTTAACGCGCGGTTCGTCGACTATTCCTACGAATCGCCAGATATTATTGGCAATACGACGGCTGTGGAAGGCCAAACCGGTATAATACGCAAGGTAAGATTTGATACGCCGCTGTTCGATTACCCGCTGGAAACCAAATCCAACTACACCGTTATAAACGGCGGGTACGTTATAGTCCCCGACTACTCCATAGTAGCACCGGCGTACAATCCCGACGAAACGCCGGAGTTCGCACTGGTACTTGTGGACGACGCGCAAAACAACAGACTGATTCAAGGCTACGTTTACAAGGACGCGCTTACAGACCCGATTAAGTACTCTCCGCCGCCGTCAAATATCTGCACGATAACCGGCGAGCTTGGCACCGTAGTTTACAAATGGCCGAGCCGCAACGCCAAGGCGATAAGCGGCTACGCCGAAATCGCAAAGAACACAAAGTTCAATATGCTCGACTTCGTGGACTCCTTCCGCGACGAGTACGGCTACTACTGGTACAGAATAGCCTTGGACGACAGCGGCAACGAGGGTTACGTACCGGCGGTAAACGTAAGCACTATCGACTACCAGCAAGCTAACATACTCCCCGACTACAACGCCGAAATTATAGCGTACAACGGCAACAGCGTAGCCAAAATTTACACGCGCGACGCAAGCGGCAAGTACTCCGCGGTAAACGGCATTACGCTTAAAGCGGGCACCAAGGTCGAGGTCGTGGGCGCGTTCGACTCGTCCGAGCGCTACACCAAAATCAAGTTTTTGGACGGTAAAACGCACAAAACGGTCACTTGCTACGTGGAAACCGCGCACCTAAAGTACACCGGCCTTAACATAGTGCTTATAGTCGCAATAATAGTCGGCGCAATAACGATTATCCTCGCTATAATAATTATCTACCGCGTATACAACTCCAAAAAGAAACGGCTGGACAACGACGGCAGCGACACCAAGGAAAACAAAGATACCGACTGACGCTAATGCTATTTACAAAACTAAAATACTCTCGGCATTGCCGAGAGTATTTTAGTTTTAGTCATATTATTACGGAGCGTTTAACGTCGCTTAACCGTTTAAAACGACGCGACGACAGCTTTACCAAACAACCATATTGCCGTTTTCGTCGTAGTGCCAGTACTGACCGCCGTCATCCGGCTCCTCCTCCGAATAGCGATACAATGCAAGCATAAGCGTGTCATTGCCGAAAGTAGCATTAAAGATGTCGCCATCCCCGCACAAGTAGTACGCAGCGGTCAAGTTGGCGCAGTCCTTAAAAGCATTACGACCGATATACGTTAAGCTTGCGGGAATAACTACCGTTTCCAAACTCGCGCACTTATTGCACATATAATCGGGCAACGCTTCCACGCCGTCGCCTATAACGAGCGTAGTAAAGCTGTTGCAATTTGAAAACGGCACCGTATACAAAGAAGTACCTACTATCCAACCGCTGTCGCAGTCTGTTGCGTTCCAGTACACCGTTTCCAGCGCATAGCAATGGCCAAACACGCCGCGATCCATAGTTTCCACGTTTTTGCCTACCGTTACGCTCTTTAAATATTCGCAATGATAGAACAAGTATTCGGGCACTGACCGCACGTTATCGCCTATCACCGCATTCGTCAGCTTTTCACACTTGTAAAATATAGGATTAATCTTATCGTCAGACCAACCGCCTACGCAAGCCGTAGCATTCCAGTACACCGTTTCGAGCGAATCACAGTCCTCAAAAGCGCTATTACCGATATTTTTTATGCCCTTGCTTATAGTTATGCTTTTCAGCCCCGTACAATCGGCAAACGCGCGCGCTCCGATTGTAGTTACACTGTCGGGGATATTTATGCTCGTCAAACCTCTACAACCGTTAAACGCACCACGCTCGATCGTAGTTACGCCGTCGGGAATAGTCACGCTTGTCAAGGTTTTGTAACCGCTAAATGCATGAGCCGAAATGGTTTGCACGTTTTCCCCTATTACGACCGTAGTAAAATTATCGCAGCTGCCGAACAACGGCGATATTAACCACGCCGTCGTCGTACCGTTTTGAGGTTCCGAAAACCAACCGTCTACGCAAGCCGTAGCATTCCAATATACGGTAGTAAGCGAAGAATTTTCTGCAAATGCATGCATACCGATAGTGGTTACGTTTTTGCCTATGGTAACGGTTTTTATGTAACCGCAACCGTAAAACGCAAAGTCGCATAAGTTGGTTACGTCGTCGGGTATTACCAAATCTATTATTTCTTGTCCGTTAATATACAATCTTTTACTCGTTCGGTTATTCATAAGGTTGCCAACGTCTGTAATTTTGCAAAAATCGGACAAGTTGCCCGCGTAATAGACGCTTGCAAGCTTTATACAAGTGGAAAATGCGTAATCTTTGATAACCGTCACGCTTTTGGGTACAGTTACGCTCGTTAAAGCCAAGCACCCTGCAAATGCATACTCGCCGATAGTCGTCATACCGTCGGGTATTACTAAGCTCGTCAGCTTGTCGCAATCGAAAAATGCGTCATTCTCAATGGTCTTAATGCCGATCGGTATATATACGCTTTCCAAACTGCCGCACTTGTAAAACGCTCTTTCGCCGATTGCGGTTACCGGTTTACCGTTATATTCGTTAGGAATATTTGCGTACGTGGGATTGCCGTTAAACCCGCTTACGATATAGCTATTTCCGTCTTGCGACAGCGTAAACGTCATATCGTCAACGTTGTAATGCTCCACGTTTCCGCAAACTGAACATACGTAGTTTTTGTACGAATGCCCAAGCTTGGCTACCGTTTTATGCTCGACGCTAAGTCGCTCGTTGCACGCACCGCAAAACACTACGTCGTCGTAGCCGCCGTCCGTCGTGCAAGTTGCAGCCACCTCGTTTTGCTTGACTGCCGCGTTGGGCTTATGCCCGAGCGCGGGAACTATCGTGTCCGTAAAGCTATCGCCGCAAATGCATGCGTATTGAGTATAACCGTCTTCGGTGCAAGTGGGATTTACCACCGTTATCTTGTACGTATGCGAGTGAGCGGCCGGTTTATCTCTATCGCCGCAAGCCAAACAGCAAGAAAACACGCCGGCTATACACAGCAAAAGCAAATGGAAAATTATCAAACGGTTTTTGCGCATTTTAATCATTAGTCCTCTTAAAAAGCTATCAGTTACAATAAATATACCACTAATAAACCGAAAAATCAACCGTTACCACCACAAAAAAATACGGCCGAGATTGCGTTTGTTGCAACGATCTCGACCGTATAGTTTGCCGAATATTATTCGTCGGAGGTGGAAGCCACCTCGCTTTCCTTTTGCATAAACTCCACCGCACCGATAGAAAACTCGTACGCCGTGCGCAGCTCGGTTTCGCCGTTTTCCAGTCGCTTGGTGTACTGTCTGGACTGTATGCGACCGGACACGTCCAGCTTTTGCCCGACCGGCGCGTTCTTTATAAGCCGCGCGTTTTTGCCCCACGCTATGCACGGAATGTAGTCAGACTTGGCATACGCGCGGTTTACGGCAAGCAGTACGTCGCATATTTCCCTATTAAACGGCGTAGTGCGGTATATCGGCGGCTTGCATATGTAACCGATAAGCTCCGCCGTATTGGGATTTACGTCGGTCATAGGCTCCTTAATTTCGCGTGCAAAAACGCTCAGTATCAGCCGCGAGCGCTCGCCCTCCGGCCGATTGAAACTGCGAAATTGTCCGGACACCGATACGTAATCGTTCTCTTTTAGGTTTGCTATCAACCCTTCCGCCGCCGTTATCGGAATTACGTCCAAATGCTCGGACAGCCGCGGCACGTTCAGCTTGAACTCGTAAAAGCGTTCTCCGTAAAGGTCGTGCGAGTACTCTATGCCCGAGCCTACCCGCCCTTGTAAAAACACGGAATTGGTTGATTTGTCGTTTTTCATTAAAGTTTAACTCCTTGATTGTCTACCCGTATGATCGATCGTATAGTTATCCTTGTAAATCAACTCGCCCACCGTTTTGAACGTAAAGCCTTTGGCGCGCAAGCCGTCGATTATTGCCGGCAACGCCTCCAGCGTGTGCTTGCCGTCGTTGTGCATAAGCACTATACTGCCGTTGCGGCACTTGCCTACTATGCGCGACGTAATTTGCTCCTTGGAAATTCCCTTCCAGTCCAGCGAATCGATGTCCCACTGTATGGTGTGCAGTCCTTGCTCCTTGGCCACGTTCAAAAGCGAGTCCGAATAATCACCGTACGGCGGGCGGAACAAATCGATTTTTCGCCCCGATATGCGCTCTATCAGCGACTTGGACGTGGACAGCTCCAGCTCCATTTGGCTCTTGGTCAGCTTGGACATGTACGGATGCGTAGCCGAGTGCGTGCCAATTTCTATCCTATCGGACGCGGCAAGCGTTTTAAGCTCGTTTTCGTACTTCTCTGCCCAAAAGCTTACCAAAAAGAAGGTTGCACACGCGTCCTTTTGCTCCAGCGTTTCCAGTATGCCGAGCGTCTTGTCCGCGCCCCACGCCGCGTCAAAGGTAAGCGCAACCGCCTTTTCGTCCGTTTCCACCGAGTAGATAGGCACCTTTTTGGGACTTACGTCGCTGTATATTGCCGCCGCGCCGGTGTAGTACACTCCGGTAACGGCCAGCGCCAGTACAACCGCCGTAAGTACGGCAAGTATAATCGTCCTACGTTTGATAACTATAAACCTCATCGGACTACTCCATTCTAACACTGTATTTTTTGCGGATTTTATACGCTTTGCACGAATAAACGCGAATCTTGTCAAAGCCTACTTTCTCCCGCATAACACAATGTATTCGCATACACGGCGTTATATTCCGCAACGACAAAAAAACTCCCGACTACAGTCGAGAGTTTGATGTTTTTTTATTCTAAACGCTTAGGCTACTGCTCCTTGCTTGCAAGCGTAACTATGCCGACGGTGCCTACACCTATATGCACGCCGCCGACGAGGCACATAGGTTCTACCTCAATATCGGTAAGGCCGAGCTTACTTTCCAGCCGCGCCTTTAGCGGCGCTATATACTTGTCGTCGCCAATATAGTACAGCATTATGCTGTCAAACTTTTGCGGCAAGCGCGCGATTGCCGCGTCCGCCGCGCGGTTGAACCCGAGCGTTTTTGCGTATATGGAAAGATCGTTTTTCGCAAACTCGAATACAGGCTTGATTTTAAGAACATTGCCGACGCGGGAAAGCAGTTTGTTTACCCTACCGCTACGCGCAAGCTCGGTAAGCGACGCCGGAATAAACTGCATAGCTATGCGCTGTTGCAAGTCGGCAGTCAGCTCCAAAAGCTCGTCAAAGCTCGCGCCCGCTTGCTGTGCCTTTACTATCTCGCGCATAAACATGAGCGCCGAAGGCCCCGCCTCGCCCGAGTTGACAGCCGCTATCTTTTTGCCGGCGTAATCGGCTACGGCAATATTTGCCGAACCGATAGTGCCGCTAAGCCTATCTGCAATGGTAAAAATCAAAATCTCGCTGTCCGGATCTTGCGCGTAAATCTCGTCAATCGCCTTTTTAAACTTTTCCGGCGAAGGCTGAGAGGTTTTGCCGCCCGTCTTGCTTTGCGCAAGCATTTGGTAAAATTCCGGCCACGTTTCCCTAAAGCCCTCGTCGTACTCCTCGTTGCCAAGCGTCAGCGTAAGACTTACAACCTTTATGTCGTATTGCTCGACGTACTCCCGCGTCAATCCGAAAGTAGAGTCGACGATAAATTTTACCATTTTTTCACCGCCATGCAGTATTTACCCTAAACAAAAAACCTTGTCGTATAATTATTGACAACGACAAAATCCATATTCAGCGTTTGTATATTATACCATGTTTTTTTATCAAGGTCAATCTTTATAGGTATCTAATAGTCCGTAAAATACTGTTTTTAGGCAACAAAATTCGCTGTGCACAGCAAAAATACTTGACAAAGCGCACTCGTCGCCTATATAATTAAATCCGCAATAAGCAAGGGCGCTGTGCATTACGGTGCCCTTTTATTTTTTCGGAGGTATTATGTCATACATACAACGAGTGCGCGAGCAAGTGGCCGCACGCAACGCCGGTCAGCCGGAATTTATGCAAGCCGTGGACGAGGTGCTTACCACAATCACGCCGATAATAGAAAGCAGCGACGTGTACGAGCGCAACGCTATACTCGAACGCATAACCGAGCCGGACAGACAGATTATGTTCCGCGTGCCGTGGACCGACGACGCCGGCAACTTGCGCGTAAACCGCGGCTACCGCATTCAGTTTAACAACGCTATCGGGCCGTACAAGGGCGGACTTCGGCTTCACCCTTCCGTCAACCTTTCCATAATCAAATTTTTGGGCTTCGAGCAGATATTCAAAAACTCGCTTACCGGTCTGCCTATCGGCGGCGGCAAGGGCGGCTCGGACTTCGACCCCAAGGGCAAGTCGGAACGCGAAATACGCGATTTTTGCCAGAGCTTTATGACCGAGCTTGCGCGGCATATAGGCGCGGACGTGGACGTTCCCGCCGGCGATATAGGCGTGGGCGGTCGAGAAATCGGATATATGTTCGGCCAGTACAAGCGGTTAAAGAACGTATACGAGGGCGTGCTTACCGGTAAGGGGCTGCCCTACGGCGGCTCGCTGGCGCGCACCGAGGCAACCGGATACGGACTCGTTTACATAGTGCAAAACATGCTGGAGGCCATAGGCAACGGCTTTAATGGCAAGACCGTGGCCATTTCCGGCTCGGGCAACGTCGCCATATACGCGGCGCAAAAGGCAACCGAGCTTGGCGGCAAGGTAGTTACCATGTCGGACAGCAACGGCTGGGTGTACGACAAAAACGGCATAAATCTCGACGTAGTAAAGCAAATAAAGGAAGTAAAGCGCGGGCGCATTAAGGAATACGCGGACGCGGTTAAGAGCGCCGAATACCACGACAGCGGCAAGGTTTGGCAGGTAAAATGCGACGTCGCCCTGCCCTGCGCTACGCAAAACGAGCTTGATATAAACGACGCAAAGCAGCTTGTAAAAAACAAGGTTATCGCCGTCGGCGAAGGCGCAAACATGCCGTCCAC
>JAIDCZ010000022.1 GCA_029055565.1 Clostridiales bacterium
GCGGCAATATTATCGCTTTGCGCGTTGACCGCTTGCAATGGCGGCAATACGGGTGGAGGAAATAACGGAGATAATTCGGGTAACGGCGAAAATGAAATCGTATTGCCCGATTTGCCGGGTGAGAGCGATGAAACCGAAAAAACCGACGAGTCAGGGGATGCGGAACTTCCCGAATTGCCAAACGATGATGACGAAAAACAGGAGGGCGGTGATATATCTAACGCTACGCGCTATACGGCAAACACAAGCATATCCGACGTAATAAACGACAAGGCATTCAGTGATTGGGGTAGAATGATATTTCCCGTAAACAGAGGGTATTACAGTGGCAGTACGCTTGGTAATTTAAGGCTTACTTGGTACAACAATATCAATGTGGCGCATACGGTGGAAATCTGCAATTATTTCAAAGACCAAACGCTTGCGGGCAATCGGGTATTTTTCGATATTTACACGGAAGCGGAAAAGGCGGCAGATCCACGCAAAGCAGACACGGGTTTATTCTTTTTCAGAGGAAATAAAAACGCTAAATTTGCAGTAACTTGTGCTGGCGGCGGTTGGGCTTACGTCGGAGCTATGCACGACAGCTTTCCCCACGCAATAGAGCTTTCAAAGAAAGGCTATAACGCATTTGCTATTATCTACCGTCCGGGCGCACAAACAGCATACGAGGACTTGGCAAGAGCAATCACGTTTATCTTCCACTATGCCGAAGAACTTGGCGTCGATACGAGCGGTTATTCCGTTTGGGGCGGTAGCGCAGGCGGAAGAATGACGGCAACGATTTCTTCCTACGGCGTACAGAGTTACGGTGGTGGTGCTGATATTCCCAAACCGAGTACAGCGGTTATTCAGTACACGGGACACAGCGATTATAATCGAAGCGGCGAGCCTGCAACCTTTGTTACTGTTGGCGAGAACGACGGAATTGCAAATTACCGCACTATGAAAAGCAGAATTGACAACATTGCGGCAATGGGCGTTCATACCGAATATCATTCGTATGCGGGACTCGGACACGGCTTCGGTTTAGGTATTGGAACAATAGCCGAAGGTTGGTTTGACCAAGCCGTAGCCTTTTGGGAGTAAAATAGTTAGTTTTTTTCAGAAACATAAGATAACAATACCGAATGAAGAGCATTGAGGAGTAATAGACGGACATTTTTATGCGTGCTATCTGTGCTGCAGAACGACGTTTAACTGATTCAAGAAAAAAACGGTACGAACTGTTTTGCCAAATGCCTACAATTCGGTCATTATATTCATGTCATAATAATAGAGAAGCATGTGTTGTAAGTGTCAAGCTGAAATGCTCGATTTAGTCCGCTCCAAACGGATTGGCAATATAACCGAAGAAGAATATAACCGCCGCGGTAGCGAAATAGAAACAAGAATAAACGAGTTATCTCATAAACGGGATGAATTGGAACAAAGATCGAATATAGCCAAGCTGACGAAAAAGCGAGTGGGGGATATAATTGACCTAATAAACAAAATAGATATAACGACCGAGTTCGACGGCGAAATCTTTAAGAGTATAGTTGATACAGTAGTGGTAAGGAATAATTATACGTTGGACTTCCACCTTAAAATAGGGTTGACGGAAAGCGTAATTATAGTGCGACATTAAACAGAGCCGACTGCGGAGTTAAAATCCGTGGTCGGCTTTTTGTTTGACTGATTGAAAGCATAGACTTGCAATTATGGGATAAAAATGCTATACTTTACTAATAAAGATTGTGTAGCATTGCGAAGGAGGTGTTTGTGTTTGAAGAAAGATTTATTGCATTTGTGGATATATTGGGCTTTAAAGATATAGTAAGCAATTAAGACTTTTGGTAGTTGCACACATCTATTTAGTGGTATTGTTATACCTTTGGTAGTCTTGTGCCACTGTGAAACACTACTTTGTCTTAAACGAAAATACTTTTAGAGGTGATATATTGAAGATTAAAATAACTTCGGATTCCACTTGCGATTTGAGCAGTGAACAGATTGAACGGTACGATATAGGTATCTTTCGGTTGTCGGTTATTTTGGGCGAAAACAGCTATAAAGACGGCGAAATTTCGCCGCAAGACATTTTTGATTTCGTCAAAGATTCGGGCGTATTGCCCAAAACCGCTGCCGGTTCAATATCCGAGTACGGCGAGTTTTTTACCGATAAAATTCAAGGCTACGACGCACTGATACATATAGATATTTCCGCGCAAGCCTCATCGTCTTATTCCGCGGCGGCAAAGGCGGCGGAGGCGTTTGGCGGTAAGGTGTTTGTGGTGGATAGCAAAGCGCTTTCCACCGGCCAAGGCTTGCTGGTGCTAAAGGCGTGCGACTTGGCGGCGGAAGGGCAGTCGGCAGAGCAAATAGTGCAAACGCTAAACGCGTTGCGCCCCAAGGTGAACACGTCGTTCGTGCCCGATTCGCTTACCTATTTGCACAAGGGCGGTAGGTGTTCGCTTGCGGCACTTATCGGCGCAAAGGTGTTGAAGCTACACCCGCTTATCAGCGAAAACGAGGACGGACAGCTTGTTGCACCCAAAAAGTATATGGGCGGCATGTTGCGGTGCATACGGTCGTATATAGAGGATTTAAAGGTTAAATATCCGCACTACGACAAAACGCGGTGCTTTATTACGCACAGCTCCGCCGACAAGGAATTGGTCGATTTGGCAAAAGAGCTCGTTGCGCAAAGCTTCGATTTCGACGAGGTGTGCGAAACGGTTGCCGGCAGTATAGTTACTAGCCATTGCGGCAGAAATACTTTGGGCGTGCTGTTTATCAGCGAATAATATACGAAGCAAATGCGTAATTATTTTCGGAACCTTAACGCGTTTTCTAAATGATATATTTACTTTGAGAGGTTGACATGTACGTAGACGACGAGCATTTGAATTGCAGTTTTAACCGTGGCGACGATAGGTTCAGCTATCGCGTGGGCGCTATTATAATAGAGGACGGGTGCGTACTGCTTGCCACCAACGAGAGCGCCGACTATTACTATACCGTGGGCGGCAGAGTGCACTTTGGCGAGACTGCGCACGCCGCCGTCATGCGCGAGGCAAAAGAGGAAACCGGTATAGACTACGAAGTGGATAGGCTGGCGTTTATCAACGAGAACTTTTTTGTCGAGCCGTGCGGCGTGAACAAGGGCAAAAGGTTCCACGAGATAGGTTTGTTTTTCGTAATGAAGCCGCGCGGCAAAAAGGCCGTTATTGCCGACGGCTACTGTATGGACGGCAAGGAGCATTTGGAATGGGTGTCTGTGAACGAGCTTAAAGGTTTGCGCCTATTTCCGACGTTTTTGGCGAGTCGCATAAACGACCTTCCCGCGCACGCGGAAAGCATAGTGACCGACGAAACGCAAGAGTAAAGTAATTGACTTTTTTTCTATATTATTATACAATTATTAACGGTAGCCGATAGTCGGTTGCCGTTAAATTTTTTAGGGTGCGGTGCAAAATGGACGTTTACGAAAAGTCGCTTAAAAAGCATTACGAATGGGCGGGTAAGTACGAGATTGCTTTGCGTGCGCCGCTCAACACGCTTGACGATCTTGCGCTGTGCTACACGCCGGGGGTGTCGCGTGCGTGCACCGAGATTGCTGCGGACAAGAGTAAATCGTTTGCATTAACGCGGCGGCACAACACCGTTGCCGTAGTAACGGACGGCACGGCGGTGCTCGGTTTGGGCGATATAGGCCCCGAAGCGGCGTTGCCGGTTATGGAGGGGAAGTGCGCGCTGTTTAAGGCGTTTGCCGATATTGACGCGACGCCTATATGCCTTGACACCAAGGATCCCGACGAGATTGTGAAAATAGTTACGGCGCTGTCCAAAACCTACGGCGGCATAAACCTCGAGGATATTTCCGCGCCGCGTTGCTTCGATATAGAGCGACGGCTTATAGATTCGTGCGAAATACCTATCTTTCACGACGACCAGCACGGCACGGCAATCGTTGCCGGCGCGGCGCTTATAAACGCACTGCGCGTTGTGAATAAAAGGATAAGCGACGTGCGCATAGTTATAAACGGCGCGGGCAGTGCGGGCATAGCTATAGCCAAATTCTTTTTGGCACTCGGCGCGGGCGACGTTACGTGCGTGGATAAGTGCGGCGTACTCGTTCGCGACGAAGCCTACCAAAACCCCGCGCATAACGAGATTGCGCAAATAACCAATAAGGCGTGCATTCGCGGCACGCTTAAGGACGCAATAGCGGGCGCCGACGTATTTTTGGGCGTGAGCGCGCCAAAAATCGTCACTAAGGATATGATAGCAAGCATGGCGTGTAAGCCGATAGTTTTCCCGCTTGCAAATCCCATACCCGAAATTACGCGCGACGAGGCGATAGCGGCGGGCGCGGCCGTGGTGGGCACCGGCGCGTCCAATCAGCCTAACCAAATAAACAACGTGCTTATTTTCCCAGGGCTGTTTCGCGGCGCGCTGGACGCGCGGGCAAGGGTTATAACGGCGGAAATGAAGCTGGCGGCGGCGTACGCGCTGGCGGGGCTCGTGGCGGACGGCGAGCTTAACGCCGACTATATTTTGCCAAATCCGCTGGATAAGCGTGTGGCAAAGACCGTTGCTCAAGCGGTGGCGAAAGAAGCGAAAAAACAGTTGTAAAATCAACCGCTTTGTGATATAATTATTAGACGGAAATTAGTGCGTATGCGCACACTGTAATATAAAGATTTGTAGGGTAACGGCATGGACAATAATAACATGGACAACAAATACGGCTATTCTGCGGAAGACACTCAGCTTTTGCAACCCGTAAAAACGTACAAAATGATAGCGTTCCGCGGCAAGGTGGTTTTCCCCGGTCAAGCGGTGCACTTCGATCTTGTGCGCGACAAATCGTACGCGGCAATCGCTCAAGCCGTGGAGTCGGGCGAGAGCGTGTTTTTGGTTGCGCAAAAGCGTGCTACCATGGTCAATCCCGCGCCGCAAGACATTTACCGCGTTGGCGTTTTGGCGACGATAAAGCAAGTACAGCGCTTACCCGGTGACGCCATGCGCGTCGTGTTTATGGCGGGGCGCAGAATGCAGATAGACAGCTACGTATCGCTTACGCCGTACTTCGAGGTTACGCTAAAGGAGTACGATTACGAGCCGGACGATCCCATTTACTTCGAGGCTGTCAAACGCAGACTGGACGAGCAGTTTCGCGAATATCGGCGCATAGACACCAAAATGCCGGGGGACGTATTAAGCTCGCTGTCGGTTGACGACGGAGAGCGGTTCGTTTCGACCATTGCGGGGTACATTTTCAGCACGGACAGCGAAAAGCAGACGGTACTGCAAACGCGCACGCTTTCCGAGCAGTACGAGCAAATACTTACAGTGCTTACCAAGGAGACGGAAATACGCGCAATGGAAAAACGTATTTCCGCTAAGGTGCGCCAGAACATAGACAAGAACCAAAAGGAATACTATATTCGCGAACAGATACACGCGCTTAAAGAGGAGTTGGGCGAGGACGCGGACGAAATTGACGAGCTGCGCAAACGACTTGCCGATATGAAGGATGACATGCCGCAGCTTGCGTACGAAAAGGCAGAGAAGGAGCTGTCGCGGATGGAAAAAATGAATCCGTCCACGCCAGAGGCCAACGTTGCGCGGTCGTATATAGACCTATTGCTCGATATGCCGTGGAACAAGTATACCGACGGCGATATTGCGCTCGACTTTGCGCGGCAAGTGTTGGCCGAGGACCATTACGGTCTGGAAAAGGTTAAGACGCGTATACTCGAATACCTTGCCGTGTACAAGCTGACTAAAAACCTTAAGTCTCCGGTGCTGTGCTTCGTAGGCCCTCCGGGCGTCGGTAAAACGTCCATAGTGCGCTCCATAGCGCGCGCGGCGGGTAGAGAGTTAGTTACTATGTCGCTGGGCGGCATACACGACGAGGCGGAAATACGCGGCCACCGCAGAACGTACGTTGCGGCTATGCCCGGTCGGATAATAAACGGCATACGCGGCGCGGGCGTAAACAATCCGGTATTTTTGCTGGACGAAATAGACAAAATGACTGCGGATATACACGGCGATCCGGCGTCCGCGTTGTTGGAGGTTTTGGACCCCAATCAAAACTACAACTTTAAGGACAACTACCTCGACATGCCGTACGATTTGAGCAACGTAATGTTCGTGACTACGGCCAACTCGCTCGACCCGCTTCCGCCGGCATTGCTGGACAGACTGGAGGTTATCGAGCTTTCCGGTTACACGTACGAGGAAAAACTGCAAATTGCCAAAAAGTATTTAAAGCCCAAGGAAATGACCGCAAACGGCCTCGACGGCGTAAACGTGGAAATAAGCGACGCTGTTATGTCGCATATAATTTCCGCATACACGCGGGAGAGCGGCGTGCGCAAGCTGGAGCGGGAAATCGCCACAGTTATGCGCAAAATCGCGTTGAAGGTTGTGGAATCCGAAACTCCGCCCGTAACCGTAAAGGTGACCAAAAAGGACGTAGCCGAATACTTGGGCGCGCCCAAGTTTAAGGACGATTCGGCAAGCGAATCCGACGAGGTGGGCGTTGCAACCGGCCTTGCATGGACGAGCGTGGGCGGCGTTACGCTCACTATAGAAGCGGCTATCATTTCGGGCGGGAAGGGCGAGCTTAAGCTTACCGGCAGTCTCGGCGACGTAATGAAGGAATCGTGCTTGGCGGCGCTGTCGCTGGTGCGGTCGCGTGCGGCGGAATACGAGGTGCCCGAGCAGAAGTTTACGCAAAACGACGTGCACTTACACTTTCCCGAGGGCGCGACGCCCAAGGACGGACCGAGCGCGGGCATAACCATAGCTACGGCGCTTATGTCGGCGTTTTCGGGGCGCAAGGTTGCGCACGACGTTGCAATGACCGGCGAAGTCACTCTGCGCGGTAAGGTTCTTGCAATCGGCGGACTTAAGGAAAAATCGCTCGCCGCGTTCCGTGCGGGTTGCAAGCGGCTTATAATCCCGCGCGAAAACGAAAAGGATTTGGCCGATATTCCCGACGAAGTAAAACAAAAGGTAAAGATTATACTTGTGGATAACGTAGACCAAGTATTTTCAAAAGTGCTGGTATGCGAGTAAAAAACGCGGCGTTTATAAAAAGCTGTACGGACGTAGCCGCGTCCGACGGTTACTATCCGCAGGTTTGCGTTGCCGGTAGGAGTAATTGCGGCAAGTCAACTCTGCTCAATTCGCTTATGGGCGCACGGCTGTGCAAGACGTCGAGCACGCCGGGGCGTACGCGGCTTATCAACGTTTTTAAGGTGATAACAGACGAGCGCGAGTTTTACTTCGTAGACCTACCGGGGTATGGGTACAGCAAGGCGCATCGCTCGGAATCGGACGAGTGGAACGTGCGCACCGACAGATACTTTAAGGACGGCAAGAGCATTGCGCAAGTGCTGTGCCTTATGGATATTCGGCGCGATCCGTCCGACCTCGACAAAGTGCTTATCAACTACTTGCGCGATTTGCAGCTGCCGTTTACCGTGGTGCTTACCAAGTCCGACAAGCTTAGCCGCGCGCAGATAGGCAATGCCGTTATAAAAATCGCCGCCGCGTTGGGGCTTGCCCGCGACAATCTGATCGTTACGAGCGGACAGAGCGGAGCGGGGCGTGACGCACTGCTAAACAGACTTAACGATATACTTTCCGTGTCCGATACCGAGTGATATAGGCAAGCTATTATTAAAATCAACTTACGGTTGAGCCGTATAAAAAATCCGCGCAAACTCAACGAGTTTGGCGGTTTTTTTACTGCAAAAACTATTATTAAACTGATATTCAACCGAAAGTAAAGCATATTCAACCGATAGTTTAGTCGTATCCGTTTACATATTTTTTTCGGCGTGGTATAATTTAACGGATGTTCAGCCCCAGTCGATGCATTTTTACGGGCAACTCGCGGTCTATACGAGCAAAGCGTCGTTTGACGTACTGCGAGAGTACGACGGCACTCCGTTTTGTTCGTCTATCCTCGCGATTTGCCTCGTAAAAACACTGCGTGCCCGAAACGGAGCTGTTTTTTGGCTATATCAAGGCAAACGAGCGTAGTTGTAGTGGTAGTCTACTACAAGCGAGTTTAACGAAGATAGAGCCAAAAACAGCCAGTTGTCGGGTGCATCTATTGGGAGCTGAACATCCGTCAAGTTTTGAGGAGAAGATTATGGGAATCAACGAAAAAATTGCCGCGTTGCGTAAATCCAATAATATGACGCAAGCGGAGCTGGGAACAAAGCTGAACGTAACTTTTCAAGCCGTGTCCAAGTGGGAGAGCGGCAAGTCGTACCCCGACTTTGAAACGCTGTCTAAAATGGCAAAGATATTCGGCGTGCCTATCAGCTACTTCGAGGAGGGCGGCGAAAACGTTGCCGAAATCGCCGCTACCGCTACCGCTACGGCCGACGAACTGGGCGGCACGGAAAACACCAAGGTGGTTGGCTTTTGCAAGGACTGCGGCAAGCTGGTGCACGAGGGCGAGGAGTCTTGCACTACGCCGGTAGTAATTTGTAAGGCGTGCGCACTGCGCAGAGAGAATATTAAAAAGATTCAAGAAAACGAACAGAAATTACAAAAACAACAAGCCGAACAAGCGACTAAGGCGAAACGGCAAGCGGAGATAAATCGCCAAAAGCGCCGCCGCAATAGGGGCCTTATAGCCTCGGCAATTATTACGGGCGCGTTGCTGATTCTGTTTACGGTGTTGGCTATTCAGTCGCCGCAAGACGTAGTTATGTACGTAGCTATAATGGCGTTTACCGTGGTGTGCGGTTATCCGTTTTTTGCCCAGCTGTTTTGGGACGGCATAGTGGTGGATATAGTGCTGGTCGGCGGCAAGATAGTCGGCATGCCCGGCGTAATATTCTCGCTCGACCTTGACGGCATAATATTCCTAATCGTCGTAAAAATACTGTTTGCGCTTATAAAAATGCTTATATTCGCGCTGACCTTCTTGTTTATGATATTTGTGGCAATGGTCGTGGCGACCTTCGTGTTTATCCCGCAAATGCACAAGCTCAATAGGGGCGAGGAGCTGTAAACCGTTTATAAATCATAGGTAACTATACCGCCGTATCGTGCATATATTATGTCAGTAAAATATGCAGATAGGCGGTATTTTTTTATGGCGGTAATCAAGGCGGGTTGCGGCGGCAACTTTACGGACGGACTGCGTTGCCGTATGGTGATAGAGGTTAAGCGCGTGTTTGACGGCTGCGCTTCGACCGACGAAAATTTAACGCTTACGCTTACGACTGCGGCGCAAATTCCGCAAGGCGCGGAGTTCGTTTCGGCGCGCGTAGTGGGCAGTGAGTTTGAGGGATTTTCCGTAACGCCGTGCGGCGACGGTTGCAGTAGGGTGGTTGGCGAAATAGTCACCACGTTTGCCGTAACGTATTCGGCAAACGGTCAGCTTATCACCGTGCAAGCCACATACCGCGAAAACAAGGACGTGTTTTTGCGCTTGCCGTTCAACAATACGGCGGTTATATATTCCATAGAGGTTCAAACCAACATGAACATTGGCGGCGGCGCGATTATAGGCGGGAACGCCGTCAGCATCTTTGGTTGTCGCATACAAATAATCAAGGTCACGGCGCCGGTGGATATACTGGTACCAACGTACGGCTACTGCAGTTATCCGCCGTGCACCGGTTGTACTTGCCCCGGTGTGGATAATATTTTCCCGACCTTCGACGACGAGGAGAATTAAGAATTCAGAATTCAGAATTAAGAATTAAGAATTAAGAATTAAGAATTAAGAATTAAGAATTATAAATAATGATAAGATTTAAATAATTGCCCTCATCCGTCGCTAAGGCTACACATTCCCCCAAGGGAAGGTTTTTACGTGGGCAAGCAGTACCACTGATTACCTTCCCCGTGGGGGAAGGGGGACCGCTTGCGGTGGATGAGGGGCGACATTTAACTTGACTTTTGTACCGTATAATGCTACAATACGGCTATGAAGGTTTACGCAATTTCCGACTTGCATTTATCCATAAACAATCCCAAGCCGATGGATATTTTCGGCGAGGTGTGGGATAACTATTTGGACGATATAGAAAAATCGCTCGCTTGCGTGCAAGCGGACGATTTGGTTTTGCTTGCCGGCGACTTGAGCTGGGCAATGACCCTCGATCAAGCCGTACCCGACCTCGAATACGTTGGCAAACTTAACGGCCAAAAGATAATCATTCGCGGCAACCACGATTACTGGTGGAAAAGCATATCCGCAGTTCGCGGCGCGTTGCCGCAAAACATGTACGCCATACAAAACGACTGCGTAAAGATAGGCAACGTTATAGTAGGCGGCAGTCGCGGCTGGAGCGCGGACGACAAAACGGAGGACGGCAAGCGCCTTTACGCACGCGAGCTACTGCGCATAGAAATGTCGCTCCAAGCCATGCAAAAGCTAAAGACGGAAGGGGACAGACTGGTGTTTATGATACACTACCCGCCGTTTACAGTCAAGTTTGACGGCACGCCAGTAACTGACTTGTTTGAAAAGTACGGCGTGGAAGCGGTGGTGTACGGCCACCTTCACGGCAAAAACTGCTACGCCAAAAAACTGCACGTAAAAAACGGCGTAAGGTATTTGCTGACCTCATGCGACCTTATTAACAACACAGCAATTACTGTTCTGTAAATAATAGTTAAAGCAAAAGCTCCCTACGCGTAGGGAGCTTTTTTTTGGTATAGTCGTCAAAATATGATGGGATAGTACATCTTTCCCCACGGTTTTGCACGCTTCGGCGTTCGTATATATTATTTTACAGCAAAAAATATCGAACGGCATCGAAAAATAGGCGTGATTACGCAAAAATTTGTACAAATGTGGTCAAAAAGGGTTGACAGTGGTTGAAAGGTGTGCTAAAATGTCAATAATAAACGCAAAAGGGTCAAGTTTGTATGTTCATTGGGCAACATCATCATCAAATGGACGATAAGGGTCGGTTAAGAATACCGCCGACTTTCCGTCGTCAGCTTGGTGAAAACCCCATGATCTTTTGCGGTTTTGTGGAGAATGAAAAGTGCGTGTGCATATATAGGCGCGAGGATTTTGAAAGGCTGGTAGCCGAGCGGTTCAAGGACGCGGATATGCTGGATATGGATATGAACAACATCAAGCGCGCAATCTTTTCGGTCACGCAAGAGCTTGTCGAGGACAAGCAAGGCAGAGTGTCGCTCAATCCGTCCTTTATTGAGGAATGCGGACTTACCAAGGACATAATCACTATCGGCGCGTTCGACCGCGTAGAGATTTGGGACGAGGAAGTCTACAAGGAACACAAAAAGAAAACGGACTTCAATAAGATTATAGCACAATTTACCGGATCGCGCAACAAATTATAATGTATCATATACCTATTTTAGCGCAAAAAATTGTGGAATCGCTGCAAATCAAGCCGGACGGACTGTATTTGGACGGAACGCTTGGCGGCGGCGGGCATTCCCAAGCTATACTTAACGCGGGCGGCAAGGTGGTTGCAATCGACCGCGACTCCGACGCCATTGAATACTGCAAGGCCCATGTTTCGGGCGATATTACGTACATTAAAGGTCAATACGAAGATGCCGTAAGACTGCTCGGTAAAAAGGGTATCACTACCGTAAGCGGGGCGGTTATAGACCTCGGCGTGTCCTCCCACCAGTTGGACGAGGCGAGTCGCGGGTTTTCCTACATGCACGACGGCGCGCTTGACATGCGCATGGACAAGTTGCAAGACTTTTCGGCGTACGACGTGGTAAACGGCTACGACGAGCAAGCGCTTACGGATATAATCCGGCGGTACGGCGAGGAAAGCTTTGCGCGGCGCATAGCGGGAGCTATAGTCAAGCGTAGGGCGGTAAAGCCTATAGAGCGGACGGTCGAGCTGGCGGAGCTTATACGCAGTTCGGTGCCGTACCGCAAAAACGGTCATCCCGCCAAAAAGACTTTTCAAGCGATTCGCATAGAAGTCAACGGCGAGCTGAAAGGGCTGTACGACGCGATTTGCGGCATATTCGGAATGATAGAAAAGGGCGGAAGGCTGGCAATACTCAGCTTTCACTCGTTGGAGGACCGCATAGTTAAGGCGGCGTTCACCGAGTTTGCAACCGACTGCATTTGCCCCAAGCGCTTGCCGGTGTGTGTGTGCAACCACCGCGCGATTGGCAAGACGATACTCAAGCAAAAGCCGTCGGAACAAGAACAACAGACAAACCCGCGTAGCACGAGCGCTACGCTGCGAGTAACGGAAAAACTATAAGGACGTGAGTTATGGTTACTACAAAACGACAAATCAGACGTGATAGCGATCGCTTCGGCGGTTTTTACAACACGGAAATAGGCGGCATTCCCGATATTTCCGATTATTCGCGTGTCGATAATTCCGAACCCGTAACCGAATCCGCAAGGCCTACGAGCATGCTCGTGTCCGACGAAGTGGAAACCGCCGCGCATACCGAGCCGGAAATGCGTGCCGAAACCGAGGCGCCCGCGGCCGCACCCGAGTACGATCAGCCTATACGTATAGAGCCGCGCGAAAGAGAGGATTTGCTTCCCACCGTCAAGACCCGCGCTTACGCTACCGATAAGCCGGCGCAGAACGTGGAGCAGCAAGCCGAAAAGCGTACCGAAAAACGCAATCACGCGTCGCTCGACCTTAAGACCAAAATCATGCTTTGCGTATACGTAATAGTTGCGCTTGCACTGGCTATAGCGGTTATCGTTACCGGCGTATCTATTTCCGGCGCTACGGCTCAAGCCGACGCAGTTGCCAACCAAGTGGCGCAAAAGCAGTCCATAGTGATGCAACAAGAGCAAGAGATTGCGGCGTTGCGCGACTCCGACGCCATTCGCGGCAAGGCGCTCCAAAACGGTATGGTGCCCGCCGGCGAACCCGCTTACTCGGTAAGCAACGTCCCCACGGTCGGCTATCCCGAAGCGACCCCTCGCACGGACGGCTGGGACGAGTTCTTTGACGCAATGTCCAAGATATTCAACTAACTACTTACTATAAATAGCTTTTTTACTGCCCGACGCGTTTTCCCTCCGCGCGGGCTTTTTTTAATTCAGAATTAAGAATTAAGAATGATGGCATATACTGCATTCACACAGTTATAAACTGTGCGGAGTAACGTATAGACTCTAGACGTAGCGAATAGTCTGTTAATTTTAACCTTATTATAATTCTGCATTTATTTTTTGCTTTTCTACATATACATAATCGTGGCGTACAAGCCGAAGTATTTGTGCGCATTACGAGGTGAGTATGAAGGCAAGCTCTATGCTTATGCGAAAAAGATTGCTTGTGGCGTTCGTCGCGCTGATTGCCGTGTTTACCGCGCTGTTCGGCAGACTTATTTATCTGCAAATTGTGGATAGCGGATTTTTGCGCGCCAAGGCGGCGGAGCAGTGGTACCGCGACCTTCCGCTAAAGGCGACGCGCGGCAAGATACTGGACGCTAACGGCGGCGTGCTGGCGGACAGCAAGGACGTGTTCACGCTGTACGCGCGGCCCAACGCCGTCAAGGATAAACCGGCAGCGGCGCAGTCCATTGCTTCGGCGCTTGGGTTGAGCTACGATAACGTTCTGGAAAAGCTGAACACCGCCGTTGGCGAGGTTACCATCAAGCGCAAGATAGACGCCGATATTGCGCTGGAATTGCGGCGACAAAACATGAGCGGACTGTACTACACGCTCGATACCGAGCGCAACTATCCGTACGATAGCAATATGTCGCAGATCCTCGGCTTTACCAATATAGACAACGTCGGTCAGTCGGGATTGGAAAGCTATTACGACAAGTATCTTACCGGCGTGGACGGCTTTGCGTACACTTCCACCGACATGGCGGGGCGCGAGGTGGACGGCTCGATAACCAAGTACGTGCCGAGCATTGCCGGCTGCAATATAACTTTGGCGCTCGACTCCAATATACAGAGCTTTGCGTACGACGCGGTGTGCGCGGCGTGTACCGAGTTCAACGCCAAGTCGGCGCAAATGCTGGTTATGGACGTGAACACCGGCGGCATAGTTGCTATGGCAAAGAGTCCTGCGTTCGACCTAAACGACCCGCCGCGCAACGATATGGATTTATTGAACAGTCTTTCGCGCAACACTATGATAGTGGATATGTACGAGCCGGGGTCTACGTTTAAGATATTCACAACCGCCGCGGCAATAGAGGCGGGCGTGGTTTCCGACAACGATACCTTTTTTTGCGGCGGGGCGCGCACGGTGGACGGACAACGCATACGCTGTTGGCGGTCTATCGGGCACGGCAGTCAGCACCTTGCCGACGGCGTAAAAAATTCGTGCAACTGCGTGTTTATGGACTTGGCCTTGCGCATGGGCACGAGTAGGTTTTACGACGCGCTCGGCAAATTCGGACTGGGGCAAAAGACGGGCGTAGACTTTTCGGGCGAAAGCAGTGGTATGCTTATGAAAAAGAGCAACGTCAAGACGGTGGACCTTGCGCGTATAGGCTTCGGTCAAGCCGTGGCGGTAACGCCGTTACAGCTGATAACCGGAGTAAGCTCGGTGGTGAACGGCGGTACGCTGTACCGGCCCTATCTCGTCGCTTCCGTCGATTCGGCGGACGGCAAAAACGTTGCAACAAGGCAACCGATAGCGGTGCGCCGCACGGTTAGCGAGGCAACCTCGCAAAAGATGCGCGAGTATCTGGTGGGCGTGGTAGCCAACGGCGGCGGGAGTAAGGCGGGCGTGGTCGGCTACGCCATAGGCGGCAAGACCGGCACGGCGCAAAAGTATTCGGGCGGAGCGATAGCGCAAGGCAAGTATATATCGTCGTTTATCGGGTTTGCGCCCGCCGACAATCCCAAGTACGCCGTGCTTATGATAGTTGACGAGCCGCAAGGCTACGTGTATTACGGCAGTCTGGTGGCCGCGCCGTACGCGGGCAAGGTGTTCGAGCGCATTTTCGATTACCAAAATATTCCGCCGACCATGCTTCCCGAACGCGAATACACGGCTATGCCGGACGTGGTTGGCGACAGCGCGGAGGAGGCTGTTGCGGCGCTGGAAAAAATCGGCTTGCACGTAGAGGTAGTTGGCGAGGGCGGGACCGTAGTTTCCCAAACACCGATACCCAACGAGCGCGTAGCCACCAACGACAGCGTGCTGATTAGAATTCAAAATTAGTAATGAACGTTTAATTCGGAATTCGGAATTATGAATTTGGAATTAGCGGGGGTGCGATTGTCGAATTATACCATTGTTTGCAAAAGTGCGCCGCGGTTATATTTTAGCTTTAAAATAAACATATACTAATTGCGGGAGATAACGGTTATGCTGTTAAGTGAATTATTGCAATGTGAAAGCGATATAGAGGTGACCGGACTTGCCTTTGACAGTTCGGTCGTAAAAAATGGCGATTTGTTTTTTTGCCTCGTCGGCACCGAAAACGACGGACACACTTTTGCGGCGGACGCGGTGGCGCGTGGCGCAGTGGCGCTCGTGGTTGAGCGCAAGCTGGCGCTGGACGTGCCGCAGATAGAGGTGAGCGACGCGCGCAAGGCGTTATCCCACGCGGCGTCGGAGTTTTACGGCAATCCGTCCAAGCGGCTGAAAATGATAGGCATAACCGGTACCAACGGCAAAACCACCACCACTTATATAGTTAAGAGCATTATCGAGGCGGCGGGGCACAGCTGTGGGTTGATAGGCACAAACGCGGTGGAATACTTGGGCAACAAGACGGACGCGCGGCTTACCACGCCCGACCCGATAGAGCTGCACGCCATACTTAAGGAAATGTCGGACGCCGGCGTGGAGTACGTGGTTATGGAGGTATCGGCGCACGCGTTAAAGCTCAGCAAGACGGACGGAATAGTGTACGAGGTGGCGGCGTTTACCAACTTTTCGCGCGATCACTTGGACTTTTTCGGCAGTATGGACAACTATGCCGCCGCAAAAAAAAGCTTCTTTTCGCTCGAGCATGCGCGCAGTGCGGTGGTGAACGTCGACGACGAGCTTGGCAAGGAAATAATAAAGGAAAGCAAGCTGCCGGTCGTCACTTACGGCGTGGACAATCCGTCGGACGTGTTTGGCATAGACCTATCCATGAGCGCGTACGGACTGTCGTACGTTATAAATATGGCGGACAGCGTGGGGCATGTCAAGTTCAGCCTTACAGGTAGATTCAATATGTACAATACGCTGTGCGCGGCGGCCGTTGCCGGGTCGCTCGGGTTCGGCTTGCAATCGGTTATTGCCGGCATACGCAACGTAAAAAAGATCGACGGACGATTCAATATTATAAATATGTCCAAGTGCAACGTGATTATCGACTTTGCGCACACCGACGACGGCATTGCTAATATTTTGCGCGCCATACGCGAGTTTGCGCCCGCGCGGATTATAACGGTGTTCGGGTGCGGCGGCAACCGCGACAAGTCCAAGCGCGCCGTTATGGGCAAAATCGTATCGCAAATGAGCGATTACTGCTTCGTAACCAGCGACAATCCGCGCTTCGAGCCGCCGCTCGATATAATAAACGAAATAGCGGCCGGCATTGACGAGATAGGCGGCACCAACTACGCCAAGGTGGTGGACCGCAAGCAAGCAATAAAGTCGGCCATATCTATGGCGGACAAGCAAGACATAGTGCTTATTGCCGGCAAGGGTGCCGAACGCTACAACGACGTCATGGGCAACCGCACGCCGTACAACGACGAGCAGTACGTTATGGAACTGGCGGGAGAGTTTGGATTTTGATAAGCGTTCTTTGCGGATTTTTAAGCGCGTTCGCCGTGGGCATGCTGTTACTGCCGCTCAATATAAAGCTGGTAAAAAAGCTTAAGGGCGGACAGCCGATACTGTCGTACGTGGATAATCACAAAAAAAAGCAGGGCACGCCCACTATGGGCGGTGCCTCGATAGTACTTGCGTTATTGCCCGCATTGTTTTTTACAACGCACGGCGACAACACGACTTATATCATTTTAGTAATAACCGTCGGGTACGCGCTTATCGGGTTTATCGACGATTTTATAAAGGTGCGTTACCACAACAACAAGGGCTTGTCGCCCATACAGAAAATAATTTTTCAGCTACTGCTTGCCGTGGTTATAGCGCTGTATGCGTACTATAACGACGGCGTTGGGTCGGCGGTGTACGCACCGTTCGCGCCCAAAAAGCTGGAGCTCGGCGTGTTTGCGCCGGTATACTATATATTTATATTTTTGGCGTTTACCAACTCGGTAAACCTAACCGACGGACTGGACGGACTGGCGGCCTCGGTGACTGCGACCAACGCGCTTATATGTTGCGTAATGCTGGGCATAGCTTTTTTTGCGGGGGTGCTTACCGGCGTTTCCACGCTGAATATGATAGTGCTTTGCGCGGCGCTGGGCGGCAGTCTTTGCGCGTTTTTGTGCTTCAACACCCATCCCGCCAAGATATTTATGGGCGATACCGGCTCGCTTGCGCTCGGCGGTTTTTTGGCATGCGTGGCGGTGCTGAGCCGAATGTCGCTCAGCATGCTGCTCGTCGGGATCATGTATATAGCAACGAGCCTATCCGTAATAATCCAAGTCGCGGTGTTCAAGCTGACCGGCGGCAAGCGCGTGTTCCTAATGGCGCCGCTACACCACCACTTCGAGCGCAAGGGCGTGTTCGAGGGCAAGATAGCAACGGTGTACACGCTGGTGACACTCGTTTGCGGAATTATTACAGTGGCGTTAATGCTCGTGCTGTATTGATATGGCGGCGTCGCACTCATCGCGTGATACGGGCTACGTTTGGTTCGGCGGCTTGGTCACGTAGGTGGGTCTACGCTCCCGTCGCCGCCTCGCCAACTGTTGCCCGTCTGACGCGCGATTTCGACGCCTATACAGCGGCAATAATAAGTATTTATAAATAGTTGCGACAATTCTATTAGACCGCTGTCCGTCATAATATAAGGTATGGGTATTTTTGACGGAAAGCGGTTTTTTGTTTACGGCAACGGCGAGTCGGGCAAGGCGGCGGCGCGCGCAATCAAGCGGCATGGCGGCAAGGCCAAAATCTACTCCGACGACGGAGGGCTGTTCGTTCGGCCGGCAAACGCGGACTACGACGGCGCGGTTATAAGTCCGGGGGTACGGCCTACGCATGAGGTTTACGCGTACTGCGCCGAGCGCGGAATAAAGCCGGTCGGCGAGGTTGAAGTAGGGTTTGCCATAGCTAAAAGCGAAAACCGAAAGATAGTGGGCGTAACCGGCACCAACGGCAAAACGACCACGACCAAGCTTATTGCGGACATGCTGGGGGGCGTGGCGTGCGGCAACATAGGTTACCCGCTGTCGGCGGCGGCGTGCGAAAGGTCTACCGCGCCGCTGGTGTGCGAGCTGTCCAGCTTCCAGCTTCATAACGCAAATATCAAGCCGGACGTGGCGGTGATAACGAACATGGCGTCCGATCACGCCGACTGGCACGGCGGGATAGAAAACTACCACGCCGCCAAGTGTAATATTGCGGCGAACATGGACGGCGGGTACTTGGTGCTGGGCGAGGATATACCTATCCGCGCGCTAAACGCCTTGCGCACTGCCGCGCAAATAGTGTGGTGTTCGTCCGACAGCGTTTGCGACGGCGCGTACGTGCTGGACGGATACTTTTGGTATAACGGCAACAGAGTTTGCCCGACCGACTACTTGCGCTTAGCTGGCGCGCATAATATAAAAAACGCGTTGTGCGCAATAGCGGCGGCCAAGTGCTTGGGCGCGGATAATCCGGCAATACTCCAAAGCTTGTCCGGTGCGCAAAACGGTGCGCATCGCAACGAGGTGGCGGGTAGGGCGTGCGGCAAGCTGTGGATAGACGACAGCAAGGGCACCAACGTATCGGCATGCCTTGCGGCCGTAGAACTTACCGTCGGCACGGTGTGCCTTATACTCGGCGGGCGTGGCAAGGACACCGACTTTGGCGAGCTGTTTAGCGTGCTTAACGCGCGCGTGACGGAAATAGTTGCAATGGGCGAAACGGCGCAAGCGGTGCGCGACTGCGCGTGCAAAATTCGGCCCGACCTAAAGGTTACGGTGGTAAACTGCTTGGCGGACGCCGTGCGCGTGGCGGCGGCGACGAGCGCCCAGACGGTATTGCTTTCTCCTGCGTGCGCGTCGTTTGACGAGTTCAAGTCGTACGCCGAGCGCGGCGAATTTTTCAAAGCGGAGGTTCGCGCTCTCGCTAAGCGCGCGCAATAATGAAAAAACGCATATCCAACAACAACGCAATGCTGTCGGACAAGACGGTAGGTAAGTCCGATATATGGCTGATAACGGTAACGTTTGCGCTGGTTGCATTCGGTGTGCTGATGGTGTACTCCGCCGGATCGTATACCGGCGAACGCATATACGGCACAAAGTACTACTACGTGTACAAACAGCTTATGGGCGCGGCGCTCGGTGCGGCGGCTATGTTTTTGTTTTCGCGCATAGACTATCACGTACTGCACAAGCTTAGATACTTTATACTGGCCGCGTCTGTTATACTGCTTGCAATAGTTTTTATTCCTGGGGTGGGTATAACCAACTACGGCGCGCGGCGGTGGATAAACCTACCGTTTTTCACCATACAAGCGAGCGAAATTTCCAAGTTCGGCTTTATAGTATTCGCGGCGGCGTACATCGGCTCGCACGAGGGCAAGATTACCACGTTTAGGGGAATACTGCCGGTTATAGCGGTGGGCGGCGTTATTTGTTTGCTCATAATACTGGAGCCGAACATGTCGGTTACCATATGCATGGCGCTTTTAATGATAGTCATGCTGTTTTTGGGCGGGGCCAAAATAAAGCACTTGCTGATGATAATAGTCCCGCTTGCCGCGCTCGCCGTCGTGCTGATACTGATAGAACCGTATCGGTTTGCGCGGCTTATGGCGTTTTTGGATCCATGGGAAAGTCCGTTGGAGGAAGGCTACCAGCTTATTCAATCGTACTACGGCTTGGGCGCGGGCGGTCTGTTCGGCGTGGGACTGTTCAATTCCCGACAAAAATACTTGTTTTTGCCGTTTGCCGAAAGCGACTTTATATTCAGCGTGATAGGCGAGGAATTCGGACTTTTCGGCTGTCTGATTATAATGATAGGGTACTTGTTTCTTATACGTCGTGCGCTGAAAATAGCTATGGGCGCGTCCGATAGGTTCGGGTCGTTGCTCGCATCCGGCATAGCCGCAATTATAGCTATACAAGTAATGGTAAATATAGCGGTGGTTACCGGCAGTATTCCGCCCACCGGACTGCCGCTACCGTTTATAAGCAGCGGAAGCTCGGGACTTATAGTATTTATGTCGGGCATAGGCGTGCTTAACAACGTTAAACGCCGAAGTCACAAGAGCAGTGAGTTTATGTTCAGTAAAGTAAGAATGAATAAAAAGGTTAAGATTCCTCGGCGGGCAAAAATTGCTCGGAATGACAAAAAAATACCTTCCCCGTGGGGGAAGGGGGACCGCGTAAGCGGTGGATGAGGGGCGACCTTAATGTGGTGTAGCCGCCTTTAATTCCGAATTCATAATTCCGAATTCCGAATTATAAAAATGTCTTTACATTTTTGCGATAACGCGTTATAATAATCATGTGAAATACTTTGGAATGACACTTGCATACTTGAAAAAGCATTTTTTGCTACCGGTGGTGGCAATGCTTATTCCGGCTGTTGCGGCGTGCTTTTTGTACACGCCGTATTGGGAAGTGTCGTTCGTTGCGGGGTTTGACTTCGATCCGTACAAAACTGCGGGGCAAACGCTGGTTATACTGTTTGGCGATTCGTGGCAGTACGTTTGGCCGGTTATCGTAGTGGCGGTGTTGCAAGTATTCGGCGCGGCAATAATCATGTCGTCGCTGGATAGGCATTTTCGTACCGGCAATCTTTCGCTTAAATCTCCGGTTCGGCTGGTAAACATATCCGTTTTTCCCATAGCGATAGGCGTTACCGTTATGAGCCTTACCGCAATAATACTGCGGCTATTGCTGTTTGGACTGGTGTCGCTGGTGCAAGTAATATTCGGCGCAATGTCTGCGGCGTCCGGTGTTGCGCTTACCGTTATATCGGTGGTTGCAATAGGCTTGTTCGTATTGCACGCGCTGTTGCTTTTGCCAATGCTTACGTGGGCGCCGATAATGTTCATATACGGCTACAAATTCCGAGACGCGGCGGCCATGTCGTTTAAGCTCATAGCGCGCAAAAAGCTGTTTTGGAGCTTGTTTTTGCCTATGTTAGTGTGCGCGGGCGTGCAACTGCTCGTCGGTTTCTTGCAAGTGCACGTGGCAATATCGTACGCGGTCAGCTTCGTTGTGTTCCTATTTACCAACGTGTATATCACGGTATACACCATGATAGTCTTTTACGACGTGAGCGGACTGGATAGGCGGGATATAGAACCGTACAAGCGCGCATTGCTGCAAGCAACCCCCGCCGCGCCGATTGCGGCGCAAACGGAACCGAGCGGCGGCCAAGCAACGTCGACAGTAGCGAACGCCGACGCCGCGCCGATTGCCGATAAGCCAAAGGCTAAGTCGACCAAAACAAAAAAGACGAACGCCAAGCCGAAAGCTGTGCAAACGCCGATAGAGGAGGATAGCAATGTCCTTTAAAAACGCGTTTAAAAATTTAATAGCGCACTTCGGTGTGGTGTGGGCAGTGCTGTTGTACTTAATAGTTTGCTCGGCGATAATAGTCGGACTCAGCTTGCCGTTTATACTGCCGATAGCGCGCGCGTTTGAAACGGTGGGCGTGTTCGATGGCATAAGTAAGTCCTTTACCGCGCTTATGGACGACGGCGGCTGGAACGGATTTTGGGACGGCTTGTTCGGTGTATACCGCAACGTAGTGGCGGTGTTCAACAGCAACGGTAGGGTAGTGTCGCTTGCAAGAATGTTTGTCATATTCGTAGTACTGCTTGCATTCCGCTTCTTTTTCGGATTGTACGAAATCCCGCTTGCCACCGTTATGGATGGGCGCATGTCGTGCAACGCCGGCTACAGCTTTATGGGCAAGTTTATATCCACGCTCGGCGTGTCGGTTAGGTTCTCGCTGGCAAAAATGCCGATAATGATAGCAATAGATTCCATAACCTTCGGCATAATTTACGGCTTGGCTTCGCTTATAGGCTTAAGCGTGGCGTTGCCGTTCGTAATAATACTCGTGATTATAGTTATGCGCGCGTTCCGTAGCTCGCTCACTTCCGGTTGGGCGCCGTGCGTTGCCGGCGGTATGGGTGTAGTCAAAGGCTTTGCAAGATCTGTCGAAATCTGCTTTAAGCGGTTTGGATCCATATATTCCACGTATATAATAATGTGGTTGCTTATAGTAGCTTGCGGACTGTTCGTCACTATATTTACGCTCGGCGTGGGACTTATGGTCGCGTTTCCGTTTTCAATGTGCATACTTGGCTACGTGGGCATAACGGTGTATTACAACAAAACCGGCAAGCGCTATTATATAGACGGCACGGTGTTTACGCCGCCTATGGAGAACGTTTTGTAAAATTTTATATATAGTATATAATACGTCAATTTATGCGGCAAATTGTGCAAAATAGCAAAATTTGCCGTTTTTTGCCTTTATAAATGTTTGTCAATATGAATAAACTATGAATATAGCTCAAAAATTTGCATATTTTTTGAGTTGTTTATATTGACATTACCACCGAAATGTACTATACTTAATAAATGAATAATGTCGAATAGTATACATATTCGGCGTTATAGCCACGTTTTCGGGGCAATACGGTCATAAGTAGGGTCTTATGAAATTGACAAAAAAATCTAATAAATTCAAATCACGTATAGTATCGTTGGCCGCAGTGATAGCGCTTATTCTCTGTGCGGTACTGACGTTGGGAAATATATTGCCCGACCGCATAGCGCATGCCGACGACACGCCTACGCCTACCGCGCCCGCAGCCAAAACTACGGACGGCATAAGATTCGTGCAAGTTGCAGCCGGCTACGACTTTGCTATAGGTCTTACGTACGACCGCAAGCTTTACGGCTGGAGCACCAAAGAGGAGCGCAACACCGATTCCGCGGCCACGCTGGGCGACTACTATACGGAAAACCCGACCGAGATTAAAGTCACGTTCCGTCAAGGCCCGAGCAACACTACCTATAGGTGGAACGATACCGGTACGTCGACTAACTACCACACGCCGACTACCGACGACAAAATAAAGAGCATTGCCGCCACGGGCACTACCGCGGCGTTCGTAACCGAAAACGGCTTTATATACACTTGGGGCGTAGATACCGACGCTTACCACGACGTCGACCATGACGATGACGGCGGCGACCACTACTTGTTGTTGCGCGACACCGGTTCCGGCAACGGCTGGGACGCGCCTTGGTACGTTCCGTACATTATCAACTATTACTACTACGGCGCGTCCGATCTTGGCGGAAGCGACCGTCAAACTCAAAAATATCCCATTGAGCAAATGATTCCATCCAGCGAGACCGACGGTTATTCGTCGCTTGCCGCGGGTGAGTATAACTATATATTCATGTTCATTCGCAACTATCAATCGGGCGGTAACTTGGCTACCACGTCCAGTGGCAATATGTACCACACCTACGTTTGGGGTTCTGCTTTGTACAACGCAACCAACTTCCCGCCGGTTTCCGGTGTAGATGCGTACAGCGGTTCTTATATTGAAGTTCAGCAAAACTACCGCAAAATATTCAATACTTTCATTACGGACTCCGTTGCGGGCACTAATATGACTGCCGTCGCCGGCGGTTACACCGTTGGTATCAACAATTACAGCTCCAGCGTATCGGGCGGCACGTCCTTAGCGTTGCATGGCAAAAACTTTATCATGACCCAAGGCGTAACATCATCGGGTTCCGATTATGCCGTTACCAATACCGCAAAGCTTATGACGGTTGCCGGCAACTCGGCCAGCTTGGCTTGGGACGGCAAAAAGTATCTCGGCGCGATAGCCGGCAGTAGCGGCGGCACCAACCAAGACGGTTACGTAGTAGGACAAGAACCCGAAAAGTATTACGCTCGTCAAGCGGGCAACTATAAGTACACCGTATCGCAAGCTAACTTCCTTATCAATTCCCAACTGTCCGGCACCGGTAGCGACAACCAAATCGCGCAATATAAAATAGGCGAACGCACCGACGAAAGCGGTCAAAAAGTAGATATAATGGAGGACGCGCTTAAGCCCGCTCGTTACGCAGTATCGTTGGGTAACGACATTGGCTACGGCATAGCCAACAACAAGCTGTACGGCTGGGGCGACAACGCCAACGGCCAGCTCGTCGGACAAACCGGCAATAAGGATGAGCCCACTCCGTTAATCGGTTCGGTCAACTTTACTTCGGTTGCGGCCGGCAAGCAAAGATCGCCCGAGGAAAAGGGCGTAAGAGCGTTCTTCTGCAATGAAGATACTATCAGCGGAAGCACGTTTGACGCAAAGTACAAAAACAGCGACGAGTATATTACCGGAGCGCTTGCTCAAGACGGCACCATTTACGCATGGACCAAGGGCATGACGCAATACAAACAGCTTACGTTCGTAGGCGATTCCAACAACACTACTGCACGTAAGGAAAACTTTGCCGCCGTTTATTCGGGCTACGGCGAAATACTGTACGCAGTTACCGTCAGCGGTAAGCTCGTTAAAATTACTCCGGTAAAGAACGCATCCGGCGTAAATACCGACTTCGAGCAATACGTTTACGACGATTTCTATTACTGGGAGGAAACTCAAGGCCCCAATAATCAAATTACGTCAAGACGCGTAAAGGTTGATAACTGGAAGGTGGATACATCTAACAGGGTAGTGTTCACTCCGTCCGCAACGCCCACCGCGGCCAATCCCGCGCCTGAATTCGATACGGCGGTATTTTACGTTTGGTCGGACAGCATAGCGGCTGCGGCCGCCGTGCCCGAGGAGGGCGGGGAAGCGCCGTTAAGCACGTACGTAAACTATACCGGTTCCGGAACTAATAACAGTCCGTACGTATCGGCTCCTTACAAGCCGCTCGTTTCGGAAAACAAGATAGGCGACGCGTACAGAATAATCGGCCTTACTGCGGCTGACGCAAGCATTAACTATCTTAAAGCCGCCGATAAGTATGACAGCGATATAGACAATTTGGACGCCAACAATTACGCGCCAAAGTTCTATTACGTAAACGGCGATAACAACGGCGATCAGCTTATGACACCCAAGCAACAGCAAAACATGTTCACCTTCCGCGAGGTGTACGGTGCTAACGGCGAGGGCGTAGGCATTTCCATCAAGCCGTTGCAGTCGTCCAAGGGCAAGACCATACGCGCCGAATTCTGGATTGCGCGTTACAACAGCTACAGCAAGTTCAGCAACAGCTCCGATACCGCTATCTACTACGACTACAAACGGTGTTTTATAACGTTCACCATTGCGGATACCGCTACCGTAGTTAAGTACACGCAGTACAACAGTGCAAACGCCAACAAGTGCAATATTCCGCTTTTGGATCCAAACAATCCGTACAACCGCGTATATTCGGTAGCCGTGCAAGACGTTTCTACCGGCGTAGACGAGTTTATCAAATTCCTTACCGGCAATGACTCTGCCGTCAATCCCGCGTTCAAGGCCGCCGTTATGACGGAAATGAAAAAGGATATCGGATTCCCCAACAGCGACAACGTTGCCAAGGGCGATCTTACCTACTACTTGAACGACGAGGACTTGAAAAAGTACAACTACGTAGTAGGCGAAAGCGGAACCAATACCATAGGCGCCAACGACGGCATTTATCAGCATTTGTTTGAGGACCGCGACAGCGACAGAATTACGCTCGCCGTTCGCGAGGGCGACGTTGGCATAATGGCGTCCGACGTGGCCGGTGCGATAGTAGGCGAATTCCAAACGATAACGGTAAGAATAGAGTATACGCCGACCAGCTACGGCATTAGCGGCACCAACGCCAACGTTACTGCGGAAGGCTTCGGTCCGGCGCTCCTTAAGCTTATTTCCACCGAGTTTGACAATAGGTACGGTTTGCACCACTTCCAGTACACTACCGTCGAAGGCAAAAACTACTTGTCCTTCCAGTACGACGTAGTTAGGTTTACTGCGGAAAAGGCGACCGGCGTTATCGGTTTTACCGGCAACGTAAACGATCCGACCACCGTCAAAAACTACAACACCGTAAACGGCCAGCCTCATGCTACGGCCAGCTTTATGTCGTATACGCTCAATAAGTATAAGTTTACCGACGCCGCGGGCTACGAGGAATTGGATCAAGACAGAACCACTCCGTCCAGAAACAACAGCAACCTCGTGCACGTTTTTGCTCAAGCCTCGCTTCGTCTTAAGAGCGATTTGGTAACCGGCACGACTACCGACAAAAACGGCCAAGCCGCCGGAACAAAAAACACGTATACGGAAACGCACACCAATACTCAGACCGAGCCGTTTTTCGTAGGCGACACCAAAACCATCAGATTGTCCGATTACGTAAATAATATCGGCAGTGTTATCAGTTTCTCTTTCAACAATAAAACCGATTCCACTAGCCTTGCGGGCTTCTCCAATCAGTTCAAGGACTTTAGCGGCCACAATATGCGCGTCGTTACCTTGAGCGGTAATACTATTTTGGTCCATCCCACTACTGCCGCGCCCATCAACTTTACGGTTGAGGTTCAGCGCTTTGCCAACATGGAAAAAACCAGAATATTCAAAAACGGCGACGACGTTGACGAAAAGATTTATCTTACGTTCAACTTCAACAACATAGTCGGCTTTAACATGACTGCGCGTGCGCAAGCCTTAACCGAGTACACTATTACCAAAACGACCGTTGTCGACTTGTTCGGCGAGGGTAATGTTACTAATGCCAACAACGCGTATATCGACTTGATGAGTGCGCTTGGCGGTTCGTTGGCAAACGACTCGCGTGATTCGGCCAAAAACGCGTACGCCGAGCTTAAGGCAAACGTTCAAATATTCGGTCTTGAAAGCTCCGAAAAGGGCAAACCCGACAACGAACGCTTGTTCAACGTTACCGATCCGCAAAGCTCTACCTCCAACAAAACGCAGTTTACCATAACGCCCAGACGTTCGGGTTCGGGCACTATCGTATTCTCCGCCAACGTTTACGACAAGAGCTTGACATTTAAGCTGACAATCAACGTTTCGGCTATTACCGAGCTTGACGAAAGCAAAAAGATTTCGCTTATAGACTACGAGTACATTCCGGTATCCGAGCTGGACGAGGTGCTTCGCAGTGCCAACAGCTTCAACACCGAGGTTACCGGCGGCGTGTATAGGATTTTGCACAAGGACGTCGCCGGCGCTATTTACTTCGAGGACGAGGAGGGCAACACCGGATTGCCTCCGTTTATCGACAACGTTATTATCGAGCGCGGCGGCACCAGCAACGCCACTATTCGTCTCAAGGCAAACAACAGCTCTACCTCGCAGAGCAAGACGTACAAAATGTACGTGCGTTACACCAACGCGCCCGAGGGTGTGGAAAAGTACGAGGACGTTCCTACGGATAAGTCTATTATTCAAGTAGTTATCCCTATTTCGTCCGGTAAGGTTAAGCTTCAATCTGCCGAGGGCGGCGATTTGGTTGCCACTATCGACTGTCGCGAACCTAAAAAAGGCTCGTCCTCGTGGTTGACTACCGAAGGCTCGCATTTGGAGACTAAGGTTACCATCAATTTGTCGTACTTGCTCGACCGCGACAACACCGTCGGCGCCGACAAGTGCACCATATTCCTTTTGTCTGCCGATAGCGCGGCTACCAAGTACTTCCAGTACGACAAGAGCACGGACGAAAAATCCATACAGATTACGCCTAAGCTTAACACCAAAAAGAACTACGAGCTTAGCGTTTCGGTGTACAACGACAGCGACAAAACAACCAAGGTTCTTACCTTTGAAATTTCCATCAAGGGCATTCTTACCGAGTTACCGGTTATGACCAACGACGACGGCATTATCGGCTACGGCAACATTTGGTTGTACTCCGCCGCTATCGTGTTCGGCGTGTTATTCATAATATTCTTGATTCGCTTTATCGTATACATGCGTCGCAGAGCGAAACAGCGCGCCATTATCAAGCGCAACCAAGAGCTTATTCGTCTGCGCGACCGTATGCACGGCAAGGCTAACGCCGCGTCGCGCGAACAGCTTGTCAAGTCCAAGCTTAAGATGGAAGATCCCAAGTACGCAAAAATGTTCAACGATATGCGTAAGGATAAGGAAGAGGAGAGCGGCGTTGCGCTCGTAAATTCCGATCTTGCGGCTACGGCTGACAAAAAGAGCAAAAAGAAAAAGAAGAAGGGCGGCAAAAAGTCGGTGGCCGAGTTGAAGGCCGAGTTGGCGGCAAAGAAGGCCGCATTCGCCGCGGCGCAAGCCGGCAATGCCCAGCCCGTCAATCCGTTTGCTACCGAGGTGCCTATTGACGCCGGCTTCGTTGCGCCGGACGCCGGTTACGCGACAGACGGCGGCTTTGCCGGCGGTGGCTTTGCCGACGGCGGTGGTTACGCTGCCGACGGTGGGTTTGCCGACGGCGGTTACGCCGCGGATGGCGGCTTTGCCGACGGTAAC
>JAIDCZ010000023.1 GCA_029055565.1 Clostridiales bacterium
ATGGCGGCAAGCTGTGCGTCGAGGTCGTCCGCCGACTGCGCGGCGGGGGTGACGATAGGGTCTTGCGGCTCGGGCGTAATAACTACCTCCGGTTCCGGCATAATAACCGCTTCCGGCTCGGGGGTGATAACGGTTTGAGGTTCGGGCGTGATTACGGCTTCCGGTTCCGGAGTAACGATGGGTTCTGCCGGCTCCGCCATTATGATCACGGGTTGATCGTCGGCGGGTTCCGTTTGGCGTATGGGTTCCGTCGATCCGTCGGGCATGACAATTTCCGCGTTCAGCTCGTAAGGCGAAGCGGTACCCTCTATAGTTTGGTTGCCGAGGTCGGCATTGTTGTCTTTGTAGTTTGCCATACTTGTTCCCGTTTTCAATTTTAGTATATCATTTATATAATACATTATTCTGCGGCTTTTGTCAATACATTATTAAAAGAATTATGGGTGCGGAGATAGTGCGACGCATATATTTTTTGCAAAACTATTGACAGTTATCTGCCGACTGTGTTAGAATAAGTATTACCTAAAGTAAAAGGACGTGGCATAAGGAAAATGTTAAAGAACACGAAACGCGGAATTTTTATTCTGTTGGTTATGCTCTGCATTACGTTTGCGTTTGCAATCGGGTGCGGCAATATAGAAATGCCCAACGGTATCGGCGGTACCGGCGGCGACAATCCCGATACGCCCAAGCCGAAGCCGGATGGAACGAAGCCGCAATTATCGTCGGTCGTAGTTTCGACCGTTACGTTTGAGGAAACGGCGCGCACGCTGATAGTGGAGTGGGACGCCGTGCCTTACGCGACGTCGTATACTCTGCGCATTACAAAGGGAACGAGTACGTCCGCATTTATGACTACCGTGGAAGACCCTACCGTGGATTTGCGCAAAATAACCGGCTTTACCGTGCCGGACAGCAGCTCTATAACTATCAAATTTACCGCAAAAGCAAGCGACTATGCGGATTCGGAAATTACGGAAATCACTTATGAATTGGAGGGAACACTGTTGCTCAGCCCCGAGATTACTACTTTCGATAACGGTGTAATAGGCTGGAAGGCCGTTGCGGGCGCTACGTCGTATACCGTCAAGGTGAACGGCACCGCAAGCGAAACGCAAACCAACAGCTATAATATAAGCAGTCTTACTGCCGACGCTACCGTTGAGATTGCGGCCAAGGTAGGCGGCAAGACCGGCGCGGTAACCAAGGTCATGTACAACGCCACCGCCAAAAAATTGACGGCAATGCCCATAATCGATTTGACGCTGGATGGCGAAATTTTGAGGTGGGGCGAGATAGGCGGCGCTATCGGTTACAAAATAGTAGACCTCGACTTTAATTCGTACACCGTTACCACGCCGTACTATATCATGTCCACGCGCAACGTCGTTTACGGCGTGTATCCGGTTATGGACAGAGAATCGGTAGTGGGAAGCGCCGAGGTTACCGCCGTGGATATTAAGTACCTTACCGGCGCGGGCACGGAAACCAATCCGTACCTTATTAAGACGCCCTTCGATTTGCGCACGATAGACTACTACGAGCTTAAATCGTTCGAGGCCGGCAACACCGCCAAGAATTACTACAAAATAGCAAACGACATAAACTACAGCTCGGTAAGCGCGCTCGAGGGCGAGTCCAACATGTTCACTCTGCACAAGGCGTTTATGGGCGTGCTGGACGGCGACGGTCACACGCTTTCCAATATCACGGTTACGCATGACAACGGTTTTTGGGCTTTGTTCGACTATATCGCAGTGGGCGGTACCGTAAAGAATATTAAGTTTGACGGCGTCGAAATCAACAACGATTATCAAAAAGAGGAATTCCCCATCAACCCCGCTACCGCAATGATAGCGTACAACAACTACGGTATCGTTACCGGCGTTACGCTTAGCAATGCCAAGCTGACGGCTGTGGGCGGCGGCGCGGCCGGACTTGTTATCCACAATTACGGCAAGGTTATAGCTTGCAACGTAGTGGGTTGCGAGCTCAAGGAAGGCGCCACTTCGTTGCTCGGTACCGCCGTTTACGAAATGGGCGGTGTGGTGCTGGAAAACTGCGCGGGCGGCGAGGTCAGCAGCAATAACGTGGTAAACCTTACCGTAAGCGGCAGCGGCAACAATATAGGCTCGGCGGCCGGCATAGTGGCTATCAACCGCAAGGGCGCTACCGTTAAGGACAACAGCTACGACAACGTTGCAATCAGAACTCTTAAGGTCGGCAAGGAGGCCGGCGGCGTGGTTGCGTACTGCGCAGACGCCAGGGACGTAGTTAAGGGCACCGGCACGCTGGGCACGTTTACCGTGCGCGGCGGCGAAATTACCGGCGACTACAATACCAACGGTATTGGTAAGCTGTACGGCAAAAAGGGTGAATAGGTGAGAATATGAAACAGAATAGCGTAGTAAAGCCCGCTATGGGCAGAAGCAAAATAACGACGGCCTTGCTCGCGGCAGTGATAGCGCTTATGGCGCTTGCCGTGGCGCTGTTTACCGGCGGCGCGCGGCCTACGGCCAACGCCGAAGTTGCGGGCAGTATCACTATCCACGTATACGACACAACCGGACAGTACGACAAGCTGGCGGGCTGGATTTGGCTAAAGGGCGGATCGGGTACCGAACACCCCATGTCCAAGACCGCGGCCGACGACGAACCGTTTTTTAAGGGCGACAACAAGGCGCACACAATGACCTTCGAGCTGACCGAAAAACAGCTCAGCTCGCTTAAGGGCTCCGCGCAGTTAGGCTTTTTGGTTTGCGTAGCAAAGCAAGGCGGCAGCGGAACGTTCTGGAACAGATACGAAAAGGAAGGCGCGGACGTCTTTTTGTCGGTTGCCGACGCGTTTGACGAAAATAATCACGCCGACGTCTATTACGTACGCAAGGACTTGGTCGCTTATACGGACATCGAGGAGGGCCGTCAGGCAATGGAAAAAATTATAAGCGCTAACTTTATCGAAAAAACCGCAAGCAGTATTACGGTGCAGTTTGAAGCAACTACGCCGCAGCAGAGCGGACTTACGGCCGAGCTGTACGAGGGCAAGGTGAAAAAGCTCGAAACTACGAGCGTTACTATAGATACCAAAAATCCCACTATCGGCGTTGCGGCGTTTTCGACGAGCGGTAAGGATTTTGACTTCGATTTCCTTAAAGAATATTCGCTTAAGCTTAGCTCGCTCAACAACCCCGGCATCGTTGCCAAAACCGGACTTATCGACACGACGGACTTTATAGATACCTTTGAGTCGGCCGAAACGCAAAACTTGGACTTCGGTGCCATATACACCAAGGAACAAACGATATTCCGCGTATGGGCGCCGTTTGCCACCAAGGTTACGCTCAACGTTTATCCCGACGGCTCGACGAGCGCCGCAGATTCGCGCATTAACATGCGCAAGCGCGCGGGCACGCCGTGGGGCGGCGTTTGGGAGTTTACGCTCCAAGGCGACCAAGCGGGCAGATATTACAACTATTCCATAACCAACAACGGTATGGAAGTGGAAACCATAGATATGTATGCGAGAGCGTGCGGCGCAAACGGCACGCGCGCTATGATTATCGACCTCGATACCACCGATCCGGTGGGCTGGGCGGACGACGCCACGTGGTACGAAAGAGCGGAGAATAAGACGGCCGTAGACACCCCTATAATTTGGGAGGTTACCGTAAACGACTTCAGCTCGTCGGCGGACTCGGGCATGAAGTACAAGGGCAAATTCCTTGCCTTTACCGAGCAGAACACAACCGTCCCCGGCAAGCCTACGCTCAAGACCGGCGTCAACTATCTTAAGGACCTCGGCGTAACGTACGTTCACCTAAATCCGGTATACGACTTTGCGTCGGTCGACGAGGCCGATATGACCAAGGCGGACGGAAGCTCGTACAACTGGGGCTATGACCCGCAAAACTACAATATACCCGAAGGCTCGTATTCCACCGACCCCGACAACGGCGCGGTCAGAATCAACGAGTTCAAGCGCATGGTTCAAGCGCTCCACAACGCGGGCATAGGCGTAATTATGGACGTCGTGTACAACCACACGTTCAACACCGGCGGCCAAGCGTTCCACGACACCGTTCCGTACTACTATCACCGTACCGAAATAGACGGCAAGTTCTCCGACGATTCCGGTTGCGGCAACGGCACGGCGTCCGAGCGCACTATGATGCGCAAGTTCATGGTCGAGTCGCTCAAATACTGGGCGGAGGAATATCACGTAGACGGCTTCCGTTTCGACCTTATGGGTATTCACGACGTGGTTACGCTCAATATGGTTCGCGCCGAGCTTGACAACGTGGGCGGCACCGGCAAGGGCAAAAGAATACTTATGTACGGCGAGCCTTGGGACGGATACTACAATAAGGAAGCGCACAGCTATACCAAGCGCATAGCTTCCACCAAGAATATTAACGCAAACAGCGGCAAGGGCAAGTACGTAGGCAACGCCAACAACAAGCGCATGAAGGAAGTTTACGACACGGCCAACGGCGGCAGCACGACGGTGTTCGATCAATACCTCGATCCGCGTATCGCGGTGTTCAACGACTCCGGTCGCGAAGGCTTGCGCGGCGGCGTTTGGGCGGGCAACATCAGCTCCGGCTGGGTAAACGGCGCGCCCGGTAATTATCAAAGAGTGCGCAAAATGTTAGAGGGCGGCATAGGTGGCAACGAATATGGCGCGGAAGGCATACATTTGGGTGTAGGCTCGCGCAACGTAGCGTACTCTTGCGCGCACGACAACTACACGCTGTGGGATCATATCCGCGGCAAAAAGTACGGCGACGAAACGGCGCTGTACTACGACGATCCGGTAGCCGACGACGTAAAGCGTTGCAAGCTGGTCGCCTCGTCGGTGTTAATGAGTAGCGGTATGAGCTTCCTCCTCGCGGGCGAGGAGATGGGCAGAACAAAGTACGGCAACGAAAACTCGTACGATTCTCCCGCCAAGCTCAACCAGATAAATTGGTCGCGCCAAGAAACCTTTAAGGAACTGCACGACTATTACAAAAACTTGATCCACCTCCGCAGAACTTACAGCGCGCAGCTGTTCTCGTACTCCAAGACGGCGGCAACGGTAGCGTTCAGCTACGGCTCCGGCTTCGAGGGCAACGCCGGCACGGGCGCGTTCACCTTTACTCGTACCCAAAACGGCGCAACGCTCACTCTGTCGCTCAATCCCTCGGCGCTCAGCGGCTACGTGCAAATCGGCACTACCAAGTACAATATTTAGTTAATTCGGAATTAAGAATTAAGAATTAGGCGGCTAATGCCGCATTAAGGTTGAGATTCCTCGCGTTGCTCGGAATGACAAAAGAAATTAAACTTTTCTTGTCACTCTGAGCGAAGCGAAGAGTCTCAACCTTTTTCAATGCCGAATTCCGAATTCAGCATTCCGAATTATCTAAAAAGGGTTGCAAAAGCCGAATTTGTGTGGTAAACTAAAAGCGGCGCATAGTCGAGTGTTATACTTATTTTCGACGTGCGCCATATGGAGATTTATGGAAAAGATGGAAGAACCTACCGTATTGTTTGGAAAGTCCAAGTGGATTTGGGCGGCGGACGCCACCAAAAAGAACTCCAACGTTATTATGCGTCGCACTTTTTCGTTCGGGCAGAACAAGCCTCCGCAACGCGCGTTTTGCCGCGCGGCTTGCGACACACACTACTATCTGTTTGTAAACGGCAATGCGGTGGTGTGGAACGGCGGCTTTAACCGCAGTGAAAAGCGCGCGTACTACGACGAATTCGATATAGCGAGTTTTTTAACCAAGGGCGACAATATTATTGTTGTCTTTGCGCAATATTACGGCAACGACGGCCGCGACCTCGTTTGCTCGCCGCGCGCCGGATTTATATTCGAGTGCAACGACTTGGATATTTACAGCGACAGTAGCTTTATGGTCTACGAAAACGAGGCATTCCAAACTCCGCGCTCCACAAACTGCTGTTACGCCGGATTTAACGTAAACTACGACGCCGCGCATGAGGGACCTATCCAAAACGTGTACGACCCCGCGTACAACATTACGCAGTTCAAGCCGGCCACCGTTATTGCCGATTATCCGGACGACAACCTTGGCGTGGTTACGCTTAGGCCGGTGCCGCTTGAAAGGTTTTCGGCCCAGCCGGTTATAGTCAAACCCAAAAAGACGACCAATCAGTTTGACGGCGATACGTATATTATCAATCTTCCGCGCGAAATGCGCGTAACTCCGTACATGGAGGTTGCGGGCAACGGTCAAGAGGTGATCACCATATCCACCGACCGCACCGATTGCATGGGTTGCTTCGGCGACGAGGTAAGTACGTACAAGGCGCATTCCGTCAAGTACACGACCAAACCCACGCTCAACATTTACGAGGGCATGCTGCCCATGGTCGGTAGCGTGCTGTACTTTACCATGCCGCGCACCGTAAAGGTGGTTAAGCTCGGCTACCGCGAGCTTGGGTTCAACACCACGCCCACTTGCGCGTATCAGGCGGATACGCCCGAGCTGGATAAGCTGTTCGGCAAGGCGGTGAACACGCTGTACATGTGCATGGGTTCCACGCTGATGGATACGCCCGAGCGAGAGCGCACTATGTGGTTGGGCGACGCGTCGGTTGCGGCGCGTGCGCTGTATCTCGTTTACGCCGACGCCGCACCGCTGGTAAAAAAGGTGTTGGACGACGTAATGGAGTATTCCGAAAACAGCGATATACTTTACTCGTGCGTACCCGGCAACGTGCCGGTAGACATTCCGTCGCACGGACTGATTGCGTTAAGCAACTACGGACTTTTCGGCGCGTACCGCAACTACACGACCGACTTAGAATTTTTCCGTTTGAATTACGAAAAGCTTGTCAGCTACCTTATGCAATGGGATATGACCGAGCATGGCGTGGCGCTTCGCGACGGCACTCGGCGCTGGTACGACAATCTGTACAATATTGACGAGGCGTTGCTGGAAAACGCACTGTACTACAACTCGTGCGCGTTTATGAAGGAGCTTGGCGCGGCGGTAGGCAACAACGACTACGAGGAAGACTTTGACGACCGCATGTCCAATATCGCGGAGTTTATAGAAAGCACTTGGGACGGACTTGGTTACACCACGCGCGAGGATAGCTACGACGATAGGGCAAACGCCTTTATCGCGCTGGCGGGGCTTGTCCCCGACGACCGCAAGGCAGCGGTAGCACGACTGCTCAGCGCAACGGTCAACGCGTCGCCGTACATGGAATGGGCGGTGCTTACCGCGCTGTCCGAGCTGGATCGGCGGGACGAAGCGCGTGCGCGCTTTAACATGCGTTATTCGGGCGCGGCGGGCGACGAGCAAACCACGCTGGGCGAGGATTATAACGGCTACGGCACGCACTGCCAAGGCTACCAGTCGGCGGTTATATTCGAGGCAATCGAGCTGTTCGGCGGCATATCGGTCAAGGACGGCGCGAGCAAAATCAAGATTACGCCCGACTTTACGGCGGTCAAGGATTTCCGCACCGAGCTTCAGCTTGTAAGCGGCGCGCTGGAGGTGCGGTACAAGTATTCCCCGACCAAGGTGGATATAATAATAGACAACAAAACTACGGCCAAGGTCGAGCTTGTAATAACGCCCGAGCATATAGGCCGCGCGGCCGATCGCCGAACCATAGTGCTTAACAAGGGCAAAAACAAGTTTAGTGTATAACGCCGGAGATCGTGCAAGGATAAATCAGTAACCTACAATGAAACAAAAAATTCTACTGACATACGTCGAATCGGGGTTTGGGCACATATCCTCGATGGACAGCATATACGACGCGCTGGTGGATAGATTCAGTAGCGACGAGTACGAGATTGAAAAAAGCTTTATCTTGACGGAGGACGGCTTTCCTAACCTTGTCAAAATGAACGGGTTTCTTATAAAGCAAGTCCAAAACACCAACAAGATACCGTACTTCGGTCGATTCGTTTTTCCGTTTATCGCGCTGCTCGGCGGGCATAAACTGCTTAGGTTTTTCCACCGCCAAATGGCCGTTAAATCGTTTAAGCAAGGGCTTAAGGCGCTGGAATTGCGCAAACCCAATATTATAATTTCAAATCACTACTTTACCGACCTTTTGGCCGTGGAATACAAGCGGCGCATAGATCCCAACGTCGTGGTAATCAACTATAATCCGGACCCGACGTTGCACACCTTTTGGGATAGGCGGGACGGAATATTTATCGTTGACAACCCGCTCGCGTACAAAAAAGCGGTCAAGTATAAGTTTAAAAAGGAAAACCTCAGACTGGTTACGCCGTGCGTGCGCAAGTGTATAGAGGACAATAATTTAACGCGCGACGAGCTTCGCGCCAAGTTCGACCTTCCGCAAGACAAGTTTACCGTAGTTATAGCCGACGGCGGGTACATGCTGGGCCGAGGCCCCAAGTTTGCCAAATCGCTTATAAAAAGCGGCTTGCCAATAACGCTGTGCGTAATAGCGGGCGACAACAAAAAGCGTTACGACTACTTTAAGGCTATAGAGGAAGGACGAGGCAAGCTTAAGGTTTCGCCGAACATGACGTTTAGGACGTACGGATTTTTGAAAAACGCGTACGAGCTGTACGGCGCGGCCGACGTGTTCCTTACCAAGGGCGGGCCTAACGCAGTACTCGACAGCGTGTATATGCACACGCCGGTAATGATCAACTACTGCCCGCACGTTATAGAGGCCGGCACCGTCAAGGTGTTCATAGGCGAGCACGGCGTGGGCGAAACGGTGTATCGCAGAGGCAAGGCCGTCAAGCGCATACGCGCGTTTATCAAGGACAAATCTCCGCTTTTGCAGTACGAGGAAAATATAGAAAAGCTCCTTGCCGAAGGCAACGGCATAACGGCCGTCGCCGATATAGTGGAGGAGGAAGCGCAAAAGCAACGACTGGTGTACGAGTCGCGCGGCATGATTATAGGCGAGGACGACGGAGCGGATAAAGCGCAAACGGAGTCCGCACAAGATTCCGCCGAACCCGCACCCGATTATAATACCGATATACGCATTGCCGAGGACGAGGACAAGCCTACCAAAGAGGGTGACGTTTTGCGATGAACACCAAACAGTACATGGCAATGTTTGCGCGGCTTGCGGAAAACGACGAGATACCGCGCGACTTGTACGACAAAATGCTTGCGGAAATTGCGCAAAAGGGCAAAATGACCAAAAGCATATACAACGACTACTTGACCGAACTGGAAAAGCGCAGACTGTTCGACGTGGACGGCGCGCCGTTTACCACCGAAAAGAGCGCACAGACAGACGGCACGTACGTGTACAAACGCACCAAAAATCCGTTTTGGCATTTCTCCCATTGGGCGTGGAGCACGATTTTCAAGTTAATCGGGTTTATCGGCGGGGCGATAGTGTTCGGCGTTTGGCACGTTAAGGGTCGCAAAAAACTGAAAAAGTTAGGTCCGTGCATAACGACGTCCAATCACGTCGGGTACCTTGATGCGGTGCTTACCTTGCGTGCGACCGGCATGCAAAGCCGATACATAGTGGCCGCGCCGCACAACTGCAAAAAGACCTTGGGCGGGCATATACTTTGCGCGGCGGGCGAGCTTCCGTTGCCCATCAACTTTAAGGGAATGCGTTCGTTCAACGATATGCTGGACTACGCGGCCCACAAAAAAAAGGCAAAGATACATTTTTACGCCGAAAAGAGCATGTGGATAGACTACCGCAAGCCGCGGCCGTACAAGGACGGCGCGTTCCATTACGCCGAACGGCTGGATATACCGGTGGTGCCCATGCTGTACTGCTTCAAAACCCCGCGCGGACTGCGCAAGCTTTTTCACCTACCCAAAGCGGTGATTAAGATAGGCGAGCCGCTGTACGTAAATACAGAGCTTCCGCCGCGCGAGCGTAAAGCCGATTTGGCACAGCGCACGTATAACGCCGCAGTGCAGATGTACGAACAGTTTTACGGCGTGCCCATGACCTACCTCGACCCGATAGCGACGGACGGCGTAGGCGTTACGGACGAAGCCGTAACCCAACAAAACGACTGAAAAGGACAGACGATAAACATGGCAAAGATTATTGCAATAGCCAACCAAAAAGGCGGCGTCGGCAAAACCACCACTTGCGTAAACCTCGCGGCGTACTTTGCGGCGTTCGGTAAAAAGGTGCTTATTATAGACAACGATCCGCAAGGCAATGCGTCCAGCGGCTTGGGCGTGGAAAAGCACAAGGTTAAAAACTCGGTGTACAGCCTTATAATAGGCGACTGTGCCGCCGAGGACGCGGTGCTTCATACCGGCGTGGACAACTTGGATATTATTCCGTCAAACATAGACCTTGCCGGCGCGGAAGCCGAGCTCGTAAGCCTTGATAAACGTGAAAGCTCGCTAAAGCGCGCCATTGCCACTATCAAGAATAACTACGACTATATATTTATCGACTGCCCGCCGTTTATCGGATTGCTTACGCTAAACGCGCTTACCGCGGCAAACAGCATACTCATACCCATGCAAGGCGAGTACTTTGCGCTTGAGGGCTTGAGCCAGCTTATGAACACCATTAAGCTCGCAAAAAAGATACTCAATCCGTCGCTGGAAATAGAGGGCGTGGTGGTAACCATGTTCAATTCCCGCACCAACCTCGTCAACTCGGTGGCCGAGGAAATTACTCACTACTTCGGCAAAAAGGCGTTTGCCACTCGCATTCCGCGCAGCGTTCGGCTTGCCGAGGCGCCGTCGTTCGGCATGCCTATCAGCCAGTTCGACCCGACCTCTGCCGGCGGCATCGCGTACAAAAATTTGGCAGAGGAAGTGCTCAACCGCAACCGCGACGCGTTTGAACCGATTAAGAACTTATCGGCACTTAAAAAGAGAAACTAATGCAGAATGCAGAATTAAGAATGCAGAATGAGGTGTTGGTATGAAGGAAGACAATCCTATCGTTGAAAAAAGCAAAGCGTTTGCTATTAGGATTATCAATCTGTATAAATATTTGAAAGATGAAAAGAAAGAATACGTTTTGTCTAAACAAGTTTTGAAAAGCGGAACAAGTGTTGGCGCAAACGTTAGGGAAGCCGCAAGGGCGCAAAGCAAGGCTGATTTTATTTCTAAGCAAAGTATAGCATTAAAAGAAGCGGATGAAACTTGTTATTGGTTAGAGCTATTGCACGAAACCGCATTTGTAGGCGATATAGAGTTCAACAGTATATATGCTGACGCAAATGAGTTGGTAAAATTGCTCGTTGCTATTATAAAAGCGGCAAAGACGGCAACCGACTAATTCTGCATTCTGCATTCTTAATTCTTAATTTTCTTGACAACGGCATATCATTATGCTACACTATTATCGATGCAGGGGCGCAACCGCAGTTGCCGAGATGTCATTGTGTCATGACGGTCCCTTTGAACCTGTGAGTTAGTACTCGCGTAGGGAGCTGTCGGATTATCAAAGATAACGGCTTGTCTACGCGACGAGCCGTTTTTCGTTTGCTATAATCTTTACTGACGGAGGAAGTCATGTTTAAGGAAATCAAAAACTACTTTGCCAACTTTAGTGACGTTACCAACACGTGCCGCACCATTGCGCTGTGGGTAACTATCGCGTTGCTCGTTGCGTTCGTCGTTACGCGCTTGTATATATTGGTAGCGCGAAAAAAGCAAAAGTACGACGAAGCTACGCTTGCCGCAGTAAGCAAGATCGCCAACGGCGCATGGATAGTTATTGCGCTGACGGCGGCGGTATGCTATATAATTACCTTTGCGGCATGCTACTTTGTGGGCGTGGCGCATGAAGAGGAATCTCTGTTCCCCATACTGTTCTATCCGTTGCTCGTTTTGGCATTGGCCGTCGTGGCGAGCGCGATTACGCTGTTCGTCAAGCCCAACTTTATTGCAAAAATCGTTTGCGCGGCGGTGTGCGGCAGTGCGCTTATTGCCGTAATAGTTTGCATGATAGTGTACTACCAAAGCGGACAAGCGGCCGAAAACAACTGGATGGACGTACTAAGCAATATCGGCTTGTACTTGAGCGCCGTTATTTTGGCGGCGGCTATTATCGTCGCGGCAATACTGTGCGACCGCAAAAGCAAGCCTATGGATACGCGCACCATTACGTACGCGGCGGTGTGCGTTGCGCTGTCCTTTGCGCTCAGTTATATCCGACTGTTCAAAATGCCGATGGGTGGGAGTATAACCTTTGCGTCCATGCTGCCGCTTATGCTTTTCGCGTTTATGTTCGGCAGTCGCAAGGGCGTTATAGTTGGCGTAATCTACGGCTTGCTCCAAGCCATACAAGACCCATGGATTATCCACCCCGCGCAGTTTGCGCTCGACTACCTCGTTGCGTTCGGCGCGATAGGCCTTACCGGTTGCATACGCGAGCTGGGCGCGTTCAAGGGCAATATGCGCGCGCAGTTTGCGCTGGGCGCGGTTGTCGCTTGCGCGCTTAGATTTATCAGCCACTACTTTGCCGGCGTGTTCGCATTCGGCGCGGCCGGTGCGGACTACGTCCAATACGGCAGTGCGTTTGCCAACGCGTACTTCTACTCGTTCGTGTACCAGTGTTTGTACATCATTCCCGAGCTGGCTATAGTAATGGTAGCGTCAATGCTCGTGCTTACCTCGTCGGCCTTCCGCAAGCAGATAGAAATTCGCATTGCGGCGGGCGCAAAAGGCGAAAAGCAAGCGGCAACGCCTATGCAAGAGAGTTTGCCCGAAACAGAACAACAATTAGAGCCAACCGTGTCGGAAATAGGTGACAAAGCCGAATAATTGTTATATAATGGGTGTATGAATTTACCCGATTACATAAGAGGCGCAATATTCGACCTTGACGGAACGCTACTCGATTCGTTGGGCGTGTGGAGCGAGATTGACGAAAAGTTTTTGTCCAAGCGCGGCATGACCGTGCCGTCCGATTACGTGGACAATATAGGCACTATGGAAATTCGTCAAGCCGCTGTGTACACCATAAATCGGTTCGGCCTTGCCGAAACGCCCGAAGCGGTTATGCAAGAATGGACGGATATGGCGGTAGGCGCGTATGCTACCGAGCTTAAGCTGAAGCCGAACGCCAAGGCGGCGTTGATTGAGCTTAAAGCAAAAGGTATAAAGCTGGCCGTCGCAACGTCGTCGACTACCGATATGTGCTTACCCGCGCTAAAGAATAACGGCGTGCTCGATCTATTCGACGCCGTAGTAACAACGCGCGAGATAGGTAGGGGCAAGGCCTTTCCCGACGTGTACCTTGCCGCCGCAAACCGCATAGGCGTTGTGCCCGAGCATTGCGCCGTATTCGAGGATTTGCTCGGCGCGCTAACCACGGCCAAGACCGCCGGATTTTACGCGATAGGGGTGTACGACAAGCATTCGCTTCCCGACGCGGAAAAGATAAAATCGTTGGCAAACGATTACGTTAGTTTTGAATAATTCAGAATTCAAAATTAAGAATTATTGCGGCGAAGCCGCATTAAGGTAGAGATTCCTCGCGTTGCTCGGAATGACAAAAGAAAATTTAACTTTTTTTTGTCATTCAGAACGAGCGCGTAAGCGCGAAGTGAAGAATCTCAACCTTTTTATTTTTAATTCTGCATTCTAAATTCTTAATTCTGAATTCGGCAAAAGGCTTGATATTTACCTTGAAATGTTGTATAATCGTATTGGTGAAAATATTCACAATAAACGATAGGAGATATTTATGGATATCAAGACGCTTGACGCTTACCATCACGGAGACGCGTTTGACGCGTACAAGTATTTAGGCTGTCACTTCGACGCCAAAACGGGCACGGCGGTATTTCGCGTATGGTCGACGAGGGCCACGTCCATTGCCGTTATCGGCGACTTCAACAACTGGGACGTCAACGCCAACCGTATGACCAAGATTACCGAGGCCGGTATTTGGGAAGCTACGGTTAAGGGCGTTAAGCTTTACGACAACTATAAATTCTATATAGAAAACGGATTTTCCTATCCTATATACAAGTGCGATCCGTACGCATTCCACCGCGAAACCTTTGAGGGCACCAACGCCAAGGTCGTGGATATAGACCACTTTAAGTGGACGGACGGTGAGTATCTGAAAAACAAAAAGAATCCGTACTCCGCGCCTATGACGGTGTACGAAGCGCATATGGCGTCTTGGCGCCGCTACGCCGACGGTAATACCTTCGATTACCGCAAGTTTGCCGACGAAATGAGCGCGTACCTTAAGGAAATGGGCTATACCCACCTCGAGCTTATGGGTGTTGCGGAATATCCGTTTGACGGATCTTGGGGCTACCAAGTTACCGGCTACTTTGCGCCGACATCGCGCTACGGCACTCCCGAGGACTTTGCCTACCTTGTAGACAAAATGCACTCTTGCGGCATTGCGGTCATTCTGGACTGGGTGCCCGGACACTTCCCCAAAAACGGCGACGGCTTGTACGAGTTTGACGGCGGCCCGCTGTACGAGCACAGCGATCCGTTGCGCATGGAGCACAAGGAGTGGGGCACGCGTTGCTTCGACTACGGCCGGAACGAGGTGCGCAACTTCCTTATTTCTAACGCTTTTTACTGGCTGGACATGTACCATATAGACGGTCTGCGCGTGGACGCGGTGGCGAGCATGCTCTACCTCGACTACGGCAGATACGAATGGCGCCCCAATATTTACGGCGGCAACGAGAACTTGGAAGCGGTGGATTTTTTGCGCCGGCTCAATACCGCAGTGTTTGCAAAGTATCCCAACGCGCTTATGATAGCCGAGGAATCTACCGCATGGGGCGGCGTTTCCAGACCGGTCGATATGGGCGGACTCGGATTCAACTTCAAGTGGAACATGGGCTGGATGAACGACACTTTGTCGTACATCAAGGTCGATCCGGTGTTCCGCAAATATCACCACAATACGATAACGTTCTCGATGATCTACGCGTTCACCGAAAACTTTATTCTGCCTATTTCGCACGACGAGGTGGTGTACGGCAAGGGCTCGCTTATCAACAAGATGCCGGGCGACTACGATATGAAGTTTGCGGGCGTGCGTAACTTCCTCACTTATATGTGGTCGCACCCCGGCAAAAAACTGCTCTTTATGGGCGCCGAGCTCGGCCAGTTCAACGAATGGAATTTTGCAAAGGAGCTGGACTGGAACATTCTCGACTATCCCGCGCACAAGGACTTGCAAAAGTTCGTTTCAGTGCTTAACGGCATTTACAAAAACTACCCCGCTATGCACGAAATCGACTACGACTGGAAAGGCTTTGAATGGCTGGTCGCAGACGATTACCAACAGAACATTCTCGTCTACGAGCGCCGCGACAGCGACGAAAACCGCATGATAGCTATTATCAACTTCTCGCCGGTTCCGCACGACGGCTACCGTTTCGGCGCGCACGAGGGCGAGTACACCGAGCTGTTGCGCACCGAAATATTCAAGTGGAACCAGTCGGGCACCGTTTACAAGACGGACGCAATACCCAGCCACGGCAAGGATACCTCGCTTGCAATAGACGTTCCTCCCATGGGCGGCATACTGCTGTACTGCCCGAGCGGCAAGAAAAAACCCGAAGCAAAACCTATAGCGGAAAAGACGGAAGCTAAGATTGCCGAAAAGAAGGCGGAGGCAAAAGTGCCCGCCCAAAAGGCGACTGCTGACAAAGCTGTCGAAAAGAAATCGGAGGTAAAATCGGCGGGCGAAAAGAAAACGACGGAGGCGAAAGCTCCCGCAAAAAAGGCCGTAGCCGAAAAGAAGGCGGATGCGCCCAAAAAGGCGACTGCGGAAAAGAAAGAAACCAAGGCCGCGGCAAAAAAGACGACGACCAAAAAAAACGACAAAGTAAATCAAATTTAGCTACTTTGTGCATGATATAATAAAACCGATCGCAAATACGGATTATTATACTGATTACTTTGCGGCTTTGTGCAATCCGTACGATATTCGGATTTAAAAGGAGAAAGCGATAAATATGGCAAAAGCAAAAATTCACAACGTGTTGTTCGTCACTACCGAGGCGGATCCGTTTGCGTCTACCGGCGGACTGGGCGAGGTATGCTCGGCCTTGCCGCGTGCGCTCAACAAGACCAAAAAGACGGAAGCGCGCGTAATGCTGCCGCTTTACGAGGACGTTGCGTACAGATACAAGGACCGTATGACATTCGTGTGCAACATCACCGTCGGGCTTGCGTGGCGCAATCAGTACTGCGGATTGTTCCGCATGGAGCACGAGGGGGTTGTGTATTACTTCGTAGACAACGAGTACTACTTTAAGCGCGGCAAGCTTTACGGCTACTACGACGACGCCGAACGGTTTGCGTTCTTTTCGCGCGCGGCGTTGGAGCTTATTCCGTACCTCGACTTTAAGCCGGACGTCTTGCAGTCCAACGATCACCTTACCGCGCTCGTGCCGGTATACTACAAGCTGGACTACAAGGACCGCGACGGTTACAAGCATATCAAGAACGTTTTTACCATTCACAACATAAATTATCAAGGTATATACCCGCTGATTATTGCCGGCGACGTATTCGGCATTTCGGACGAAAACGTGTCCGTCGTCGAGTACAACGGCAAGATAAACCTTGCTAAGGCGGCTATCGTCACTTGCGACAAAATCACCACCATGTCGCCGCAGTACGCGCGGGAGATTCGCTTGCCCGAGTTTGCGGGCGGGCTTGACGGCGTTTTGATAGAAAACCGCGAAAAGATCGTGGGCATACTCAACGGCATTGACGTAGACGAGCTCAACCCCGCGACCAGCAAGTCGTTGTTTGTCAACTACGACGCCGACCACCTCGACGCCAAAAAGAAAAACAAAATCGAGCTTCAGCGCATGCTGTCGTTGCCCGAGGATCCCGACGTGCCCATCGTGTGCATGATAGGGCGCATGGTCGCGTACAATGGCTACGATTTGTTGCGTAAGTCCATCAATGCGGACAACGTAAACGAAAACCTCCTCGACGCCAATATGCAGCTTATTATCATGGGCATGGGCGACGCGGACATCGAGGGCTACTTGTCCTATATCCAGAACATGTACAACCGCAGAGTGCGCACCCTCGTCACTTACAACAAGGACATTATGCACAAGCTGCTCGCGGCGGCCGATATTTGCCTTATTCCGTCGCGCACCGAGCCGTGCGGCCTTACGCCGATGTATGCGAGCCGATTCGGCGCGGTACCGGTAGTGCGTGCAACCGGCGGACTTATCGACTCCATAGTCGATTGCGGCAAGGGCGACGTCGGCAACGGCTTCGTGTTCGAGGAGTACGATTCCGACGTAATGGACAAAACGATTTACCGTGCTCTCGATATGTTTACCAAGCACAAAGCCAAGTGGACGGCGCTCGTCAAGCGCGTTATGGCTTGCGACTTTTCTTGGGGCAAGTCGGCGCTCGAGTACAACGTGCTTTACCGCGTTCTTACGGCATAATTAGGCACAAAAGTTTTAAAAACGCTTGATTTTTTCGAGTGTATTATATACAATTAAAAGTGCGCGTTTGCGCGCTATCCAATCAATTATACATCTATCGGAAACGGAGGATATATGAATAAGACAACAAATGAGGTGCAGGAGCTTATACTCGATAAGTTGACCCGCTATTTTGCTATCACGCCCGACCGCGCCAACGAGGACCAAATGTACAAGGCTATCTCGCTGGTTGTACGCGATCTTTTGTTGCAAAAAAAGCAAGAGAACAATAAGCGTATCGCCGAGGGCAAGTATAAGCGCGTGTATTATATTTGTATGGAATTCCTTATTGGCAGATCGCTCAAAAACAATCTGTTCAATCTCGGCCTTACCGAGCAGTTTGACGAATGCCTTAAAAATATGAACTTCTCTTTGGAAAATATCTTTGAAAGAGAATCGGACGCCGGCCTCGGCAACGGCGGTTTGGGTAGGCTTGCCTCGTGCTTTATGGACAGTCTTGCCACCAAAAACTACCCCGCCATGGGCTTTACCATTCGCTACCAGTACGGCTTGTTCCGTCAGCGCATTGTCGATAACCAGCAGGTCGAGCTACCCGATATGTGGCTGCCCAGCGGCGAGGTTTGGATGATGCCGCGCTCGGATAAGCGCTTTACCGTCAACTTCGGTGGCAGAGTAGAGGAGTATGAGGAGGACGGCAGAATGCATGTGCGTTACGTGGGCGGCGAAAGCGTTGACGCGCTCGCCAACGACGTTATGATTTCGGGCTACGGCGACAACGCCGGCGTAAGCGTTTTGCGCTTGTGGTCGGCCACGTCATCCACTCAGTTCGATATGCGCTCATTCTCGCAAGGCGATTACGAAAAGGCGATGCGCCGCGAAAACGACGCCGAGCTTATTTCCAAGGTTCTGTACCCCGCTGACGATCACTCGCAAGGCAAACAGCTCAGACTTCAGCAAGAATACTTCCTCGTTTCCGCGTCGTTGCAGAGCATAATCAAGGACCACTTGCGCCTTTACAAGAGCGTCAAAAACTTGCCCGACAAGGCGGTTATTCACGCCAACGACACTCACCCCGCGCTCGCTATTCCGGAGCTTATGCGTTTGCTCATGGACGAACACGGATTTTCGTGGGACGACGCTTGGGACATCACCACGCGCACCGTCAACTACACCAACCACACCGTCATGGCGGAAGCTTTGGAAAAGTGGGACGAAACGACCTTCCGCATGGTTCTGCCGCGCATCTACGCCATTACTTGCGAAATCAACCGCCGCTTCGTAGCGGACATGGAGGAGAAGCACGTCGACGGCAGAAAAATTGACGCTATGCGTATCCTTCACCACAACCAAGTAAAAATGGCCAACCTTTGCGTTATCGGCTCGCAAAAGATAAACGGCGTGTCGGCGCTGCACAGCGAAATTATTAAGGACACAATTTTCAACGAGTTCAACGAGGTCTATCCCGATAGGTTCACCAACGTAACCAACGGCATTACCCACCGTCGCTGGCTCATTCAGTCCAACCCGCGCCTTTCCTCGCTTATTACCGAGCTTATAGGCTCCGACTTCTACACCAAGCCGGAAACGCTCAGCGGCCTTACCAAGTACACTCGCGACAAGTCGGTGCTGGAAAAAATCGGCCAAATCAAACAAGCCAACAAAAAGGATTACGCCGACTATATCAAAAAGACTACCGGCTTCGTGCTCAATCCCGAGTCGCGCTTCGATACGCAAATCAAAAGACTTCACGAGTACAAGCGCCAGCTGCTCAACGTGCTCAAAATCGTGCACTACTACCTCGATCTTTTGGATAACCCCAACAAGAACGTCGCGCCGCAAACCTTTATTTTCGGCGCCAAAGCGGCCGGCAGCTATATGCACGCAAAGCGCATAATCCAGCTTATCAACTGCTTGTCTGCCGAAATCCAAAAGAACCCCAAAATCAAGAAAAAGCTCGACGTCATGTTCGTCGAAAACTATAACGTCACGCAAGCCGAACACCTTATTCCCGCGTCGGAAATCAGCGAGCAAATCTCGCTCGCCGGCAAGGAAGCTTCGGGCACCAGCAACATGAAGTTCATGATCAACGGTGCGGTCACGCTCGGCACGCTGGACGGCGCCAACGTGGAAATAGGCGAGCGCGTCGGCAACGACAACATATTCATTTTCGGCTTAAAGACCGAGGAAGTAGAACGCGCTTGGCGTGCGGGCTACAACTCGTCCACCATCTATACGCACAACAACGACATCAAGCGCGTCGTCGACAGATTGCGCGTCGGCTTCAACGGCGAAAGCTTCTCCGATATTGCCGACTACCTTATTGCCGGCAGCTACCAAGTCGCCGATCCGTATATGTGTTTGCTCGACTTTGACGACTATATCAACGCGGCTGACAAAATGGGCAAGGCGTACGCCGACAAAGATAAGTGGAACAAAATGGCGCTTATCAATATTGCGCAAGCGGGCATATTCTCGTCCGACCGCTCTATCCACGATTACGCCAAAAACATTTGGAACCTCAAAAAGGTCAAACCGCTCAACAACTAAACAAACGATTTACGCCAATGACGCCGCCGCATTCTTTTTGCGACGGCGTTGTCGCAAAAACCGTTCAACCGTATCGAGTAAAATTAAAGGAGATATATTATGAGCAAAACCGTGGAATTTTTCCCCAACTGCTGCAAATGCAAAACGCCGATAGGCGCGGCTACCGTCGGCGAACCGGTAAGCCTTACGTTAAAGTTCACCCGCCCGCAAAACCCGTCCGAGGTCTACCTCGTACTCACCAAGGCCAACGAGGACGCCGTTAGGTATCCTATGAAGCTCGTCAAGGACGAGGACGGCGAGTATACATATACCATCTCTATCAAGATCACTACGTCGGGATTGTACTACTATCACTTCGATATCCAAAACGAGGAACAGTGCTACCGCGTGGGCGGCGACGTAGACTTGCACGCCTTGCTCGGCAAGGGTAGTGACTGGCAGCTCACCGTCACCGAGGACGCGTACGCGCCCACCGTGCTCGACGGCGGCGTTATGTACGAAATTATGCCGGATAGATTCTTTATCGGCGGCGAGCGCAACACCACCAAGCCGTACGCTACGTACCGCGAGGACTGGGGCGGCGTGCCCGAGTACAAGCCGAACGCCGAGGGTAAAATCACCAATACCGATTTCTTCGGCGGCAACCTCAAGGGCATTATCAAAAAGCTTACGTATCTTAAAAATTTGGGCGTTACGTGCATTTACCTTACGCCTATATTCGAAGCGCACTCCAACCATAAGTACGACCCCGGCAACTATATGCGCGTGGATAGCGATTTCGGCACTATCGACGACCTTAAGGCGTTGATCAAAAAGGCGGATAAGCGTGGCATAAAGGTTATACTCGACGGCGTGTTCTCGCACACCGGCGACGACAGTATCTACTTCAATAAGCAAGGCAACTACGACAGCGTGGGCGCTTACCGTTCCGTCAAGTCGCCGTACTTCGATTGGTACAAGTTCAACAACTGGAACGACGATTACGTCTGCCGCGATAATATCGACATTATGCCCACCACCAACGACAACAGCCCTATGTTCGACGAGTTTATCAGCGGCCAAGAGGGCGTCGTCAGATACTGGACGCGTATGGGCTTGGCCGGCTGGAGGTTGGACGTTTGCGAACAGCTTTCGGATAACTTTATCGCGCATTGCGTAAGCGCGGCGAAAAAGGAGAACGCCGACGCGGTCGTTTACGGCGAGGTGTTTATGGACGCTACGGCGTTGCCCGCCGACGGCGGCCCGCGCAGCGTCATTACCGACGGCAAGTTGGACGGCGTTACCAACTATCCGTTCAAGGAGGATATCCTCAACTTCGTGCGGTGTGGCGACAGCGGCAGACTCAACAATACCGTGGCGATCGTCGTCAATAACTATCCCAAGCGCGCAGTCGATTGCATGATCAATATGCTCGGCAACCACGACACCGCAAGACTGCTGACCGTGCTCGGCGATAACGGCGCCGTGTTCAGCAAGGACGACAAGGCCAATGCGACCGTAAAGAACCGCGACGAGGCGATAAAGCTCGTCAAGCTCGCTTCGGCGCTTCAATACACGCTCCCCGGCGTGCCGTGCGTTTATTACGGCGACGAGGCCGGTATGGAAGGCTTCGAGGATCCGTTCAACAGAAAGTGCTATCCTTGGGGCAATGCCGATAAGGAATTGATCAAGTGGTACAAAAAGCTTGGCGCGGTAAGGACTAACGAAAGGGAAGTTTTCGCTCATGGCAGATACTGCGGTGTCGATACCGATAACGGCGTAATGTTCTTTAAAAGAAAGGCCGGTGACGACGTGGTGTACGTAGTCGTAAACAATTCGGGCAGCGCGTATACGCCGCAACTGCCCAAGGACGACTATACCGACTTGCTCACATATAAGCCGTTCGGCGGCAAGGTGGGGGATAAAGGCGTGGCCGTAATCAAAGCGACCAAAAAGACCAACTTCCCGCCCAAGCCCGAAAAGAAAAAGAAATAAATCATAACGGTAAAAGCACTCAACGCCGTCGGTAAAAATATCGACGGCGTTGTGCGTTATACTAACTCAATTCTCTTGCCTTTTTTGCGCGAAAGTGATATTATTAAGCAGTAGGGAATAAAGCAGTAAAAATAAATAGTGTCAGCACCCGTAGCTCAGTTGTCAGTGTCGGGCGAGGAGAATGCCCAACACAACAACATACAAGTAAATATTTATTACGCACCCGTAGCTCAGTTGGATAGAGTATCAGATTCCGATTCTGAGGGTCGCAAGTTCGAATCTTGTCGGGTGTACCAGGTCAGTGGGTCTATAAGTAGTTTGCTTATAGACCCACTTTTTGTGCTTTTGGGACGTAAAACAGCCGTTTTTCGCCCAAATTTACAATCAAACAGCCAACTATCCGTTCGTGTATGTGTTCGTACAGTCATTTTTTAATGAAAAAACAAAAAACTATTTTTGGTTAAACTAACTTCTAACTCAGTTGTACAAAAAATCTCGCCTAGGCAGACTTGAACTGTTGAATTATTTGAGCTTGTTGCCCGAATGTTATAAAAGCAATATAGCAGTGACGAACTATGTATGTGAATAGATTGCACTTGCCTTTTTATCAATAACATGGTATACTGTTTATGGTAGATTTATTTAATGATACTGCCAAAGAATACTTGAAAGCGTTGCAAAACAACGAATTGCCGGAGGAAAAGAACAATGGCTAAGACTGTGAGAAGCATTGAAGAACAAGTTGAGGATTGGGCAAAGAAACAACTTGTAGGAATTAAATATTATACCAAAACAGAAACAATCAACTCAGAGATAGAAACGGCGTTAAAAGCGGCGCCCTCTAAGAGTGGTGGTTTGGGAATCAATTATCCAGATATTAAATTGCTTATAGAAACAAATAGTATTAGACGTATCCCCATAATGATTGAAGTTAAGGGGAAGAAAGGTGTTTTTAGAAAATTAACTACCGAAGGTGAAATAGACAATAAGAAAAAAGACGGGACCGAAAATTTTTCTAACATAAATAAGTATGCCGTAAATGGTGCAGTGCATTATGCAAATGCTATTGTAGAAAATACAGCAAGTTACAAAGAAGTTGTTGCTATCGGTATTAACGGATATTATGATGAAAGCGGCGATCTAATAACTCAAATCGGAGTTTACTATATTTCAGTGGATAATTTTTGCATACCAAAGGAAATCGGAAATTATAGTGATTTATCTTTTTTGTTGCTGAAAAACCAGTCTACTTTTATAGATGAAATCGATAAGGCTGGATTGACAGAGGAAGAAATTGAAGCAAAAGCAAAAGAATATGAAAACCAAATTGAAGTAAAACTTAAAAAACTAAATCAAACAATGCAGGATACGCTGAAAATTTCCGTTGGTTCTCGCGTGGAACTTGTTACAGGTATGATTATGGCAGGACTTGGCGCAGAAGGTGTTGCGCCATTGGAAATTGCTGAACTAAAAGGTGAAACGGGTGTAAAGACCAATGATGGGAGAGTTATAATAAATAAAATCGACTCCTTTTTGGATAAAAGAAGCTTGCCGCAAGAAAAGAAAGAAATGATAGTCAATGATTTGTCGCGTGTTTTTGTTTACTCAGATTTGTGGAAACCTAAAAATGGTGAAAGTAAATTGAAAAGCGTTTACACAAGCGTTAAGAATGATATAATGCCAATATTTACTTCCGCAAAGCATTTGGATTTTACCGGGAAACTTTTTAATGTTCTCAATGCGTGGGTAGATATTCCAGATAGCGATAAAAACGATGTGGTTTTGACACCTCGTTATGTCACGGAATTGATGGCAAAATTGGCACAGGTCAATATGGATAGTTATGTTTGGGACTATGCCGCAGGTTCGGCGGGTTTTCTTATTTCATCTATGAAATTGATGATCAAGGATGCGGAAGAACGTTTACATAGCCCTGAAGAGTTAAGTAAAAAGATCGCGTCTATTAAATATAAACAGTTGCTTGGTATTGAAAAACGTTCAGATATTTACTTGTTGGCTGTATTGAATATGATTCTAATGGGGGATGGTTCATCCAATATTATACATAAAGACAGTTTAACAGAATACGATGGCAAATATGAGCAAGGTGAAATGAATGGTAAGGATTTCCCGGCGAATGTTTTCTTACTCAATCCGCCGTACTCCGCACCGGGTAAAGGCTTTATTTTTGTTAAAAAGGCTCTTTCTAAAATGAGTAAAGGCAGAGCGGCTATTCTTATTCAAGAAAATGCAGGTAGTGGAAATGGATTGCCATATACCAAAGATATATTAAAAAGCAATACCTTACTTGCAAGTATTCATATGTCCGATATATTTAGGGGAAAGGCTGGCGTTCAAACAGCGATATATGTATTCGATATTGGAACACCGCATAATGAAAAGCAGATTGTAAAATTTATTGACTTTTCTAATGATGGATACACGAGGCAAAACCGCAAAAAATCAAGTCAAGATGCAAACCTAAAAAATACCGATAACGCCATAGAGCGCTATGAAGAAATTATTAATTTAGTGCTTTACGGAAAGGCATATCTACACTATTTTACCGAAGAACAATACGTTGAAGATACAATCAGTCTTGATGGAAACGATTGGACTTTTTCTCAGCACATCAAATTTGATGCTACGCCAACAGAGGATGATTTTAGGAATACAATAAAAGAGTATCTTAGTTGGAAAGTATCGGCGGTTCTAAGAGGTGAAATCGATGGTTGAGTTCAAAAGCTATAAGCTCGAAGATATATTCACTTGGCAACCACAAAAGGAAATCGATCCGTTGAAGATTCCCGATTTGACAGTTTTAAGTGATGTTCGATATCCGTTTTATGGGCAAGCAACACTCAATAATGGTATAATATCCTATCTATCGTTAACAGGAAACGTATTAAACAATGTTGAGGGCAAACCTACGATACTTGTTCATTCCAATAATCAAAATGTAGTGTATCTCGAAACGCCGTTTTATCTCAAGGACGGACATGGTGCAACGAGCGTACTGCAATCGGAAGTGTTAAATGAAAGAATAGCGCTTTATTTGATAGCATGCATTAAAAAGGTTATTACGAAAAAGTTTTCATATAACGAAAAAGCTACGAAAATTGCATTGAAAAATACGGTTATTCAACTTCCTGTGACTGAAAAAGGAGAAATCGATTACACTTATATGGAACGCTATACAGGCGAACTCGAAGAGGAGCGTATAAGTGAATTGTCCTCATATTTAGAGGTAAGCGGGTTTACTCCCTGTTGCTTGACGGATGATGAGTTAAAAGCAATGGAGCTGTATCGCAGCAAGAAGGTGATTTACGGGGATTTCAAAGTGGGAAAGTTATTTGACATTCATCCTACTAAATCTTATGGCCTTACAAATAGAATACTATTCAAAACCAAGGGAAAAACCCCTGTCGTGGTTAATTCGAGTATAGAGAATGGAATCGGCGGATATGTGGATTTAGAGCCCACAGAAAAAGGCAATATGATAACATATACTGACACTACAACTTCGGAAGGGATTTTCTATCAGCCTAATGACTTTATAGGTTATTCGCATATTCAAGGATTATATCCGTTAAATAATATCGAGTGGTCAGAAAATTCATTATTATATTTTTTATCGGTTTTCAAGAAACAAGCGGCAGGGCGTTTTGATTATGCAACGAAATTCAATCGGAAATTGGCCGCCGAGATGGTCGTTCAGCTTCCGATAAATTCGCAAGGCGATATAGATTTCGGATTTATGGATAGTTTTATTCAGGCACTGAAAAAACTTGCTATAAAGGATGTTGTTGATTGGAAAGATGTTGTAATTAGCAAAACAAAATAAGCGATTAGTATATAAATATATCAAGACGAATCAAGTTATAAAACTCAAAATATTACAAGTAAATACGCTGTGAGGTATACACTATGGACATTAGGCAGGAATTAGAAAAGGCTATAAAAAATCGTAAACCTATAGAATTTGAATATTCAGGTAACGTTGAAGGTATGCGTGTAGGTAATCCGCATATTTTGTATATGAAAAAGAACATGGACGGAACGGTACCAATTTATGTCGATATTTGGCAAGTGGGCGGCGTAAGCGATAGTGGTGAATTGCCTAATTGGAGACAATTTAAATTCGACAAAATCATATACGTAAAAATATTGGATAATGAACCGAGTTTTGAAGTGGCAGAAAAATACAATGAAGAATCAGGCAGATATCAAGTTGTTTTGGAAAAGGTGATGGCATGAGCATAAAACATACCATTTCTATTAGGCAAAATGGGATTGAGCTGATTTTTTCCATAGCTCAACTTAATGAGGCGGATAAGTCCACAAATGATATATCATATCATATTGGAATCATTTCGGGCGGAAATACAAATATGTTAGATTTAACGCGCGATGATTTTTGTAGACTTTACAATTTTTTAGATACATATCCATTTCTTAAGGACTCTTCTATAGAAAGAACTGGTGCATATTGTCGCACACAAGAGACGGGACATGAAATTTTGTCATTATTGCGACAAACAAATAAATCGGATGTGAAAGAGGCTATAAAAAAATTCCTCAAAGAGAATTTATCTAAATCGGATATAGATGTTATACTCGGAAGAAAAGAGGCATTAAGTAAATTCGAACAAATGCTCCATATAGATACGCCCGAACCTAAATGGCAAGAATTTTTCGAAAACAATGATTGGATATTTGGATACGGATTAAAATATAAATATTTAAAAATTTTACAAAGGGAAGCGCATGTATCCGATACCGATTTATCGGGACGGGGTGCGGTAATCGATGATTTTTTGATGGCGGATAAATTTACAAAATTGGTTGAACTAAAGCGTCCGGATACGCCATTGTTCGGTAAAGATAAATTCAGAAATGGGGCTTGGCAATTGTCCGATGAATTGACTAATGCTGTTAGTCAAATATTGGCACAAAAAGCGGAGTGGGAGTTGAAGTCCCAAAAAGTAAATTATGATGTAAGTGGAAATAGGATAACGCAACCTACACACGATCCTGAGTGTATTCTTATTTTCGGCAATTTAAGTAATGTCAGTGGCTCGGATGAAGAAAAAGAAATTAAACTGCGTACGTTTGAGTTATACAGAAGAAATTTGCGTAATATAGAAATTTTGTGTTATGACGAATTATACGAGAGAGCAAAGTTTATTATTGCGCATGAGTAGATTTTGTTGTGTTGTTTGCCAAAAACTATTTTTGGTTAAAGTAACACAATAGAAATGCCACCGTAAAGCGGTGGTATTTCTATTGGTATACTCACGAAATGAGTAGCGCGGCGCAGTAAAATTTGTATGCGGTATTTTACGCAAAGAACAATTGCTTTTGAAATAATATAACTACGTTCGCCGCGAAGTTCGCTAACCGCTTGCGCGCAGCGCAAAGGTCGTGCGCCTAAGATGGCGCACAATCTTGTCGGGTGTACCATGTCAGTTGGTCTATAAGTAGTTTGCATATAGACCAGCTTTTTGCATTTTGAGTTTAACTAACCTATACACAGACATAACCGAAAATATTCTCTTGGTAGGCTTGAGTTGTCGAAGGCGTTGCAATAATCGGATACTTGTGATATAATAAAACGAATCACAATTACGGAAAGAAATATCGGTATCGCTTAAGAGATAAGAAATCGGAAAATCAATCTGCGATTGTGATATAATAGACGTGCTTAGTGCGAAAAACGCATGAGGAGTTTAAAAGTGTTTGGGAGAACGCCTAACAAAGTTAAAAAGCAAAAGAGCGTGAGCGTTAAAGTTGAGCAGCTCTTGCCCGATACGACGATAAACGAAAGCAAGCTGGTGGAGATTAAGGACGAGATTGTTCTTGCCAGACTTAATCAAGCCGTGCCGGAGATTGCCCATGTTCTATCCGTAGGCGCCCAAGCTGCTGGCAGTACTTATCAAGCAATATTGCCCATGGCCTCAAGCGTTCCGCCGTCTCGTGACATGAAAAAGGCGTTTCTCGGACTTTTCAAAAAAAGAAGCGCGGCGGCGCTGAGTACGGCGAGCGGTACGCTTGGTACTGCAAGCTCGCTTATATTCGGCGTGGCGGCGCTTATCGTCGGGCAAAAGTATATGTCGGATATTGCCAAGGGGCTAAACCGCCTAAACGACGGTATTCGCAGTATTACGTCTTTTCAGCAAAACGAATACAAGAGCAAGGTTGAGGCGCTTATCATACGCATTACCGTTTTGCTAATGAACAAAACGGAATTGTTGCTAAACGCCGATTTGTGCGAGCGGACGCTTATCGAGCTGGCCTCAATTGAGGGCGAGTGCGCACAGCTCCTCGGCCAAGCTAACGAAACGTTGGATGGTTTTGCTCACGTTAAGATTACCGATTTTAAAAAGTATTGCGACGTAGTGCGGGAAATACAGCCGTGGGTTGAATTCCAAAATCGCCTACTTGCCGTGCTTTATTACGTTAGCGATTTAAAATACGTGCTTAATCGTTCGCGCGGGAAGGTTTCGCGTAGCTATTGCCGTTCGCTCTTTGATATTTATATCGCGCAAACCGAAAAGGCGAAGCGTGCGCTTAAGGATTGGCACGTATTGGAAACCAAAGCGTTCAAAATAGATATAGTAGAGCTAAAGCGCAAGCGGAGCGGCATGGACGCGTTTTTGCACGCGCTCGGTTCCAAATCGAAAAGTAAATACCGCGATCTGCCCGAAGGTATGGGCGAACTCATCGGCGGGCAAATCAACGACAATACTCTCGATTACTATACGGCATTGCAAGACGATCCGTTTGATTGCGACTTGGAAATTTATATCAGAGACGGCAAAGTGTTTATGCTTGCGGATTCCGACGGCGACGAGGCCGAGCAACAAGAGGTCGGCGACGCGCCCGCTTCGGCGTAAAGCAATAATATAATCGTAATCAATGATTATTGTATTAGATGCGAACGTTGACGAATTAGATTAAATATGGTAGAATGTTAAAAAGTGTATATGGAGTGTGTTATGAGTATAAACAGAGATAGTTTTATTCTCGAGCAGAAAGATGAGATTGCGGATTTTATAGCGAAAATTTCGTATGATATGTATGAGTACATACAATCCAAGCCCGAGTCGCGCTTTGTAATGTTTTATAAGTACTTAACGCATTCCGATTTGGCTACGTTTGGCAAGGCGACTAAAAAGGATAGCCATAGCAAAAATCTTTTGTATTATATTGACGAGCAAGAGATGAAAAACATCGAGGACATAACGGGCAAGCCGTTTCAAACTGCTCATCAAAGCTGTATCGGACTTAAAAAAGAATTGTATCGGATTGTAGGATTGCCGGACCCTCGGGACGACATGCCGTACTCTATAAACGAGTACATGCCGGTTTTGCTTATAAATCAAAATCTTAAATATTTTACGTCGCAATATACCAAACGAGTTTTCGATAAGCTTAACAAGGTGCCTACGAATAGGGCGGCGTGGAATTTTCCGTACTTGAACGTGAATTTATCCGCCGACAAATTTACGCCGATTGATTTGCACGTGGCCGTGCATGGATTGGGTATGCAGCAGGATATAGAGTTCCACAAATTAAGGCACCACATGTTTAAAGGCGATACGTTTATTTTGCTGTTTGAATTGTCGGCTCAAGAAAAAAAGATGTTTATACTTCTTGAAAAGAATCCGGCGTTCTTTTCCATAATAGGCGAATCCAACAAGGCGTACGAGGAATATCAGCATAAGGTAAGGTCGCGACAAATCCGACAAGCCGTTTTGAAGGACAATGCGATTGACGATTTGCAAAGATTTGACGCGGTTACTCGCCAGCAACAATCGGCTTGGCGTAGAATGTTGGCCAACGAAATGATGGGATATACTCAAGTAAACGATCAAGTATTTTGTCCGTTTACGTATATAACGGCGAACTTTGAACAGTTGGGAGCGCTGTTTGTGGCTTCGCATATAAAAGGGTTTAGCGACAAGGCGACCACCGACGAGGAGAAGTATGATATTAACAACGGATTGCTGCTGTGCGCGAACGCCGACGCGTTATTCGATAAGCATCTGATTACCGTAAATGAAAATAAAGAATTGATATTTTCGTTTTTATTAGACGGCGATATGGTGCTGAAGCATCAGCTATTGTTGTTGCAACCGATTTTCAAACCGATATTAAACGAAAAGAGAATGCAATACTTGGCATATCACCGACGAATATTTTTTGAAAAGGAAGAGCAAAGAAAACACGATTAAACGTAATAATTATTTGTCCAAAGCAACCGTATATGGTTGCTTTTTTCAGTGGACGCAGGTATAATGTAAATATACGCAGGGACAAAATACCCGCACGCAGGGAGTGTATAGTGAAAATTAGATTAGCAACCGCATTCAGCGGAATAGGCGCAATAGAGCAAGCCTTTAAAAGAATGAACGTTGACCATGAAATTGTATTTGCGTGCGATAACGGCGATATTGATATAGACGTTAATACCGATGACGAACTGAAAAAAATCAAACGAATGCAAACGGTAGAGGAAAAACGCGAGTACGTTAGGCAATTATATCGAGAAAAGTCAAGGCGGCAAAACTTTGTCGAAATTTCCTATTTAGATAATTATTGTGTTGACGACGACAATTATTTTTACGACGTAAAAATGCTGGACGGTACAGATTTCTTTAACAAAGTAGATTGGTTTGTCGGCGGATCGCCGTGCCAGAGCTTTTCCATTGCCGGCGCAAGAGGCGGCTTTGAGGATACGCGCGGAACGTTGTTTTACGAGTACGTTAGGCTTGTTAAAGAAATTAACCCGCAAGTATTTATTTACGAAAACGTTTACGGCGTATTAACCCACGACAAGGGCAGAACTTGGGCGACAATGCAAAACGTATTTTCCGAGCTGGGATATCACATTAAATGGCAAATACTCGATTCTCGTAATTACGGTATTCCGCAAGGTCGGCGGCGGCTGTTTGTGGTCGGTTTTAAAGACGTCGAGGCGTACCAAAGATTTAAATTTCCCGAGCCTATTGATTTAAAATTTACTATGCAAGATTTTTTGCTCGACAACTGCGCGGACGGGAATTTTAATTATGACGCTAACGGTAATATCGTACTCACGTCGGGCGGGCAAGTGGTTGAACGGTATTTGTCACAAAAGCTGATTGACTACGTTATGTCGCCGGGCACTAAAAATTTTTATCATGAAAATGCTGAAATAGATTTGCCGATAGCACGTGCAATTTTGAGCACTCAAGGCAATAGTCATAGATCGAGCGTAAATAACTACGTAACGACCAACGGGCGTATTAGGGCGTTGGAGCCGAGAGAGTCCTTGCGGCTTATGGGATTTCCGGATTCATTTAAAATTACCGTGTCGCGGGCGCAGTCGTATAAGCAGAGCGGCAACTCTATTGTGGTAGACGTTTTGATGGCAATCAGCAAACAAATATTAGCGGCAATCGGAGAATAGTATGGAACGCATATTACCGTCAAAAATCAAGTATAACACGGTCAGCTTGTTTTCCGGCATAGGCGGGTTTGACTTGGGGTTTACGTATGCCGGATTTAATATCGTTTGGGCGAATGATTTAGAAAAATATGCGTGCATGACGTATAGGGAAAACGTCAGTAGAAATATCGTGTGCGGCGACATACGCATCGAAAAGGAAAACATACCACAGCATGACGTTATTATGGGCGGGTTTCCGTGCCAGCCGTTTAGCACGCTGGGCAAGCTAAAAGGCTTTGACGACGAAGAGCGCGGAACGTTGTTTTTTGAAATAAAGGATATTATAAAAAAGCATAAGACCAAAGTCGTGGTTTTGGAGAACGTTAAGAACATTATGAACCATGACAACGGCAATACGTTTAGGCGAATAATTCACGATTTGGAATCCATAGGTTACGTGTGTTTTTCTCATATATTCAACAGCGCGGACTACGGTATTCCGCAACGGCGCAATAGGTGTTACATAGTGGCGTTTTTGGGTGAGTATTTTAATACTCCGGATTTTATATTCCCGCCTAAGCGGGAATTGAAAATCACAACGCAAGATTTATTAGACGAGGACGTAGAGGAAAAGTATTTTTTAACTAAAAAAATTATAGGCACTATACTTGGAAAGGGTACAAAAAATTATATAGTAGAACCTACGATCGACTTGCCGATTTCCAAAACGCTGACCGCGACAATGGCCAAGATGCATAGAGCCAGTCAAGATAATTACGTAACAGATCAAAAAAACTACGAACGGCATTGCGGCGACGATAGAGTAAATATCCGTAAACTAACGCCTAACGAGTGTAGAAAGTTGCAAGGCTTTCCCAGCGATTGGCGACAAGTCGTTTCGGATTGTCAAGCGTATAAACAATTTGGAAATGCGGTTACCGTAAACGTAAGCTACGCTTTGGCCGAAAGCCTAATGGCATATATCGAGGCTAATAAAAAAAGTAATTGGTAGCAGATAGTTTTTGATTGGCGATATAAGATGAGCTATTGCAAAGTCTGTAGTCACGCCGCGTTTTAGCGTGATGAAATAGCATTTGATTTCGTGCGGATTTTGTGTTGATATCATAAAAAATATTTTATTAAATTGTTGACATCGGCGGGTTATTTTGTTATTATGAAAATAATCTATTTTGCTGTGCGGCGACGGTTGCACTGGCCGGCAAAATAGATAGCTCTTGTGGTCAATTATCATGAAACCGAAGCAACACTCGAGATTAGTCCATATGAAAAATTTTCTCAAAAGCAAATGGAAGGAAATCGTTGTAATATTCGTTTGCGTCGTCCTCGTTGTGGTTTCCGGCATACTTTATGCCATATCGACGTCAAGACAGATTTTTGAAGAAAGCTCGGCGCACTTGGAAGAGGTTACCGAGCAAATAAACGATAAATTTAAAACCGTAGTCCAAAACAACATCGACACGCTGCATGCGATCAAGCACCATGTAAACTATTCGATAGACCACTTAGATACCGACGAGGCCAAGCGGGAGCTTGATAAATTTTTCGTATCCGAGCAAGAGTCGCGCAACTTGACCGACATAATTTTTATCGGCGAGGGCGAGACCGAGCGCGACAATGGCGAGGGCGGTACGATGTACGTAATAGAATGCAAAAGCGCGCTTAACGACGGCGGCGCCGCCAATCTTTATTTTAAGCGTAGCGTTAACGAGGTACTGAAAAGCCAGCAATCGAGCATGTTTTGCTGGGACGAGGAAAATAATATATATTTGATGTTTTTCGTCGATTACAAGATTGCGAGCGACGATTGTAATCACTGCCACGTATACGACGGATTTTCATATCGCGCGCTTGGATTTTTGTACAACGTTAAGGATATGGAAAACCTTTTGGAGGTCGAGACCTTTGACGGAAAAGGCATCGGCTACATTACGCGTTCGGACGGAATGATTTTGGTGCAAGTGGATTCTCCGAGATTTTCCGAGGGCACTAACTATTTGGACTTTTTGGGCGACGGACTTAAGATAGACCTTAATGACAGCTCTATAGACAAAATACGGCAAGACTTTGCCAATACGTCCGACACCGGCGTAACCGACCAGCGCGCGGACACGATTCTCATTTACGACAAAGAGGTAAAGGAGGAGTATTACCTTACGTATCAGCCGGTCGGCTTTGACGACTGGATGTTTATTATGCTCGTGCCGAGCAGAATTATCAACAGCAGTATGAGCAAATTCCGGTTGCAGACCATACTCGTCGTATCGGCACTGTTTGCGGCGATTTGCGCGATAGTCGTATGGTACGCCGTGCTTACCTATCGGAGAAAAATCAAGGCCAAGGAACGCGAAAGCGAGCAAGCAGTTCAGTCGCGAGATAGGGTGTTCGACCTTTTGTCTATGGGGTCCAACAGTATATTTATCATATTCTCGCACAAGGACTTTACCTCGACTTACGTAAGCCCCAACGTAGCGGATGTTTTGGGCTTCGATATAGAAACGTTAAAAAAGGACGTACGCAGTTTGTCGGCGTCGCTCGTCAACCGTGCCGAAATGTTCTCTCTCGAGTATTTGGAGGCTTTGCCCATGGCAAGCTCCAAGGAGAGCGATTCACAATTTTGTAATATCAACACTAAAGATATTTACTGGTACCACGCAATGCTGTACCGCACGCGGTACGACGATAACAGCTTCGTTTTGGTTCTTTCCGACCGCACCAAGGAGCATAAAATGCGGGACAGCCTGGAGGACGCGCTTGCCATTGCCAAGTCGGCCAACGAGGCAAAGAGCAACTTCCTTTCCAACATGTCGCACGACATACGCACGCCTATGAACGCCGTTATCGGCTACGCCACTCTGCTTTCTAAAGACGCGGACAAGGTAGATAAGGTTAGGGAGTACGTGCGCAAAATAACCTTTTCCAGCCAGCACTTGCTCAGCCTTATCAACGACATTCTGGACATGAGCAGAATAGAAAGCGGCAAGACGACGTTGAGCCTCGAGGACTTTGATTTGCCCGAAATGATAGAGGAAATCCATTCCATCATAGCACCGCAAGCCAAAGCCAAAAAGCAAGAGTTCACAATTACGACCAAGGGCAAAACACCCAACACCGTCAAGTCGGACAAGCTTCGGCTCAAGCAAGTGCTTATCAATCTTTTGTCCAACTCGGTCAAGTACACGCCCGACGGCGGGCACATACAGCTCGTGCTCGAAACGGTTAAGGAAACGTCTAGGTACGCGCACATGCAGATTACCGTCAAGGACGACGGCATAGGCATGAGCGCGGATTACGTAAAGACCATATTCGAGCCGTTCTCCCGCGAGGAAACGACCAAGGCCAAGAGTATTCAAGGCACCGGTCTCGGAATGGCCATAACCAAGAGCATAGTCGATTTGATGGGCGGGTCCATCAACGTGGAAAGCGAGCCGAACAACGGCAGTACGTTTACGCTGGTGCTTAAGCTTAAGCTTGCCGGTCGGCAGACGGACGGCGCCTCGTTCTGGTCGGAGCGCAATATCTCGCGAGTGCTGGTGGTGGATAACGACGAGGACGTTTGCATTAACGTTCGCTCGCAGATGGAAAACACCGGCGTTGCCGTGGACTACGCGACGAGCGGCAAGCAAGCCGTGCAAAAGGTGCGCGCCGCCAAAGCCGAAAACGCGAACTACCAAATAATTTTGCTCGACTGGAAAATGCCCAAAATGAACGGACCGGAAACGGCGCGGCAAATACGCGAGCTGGTGGGCGATACCGTCCCGATTATCGTGCTTACTGCGTACGACTTTGACGACTTTGCGGACGAGGCGGCGGCGGTGGGCATAGACACGTGCTTATCCAAACCCTTCTTCGTTTCGCACTTTAGAAACGCCGTCGAATCGTTGACGGCAAGCTCGGCGTCGGACGGCGACAAGCAAGCGGTAAGTAACATGGCCGGCCTTAGGGTTCTTGCCGCGGAGGACAACGAGATAAATGCGGAAATACTCGTCGAACTGCTCGGCGTAGAGAATGCAGAATGCGACGTTGCGGTCGACGGCAAAGCGGTGCTGGATAAGTTTGAAAGCTCGGAACCCGACCGTTACGACGTGATATTTATGGACGTGCAAATGCCGGTAATGAACGGCTACGAGGCGGCGACAGCCATACGCAAGTGCAAGCATCCCAACGCCAAAACGATACCAATTATCGCAATGACCGCCAACGCGTTTGACGACGACGTTAAGGCCGCGCTAAGCGCCGGTATGAACGCGCATGTGGCAAAGCCTATAGATATAGATAGGCTTAAGAGCGTAATCGCCGACTTGCATATTACGCCCAAGCAAAACGTATAACGCCGCGCGCAAATTGCATATAAACGAACCGACCCGAACGCATATATGATGAGCGTTCGGGTCGGTTTTATTTTACGCTATTGGTATAAGTTGAGTTTATCTCGGCTTGCGTTACGCAAAAACTATGGCGACTATAGCGAGCACGATAAACAAAAGACTGATTATAAATCCCGCCGTGGCAAGGCCGACGTTTTTCTTTTGGGTCATTCCGATTAGCGAAAATACTATGCCCAATATCGGAAAGAAAAAGGCGAGTATAAATCCTATTAGGCCGAAGTTGCTCTCGCTCGCAGCTGGCGCGTTGTTTTGTTGCGGCGGCTGTTGATATTGCTGCGGCGGTGCGTATGCATTTTGCGTGGGCGTAAGCGGCGCAAACGGATCGTAATCGTCCTTTGCCGCAACTTGGTCCTTTTGCTCGGCGAGGTGCGTGGGCTTGCCGCACTTGTAGCAAAACTTGCTGTCGTCGTCTAACTGCGTACCGCATTGGGTGCAAAACATATTATTTCTCCTTGGGGATCGTACACGTATATTATATATGCAATTGCTGTGTAAAGTCAATATAAATAAGATTAGAATATGATTAGAAAGTGAACTAAGGTGAGAGAAGGTGTGCAAAGGTGTTTTTTCCAAAACCGCTTGCAATCACGTCGGCTTTAATGTATAATTAGAGTATGAAAAACTTTATATTCGATTTGTACAACACGCTCGTCGACATTCACACCGACGAGCATAGCGTGGATAGCTGGCTGGGCGTAGCGGGGTTCTTTTCCGCGCGCGGCGTAGAGGTTGCGCCGCAACGGTTGATTGAGCTTTACGACGAGTGCTGGGCGAGCTACTTGTACGACGTTAAGCAATCGTCCAAGTACGCATATCCCGAGGGGAATATTATCGAGGTGTACAAGCGCATGGCGATAACGCTGGGCGTTGCGCTTTCCGACAAGGAGGCGGCCGTATGCGCGCAGATTGCGCGTAAAGATTCCATGCGACGGTTCCGTCTTTTCGACGGCACCGTGGAGCTACTGAAAACGCTTAAGCGCAATTCCAAGCTCTATCTTTTGAGCAACGCGCAAAGTGTGTTTACGACGGACGAAATCAATTCGCTAGGCATTGCGGATATGTTCGACGGAATTATGCTCAGCTCGGACTACGGCTGTCGCAAGCCGGACAAGGCCTTTTTCGATTGCTTGTTCAAAAAGTACGGACTTAAGCGGCTGGACTCCGTTATGATCGGCGACGATATCGAAAGCGACGGCAAGGGCGCGACTTCGTACGGAATAAGATACGTTTATGCCGGCGGCGGCGCGGCGGCGCACCGCGTGGAAATTATAACGCTGGCGTAGGCGCTGATATGTATATAGATTCTATTATATTCGATTTGGACGGAACTTTGCTCGACACGCTGGACGATTTGACGGTGGCGGTCAATCGTGCGCTGGTGTCGTTTTCGCTTCCGCCCATAACCAAGGCGACTGCGCGGCGGTTCGTCGGCAACGGCGTGCCCAAGCTGATAGAGCGCGCGGTGTACTTTGCCACTACCGGCAACGAACCCGACCTCGACGGCGGCAACGACTGCGATAGGTCGCTGGTATCCGCTTGTCTTGCGCTGTTTACAGAGTACTACGACAAGCACAGCCAAGACTATACCGCGCCGTACGACGGCGTTGCGCAAATGCTGGCGGCGGTCAAAGACAAAGGTCTTAAGTCGGCAATCGTCACCAACAAGTACGATGCCGCGGCGCACAAGCTTAAGGACATATTTTTCCCGACAGTCGATTTGATTATCGGCGCGAGTAAGAGCGTGCGCCCCAAGCCTTCGCCCGACGGAGTAAACAAGGCGCTGGAATTATTGGGCAGCTCTGCGGCGCGTTCGGTGTACGTCGGCGACGGCGAAACGGATATGAAAACGGCGCTCGCTTGCGGCATGCCGGCGGTGGCCGTAACGTGGGGGTTCCGCGACGAAAGCGTACTGCGCGAGTTTAATCCTATGTTTATTATCAATAGTCCGTCTGAGCTTTTGAGCGCGTTGCGCTCCGGCGGGCTTGTAGAATAGGGGCGTGCCATGACGATAGAGGAATATCTGGCGCGCGTGGAACGAGCCAAGCGCATAGTGTTTTTCGGCGGGGCGGGCGTGTCTACCGAAAGCGGCATTCCCGACTTTCGCAGTGTGGACGGACTGTACAACCAAAAGTACGACGCACCGCCAGAGGTAATACTTTCCGCCGATTATTTTTATTCGCATACGGATAAGTTTTATAGGTTCTACTTTGATAAAATGATTTACCGCGCGGCACGGCCCAACGCCGCGCACAAAAAGCTGGCGCAGTGGGATCGGGACGGAAAACTACTTGCCGTCGTTACGCAGAACATAGACGGTCTGCACCAAGCGGCGGGTAGCAAAACGGTGTTCGAGCTACACGGTACGGTGCACGGCAATCACTGCTTGCGGTGCGGCAAGCGGTATTCGCTCGACGAGGTGTGTAAGCATGCGCCGGCAGTGCCCAAGTGCGATTGCGGCGGCGTTATCAAGCCGGACGTCGTGCTGTACGGCGAGGGTCTGCCCGACGTCGCTGTGAACGGCGCGGTGGAGTCCATTGCAAGCGCCGATATGCTGATAGTCGGCGGCACGTCGCTTTCGGTCTATCCCGCGGCGGGGTTCATAAACTTTTTCCGCGGCGATAAGGACAACTTGATAGTTATAAACAAAACGCGCATAGACGGGTTCGGCAACCAGCTTAACGGCAAGCTCGGCGAGCTACTGTAATAGTAAAGGAAGGAAAACAATGAACGGCTTTGACGTCGGTGAAAAAAAACTGAATGCGGGGCGGGCGCGGTCGATGGATTTAATAACGACCGCCTTGTTCGAGCTGTTGGAAAAAACGCCGTTCGCGCAGATAACGATAAGCGAGCTTTGCAATAAGGCGGGCGTTGCGCGGAAAACGTTTTACAGAAACTTTAAGGACAAGACGGCGGTGGTAGAACGGCTCGTCGACCAAGTATTTTTCGAGTTCAGACAAAAGTACGATTTCAAAACCTCGGGCGCACGCAAGATATATAGGTATTGGTACGAGTACATATTGTGCACCAAGGAGTTTTCCGCTATGTTTTTCGACCCCGACTTGTACTTGTTTATCGTGGACAAGATTAGGGAGTTCGTGGAAATCGAGGTGGAGGAGGCGTTGCACAACGCCGCGTCGTTCGACCCACTACACGCGGATTATTACCTTAGTTTTGCCGCGTCGGGTATTGCCTCGCTAATGCGCGAGTGGATGAAAAAGGATTATCAAACCTCGGCCGAGGTTATGGCGAACATGACCGCGCGATTGCTCGGCGGAATACTAATGTAATTCAGAATTAAGAATGCAGAATTAAGTATTATAAATAAGGTTGAGACTTTAGTGATTGCCCTCATTCGTCACCTACGGTGACACCTTCCCCCAAGGGAAGGTAGCCATGTGGAACAGCGGGAATACCCGAGACCTTCCCCATGGGGGAAGGTGGGCGCGTTAGCGCTCGGATGAGGGGCGACCTTAATGCGGCTACGCCGCTTAATTAAAATAATCGAAGCGCGTTTACGCGCAAAACAATAATTCCGAATTAGTATAAAACAGTTGCAATTCCGCCCAAAATCATATATATTAGTAATGCCAACATATGGGGATGTATTGGCTTCGACGGCGCGGATCAGCGACGGAAAGCAGGTGATAGGGTCGGCTATCTAAAAACGCAAAAGGCTTTAATTGCCAACAAAAACGAAAACGCCAAAGTCATGAAGTTCGCAGCTCCGGTTGCGGCTCCGGCAATGGCACTCGCGGCTTAGTAATAGCTGCACGTTCGACTCTGTATCCTATCGGCAGATGTTCGGGCGTAATGTAGGTAGGCTCCCGCGCGGGGGATTGGTCGCACCCCGAACGGAACAAAGACCTTGCGACGCACCGCCTTTGTATATTGCGGCGGTGCGTCGGACTCCAAGCAATAAACTAAACCTGTAGAAGTCCGCGTAACCCCGCGTCGGAAACCGGTTCAAATCCGGTCATCTCCACCAAGAAAAAGACCTTTGCAATAGCAAAGGTCTTTTTCAATGAAGCGCCGCCGATGCGGCATGAAAAATGAAGTCGGGCGAGCCCTAATGAAGTCGCTACGCTAATTGTTGTGTGTTTCGGCGCATTACTTCATTTCTTCATTAGGCGCATTGTGCCGACTTCATTAGTTTACGACTTCATTTAAATACTTTTATGCTATATATTCGTTTGAGTTTGCGGTAAATATGGTATAAACAAGTGATGCTCTAAAATATTTTCTATATTACGGCTACATTACGAGTGTGGGTAGTTCGGTATCGGTAGCTTTCCAAACGGCTGTATCGAAGCCGAGATTTTGACTGAGCCATTCAGTCAAACAAAGGTCGGTGTATAGTGTGGTTTGTTGGTTTTCGTAAACGCCGCCTTGTGCATCTGAGTCGGTAAACGTGATTTTGCCCGCAGTATATAGTGCGGTTGCGATACTGCCGTCTGTACCTACGCCGCTTATCAGCCCAACACCGCGTTCGTCATACAACGTAATGCTCGCGTCGGCTTTTTTAAATTCGTATATTATATTGCCGGTAGTGAAACAGTAGTCGATACTCGCATTATACGCGTTGGAGGCTATAAGTCCTAAGTATATATAAGCGCTCGGGTTTATTTTCGCAGTATTGGTTATATTGATATTTACGTCTGAATAGCAGTGCGTTATTCTGCCGTTTATTTTTACGGTCGGCGATGCGATTTCGCCGTTTTCGTCGTGCATATAACCGCCCGATACGATACCGGCAAGCCCGCCCAAGCTAACGTTGCCGCCGGAAGCGTCGTTTACGTTGAGTGTTGCGTTGTACGCGGCGTAGCAGTTTTCCATTTCGCCTACAAGCGATCCGACCAAGCCGCCGAAGTATCCCATGCCTTTATTGAGAAAATTCATGGTTTGAGTAGTTATAGCATAGCACTTTTCCAATTTGTGCGTAGATTCGTAACGGTACGCTATCGCACCCGCGCCAAAACCGCGAATGTTTTCGTCATGAATATCGTCGCCGGCGCTACCGCGAACGTAATCGTACTGCTCTATGCCGACGTTTTTTATTTGTCCGTCAAGAACGAATCCGAACAGTCCGAATATTTCGTAATCTCCATCCGAGCGTGCAAACACCGGATTTTTAATTACGTGTCCGCCTCCGTCAAACACTCCGGTAAACTTCCTTTTTACGCCGATAGGGTAAAGCTTTTTGCCTACGCAGTCAACGTCCGCAGTCAATACGTAGTGTGCGCTATTGCCGCCGTCAACGTTATCTACGTAAAAGTGCAAGTCTGCAAGTTCGTCACAGTTGTTAATTTTGTACGGATTATCTTTTGTGCCGTTGCCGTCGTAATCGCTTACCCATTTGGCTTTGAATATAATTTGCTCGCCGTCCGTGGTCGTTAGATTTTTGACTTTACTCTTATCGGCATAAACGTCGTCGCCGTATTCCCAGCCGACAAACGAGTAGCCGATTTTGACGAAATTATTTTGGGGTAGTGTAAGCGCGGTGTCGTACACGCATGAAACATCTTGCATCGTACCGTTGCCACCGTTGCCGTCGAACTTGATGGTGTAATTAACGTACTCCCACATGTCAAACAGTCGAACGAATACTTTGGTGCCTTTGTAGTATCCGTCAAACATTAAATCCGAAACGGTTTCACCATCGGCATAAGTGATTTGCGGATTGGAATCGAAGTTTTTCCAGCCTACAAAACGTTTGCCGGGGTTGAATTGAGCCAGACCCAGTTCGGCGACGAGCGGTAGGGTATAGCGCTGTTTGCCGGAAAGCTCTACTTCAAAGAAATCCCGCCCAAGCTGTAAAGTATAATCACCCGATACCCATGTCGGTTCGGCGTATATGGTACAGCCTTCGATCGTGCCGGCGTATTCTATATCGCAATTGATAACCGTGCCGTCATTAAGGTATATATGCCAACCGTCGAATGCGAACGGCACCCGCGTGGGAGTTGTGCCGTTAAACGGGTCGACGCCGTAAATGCAATCGTAGTATTTATAAGTCGTTCCGGTGTTTGTGCCGTATTTGACGCCGTTAAACATAATTTCGGGATCATTGAACAAGACCTTTATTGTGAATTTAATCGCTTCCCATTTCGGTATAAGCTCTATAGTATCACCGTTTTTGGCGGTAAGTTTTTTTACGTCCGCTCCAAGACCGTACGTCTTATCGTTATGGACCCAACCGGTTTGTTTGTAACCGGTGCGTGTGAATATTGAGTTTTTCAGTACAAACGATTTGTCGTACGCGTAGCTTTCCGGCTCGGTAGTCGTGTTTTCGTATTTATATATTACGTTATATACGATTGGCGTCCAATTAGCCGTTACGGTTTGGACTGGGGAGCTGTCTGGAACCGGAATCGTATCGTCTGCGTAATATATTTTGCCGTCAAACGACCAACCCGAAAATAAGTAGCCGGTACGCTCGAACTCGTTGTCGGGGAATATCAGTTCTTCGCCTACGTTGGCAGAAATATCTTGCATTTTTCCGGTGCTGCCGCTACCGCCGGAAAACTTGAATACTATACCGGTGTATTTAATTTTTCCGTATAGGCTGACGTCGCTCGTGGGCGATTGCGTAAAGTCAAATGGGGTTTGGAATGAGCTGTCGGCGTACCAGCCCAAAAATTCTGCGCCGTTAAGAGTAGGCTTGAGCGGCGGTATTTTTTCAAACAGCGGGGATACGTTGCGTATCGCATACAGAGAGTCGTCTACGTAGTATTTAACTTCATAGCGAACGCCGGCTTGCACGTAATAATCCGTTACCGATAGATTTACGTTTGATTTGACGCCTTTAACTGTATTTGAGGGTACTGACAAATTCATGTAATCTATATTACCTACGTCTATACCGGCGGTTGTCATGCCCACTACGCGCCCATAAACGTCCACCAATACGCCGCCGCTGTTGCCGTGCGTAATATTGACCGTGGACTGAATATAGTTTACTCCGTCAATACTGTAAGACGATTTCGATACAAGCCCCTCGGTTAGCGTGCTGTCTTGGATACCGAGGATAAACGACTGAGGAAAGCCTATTGCATAAACCTTGTCGCCGGTCTTTACGCCGTCGCTGTTTGCAAACGTGACGGACTTAGAGCTTGGCACTGCCACATGAATAAGCGCTACGTCGCGCACGTTGTCTACGCCGAGGATTTTGTCTACAACGTACGTTTGGCCGTTGCTTAGCGTGACCTTTGCGGATTTCAGTCCGTCGACAACATGAAAATTGGTGACGGCTGTGCCGGTGCTGTTAATAAAGAATCCGGAACCGCCTACCGTATCGTTTTGTGTTTCCACCTCTATGTAAAACACCGAAGGATTTACTTTTTGATAAATTTCGTTGGCAGACAAAGCTTTTGGCGTATTTTTGCGCGAAACGAGTATTGGCACGAGCACGGCTGCAAAAGCAATGATAGCCGCCATAACAGAGATTACGGTAATATAAATCGGCTTTAACCGCTTGGATTTTACGGCTGTCGATGCTGACAGCGTTTGCGCCGCCGCGGTCGCTTGATTGGGCGGTGTGGCAACATGCGGTTGCGGTGTAGGTATGGATTGGCTCGGTGTGGGCGCGGAGTCGTCTGCCAAACGCATAAATTCGTCCATGGAAACGGCAAATACGGCGCACATATTTTCTACGCCGTCTATGTCCGGCATGTTTACGCCGTTTTCCCACTTGCTGACGGTCTGTGGCGTAACGTTCAGTTTTTCTGCAAGCTGTGCTTGCGTCATGTTTGCGGTCTTGCGCAGAGTTTTTATTGCTTTGCCGTAATTCTTCATTATTTCTCCCGAGTTTGGAAATTATTTTCGTCGATGTTTAATGTAATTTTAACATACTGTATTCCAAATTGCAATGGCAATAGCTAACCGAATAAGCAATATTGCTCTCTAAAACGGTTATAACGCTATGACGACTTCATTTAAATACTTTTATGCTATATATTCGTTTGAGTTTGCGGGGAGAATGTGGTATAATGCTACCGAGGTGCTCAAAGCAATGGATAAATTTACTATAGATATACCCGAGTTTTGCCTTGTGGCTTTGGTTGGTGCGACGTCGGCGGGCAAGAGCAGTTTTGCCAAGCGGCATTTTAAGCCGACCGAAACGTTGTCCTCCGACTTTTTTCGGGCAATGATATGCGACGACGAAAACGAACAAAGTATATCGGGCGACGCGTTCGAGTTGCTTTACGACGCTTTGAACAAGCGGCTTAAAAACGGCAAGCTTACCGTAGTCGACGCGACGAGCGTGCAAAAAAGCGCGCGCACTACGCTTTTGAATATCGCCCAAAAGCATAACGCACGCACTGCGGCGATCGTTCTTAATCCGCCGGAGGACGTTTTGCATGCGCGCAACACCGCGCGGCCGGATAGGCATATTCCCGACGGCGTGGTTCGCGAACATTACCGCGAGCTTATGGACAGCATTGCAAGCCTAAATACCGAAGGCTTCGACTTCGTGTATATTCTTAACTCGCTCGACCAAATAGACAACGCGCAGATAGTCCGCACCAAGCGATAAACGGATAAAATGCATACGTATAATAGCCGAAGGTATTTGCCTCGGCTATTTTCTTTTTGCGAATAATATTGACATTTGTCCGTATCTACCGTATAATATTTTAGTATGCTCACAGCCGAAAACAAAGCGCAAAAAATTAAATACAAAAAGTCGCTTGATATCGTTCGCGACGAGTTGAACAAGGTCGATCCGATGTGGCTGAAACCCGCCGAGTTCGCGCCGCGTGACGAATACGAGCTCGAAGCGGAAATGGTGTTTTCCCAAATAAAGGAGGGCGTAACTTGTGTTGAGCTGGCAAAAAATATCGCTGTGATATTTACCCAAACGTTCGGCGAGGAATATTCTGAGGACGCGTTTTACGACTGCGCCCGAAATATTTTGGATCGCATAGGCGCGTTGCAAGAGGCCGAGCCGGCCGAAAAACCGAAAAAGAAAATCAGCGCAAAAGTATTTTTGTTGCGCGCGGCGATTTTGTTTATAGGCGCGGCGCTTACCGTTACGTCGTTTTGCTCGTACTACCTTGCGGCGCCGTTGCACGTTGCCGTAATCGTGTTGCTGTGTATCGTCGACTTTGCTTATACTATAGTCTGTTCGTGCGGGTTGCTTAACTACTTGGATATCAAGCATTGGCGTTCTTTGGGTGTTGTAATGGCTATTGCGTATGTGCCGGTATTTATAATCGGTTCGGCGATATTTTTGGCGGTGAGTAGCGCGGGCAGTATGTTTATAGAGCATATAGTGGAGATAGTGCTTAGCGCATTCTTTACCGGCCCGAGCATTATTTTTGTAATATTGATAGCGATACTTGTTATTGCCGCAATAGGGTACGGCGCATAATTGGAGCTTTGCGGATAAACGTTTATTAAACATGAAAGGGGATAGGGTTAAATGTTTAAAGATAAGATATCGTCGATAACGAATATTTTGCACGTCGCGTTCTTGATTTTTATTTGTGTTATAATGATCGCAGTTATAGGTGGGATTAACGTACTTATAGTTTGGCTTGTTGTTGTTCCCAATCCTAAAGATATTATGTCGTACGTTGCGCTGTCGGTTATTTTGTTTTTTGACTTCGTGCTCTTGTACTTTTGGATTACGCTGTCACAAAAAAGAAAATACAAGATCAAAACAATTTCAAAGCACTTGGTTTTTTGGCTGAGCGTCGTTTTGTTCTTTTGCGCAGTCGCCACTGTGTGTATGATAGACGTATTATTGTCGGGAGGAGTTGCGGTAGCTATCGTGTTCCTCTGCATATTCGGCGGAATGGGTTTGGCGGATTTGGGCGTGTTGATTTACCAAATGATAGGCTACGCCCAAATTAAACTTTGCTTAAAATACGGAGCTGAAACTACCGCGGAATACGTAGAAATCGGCAAAACTTTTACCATGCGCTACGGCGGCAAAAGAGGTGGCGGCGGTACAACTTTCGAGGGTGTAAGCGTAATTTTTAAATACGTTGATTCTTACGGCGAGGAAACTGAGGCCGCAAGTAGGCGCGTTTACTCGTGGGACGAGGTGGATATATTGGAAAAAATGGGTACTTTCAAAATAAAGTTCGACCACCGCACTGCCGTTATATTGGAAACGTTTGAGCCAAATGACGAGGAGCATGAACCGACCGAGCCGCAAGCCGACGAGGGGCAAGCTGAATCGTTATCCGAAAACGCAACGGAAGAATAGTGGATTGTTTTGGGTAAGCCGATTAAAAGGTGAACATTGTTGTGTTGCCGGACGGTGGGATTTTTTACATACTATTTTGTCGAAAAAGAGTAAATATTTTAACGCAACAGTTGACGATTTGCTTAATAAGGTGTATATTATATGTAGGTTGTGTGTTATCACAAAATATAAAAAAAGGGATTAGGACATGAAAAAGAGATTATTTACCGTAATCGTAGCCGCGCTGGCGGCGGTGCTGTGCGCGTTCGCGTTGGTGGCGTGCAAAAGTACGGATATAGGCGATACGCATCCCGCCGACACGGCGTATACCGGTGCGCTTTCCGCCCAAGCCTACGCTTCGCCCGACGCGGCGGCTAAGGCATTTATCGACGCGGAAGTGAGCGGCGAGGTTACCGACGCGACCTTCGTGTCGTACACCAAAACGGCCGACTTGACCGACGAGGAAGTGGAAGCGCTGGATATACCCGCTACCGAAAAGGCGAACATCGACACGGTGGAAAAAGGTGAGGTTAAGTATACCGTGGGCGCGTCCGACTTTGGCGTTCGCGCTTCGGCCGACGAGGAAAAGCTTTACCTCGTCATAATCGTCACGTACAAGGACAAAACGGTCAAGTATTATTCGCCCGTACTCAACGCCGGCGACCCGCTTACCAAATCGTACTACGACAAGATTTTCTCCGAGGAGAACTTTAAAAACGTTACGCTCAGCTACAAGCTGGATATACCCATCAAGTGCACCGTTCAAAGCGCAAGCTTTACCATGAAGACGTCGATTAAAATCGAGGGCAAGTGGGACGAGGATTCCTACGGATACTTTAAGTCCACGTCGACTATCGACTTCGGCCAGCTTGGCGAGGCGCTTGGCATGGGTGGCAAGCAGACCATGGTTATGGAACAGCTTCACGTAAACGACAAGGACTCCAAGTTCAGCGGCTGCATATTTGCGCGCACCACCCAAAACGGCGAAACCGGCGAGTGGATTATGGAGGGCTCTATCGGTACGCCCGATTACGACTACGACTTTGACGAGGACGACGAGGACGACATGCTGTCCAAGTTTATGCCGGCGTTTGATTACTCGTACTTCGTAAAGACCAAGACCGGATTTAAGATTAACAGCGAAAAGCTTACCGAGTACATGGATATTGCGCTTAAGGATGCGTTCGACCAGTCGGGTGCCGAGTCCATGGGCATTACGCTCGGCAAGACCTCCGCTTCCGCCGACTACTACGTGTACGACGGTAAAATAACCGAAAGCGTGGTCAAGGTGAACTGTAACTACACGATGGACATGAACGGCATGACTTACAAATACACCATGAACGAAAAAATCACCGTCAAGTATTCCGACTACGGCAACACCACGGTTGTCGTTCCGACGGATATCGATTTTGACAGCTACCTCTAATTTAATAAGCTATACCGAGGCCCCGCGTATGCGTTTGCGTGCGGGGTCTTTTCGTTGCGCAAAAATTGCATTGCGCTTGCTTGCGCGTGCGCATAGATAATATATTAGGCGCGTTGCGGCGGCCTTTTCCGCCTTGACAATATTCGACAATCTGTTGTATAATATTATTCTATACTGCGCCTTGAGGTGGTTATGAAGTCTTTGACCGAGCTATACAGATGCGGAATGGGTCCGTCCAGTTCGCACACGATTGCGCCCGAAAACGCGTGTCGTGCGTTTTTAGCCGAGCACGGCGGGCTTGATGAGTACAAGATTGTGCTGTACGGCTCGCTTGCCAAAACCGGCAAGGGGCATATGACCGACAAGGTGATAGAGCGCACGTTTGGCGAACTGCCGGTCACGGTGGAATTCAACGTTGACAAAAAGGATTTGCCGCACCCAAACACGTTCGACGTAATAGGCTACTCGGGCGGTGCGGAAGCGGCCAAGTGGCGGGTATCGAGCATTGGCGGCGGCGCGTACAAGATTAAGGGCAAAAAGAACTCGTCGCCCGACGTATACCCGCACAAAAATTTCCGCGAGATTGCCGACTACTGCGCCCAACATGACATGCGCTTGTGCGAGTACGCGCAAAAGTTTGACGCGCCCGATATTCGCGATTACATACGCGAGGTGTGGTCGGTTATGCAGAACGCGATATTACGCGGACTTTCCGCCGACGGTGTGCTGGACGGCGGGCTTAACGTTAAGCGCAAGGCCAAAACGCTGTACGAAAGCAACGACGTTTTCGAGGACGGCATGACGCGAGAAAACCGCTTGGTGTGCGCGTTTGCGTTTGCGGTAGGCGAGGAAAACGCGTCGTGCGGCAAGATAGTAACTGCGCCGACTTGCGGCGCGGCTGGCGTTCTGCCGGCGGTGCTGTACTACTACAAAAACAAGCACCGTTACGCCGACGAACGGATCGTGGACGCGTTGCTTACGGCCGGCGTTATCGGCAATATAGTCAAGACCAACGCGTCGATTAGCGGCGCGGAATGCGGGTGCCAAGCGGAGATAGGCACGGCGTGCTCTATGGCGGCGGCCGCTTTGGGCGAGCTGTTCGGCATGAGCATCAGCCAGATAGAATACGCGGCCGAGGTCGCGCTGGAGCATCATTTGGGCCTTACTTGCGACCCGATTAAAGGACTTGTGCAAATTCCGTGCATTGAGCGCAATGCCGTTGCGGCAATGCGTGCGATTAACGCAGTCAACCTTGCCAACTTCCTTACCGACTCGCGCAAAATTTCGTACGACATGGTGGTGGCTACGATGTACAAGACCGGCAAGGACATGTCGCGCATATACCGAGAAACCGCCGAGGGCGGACTGGCCAAAGCGTACGTCGCAACCGACGGCGTGGGAGGTGAATAGCTATGAAAATGAAAAAGTTTACCAGGGAAGCCAAGCTTAACTTTTTGAAAAAAGTTATTATGGTTATAGTCGGCTGTACCATATATTCGTTTGGTATAGGCGTATTTCTCGATCCGTACAGAATGGCGGCGGGCGGCGTTACCGGTATATCCATACTGATAAACGCGGCCACCGGCAATAGGATAGGCACCGGTTGGCTGATACTTATAATCAACGTGCCGCTGTTTATTATCGGCTTGATATTTATCGGCAAATCGTTCGTGCTGTCGTCGCTGGCGGTGGTAGGATTGTCGTCCGGACTGATGGAAATTTGCGCGCACTTTATAGTGCCGTATATGCCCACGGTGAACCCTATAGTCGCGGCGCTGGCCGGCGGCACCATGTTCGGCGCCGGACTGGGGCTTGTGTTCCGCACCGGCAGCAGTACCGGCGGGACGGATATAATAGTCAAGCTGCTGCGCCGAAAGTTTAGGTATCTTAAAACCGGCATAATCTCGGTGTCCATTGACTGCTTGATAGTTATGGCGTCCACTATAGTGTATCACGATTTGGAGCTTATGCTGATTACGCTTATGTCGCTCGTCACGTTCTCCGTGGTGTTCAACCGCGTGCTGTACGGCGGCAACTCCGCAATGATGGTGTACATAATAACTACCGCCGAGCGCGCGCAGTTTATATGCGACGGACTGCTTAAGGAGCTTGACGTCGGCGCGACCATTATCGACGGCAAGGGCGCGTACTCGGGTGGCGAGCGCACCATAATTATGTGCGCGGTCAAAAATTACGTGTACCCGCGTATCCGCGACGTAGTTAAAAAGTACGATAGCGGCGCGTTTACCATAGTGTCGTCGGCTATGGAAATTTACGGCGAGGGGTACAAGTCGCAAGACGCAGCGGAATTGTAATCAATTCGCGGGCGAATTGATTACAGTGAATAGTGAATAGTGAAGAGTGAATAGCTAAGGACTGCGCTTATGCGCTCATTATTTAATAAAAATTTTTTCAATAATTCCGAATTCCGAATTCCTAATTAAAAAACGTATTGACATAACGGTATAGTTTTGCTATAATACTAAGTACCACAATAGCGAATGACAAAGGGTGAAGAAGTGGTTGAGTTTTGTTCCGCGTCGGTGAGTCTGTTATCGGCCATCGTAGTCACCAATCCCAAATTGGTAACGTTCATATTGTTTTGCGTAAACATAGGAATGTTGCTTTGCGCCGTTATACAAGCGACGGCGCTTATAGTGCTGTACCGCAAAACGCTGTGTGCGTCGGTGATGGGGCTTGCGACGGTTATGGCGTTCGGAATGAGCGCGATACTGTTTATCATTCAACTGCTTATGTACGTTTACGGCAATTCCGGTGCAATGTACGCCATATCGTTTTGCTTGTGCTTGACTTACGCGGCGTTTATCATGTCGTCGGTGTACTGCATAATGCTATCTCGCAACGAGCATAAAGCGCTTTGCATACTTGCCGGTATTTTCAACTTTATCCCGCCGATCGGCGCGTTGCTGACGGTTGCGCTGTCGTACAAGGTGCACTGCGACACCGTGGTCAAGCAGTTCGTTTACACCGGCTACGTGTACACTTACGCGGCGCTCGGCCAGTTTTGCGAAACCAACAAAGCGACGCTTATAGACATGTCGGGCAACGAGGAGTTTAACGACCTCGACAAAAAGGAAATCAAGCGCAAGCTCAAGGAGCTTAAGCGCAACGCTAATACCGCAGAGGGTCAGTATCGTTACGCGGCGGCCGTGGCTACGTATAAGCCGGACAAAATCAAGACCGCCGTCAAGTTTATGAAAAAATCTGCCGACGGCGGGTATTCCGCCGCGCTGTTCAACCTCGGCTACTACTACGAGGTGGGCGCGTATCTGCCCAAGGACTTGAAAAAGGCCAAGAGCTACTACGAACGTGCGGTAGAGGCGGGCGACGAGGACGCGGCCTTGCGCTCGGGCATACTGGAAATTAAGTCGGGAAACGCCGAGGCGGGGTTCAAGCTGTTCGAGGATAGGGCAAAGAACAAAAACGATTTGTGCGCCAAGTATGACATGGGCGTGTGCTACGAAAACGGTATAGGCGTGCAAGCAGATATGGATAAGGCGCTCGACATTTATTGCGAGTGCATAGACGCGGGATTTTTCGAGGCCGAAAAGCGCGTGTATTCGATTGCGGCGCAAGACATTAACTCGGCGCAGAACGGCGAGTTTTTCCGTAGAGTTACGGATAGGGAATTCAAAGGCTCGTTTGCCAAAATGATAGACGGACTTATCGAAATAAAAAAGCGGCTCGCGTCCGACGCGGTAGAGCACTTTTTAAAGGTGCTCGACTTTAACGACAAGTGGGAATGGTTTGCCCGCTGTATCGTGGGCACGCTGTATATAGACTGCGGCAAGGAAATGGAGGACAAATACAACGGCGCCGAATATATTCGCTCGTCCGCAGTAATGTCGCCCATTGCCAGGGACGTATATCCCACGCTTCCGCCCGCCGTGTTCAAGGAAATCCGAATCCGGACCAAAGCCGAAAAAAAGCAACAAAAACAACAAAAGCAGTAATATTACGCCAAGCGGCGCATATAATGTAACGTACAAAAAATTCTGCAAGAAAATTAAAAAAAGTCCTTTAATTTGCTTGACAACTAAAAAAAGAGGTTTTATAATAAGCGTGCAATCAATGTGATGCTGTTGTGCTAAACGATTGCAATACTGAATTCGCTCATCATTTTCCCCCTTATTTTATAGCAGGACGGTCAACGAAAGTTGGCCGTTTTGCATTTCTCGGCTACGCATGCATCGCCGGATACGGACTACGTTTGGTTCGGCGGCTTGGTTACGTAGGTGGGGCTACGCGCCCGTCGCCGCCTCGCCAACTGTTGTCCGTCTGCGGCGCGCCTTCGTAGCCGAGGATATAATACAAATTAAAAATGCCTTTCCGAGCGGAAAAGCATTTTTTTTTGGTTTTCGCGTTAGCGTTTGGCGGGGGATTAGAACGCCCAAAAACCGAGGTAGACCATTATAAGCGATACTACTATAAGGAATATCGTCATAACCACGCCGGCGCCTATCGAGCCGCGGTAGCTGAGCATGGTCGTGCCTATGGCAAGCGCGGTGACTATGCTGGACATAACGTACGCGGCTATAGGCATGCCGTGGTAAATAAAGTACGGCGTGATAGCGGTGGCTATAAACAGCGTAATCCAAAACGCCCAAGTCCAGTTGCGTACCATGCGCTGGTTGTAGTCGTACACGTTGTTATTAAGCACGAGGTACAGCGCTATGCCCATGTGCGCAAACAGCACCGGCGGCGTGGCTATTACAAGCCACTTGGGGATTCTAAACGGCAAGCGGGAGGCGTACGCCGAAACGTTCCCGAATATGCCGGAGCAGTAGGAAATCGTAAGTCCGATTCCCACGGTCGCAAGCAAGCACACCCAAAAGAGCGCCATGCTCGACAGTCCTTTTCGATTGTTTACTCTTACTGAATTTTCCATAGTGATTGTAGTATGTCGCACGGTGGAAAATTTATTCAATTCAGAACCTACTTCTTTGAAAAGAAGTAGGCAAGAAACTTTTACGCGTACGGTTGGCATGTGATTGTGCGTAACATAAGTGCGGCGGTTCGCCTAGATCCCTCGACTGCGCTCGGGATGATGTGTTGTGTGGAGTGCGCTATTAGGAAAGATAAACTCTATACACCCATCATTTCGACCGTAGCGCGTTAGCGCGTAGCGGAGAAATCTAGGCGTAGCCGCATAATTATATTTCTCTCAATCTTATTACTGCTCGAACCCAAACAAGTCGTTGGGCGTAATATCGAACCGTTTTACTATGCGTTATCACTTGACTAACGGCGCGTTGTGGATTATAATTACAGTATCACAAAAAGGTCATGGTAATTACTATGCAACACGTTGATTTAAAGGAAATACGCGGCGGCAAGCTGCTGGGCAAAAAGGTTACGGTATGCGGCTGGGTGCGCACCTCGCGCGACAGCAAAAACGTGGCGTTTGCCGAGCTTAACGACGGCAGTGAGCTTAACCACACTCAAATAGTTTTCGACAAAACCAAGTTTGACGATAATGCGCTTGCGCCTATGCTCGCGCTGGGTGCGGCGTTGCGCGTAGAGGGTAGCGTGGTCAAGGGTCAGCGCGACGGCACGTACGAGATTCAAGCCGTAAACGCGGAGCTGCTCGGCGGCAGTGACAGTACGTACCCGCTTCAAAAAAAGCGGCACACTATGGAATTTTTGCGCACCATTCCGCACTTGCGCGTGCGCACCAACACATTTAACGCAGTGTTCCGCGTGCGCAGTGAGCTGTCGTACGCCTTGCACGAGTTTTTTCACAAAAACGGCTACTACTACGTGCATTCGCCCATAATAACCGGCAGTGACTGCGAGGGCGCGGGCGAGGTGTTCAAGGTGACTACCGTCGGCTTCGATCCCACCGTCAAGAGTGAGGAGGAGTACAACAAAAAAGACTTCTTTGGGTGCAGTGCCGGCCTTACCGTTTCCGGCCAGTTGGAGGGCGAGGTCATGGCGACCGCGCTCGGCAAGATTTATACGTTCGGCCCGACCTTCCGTGCCGAAAACAGCAACACGCCCCGCCACGCCGCAGAGTTTTGGCAAGTCGAGCCGGAGGTCGCGTTTGCCGACATCAACGACATTATCGGCATAGCCACCGATATGATTAAGTATATAACCAAGTACTTGCTCGAGCACTGCGAGCCGGAGCTGAAGTTCTTTGAGGAGCGGTTCGAGGCCGGACTTATAGCCAAACTGCAAAACGTGGCCGACAGCGACTTTGCGCGTATCGACTACAAGGACGCTATAGAGGTGCTTAAAAAATCGGGCAAGACCTTCGTGTATCCCATCGAGTGGGGACTGGACTTGCAGACCGAACACGAACGCTACCTTACCGACGAGTACTTTAAAAAGCCGGTATTCGTCGTAAACTATCCGCGCAAAATCAAGTCGTTCTATATGAAGCAGAACCCCGACGGCGTTACCGTTGCCGCAACCGACTTGCTCGTCCCCGGTGTGGGCGAGATTATTGGTTGCTCGGAGCGCGAGGCCGATTACGACAAACTGCTAAAGGAAATAAAAGACCGCGGCATGAAGCTGTCCGACTACGCCAACTACCTCGACTTGCGCAAGTTCGGTACTGTTCCGCACAGCGGTTTTGGTCTCGGCTTGGAACGCATGCTCATGTACGTTACCGGTATGTCCAATATCCGCGACGTAATAGAGTTTTCGCGCACCAAGGACGACCTTAAATAATTAAGAATTAAGAATGCAGAATTCAGAATTAAATCAACAAAAAATCCGAGTTTTTCGCTCGGATTTTTTGTTGCTATTTTTATGCGGCTAACGACTGGATTTCTTCGCTTCGTTCGCTTCGCTCACTTCGGTCGAAATGATGGGGTTGCGGTAGTCTTTTCTGAAAAGTCTTGCCATCATCGTCCATCACCCCGACCGCAGCGGAGGGGTCTAGGCGAAGCCGCACAATTACTTAAATCATGACCTTATTACAATTCTGAATTCTTAATTCATAATTCTAAATTATTTAATAAACGCGGCGAAGGCCCTGTGCGCCGAGTACAAATCGGCTTTGCTAATAAGCTCGGTGGGCGCGTGCATGGAAAGTACCGGTACGCCCATATCCACCGTGTCGATATTTATTTTGGCAATGTATTTGGCAACCGTGCCGCCGCCGCCGAGGTCTACTCTGCCCAGCTCGCCGGTCTGCCAAATAACGCCAGCTTTTTCAAACACGCCGCGCAGATACCCGATGTATTCCGCCGAAGCGTCGTTGGAGCCGGACTTGCCGCGCGCGCCGGTAAACTTGTTCATGGTCACGCCGCAGTTTACTTGGCCGACGTTGTTGTCGTCGAACGCCGAAGCAAAGTCGGGATCGTACGCCGCGGTAACGTCCGCCGAAAGGCACATCGACTTAGAACGCAAAAGCGCGGGGTTGACGCCGTAGCTTTTTGCAATCTCGGCAAGCAAGTCGTCAATCAGCACGCACTGCATGCCGGTGTTGCCCTCCGAGCCGATTTCCTCTTTGTCGGCGAGTATGGTAAGCACGGTCTGGTCGGTGTCCGTTTCCAGCGTGGCGGTGATTTCGGGGTACGCGCACACGCTGTCGTCGTGGCCGTATGCGGCAATAAACGAGCGGTCGAGACCTACGTCCTTGGCCTTGGCCGCCGGCACGGCTTGTAGCTCGGCGGACAAAAAGTCCTCCTCGGTTATGCCGTACTTTTCGTTAAGAAGCTTGAGCACGTTCTTTTTTACGCCGTCCTTGTCCTCGCCGGCCGCGGGAATGCCGCCGATAATAAGGTTAAGGTTTTCGGCCTCGAAGCCCTCGCCAATCGTCTTGCGGTTAAGCTCTTGCGAAAGGTGGGGGAGCAAATCGGTAATGTAAAATACCGGATCGGTTTCCGCTTCGCCTATATTGACGGTTACCGTCTTGCCGGTTTTGAGCGCGACCACGCCGTGGAGCGCGAGCGGAATGGTAAGCCAGTGGTACTTTTTTATGCCGCCGTAATAGTGCGTTTTAAGATACGCCATTCCCGCTTTTTCGTAAAGCGGCACTTGCTTTAAATCGAGCCTCGGGCTGTCTATGTGCGCGACGAGTATGCGCACGCCGTTTTTGGCAATATCGGCTTTGCCGGCGCGGAGCATAAACAACGCCTTGCCACGATTGTTGTAGTAAAGCTTGTCGCCCTTGTTTATCTTGTCGCCAAGCGTATACGGTTTGTAGCCGGCTTTCTCCGCCATAGCGATGGTGTACGCTACGGCTTCGCGTTCGGTCTTGCCGTTGTCCAAAAATGTCTTGTAGCCTTCGGCGTAGTCCATAATGCTTTTGAGTTCCGCTTTGTCGGCGGTCGCGTAAATATTCTTGCGCTTGTAAGTCAAATCCATGTTTGCACCTACCTTTATAATTTATTTTATCAATTATATACTATTATCATGAAAAAAGCAACAGATTTTTCAATTTGCTTTTTCGCGGCGCTAAAGCGCTCTCGATTATTCCGGCCGCCGCGCGCAAAAAATTTTTGGTTTACGCCTTGTCGGATATTGACGAATTTCGCACCGTTGTGGTATAATTTAGTCTATGAACAAGGATATTCAAAGAATCTTATTCTCAGAAAGTCAAATCAAGGAGAAGGTAGTCCAAGCCGCCGCGTGGCTGGATAGGCGTTACGCCGGCAAAAACCCGCTGTTTATAAGCGTGCTCAAGGGCAGCGTTATGTTCTTTTGCGACCTCGTTCGCGCAATGGAAACACCGGTGCAAATGGACTTCATGATGGTGTCGTCCTACGGCTCCGGCACGGAAAGCTCCGGCATACCCAAAATAGTAATGGATTTGGCCGAGGACGTTACCGGTAGGGACGTCGTGCTCGTGGAGGACATAGTGGATTCCGGCCACACGCTTCAGCGCATGCAAAGCCTTATGGCGGGGCGGGGCGCGGCTTCGTTTACTACCGTCGCGCTGTTCGACAAGCCTGTACGCCGCAAGGTGGACGTAAAAGCCGATTACTCGTGCTTCGAGGTGGGCGACGAGTTTATAGTCGGCTACGGACTGGACTACGCTCAGCAGTACCGCAATCTGCCGTACGTCGGCATACTTAAGCGCGAAGTGTACGAAAAAAATAAAACCGATGCGCTCGGCATAGCGTTATGCCCGCCGCGCTTATAATATTCGGCGTGGGCAATCCGCGCCTTTCGTTTTAAAACGACGAGGAATATATTATGAAAAACACGACCAAGCTCAAAATTTTGTACGCGCTGTTTTGCGTGCTGGTAGTAGCCGATTTTATTATCATGCTCAGTCTTATGTTCCGCAACGACTACGGCGACATGCGTATTGCGTTTATCATTTGGATCGTCGTTATCACGGCTGCGGCGATTACCGTTATGTATTACGCGGTCAAGCTGAAAAAGAAAATCGAAAGCGAAAACGCTGGCGGTAAAGGTTCTAACGTCAACGCCGCAAAAACCGCAAAAAAGACGGCCGTCCCCGCAGAGCGGGTTGTGTTCGATTCCGACTTTAAGGTTATGTCCGGTCAAACCGCAATCGAGCTTGACGTGTGGGGAAAAAGGCTTGCGCTCACCGTCGTGGGCGGCGACGACGACGGTACGCCGCTATCCGCGGTCGAGCGCGACGCGCTTACATGGCTGATTCTAAAAGCGCCGTATCAATCTAACGAAGTAAAAGCCGAGGTTCTTAAGTTTATAAACGACACCTACGAAAACAGCGGCGACGATTGGGAGCGGACTAACAGCTTCGATATTTTGCACGACGAAACGGAGCTGACTACTATACATATATCCGCCGACGAGGGAAGTAACAGTGTAACTATAGCGCTTTGCGGCGAATGTAATTGCGACGACGAGCACGGCATTTCGATCGTTTTTCGAGACGAACGGTTCAGCGGCGTCGGGTCGTATATGGATTACGAATACGCCGGCAGACTCGAGGATAGGCGAACGGGCGTGGAGGTTGAGCGCAACGAAAAATACGCGCTTATAGAAAAATGGGGATATGCCGACGCGGGCGGCGTGTTCGAGTTCTTTTCGTTTGCCGGCAGTAAAATCGACGCAGATAACAATCCCATAGAAAAAGGCAAGCTGTTGCTAAACGCGCACGGCTATAAAAAAACTTTGCTTACCGTGCGTAACGGCAAGCTGAGTAATTATTACGACGATCTTTCGTTTATAGATACCGACAAGGAGCTTAAAACCAAGCTCAACGCATTTCACAGCGAGTACGACTTGAAGGACGCAAGCTATATCGTAAAAACGATAGATATAACAGAATGCGATTGGCGCGGAGATAATTACAAACGCGTTAAGCGCGTTATACTGCGCGTCGGCATCGATCGTAATTTGGATTTAATCGTTCTCGGCGACGAGTTCGACAAGCTTAAAAGACTGCTGGAATTTGTTGATAAAGCGAGCTAACCGCGTTATAGTTAATAGTGAATAATGAATAATGACGGATTACTCGCTACGCTCGTCCCTTATTATAGTTAATAGATAATAATGGATAGTGAATAATGACGGACTCGCGGCTTTGCCGCGCCTTATTTAATTTAATAAAATTTTTTCCGATATTATTATCTATTCATTTTTATCTCTTATCTATTCTATTAGACTTTGCCGTTTACGCGTACAGCGCGAGGTCGGGGTGCTTGAATATTTTGCCGAGGTAGGCTATTACCAATCCGCTGTGCACGTCGCTGTCCGATAGGGTTACGCCTACCAGCTTGGACAGTCTGTCCACTATGCCGAACGCTTGCGATATGGCGTACGCAATTTCGCGCATAACCGATTTGGGCTTGATGTTGCGCAGTTCGCCTATAACGCGGTATATCTCGCAAAAGCCGGTGCACAGCTCGGTGCCGTACAGTATTATTGCGTCGACGAGACACCTACTGCCTTTAAGGTCGGAGCGCACGCCGCACTTCATGGTTAGGCGTTCGGCGGTCAAGCGGAATGACGGGTCGGACAGTGCCGACAGATATTCGGTTAATGCGTTGGTTTCCATAACTATATTTTAATATATAGTTCGACAATAATCAACATAATCGGCCGCGTTTTGCCGCGGGTATTTTATGTCTTTTTGTCGGCTTTTGTGGAATTTTTTAGCATATGGAAAATAATTTGGAATTCAGAATTAAGAATGCAGAATTGTAGGTGAAAATGACGTACCAACAATGAGGCTTTGTTGCGGAGTAATTCCAAGTGTCGCATTCTAATTAACAAAGTGACGTCGAGCATTTTTATGGGCACGGAATGATTCGGGTGTAACGCAAAACAAATTACAAAAGCATACACACGCAAGTAAAAAATTCTTAATTCTAATCAGTTGACATTTATCTTTTAATGCTTTATAATATACATTGCACTGTGCCAAACGGCCGTTTTGTCTTGCCCCGACAAACGGATTGACGCACGGTTAAGCGCGGCGGCGTGAAACGTTTGCGCTTGTTGGACACGCGAATAAGTTCATGCTTAATATCGCTGTCTATTCAAATATTTTTTACGAGGTTGTTTTCGATGAAAACATTGATGGCAAAAAAGATCAATTCCAAAACTGCCGACTACAAAATCGGCAACAAGGAATACAAGCGTAACTGGTACGTAGTCGACGCCGCCGGCGTTCCGCTCGGCAGACTTGCAAGCGTCGTGGCTTCCGTGCTCAAGGGCAAGACCAAACCCGAATACACTCCCAACACCGACGTGGGCGATTTCGTTATAGTCGTCAACACCGACAAGGTTGTGCTTACGGGTAACAAGCTCACCAAAAAGCTTCGCACCTACCACACCGGATATATGGGCGGTCTTAAACAGCAACAGTATTCCCATTTCCTTCGCGAAAATTCGGACAAGGCTGTTCAAAAGGCGGTCAAGGGCATGCTTCCCAAAAATTCGCTCGGCAGAAGCATGATCAAAAAGCTTAAACTGTTCAAAGGCCCCGAACATAACCACGAGGCTCAACAGCCCCAAACGCTCACTATCGAGCTTCACAAAGATAAGGACTAATCAAGAGGTAACAAGCTATGGCAGCTAAATCTTCAACAAAAAAGAAAGTTCAGTACTGGGGTACCGGCAGACGTAAAAAGGCTGTCGCGCGCGTTCGCGTTTTGGCGGGCGGCTCCGGCACCATTACCGTCAACAAGCGTTCGCTCGATGATTACTTCCCGCTCGATACGCTTAAGCTTATAGTCAATCAACCGTTTGCCGAAACCGGCACCGAGGGCAAGTTCGACGTTATCGTCAACGTGCGCGGCGGCGGCTTTACCGGCCAAGCGGGCGCTATCCGTCACGGCATTTCCCGTGCGCTTTGCAACGTGGACGCGACCTACCGTCCCGCGCTCAAAAAGGCGGGCTTCCTTACTCGCGACCCCAGAATGAAAGAGCGCAAAAAGTACGGTCTCAAAAAGGCGCGCAAAGCTCCTCAGTTCTCCAAGCGTTAATCGATGGACGACGGTCGGCTCCAAAGCGGCGATCTGCTGGACTCGCGTGGGTGTCTTGTGCAAAGCGGTTATGCGTTTTCGCAAGTCAAGCGATACTGCCGCGCGGCGGTCAAGCCAAAGCTGCGCATAAAGGAATGGGACTACTACAGTGTGTGTGACGGCGATTACGCGGTCGCGCTCACGGTGGCAGACAATTCGTATATGTCGCTCGCTTCGGTGTCCGTTATCGACTTCAAGCACATCAAGTACGTTACCAAAAGCAAAATCGGACTTATGTCGCTTGGCAAGCTCGGCATGCCGAGCAGCTGTACGGAGGGCAACGTCCGCTACGACAAGGGCGGCGTTAAAATTTCCTTCGATATAGACGATGCGGGCAACAGAACGCTTAGGGCCGAATACAAAAAGTTCGATGGGAACAAGACGTTCAAGTGCGAGTTCAACCTCGCGCCGGCATCGGGCGACAATATAACGGTCGCGATTCCGTTCGGAAAAAAGCGCAGATTTTACTACAACACCAAAATCAACTGCCTACGGTGCAACGGCTGGTTCTCGGTCGGCGAGGATAGGCACGAGATAAAGAACGCTTACGCGGGGCTCGATTGGGGCCGAGGCGTGTGGACGTACAAAAATACGTGGTACTGGTCGTCGTTGTCTTGCGAGACTGATGACGGCAAAACGCTCGGACTCAACTTGGGCTACGGCTTCGGCAAGCCTACGGCAAGCGAAAACGTCGTAACGTACGACGGCAAGGCTCACAAGCTGGACGAGGTTGCGTTCGACATTCCGTATACGCAAGGCAAGATAGACTACCTCAAGCCTTGGAAAATGACGGACAACGAGGACCGACTGGAGCTTACGTTCTATCCGCTGATTGACAGAAAGGACAAAATGAACGTGGGCGTGCTGGCTACCGACCAACACCAAGTTTTCGGAAAGTTCTACGGCAAGGTCGTGCTGGACGACGGCACTATAGTCAATATCGCCGATAGGATGGGCTTTGCGGAAAAGGTGGTCAATCGGTGGTAGCAAAGGGCGAGGAGCACCCGCAAAACTAAATGAATAAATAAACCGCGCTCAATAATGAGCGCGGAGAATGGAGAGATGGCTGAGCGGCTGAAGGCACACGCTTGGAAAGCGTGCGTAGTGTAACAGCTACCGGGGGTTCGAATCCCCCTCTCTCCGCCAAGAGCATTCAATTTGAACCCAAGAGTGGCAAATTGAGTGCTTTTTTCATTTGGCGGTATTCGTGCAATACCGTAAGCACATTAGAGCGGTTAAAGTTTATAGTGGCGAATAACTGTATGTTGTTGTAGTCGTATCTATTATTGACATTGACGACGGAATTTGTTATAATGCTTTAAACAAATCTTTGGCGGTTAGTATGGCGACGAGCAAGAAACTTGAAATCATATATTACAATGGTCAGCCGGATGGGGTGCGTTCTATTCGGCGGCATTTGTCGACGATAACTACGTATGTTATTCCTCGTCCGCTTCTTGCGGAAGCAAAGAAGATTTCTGGCATAACAAGGCCCGGGATATATTACTTGATAAACGAGAATGACGAGAACAAGATAGCGCAAATATACATCGGTCAAACGCGCAATGGGGTTGTGCGGCTTGACGACCATAACCGTTCCAAAGATTTTTGGAATAAGGCGATAATGTTTCTGGCCGACAATAAGACCTTTTCGCTTGATATGATAAGCGGGCTTGAAGAATACGCCATTGTCAAAGCGCACGAAGCGAAACGCTATAAAGTGGAAAATTCGGTTAAGCCGAAATACGAAATCGACGAATACGATCTTCCTTCAATCGAGGAAGTATATGATGAAATTCAGTTTGTCATGGCTACGCTCGGCTATAAGGTGAATGACGCAAAGCAGACGCGAAACGACGGCGAAATTTTTCATACGACGCGAAATGGCATTACAGCGTACGGCATTTACGGTGGCGATAAGTTTCAAGTGTTGGAGGATTCGGAAATTAATTTTGCAAAATCGGTCAGTTTGCCTAAATATAACAGACAGCGTGATGAGCTGTTGCAGAAAGGGGACATTGCCGCTATCAATGGAAAATATGTTTTGAATATTATTTTGGAATTCAAAACTCCGAGTGGCGCCAGCGATTTTGTGCTGGGCGGTTCTACAAACGGTTGGGTGGAATGGAAAAACAAAGACGGCAAAACCCTAGATGAGATTTATAGGCGATAGTCGGTGTAGCAATTTAATATTATTGATGAACGTATTTAATACTAAAAGCGCCACGAGGAAAGTTGGCGAACAATATGACATTTTATGATATATGAAGTGCGCTGTTAATTTTTGTGAGTAACCATTTTATATTTTGTTTCTGTAATTGAATTTATTAAGTACTTGCTTTTTGCGTTGAGTTGTTACTTCGGTGTAGATTTGCGTTGTGGCTACACTCGCATGCCCGAGTATTTCTTGAACCGAGCGGAGATCGGCGCCGTTAGCAAGCAGATTAGTAGCAAAGGTATGTCGGAGATAGTGCGGAGTCGAATGCGTACTGATTTTGGCCTTCTTTAAGTATTTTTTGTATATGTATTCTATGCCGTGTATGCTTATGGGTTGACCGTAACGATTTATAAATAGATG
>JAIDCZ010000024.1 GCA_029055565.1 Clostridiales bacterium
AAGTAATATTGTATAATTTAATTAGGTGCGTGTAGTATGTGGTTTTTAGAAAACATTAACAATAAAATGACGGCAAAGCCGTGGGCGTGCGCAATAGATATCATGCTTGCCGCTTTGCTCATTTACGGCATGATTGTTTTCCTAAAAAGGAACAATGCTGGCAAGCTGATAGCATTCGTGCTTATTTTTGTGGCGGCCGGTATAGTGTTGTCGTCCGAGTTTATGGATTTGCCGGTTATCGGGTCTATAATGCGGTACGGCATAATAATAGTCATAGTCGTAATAGTGTTTGTGTTCCCCGCGGAAACGAAGCGCGGCTTGCTTAAGCTTGCGTCGCCGCGCGATACGCACGAGCAGTACACCACCGCATACGGCGCGTCGGACGAGGAGCTTCACGCCGCAATCAACGATATAGTTCGTGCCGCGCAAAACATGTCCAAAAAGAACGTCGGCGCGCTCATAATAATTTCCACGCAAAACTTACCCGAGCACATTATAGATTCGGGTACCAAGCTGGACGCAGTGCTGTCTTGCGCGCTGCTCGAAAGTATTTTCAACACCAAGGCGCCTCTTCACGACGGTGCGGTGTTCGTACGCGGCAACCGCATAGTTGCGGCCGGTTGCTTCCTTCCGCTGTCGCAGTCCAACGCTATAGACAAGGAGCTTGGCACACGCCACCGCGCTGGCATAGGTGTAAGCGAAAATTATAACGTACTTACCATAATTGTATCGGAGGAAACGGGCGTTATTTCCATAGCTCAGCACGGCGAGCTTACTCGCTACTTCGATTCGCAAATGCTCACGGACAAACTGGAACAAACCTACGGCTTGCAAGCTACGCCCGAACCTACGCGTAGACATCACCGTCGCAAGGGGGATTAGTTATATGAACGACAAGAAACAAGAAAACGCAAAAAAGCCCAACGGCTTCGTAAGGTTTCTCAAAGCCGTGTTCGTGCACAACATAGGTTGGAAGATTCTGTCCATCGTGTCGGCGGCGGTTATTTGGGCGCTTGCCGCTGGATTGCTGTAGATTGCGTTTTAAAAAGCAATATAGTAGTTATTTATCGAAGCGGCAGAAATGCCGCTTTTGCGTGCGATACTTATTGTAGCTATGCTCGCAAAAAGTATGGCAAAAGTCGGGTTAGGCGAATATATTACTTATGGAGTACGGTAGATGAAAGCGGTTAAATTCGGCGGCACTTCAATGTCCACTGCGGACAGCATTATGCGCGTCGCAAGTATTATCAAGCAAGACCGAGATAGGCGGTTCGTCGTGGTGTCGGCCCCGGGCAAGGCCAAGGGTTGCGACAAGGTTACCGATATGCTTATTGCGGTAAGTGAAGCGCGGCCTTGCGATCGCGCGGCTAAGTTCGAGCATGTTCATGGCCGCTTCGTCGCGCTGTGCGACGGTGTTGGTTTGCATGGCGCGTTGGACGCCGAGCTGGACGAGATACGGACTAAGCTTGCCGCGGCGGATTATTGCTATATAGTGTCGCGCGGTGAGTATCTGTGCGCAAAACTACTTGCGCGGCTTATCGGCTTTACCTTTATCGATGCGGCGGACTTGATTAAGTTCAACGGAAAAGCGTACGACGACGAGCGCACGATAGAGGTGTGCAGAGCCGGACTTAATGGTAAGTCGGACGTGGTGGTGTCGGGGTTTTACGGCAGTGACGAGCACGGCAATATAGTAACATTTTCGCGCGGCGGCTCGGACGTGTCGGGCGCAATAATCGCGCGAGCGGTGAACGCCGACGTGTACGAAAACTTTACTGACGTAGACGGCTTTATGACGTGCGACCCGCGTATCGTTCCGCACGCTTCGGTTATAGACGTAATTACGTATAGGGAGCTGCGCGAGCTGTCGTATATGGGCGCAAACGTTCTGCACCCCGAATCCATTTTTCCGGTACAAAAGGCTAATATACCTATACATATACGCAATACCTTTAACGAAAACGCTTTGGGGACAAAAATCGTACCGACGGAGGCGTTTTTGGCGGGTAAGTACAGTCGCAAAAATAATATGCCGATTACGGCTATTGCCGGCAGACAACACTTTTTTTCATTGCACATAGATAAGTCTATGATGAACGCCGAAATAGGCTTTGTGCGCAGAGTGCTGAGTTGTTTCGAGCGATACGAAGTTTCGGTAGAGCATATACCGAGCGGCATAGATTCCATGACGGTAGTGTTTTCGGCGGTGGATACCGAAACGTGTAATGCGCTTATCGAGTCGGTTAAAAAGGAGGTTAATCCCGATAATATTTCGTTGACTACCGATATAGCGCTGATAGCTATAGTCGGCCACGGCATGAAATCCCGACCGGGCACGGCGGCGCGTGCAATAAACAGACTGTCGCACGCCAATATAAATTTGCGCATGCTCGATATGGGTGCGTCGGAAATAAACCTTATTTTGGGCGTGTCGGACAGCGACTTCGACCGCGCGCTCGTCGCGCTCAACGGAGAGTTTGAAGTGTAGCGGAGTTAATTCGGAATTCGGAATTAGGAATTCGGAATTATCAATAATAAATAATTAGCCTTCTCAAAAGGAGATGGCTTTTGTATTTTTAATGGCTGTATAATGCAAGTGGCGTCGAGAAATTTACAATAGACACGAAATTGATTGGGTGTAATGCAAAATTAACCACTTTGTAAACACACAACACTAAAGTTTTCTTGCTTACTTCTTTTTCAAAAGAAGTAGGTAAATTAGTTGACAATGGGTATTGACTTGTGGTATTATTTTACAGAACCGCGCGAAAAGGGTTATTTAATTCGGTTTACCGAAACCCCGACGGCGAATACTAAACGGAGGTTAGGCTATGTTTGCAATTATCGAGACGGGCGGAAAGCAGTACCGCGTATGCGTAGGCGACGTTCTTGACGTAGAGCGTTTGAACGCAGAGGAGGGCGCTACCGTCGACCTTAAAGCTCTTTTGACGGGCGAGGGTGAGAACATCACCGTTGGCACGGAAGCAGAGGGCAAAACGGTAAAGGCTACCGTCGTGCGCCAGCTCAAAGCGCCCAAGGTCATCGTGTTCAAGTACAAAGCGAAAAAGAACGTGCGCAAAAAGCAAGGTCATCGTCAGTACTATACGCGCATAAAGATCGACGCTATCGTATGATAACGGTCACGCTGTTCAAGACGGACGGCAAAATTACCGGCGTTAGGACTTGCGGCCACAGCGGACTTGCCGACAGCGGCAACGACGTACTGTGTGCGGCGGTATCGACGCTTGTTCAGACCGCGTACCTTGCAATATCGGATATTTACGGCAAAGTGGATTACAAGCGTAAGGACGGATTGTTTGAGTTCCGTGTTCCTCAAGGCCACGACGCAGAGGTGATAATCCGAGCAACGTACTTGGGACTACAAGACTTATCGAGCGGGTATCCGCAAAATCTCAAATTGGAGGAAGCATAATATGTTTATAGATATTCAGTTGTTCGCTCACAAAAAGGGCGGCGGTTCCACTAAAAACGGCAGAGACAGTAACGCACAGCGCCTTGGCGTTAAGCGTTCGGACGGTCAGTTCGTGCTTGCGGGCAATATTCTTATTCGTCAGCGCGGCACCAAAGTCCATCCCGGCGAGAACGTAGGCCTTGGCGGCGACGATACTTTGTTCGCGCTTGTCGACGGCAAAGTAAAGTTCGAGAACAAAGGCAACCGCAAGCAAGTCAGCGTTTATCCCGTTGCTGCGGCGGAATAATAATATCGACCGTACTATTGCGGCGGTATTATAGCAATATTCGGATTTCAACTATGTCAAAGGGGCTGCAAAACGCCCCTTTTTATGTATAGCTAATCGGCTTACGGCTAAACGGCTATATTCCCAAAAGGTGGTTTATTTATGTACAGAACCGAAGCAAACAGAATAGTAGTGGACGGTGCCGATATTGACGTCAAAGCCACGATAGAATGCGGCCAGTTTTTTCGCTACGAAAAAACGACTAACGGTTATGCGCTTAAGTCCGGCCCGCATTCTTGTGAGGTATATTCTGTCGGCGACGAGGTGATTATAGATACGACCGCCGTGGATTACTTTGTAAACTTTTTCAATCTCGACCGCGACGTGCTTCGCGCCAAGCGCGAGCTTAGTCGTTTTCCCGAGCTTGCGCCGGCGCTGGAATGCTGTGGCGCATTGCGCATACTGCACCAGCCGTTGTTTGAAACGATTATATCCTTTATCATTTCGGCAAACAACAATATCCCGCGCATAAAGACCATTATCGGCAGAATATGCGCCGAGTTCGGCGACGCGTTTCCCACGCCCGAACAGCTGGCCGGCATTAACCGTCGCAGACTGGACGCTATGGGTTGCGGCTACAGATCGCAATACATACTGGACACGGCCAAGATTTGCGCGGAAACCGACTTGCTTAACAGACTGTACGCCGCCAAAACTCCGGACGCGCAAAAGATGCTGAAATCGCTCCCCGGCGTTGGGCAAAAGGTGGCGGACTGCGTGTCGCTGTTCGCGCTCGGCAGACTGGAAGTTTTCCCTATAGATACGTGGATGTTCAAGACCCAGCGCGAGGGTATGGAAACGGAATCGCAATCGCGCACGCGGCTTATGAACAAGTACGGCGCGTACGCCGGCTACGTTCAACAGCTTCTGTTCTACTATAACGCAATACTCAAAAGAGGTGTGGTGTAATGTCGCTCGCGCAAAGCTTTGTAGAGCTGTTTTCCACAATGGACATGGTATCCGTGTGCTTGTGGATAACCGGTTTCATACTGTTTTGTATAGAGTTTTTCCAGCCAATGCACGGCGTGTCGTACGCACTGGGCGTGTCGCTTATGGGCGGCGCGTTTAGCGTGCGTATGGTGTACGGCTCGGCTGGTGAAGCGTTCGTGTTCCTACTACTTACTTGCGTACTGCTTTTCGGCGTGCATTGCGTATCGCTTTTCACGCAAAAACGCGACTGGCTTAAGGTAGCGCGCATGGAAAAGGCCGGCGAGCGCACGCGCAAGTACGGCGGACTTATAGACAGTGTGGGCGTTGCCAATACGCCTATCGACTTGACCGGCAACGTAACAATCAACGACGTCAACCTCGTCGTGTGCAGTTTTACGCCCATTATGCAAGGCGAGCGCGTGCGAATAACCAAAATCACGCAAGACAAGATAGTAGTCGAAAGGGTCGATGACGACAACCACAATTAAAGACTCAAAAGTTCTACCGCGCGCGGAAAAGTCATAGTATAGAACACTATGAGTTTTATCGAACAAGCGGCAAAAATATTCAGTAACGTACCGGAATACAAATTCCAAGCGGTAATATTCGGGCGCGACGCTTTTTACATAGAAGGCGCGCGCCCTATTAAAATTGACGAAAAAGAAATGATATTCAAAATACCGTCCGGACTGATTACCGTATCGGGCGAGCGACTGACTGTAAAAGAGTTGTCCGACGACTGCGCGGCAATAGTGGGCAAGGTGTGCTCGTATGCGGTGACCGATTTATGAAAAACAAATCGGCAGTAAAGCCGCAGACTGCGGACAAGGCGAGCAAAAAGGTGGAAGCGGAACGCTTACGCAACGCTCAAAAGGCGGAGGCCGCAAGATTGCGCAAAGCAAAAAAAGCCAAAACCGAAATGCAAAAATCGGAAGCGGAACGCTTGCGCCGCGCAAAGAAGGTTGAAAGCGACGAGCAAAAGCGGCAAATCGCCGCACGTCGTAAGGCTGAAAAGCGCGAGCGCATGCGCGCAAAAGAAATCGTTCGGCAAGAAAAGGCAAAATTAGCGGCGGAGCGGCAAAAAAAGCGTGCCGTGTTGTATTCCAAAATAAGAGTTAAGCTAAAAAATAATAGTGCGGGGTTCGAGCGCAAACAGTACGGCTTGATACCGCGCGTCGAGCTTGCCGTCAAGGGCGACAAGACGTCTGTGATTACGCGGCTGGCGGCGGCGGACATAAAGGTGACCGACGTGCGCTTTTCTGGCGGTGAAACGCTGTTCAAAATACGAAAAAAAGACTTACGCAAAGCTGTTGCTATTTTGAGTGAAATGTGCTATACTCATAGAATAAATGCGGCGTACGGCGTGGCGCAAAGACTGGCGTTTTGCCTTGCGCGCATAGGCCTCGTTGCGGGCGCGGCGTTGTCCGTAATCGGCATGAACATTTCATACGGCTATATTTGGCAAGTGCAAATAACCGGCAACGACAAGCTGTCCGTGGCGGCCATAGAAAGCAAGCTTAGGCGCGACGGCATTGCCGTGGGCTGTAAAAAGTCGGGCGGTATTACCGACAAAGCGGCGGCGGTGCTTGGCGGCATGGACGGCGTATCTGACGCGTCGTGCGAGATTATAGGCACCACGCTGTACGTGCATGTTCTGGAGTCTACCGATAGCACGGCGCTTACGCGTTACGGCGAGTACGTTTCCGAATACGACGCAACCGTCACGAGGATAGTGATGCGTAGCGGCACGGCCAAGGTCAAGCGTGGCGACGCTGTTAAGCGCGGCGATGTGCTGGCAAATGGCGACGCGTATTCCACTACCGGCGAGCTGTTGTACACCGGCGATTGCGATTGCGATATTTACGGCAAGGTGGCAATTACGGTTACTGCGCAAATACCTGTCACTGCGGTGGAGTATAGGCCGACCGGCAGAACGGCTGTAAAAACAGTTTACACGCTGTTCGGCAAGAGCTTTGGCGGTAATAAGCCGCCGTACAGGACCTACGAGCTGTCCTCGCACGCCTCGCGCTACGACGTGCTTATCCCGCTGTACGTCACCGCGTACGAGTACCGCGAAACCAAGGCGGTGGAATACGAGCGCGACGTGGAGCAAGCGGCGGAGGATTTTGCCAAGGCAAAGATAGAAAGCATGCGGTTCGAGGGCGAGTTCGACTATTCGTACAATATAGAACAAGCCGTGTCCGGACTGTATTCTGTACATTTGTTTATAACGGGCGAAACCGTTATTTCGCGCGGGCGATCGCCCGACCGACAAGACAATACGGAGCAATAATTTGACTAAATCGTTCAAAAACGACGAAATTCGCGCTGTGTTCGGCGCATACGACGCCAATATAAAAGTTTTGGAATCGTTGATTAAGGTGACGGTTCGCGTTACCGGCGACGGCGTGGAAATTTCCGGAAACGTTGCCGACGCTGAGTTTGCCGGTCTGTTGTTGGACAAGCTGTGCCTTGCTGTGCGCCGCGGGGAGAATATCGACCCCGACAAGGTTAAGCAGTATTACGACATTTTGTGCGCGGAGCCGTCAAGCTTGGACGATATAACTTCGCAACCGGTATGCGTCAACGCTCACGGCCAAAAGATTTACGCCAAAACGTTGCGCCAAAAGAAGTTTATCGACGCGGTTACCGACAATCTTTTGACGTTTGCAATCGGCCCCGCCGGTACCGGAAAAACGTATCTTGCCGTTGCAATGGCGGCCAACGCGGTAAAAAAGGGTTTGGTCGACAGAATAATTCTTACTCGTCCCGCAATCGAGGCGGGAGAGAAGCTCGGCTTTTTGCCCGGTGATTTGCAAATGAAGGTCGATCCGTACCTAAAGCCGTTGTACGACGCGCTTATGGAAATGTTTGGCGACGACTATACTAAGCTTATTGAGCGCGGCACGGTGGAGATTGCGCCGCTGGCGTATATGCGCGGCAGAACTTTGTCGCACGCGTTCATTATATTAGACGAGGCGCAAAACACCACGCCCGAGCAAATGAAAATGTTTTTGACTCGGTTCGGCGAGGGGAGCCGCGTTATAGTGACCGGCGACGTTACGCAAATAGATATTCGCGGCGAGCAGTCCGGACTTATCGACGCGGAAAACGTGCTAAAGGACGTGGACGGCATTGCGTTCGTGCATCTTTCGGAGTCCGACGTCGTGCGCCACGGACTGGTAATGAAAATAGTAAAAGCATACAACAAGCATTCGCAAAGGAGAAATCACAGTGGAAGCGGAAAAGCCGAGTAGTAATAATATATCGTACAAACCGCCGCGCAGTGCGTACTGGTGGACTGCGGGTATTTTCGCAATCGTTTTTGCGATTATTTACATATCGCTGGTAGTGTTCGTTCACTTCGTGGCAACCGGCTCGGGTATATTGGGGCTTGACGATTCGCAAGCGTACACACTGTACGCATTCGTGTTTTTGTTGGTTATAGTCGCGCTGTATATATACGTTATAGTGTCGCGTACGGAATTGCTGTTCTCGTTAAAAAAGATAGGCGCAATTATGTCGCTGTTCACTTTCGTGGTCGTAGTCAACATAGTGCTTTTGGCATTTAGCGCGTACCTTATTTGCGTTGCGCTCACCGCCATGCTAATACTGCCGTTTACAAAAAAACGCGACGCGTTCGTGCTAAACATTTTCTCTTGCTTGGTAACGCTGTTCGTGCTTGTAGCAACGCTTGAGCACAGCGATTTTCCGGCGGTTGCGTTCACGCTGATAGCCGGACTTATAGGCGGCGCGGTGGCTACCTACAGCTTCCCTTCGGGCATGACGCGCGTTATATCACTGTTGCGTTCGTTCGTTACCGGTTGCGTAATAATAGTAGTGTACTTTATACTGCTGTCCACGTACCGACTGGACGTGACGCCGTTTATAACTAACATTATGTATATCGGCTTGTCGGTGGCCGGCGAGTTTTTGCTCACCGCCGTTATCGTTCCGCTCGTGGAATGGATATTCAATCTGACGAGCGATTTCAAATTGATGGAGCTTATCAACCACAAAGCGCCGCTCATTCGCAGACTGATTACCGAGGCACCGGGCACGTTTAACCACTGCCTTGCGGTCGCCAACTTTGCCGAAATCTGCGCCGACGCGATAGGCGAGGATCCGTACCTTGCGCGGGCTTGCGCGTACTATCACGACGTGGGCAAGCTGGGCAACGTGGAATACTTTACCGAAAACCAAGCCGGTTACAATCCTCACGACGAGATTTTGCCCGAGGTTTCGGCCGAGATTATTCGCAAGCATACCGTGGATGGCTACGAGCTGTGCAAAAAGCACCGTATACCGGAGGAGGTTGCGCGTATAACGATAGAGCACCACGGCACTCTGCCCATTATGTACTTCTACAAAAAGGCTACGTCGCTTACCGACGGCGAAGTGGATATTGACGAATACCGTTATTACGGTGAAACGCCTATCGGCAAGATGGGTGCGATAATAATGATTTGCGACAGTGCGGAAGCGGCTATCCGTGCCATGGACAATCCTACCGGCGACAAGGTGGACAAGCTGTTAAAGGGCATGATAGACGACAGACTTAAGCAAGGCCAGTTTGACAACTGTGCCATAACGATGAAGGACTTGACCGCTATTCGGCTGGCGATTGTCGGCGCATACGGCGGTTTGTTCCACAAACGTATAAAGTACAATATAAATCGAGACGGAATAAATGTTTAGACTTACCGGAGACGTGCAAGCGGGCTTTGCTCGGCTTGCGGGAATTATTTTCAATACGCTCGGGCTGAAAGGCGACGCGACTGTGGATATATCCATTATAGACGACGAGCAAATGCACGAGCTTAACAAATCGACGCGCGGCGTGGATAAAACCACTGACGTGCTCAGTTATCCCACGCTCGATAAGATTACCGATTTTACGCAAAAGAACTATCCAACCGATTACGATAGTATGCTAAAGGCCGTCGTGCTTGGCGATATTGCAATAAACACGGACGCCGCCGCACGCCAAGCCGAGGAGTATGGCACCGGCGAGCGCGAAATTAACTATCTGTTCGTGCACGGCATGCTGCACCTATTGGGTTACGACCATGTAGAGCAAGCGGACAAGGACAAGATGCGCGAGGTGGAGGAAAAGGTTCTTGCCGAAACGGACAAGTCCGTAGTGGTTGCCGTCGTCGGTAGGCCTAATGCGGGCAAATCGTCAATAGTCAACGCTATCGTCGGGGAGAAGGTGTCAATAGTATCGCCCAAGCCTCAGACTACGCGCGATAGAATTACCGGCATTTGCACGGAAGGCGCAAGGCAAATAGTCTTTTTGGATACCCCCGGTATGTTCAAGCCGCGCACCAAGCTGGACGAGCATATGGACAAGAGCATAAAAAGCTCGCTTGGCGGCGACGCCGACGTCGTGCTGGTGGTGCTGGATAGCACAAAGGGCATAACTGAAGCGGACGAAAAGCTGATTGTGGAAAGACTGAAAACTCGCGCGCCGTTGTACGTTGCGGTAAACAAAACCGACCTAAAGGGGTATGCCGGCATATATCCAATTTTGGAAAAGCTCAACCCGCTAATGACGCGCAAGGAAGGTCGGTCCATAAAGGACGTAATACCTACAAGCTGTAAAAACGGTCGCAATATAGACGTGCTTAAGGCGGCACTGTTTGCCGAGTGTAAGGAAGGCGGATTTTTGTTTCCGCCCGACGAGTACACAGACCGCCCGATCAAGTTCTTGATAGGCGAGGCTGTGCGCGAAAAAGCACTATTATTCTTGCAAGACGAAATACCGCACGGCGTGGGCGTAAGCGTGCGTAGTGTAGCGGAGGACGACGAGCCGGTAAAAATATCTTGCGACGTGATTGTAGACAAGCAGTCGCACAAGCAAATTGTAATAGGCGACGGCGGGGAAATGATTAAGCGCATAGGCGCCGCCGCGCGTCGGGATATAGAAAAAATGCTCGACTGCAAGGTGTATTTGGAGCTGTTCGTCAAGGTTCGCCCCGGCTGGCGCGATAGATCGGATATACTAAAAGACATAGGCTATTGATAAAAACGACAACAACGAATATTTTTGCTCGCGTAACTGTAAACTAAAATAAAGACTTTTATTTTCGGAGGCAGTTATGAACGGCGAGGAAAGAATGTTTTGGGAATTGTTTTGCGCAACCGGCGCGCCGCAGTACTATTCTATGTACGTAAAAGCGCGGGACGAACGCGGGCAAAATTCGGATAAATAACTGCGCGGGTGTAATCGATCGACGCCCGCAAGAGGTGGATATGGTCGATTTTACCGACAAGTGCGTAGTGCTGAAAACGAGCGACTACCGCGATAACGATAAGCTTGCCAAGGTGCTTACGGCGGAGCACGGCCTCGTTTCCGTCAAGCTGACCGGCGTAAAAAAGGCCAAGGCCAAGCTTAAACCGTTTGCGCAAGAGTTTTCGGTATTCGACACCCGCCTTACCGGCAAGGGCGCGTTTTTGACGCCTATAGAACCGTTGCTTATACGCGACGGTTTTTCGCTTTGCACAGACTTAAAGGTTTTCACCGCGGCGTCGGTGGCGGCGGAAGCGACAGTGGCGTCCATTTGCGACGACGAAGCGCACGCCGAACTGTTTTTGGAATTTTTAAAGCTGCTATACAACTTAAAGCTCGACTGCAATCCGTACTACCAAGCGGCGGTGTATATGTTGCGGCTTATGGAGCTATCCGGATTTTTTAAGGCGTATACATATAACGACAACCCGCAAACGCCCATACAAATGTTGGGCTACGCGCAAAAGACGGGGTATATGCCGACGGAGGATAACGACCTATCTCGCCGCGCGTTAAAGTACATATGCGCCGAATTTGAGCGTAACTTTGATACCGGACTTAAAAGCGTCGATTCAATCGATTTGTACGCGTAATTTTTTCGTTATTTTATTGCGAGGATAACAAAATGAAAATTCAAATACGAAGCATTATCGATAATGAATCTTGCGTGAAATATATGTGTGCACCGAGAATTCGGTCAATTTACGAAAAATATGATTCAGAAGAATTGTACGTCGTACTAAATGAAAACATTTCTTTTGAAGAACTTATAACGTATTTATCAAAAAATTATAGAAATCGTTTCTTGAAGTTTAAAATAAACCAAACAATAGACGGTGCGATTTCGCTTTTGGTAAATCCGTATTTTGAACCGTTATGTGATTATATCAAAGATAATATTAAAAATACGAAAAAAGGTTTTTTAAAATTTATTAAGAAAGAAGTATTTGATTATTTTGTGACTGATAAATATAAGATATTTGCCAAATGGATAGGTGACAATGGTTTCAACAGCGACTTGACTCATATTGGTGAGGGGCGGTTGGTAGAAAAAAGCGCGGAGATGATTTCTCTTATTTGTGCAAATATATAAAATACTGTTACTGTTAATCGGAGTGCGTATACTATGAAAGGCGATTTATTTTGCATAAGAACAAACAAAGGTTATGGGTTGTTCCAAGAATGCGGTACGTATATAGAAGTGTACGGTCCATTTTATTGTGTTTACTATACTCAAATACCTTCGCTATCGCTTATCGATGAAGCGTTGCGAGGTAAATATTATTATCAGAGAATCGAGATAGATGAATTTGGTGGGCGTTGGACAAATAACTTCTTTAAACGAACTCTAATGGAAAATAAAGGCAACGAGATTTCGCTTTACGATGTTGGAATTGCAAGTGAATATCATATAAGTGAATATTATTATAAAAATTGTTATATGACGTATTTGGGCAATTATAGCTTACCGTCCGATGCGGAAATACCGAGATATACGCGTCAAATATATGAGCAACCGTTAGCGGGCAAATATTCATGGCATGTAGTTGATGAGGCGGAATCAAAAGCTATATGCAATGAAAAAGGTAAAATTATTTTTTATAAAAAACTGAATGAAGAAACGAAAAATTATCCTAATCGTTCAACAATGTTTCCGTCTGGCTTGTTATTGAGATTTAACCAAGAATATAGGAATGAGGACGGAGATTTGTGGGCGGAAAGACAAATAGAAGAGTTTTTCGAAAAAAATCCGCAGTATCGTCCATCGAACGAAAAATACGATGATATAAAATACCCGTTGCCTACCGATGAATTGCGGGCAACTTCGGAGCAATACGATAGTCAATATGCGGAGTTTTGCGATAGGGTAGAAAAAGCACTGTTAAAGTTCATAGCCGCGATAGACGAAAACCGCAAAGCAGTTAAAGCTCCGTTATTATCGTTACTAAAAGAGTTAAACGCAATCGATAAAGATATGCAGTTATTCGGTTCGATTGAATCGGAAGAAATTTACACGTACCTCGTGAGGATATTGAGAGCGCTAAAAAAAAGTGCGCTTAATCGATACGCTTGAAGGATATAGAGAATGGTGATTACGGTAAGTATACGAGGTAAAGTTAATTGACCCTACTCTTTTCCAAAGAAGTAGGGTATTTTTTGTTAATTGTATAAAAACGCTTGCCTTTTTCATGAATATTTGGTAAAATAGCGGGTGGAAAAAATCTACTTTTAAGGAGAACAAAATAATGGCAAAAAAGTATTGCTATCTCTTTACCGAAGGTAACGCAAAAATGCGCGATCTTCTCGGCGGCAAGGGTGCAAACCTTGCGGAAATGACCAATATCGGTCTTCCCGTTCCTCAGGGCTTTACGATTTCTACCGAAGCCTGCACACAGTACTACGAGGACGGACGCCAAATCAACGCCGATATCCAAAAGGAGATAATGACCTACATCGACAAGATGGAAAAGATTTGCGGCAAAAAGTTCGGCGACAAAGAGAATCCGCTTCTCGTTTCCGTTCGTAGCGGCGCACGTGCTTCCATGCCCGGTATGATGGATACCATTCTTAACCTCGGTCTTAACGAAACCGTTGTAAATACGATTGCGGCCAAGTCGAACAACCCCCGTTGGGCTTGGGACTGCTACCGCCGTTTTATCCAGATGTTCTCGGACGTCGTTATGGAAGTCGGCAAAAAGTACTTTGAAAAACTCATCGACGAGATGAAGGAAAAGAAGGGCGTAACGCAGGACGTAGACCTTACCGCCGACGACCTTAAAGCGCTTGCTATGCAGTTCAAGGCCGAGTACAAAAAGCAGCTTGGCAAGGACTTCCCCGACGATCCGAAGGAACAGCTTTTCGAGGCTATCAAGGCCGTTTTCCGTTCTTGGGACAATCCTCGCGCCAATATCTACCGCATGGACCACGACATTCCGTATTCTTGGGGTACTGCCGTAAACGTTCAAATGATGGCGTTCGGTAACATGGGCGACAACTGCGGCACCGGCGTTGCGTTTACGCGTAACCCTGCTACCGGCGAAAAGGGCCTTATGGGCGAGTTCCTTACCAACGCGCAAGGCGAGGACGTCGTTGCCGGCGTTCGCACTCCCATGCCTATCGCAAAGATGGCGGAAATTTTCCCCGCTGTTTACAAGCAGTTCCAAGAAGTTTGCAAGACGTTGGAAAACCACTACCACGATATGCAAGATATGGAATTCACCGTCGAAAACGAAAAGCTTTATATGCTTCAAACGCGTAACGGCAAGCGCACCGCCGCCGCCGCTATCAAGATTGCATGCGATCTTATCGACGAAAAAATGATCACCGAAAAAGAAGCGCTTATGCAGATTGACGCTAAGTCGCTTGACATGCTTCTGCACCCGCAGTTCGACCCGAAGGCACTTAAGGCCGCCGACAAGACCAACGTCGTCGGCAAGGGCATTGCGGCTTCCCCGGGCGCGGCCGCCGGCACTATCGTATTCACTGCCGAGGACGCCGTTATCGAGGGTAAAAAGGGCAACAAGGTCGTTCTCGTTCGCTTGGAAACCAGCCCCGAGGACATCGAGGGCATGAAGTTCGCGCAAGGTATTCTTACCGTTCGCGGCGGCCAAACCTCTCACGCGGCGGTCGTTGCGCGCGGCATGGGTACTTGCTGCGTATCCGGCTGTGGCGACATCAAGATGGACGAGGAGAACAAGCAGTTCACGCTCGGCGGCAAGGTGTACAAGGAAGGCGACGTGCTTTCGCTTGACGGCTCCACCGGCAACATTTACGATGTGCTTATCCCGACCGTTCCCGCCGATCCCAACTCCGGCTACTTCGGCAGAATTATGGAGCTTGCGGACAAGTACAAAGCACTCGGCGTTCGCACCAATGCGGACACTCCGAAGGACGCCAAACAAGCCGCGGCGTTCGGCGCACAAGGTATCGGCCTTTGCCGTACCGAGCATATGTTCTTCGACCCCGCGCGTATCGGCGCGTTCCGCGAAATGATTTGCTCGGATACCGTAGAGGAGCGCGAAGCCGCGCTTGCCAAGATCGAGCCTATGCAACAAGCCGACTTCGAAGGACTTATGGAAGCTCTTGAGGGTCAACCGGTTACCATTCGTTTCCTCGATCCGCCGCTGCACGAGTTCGTTCCTACCGACGAGGCCGACATCGCCGCGCTTGCCAAATCGCAAGGCAAGACCGTTGCGCAGATTAAACAGCTTATTTCCGACCTCCACGAGTTCAACCCGATGATGGGTCACCGTGGCTGCCGTCTTACCGTTACGTATCCCGAAATCGCCGTTATGCAGACCAAAGCGGTTATCAAAGCGGCTATCGCGGTGCAAAAACGCCATAAGAACTGGAAGGTCGTTCCCGAAATCATGATCCCGCTTACCGGCGAAGTTAAGGAAATGGCGTTCGTCAAAAAGACGGTTGTAGAGACCGCCGACGCCGTTATCAAGGCTTCGGGCGTCAACCTCAAATACGAGGTCGGCACCATGATCGAGATTCCGCGTGCCGCGCTTACGGCCGACGAAATTGCCAAGGAAGCCGAGTTCTTCTGCTTCGGCACCAACGACCTTACCCAAATGACGTTCGGCTTCAGCCGTGACGACGCGGGCAAGTTCCTTCCCAGCTACTACGCCAACAAGATTTACGAGTTCGATCCGTTTGCTAAGCTCGACACCGTAGGCGTAGGCAAACTTATGGAAACTGCCGTCAAGCTCGGTAAGGGCCAGCGCAAAACGCTTCACTGCGGCATCTGCGGCGAACACGGCGGCGATCCTTCGTCCATCGAGTTCTGCCACAGCATAGGCTTGGACTACGTGTCTTGCTCGCCGTACCGCGTGCCCATCGCACGTTTGGCCGCCGCGCAAGCCAATATTCGCCAGCCTCGTAATAAATAAGACAAATTATGACCGTTTTCGCAAGAAAACGGTCATTTTATGCCCATTTTAGGCATAATTATTGCAGGTCTTGCGTCAGTATATATTGATAAAAGAATCCTTTCGTGTAACAGAAAATCAGGTTTTTTACTTGCTATTACACTGATTTTTCGTAATATCGCAGCAAGGTGGGTAATAAACAATTTAATAACTATTTATAAAGCCCTGCAATTAAGTATTTGCAGGGCTTTCGTGTTCTCTTAATGTGGTGTAATTTAAGATAACTAATAAAAATTTAAGGAGAACAAAAAATGAAAAATTATCAAACAATCGGAAACAGAAAAGTAGTGTTCTACGGACGGGTTTCTACGGAACACGAAGCACAAACTTACGCATTGAGTAATCAGATGCAATGGTATGAGGAATTAAAGAAGAATTATCCAAATTGGACAGTTATTGAAAGATATGTGGACGACGGTATTACCGGTACGCAGGCAAAGAAACGTCCTGAATTTATGAGAATGATTGAAGATGCAAAATCGGGGAAATTTGACTTAATTGTAACGCGGGAGGTTGCGAGATTTGCAAGAAACACAATAGATTGTCTTGAAGTTACAAGACAACTGAAAAATTACGGAGTTGAAGTGTTTTTTGTGCAGGATGGGATTTGGACTTTGGACAATGAAGGGGAAATGATTTTAACAATAAGGGCGATGGTAGCGCAGGAAGAAAGCCGCAAGATGTCGGAGAGAATTAAAGCGGGACAAGCCATAAGCAGAAAGAACGGCGTATTATACGGGAACGGCAATCTTTTGGGCTATGACAGAGTAGGCGATACTTATGTAATCAACCAAGAACAAGCGGAAACAGTGCGTATGATATTTAATATGTACGAATCTGGTTTTGGACTTCAAATGATTCGGGATGAACTTATTAAAAGAGAGAAGAAGAATTCAAGTGGGCTTGTAAAATGGGACAATACAAGAATACTGCGTTGCCTGCATAACTCTGTTTACAAGGGCGTTATTGCTTATAATAAATCTCATAGAAATAACTATCTTGAGCAGAAAGTTATAGTCAACCACGATGAAAATACGTTTGAGTATACTACTGCTAACTTTGAGCCGATTATATCCGAGGAGCAATGGGAACACTGTAAACTTATCAGAGAAAGTAAAAGGAAATTGCGTATAGTGAATGTTGATGGCAAAGCAAAGATGCAGTATTTGGGAGTACATAAAAGCGGTAATGTTTGGACAAAAAAGTTAAGATGCCGATGCGGATATTCTATGCGCATGGACAAATGGCGGCCGAAATTGAACGGCGAAAAACCTGTGGGTTATAAATGCTATAATCAGTTAAATAAGGGAGCGAATAAAATTACAAATAGAGAGATTGAAGGCTTTTGCGATATGCGAGCTATTTGCGGTTGGAAACTTGAGATGATGGCAAGGGCAGTTTTCAGAAAAGTTTGGAAAGTTAACGAGCTATTAGAAAAAGCCATTAAAATCTTTATCAACGAAACAGTTATGGAACAGCAAGATATCGAAAGAATAAGGAACGATTATAAGTTGGAGATTAAAAAGTTCGTGGAGAAATCAGAACGTCTAATTGAAATGCGTCTTAATGGCGAAATAGACAGAGACACATATTTAAG
>JAIDCZ010000025.1 GCA_029055565.1 Clostridiales bacterium
GCGAGTGCGAGCACGCGCGCATAACCACTTGTTCTGCGCTGCCTACGCCTGCAGTAAACGCGACGGACTTGTCCTTGGTAAGTCCGCTTTCGCACAAATAGTAGTACGCGCCGTCGTAGCAAACCCTAACCGGCGCACCGCATATAATGCGTAGCTCGCTAAGCCGCGACAAAGACAGTCGCTTATCTATCACGGCGGAATACTTATCGGGAATAAGCTTGTACAACGCTTCCATACCGTTTTATATTTATGGGCCAACCCCCACTATTATTACCGGTCTGTTTTTCGGCACGAAAAAACCCGAAGCTTTTACTTCGGGTTTTAGATCGTAAATAAGTATGCGCTTATTATTTTACGCGCTCCATGTACGTTCCGGTACGAGTGTCTACGCGAATCTTGTCGCCGATATTGACGAACAGCGGTACGCCGATAACGAATCCGGTTTCCAACGTAGCGGGCTTGTTGCCGGGCTTGCTGGTGTCGCCTTGAATACCGCCCTCGGTGTCGGCAATCTCAAGCTCGACGAAGTTAGGCGGCTCCACCGCGAACGGCGAACCCTTGTACGACGAAATAGTTACCGTCATTTCTTCCTTGATAAAGCGAAGCGCGTCCTCGCACAAATCGTGGTTGAGCGGAAGGGTGTCGTACGTTTCGGTGTCCATAAAGTAGTACAGATCGCCGTCGGTGTACGAATACTGGTACTCGCGCCTATCGATGTGCGCTTCCTCGTACTTATCCGAGGGGTTGAACGTGTTTTCAAGGACTTGTCCCGTAATTACGTTTTTAATTTTGGTGCGAACGAATGCCGAACCCTTGCCCGGTTTTACATGCTGAAATTCGACGACGGTATAAACCTTGCCCTCCATCTCGAACGTTGTGCCTTTGCGGAAATCTCCTGCCGATACCATAAAAATCCTCCTCGGAATAATTTTTTTATTTTATTTTGCTAAAAGCAATTATTGACTGATTGCGAACCGAATAACTAACTACTAAAATCAGAAGTTAAGCTTTTTCTCATAAGTGGTCAAGTTGACGACGCCGTCCTCTTTAACTACCAGCATATCCTCTATGCGCACGCCGCCCAAGCCGGCGATATATATACCCGGCTCCGCGGTGATTATCATATTGGGTTGCAAAACGGTTTGACCGTTTGCGCCGACGCGCGGCTCCTCGTGTATATCCACGCCCACGCCGTGTCCGAACGAGTGCCCAAAGTTTTCGCCGTAGCCGTTGGAATTGATGTATTCCCTTGCCAGCGCGTCCGCGTCGTTGCAAGTCATACCGGCTTTAATGTTCTTTATTGCGTACTCTTGCGCTTCCTTGACTATGCCGTAAATCTCAACGAGCTTGTTGTCGGGCGTACCCAAGCAGAACGTACGCGTCATGTCCGAGCAGTAGCCTTGGTACTTAGCACCCATATCTACCAAAATAAGCTCTGTTTTTTCCAGCTTTTTGTCGGACGGATGGTGGTGAGGCTGTGCGGTGTTAGCGCCGAACGCGACGATAGTTTCAAACGAATACTTCTCCGCGCCCGCCATAACCATTTCGTAATTTATTTCCGCCATAAGCTCGCGCTCGGTAATGCCCGCTTTAGCTCTGGATATTGCGCGCTTCAACGCCGTTTCCGCAATCTGCTGTGCGGTCTTGATAATGGCAATTTCCTCTTCCGTCTTGACGGCGCGCTTGGCCGCGATAATGCTTTCCGCCGGTTTAAGCTTAAAACCGCTAAGCGCGGCCTTAAAGGCGTTAAACTCGTCTATATACATTTTTTCGCCGTAGCCTACCGTCTTAGCTTCTATGGACGAAAGCACCTCGGCTATTTTGGCGTAAAATCCCGAATACGTGGTTATTACGATTTCGAAGTCGGTAACCTTTTCCCGCGCTTCCGATTCGTAACGGAAATCGGTTATAAACACGTTGCGCTTCGGCGAGATAATAACCGCGCCGAACGAGGTTTCCATTTTGGTAAAGTAGTAACGATTGGATTCGTCCGTAACTACGAACGCGTCGATTTTGGGATTATTTTCAAACAAGTCGGATGTAATCATACTCTGCTTATTTCAACTCCATGTGCTCATTATACCATATATCGTGTCGTTTGTTAAGCGTTTTCGTGCATATTTTTCATTATAAGTGCGTCGTCCGACATAGTGCCGCTGGACTCGCACACGATATACGGCGACATTTTGTACTCGTCAAACAGCTCGGCAAGTGGCGCATAGTCGGGACCGTACTTGGTATCCTCAAAAGTAAGGTGCTTAATCTCGCCCTTGTCGCCGTACATTATCTTGGAAAAATGCACGTGCATTTGCGACGCCTTGTCAAAGCCGAGCTTATCTATGGTGTAGTCCAGTATACGCCTATAATCGTCCTTGGTTTTAAGCCCGCCGCGCATGTACGAATTGATATGCCCAAAGTCGAAGCACGGATAGAACATATCGTCTATTAGGCAGAAATCAACTATCTCCTCCACCGTGCCTATCTGGTTTAGCTTGCCCATAGTTTCGGCGCAAAGCTTGAACGGAAACGCTATATCGCGGCACCGTTCTGCAAGCAAGGCAAGATTTTTAGCCGTTGCCGCCACGGCCTCGCTGCGCGTAGCCTTTCCGCATGCCGCGGGATGAAAAACCACGCGCTCCCCGCCCAGCTTATTGCACGCCGTTACGGACTGAATGATATAGCCAATTGACTTTTGTATCATTTCCGGATCGGGGTTGGCAAAGTTGGTGTAATACGGCGCGTGCACGCTTATTGCAATATCGTATTTACCAAGCTCGGTCTTAATCTTATCGGCCGTTTCGTCCGATATAGACACACCGCGGCCAAACGAATACTCAAACGCGTTAAGACCGAGTTCGTGCAAAAACTCGCCTTCTTGGTACGTATGCTTTCTGCCCGACTCGTAAAAAGAATTGCTGTTGCCGGACGGTCCTATTCTAATCATTTGTACCACTCCATATCCTTGTGGACTTGCTGTGAAAGCTGTGCCGGCGTATCGAACTTTTGCACGCCGCGCAAGTACTTGTGGAAGTAAAGCTTTACTTCCTTGTCGTAAATATTGTCGTTAAAGTCGGCAAGCATAGTTTCCACTGCCGGCTTGGAAATGCCGAACGTAGGCCGCGCGCCTATATTGGTCGCGCCGTAATGCTTAACGCCGTCAATCTCGCATACCGTGCCGTACACGCCCGCCTTGGGCAACATTTTGCCGGCCGAACACTTGATATTTGCTGTGGGAATATCGAACATTCTGCCCGCGCCACGGCCGTGAACGACCTTGCCGCTGATCATAAACGGCGCGCCGAGCATTGCGTTGGCTTGCTCTATTTTGCCGTCCGCCAAAAACGATTTAACCTTGGTCGTGGATACGCGCATACCGTCCAGTTCGTACTGCGGCATTACTATGCAGTCCACACCGTGTGCCTCGCTGTATTCCTTTAGGAACGTCGCGTCGCCTTTTGCGCCCGCGCCGAACAAGTAATCATAGCCGCACACGACCGCTTTTATATTATGACGAGAATAAAGACCATGCAAAAATTCTTCCGCCGTGTGATTTTTAAGTCGAGCGTCAAACCGCATAGGCAAAACGCAGTCGCACATGTCGTTCAACAAATCACAACGCTCGGCGTACGTATAAACTTGCTTATCCTCCGCATTGAACAGTTTGTACGCGTTGTTACAAAAAGTAGCGACGCATGAAACAACGCCATGCTCGTTTGCATACGCATGCGCCGCTTCTATCAAGCTCCTATGTCCCAAATGCACGCTGTCAAAGTATCCGAGCGCAATGCACGCTTTTTCCGAACCGAGTTCTTTCATTTTCCACTCCTTAGTCGTCACGCAAATAAGTTTTGATTTTAAGTATACCGTCCACGGCATTGCCTATGCCGAAAAACGTTCCGTTGCAGTATATTAGACTGTCGCGCGTTAAATCGCATTTTAGCTTTCTGCCGTGAATCATATCGTCGTACAGCTTATCGTCCACCTCGTATATCGGCAAGTCCAGCGCGTTTTGCGGCGGGATAAGCGCCTTTTCCTTTATGCGCTCCAGCTCGTCCAGCTTAACGCTGTCCTTTACGTCAAAGCAACCCGACCGCGTGCGTTGCAAGTACGTAAGCGTGGCCAGTGACCCGCACATTTTGCCTACGTCACGGCATATGGCGCGGATATACGTGCCCGCCGAACAAGTTATAGAAAATACCATTTCGTCCATTCTGGGCTGGCATATAAGCTCTACGTCGTATATTGTTACGCGCACCGGCTTTAGTTCTACGTTCTTTCCGTCGCGTGCCAATGCGTACGCGCGCTTGCCGTCCACGTGCTTTGCGCTGTATTGCGGCGGGATTTGGTCTATCTCGCCGACCAACGACTGCATTGCGTGCAACACCGCGTCCACCGACGGAATATCCGTCGTAGTCTGCGTAACCTCGCCAAGCGCGTCCAGAGTGTCGGTAGTATAGCCGAATTTAAATTTGGCTATATAAGTCTTTTTTCTGCCGGATATGTAATCGAAAAGCCTCGCGGATTTGCCGACGCCGATAACGAGCACGCCCTCCGCCATCGGATCGAGCGTACCCATATGCCCCACCGTCTTTTCGCCGAGTATGCGTTTTACTCGCGAAACGGCTTGCGCCGACGACATGCCAGTCGGCTTGTAAAGATCAATCAATCCGTTCACTGTTCAATGCAGCGGTAGCCGCCGCAACCACCTTTTCCATTACGTCGTAACGATTGCCGGAAATCATACAGCCGGCGGCAAGCTTGTGCCCGCCACCGCCAAACCGCGCCGCGGCCGCCGAAACGTCCGCCGACACAGATCTGAACGATATGCGGAAAACAGAACCGGCTTGCTCGCACATAGATATTGCTATCCTTACACCGGAAATTGCCGACGCGTTGTCTATAAGTCCCTCAGTGTCCTCCGAAGTACAGCCGCAGTCTTGCAAGTCCTTTAGCGAAATATTCATAAGCGCAATCTTGCCCGATTCGTAAAGCACTATACCGCCGATTGCGCGCGACGTCAGCTTCATTTTACTGAACGCGTTGTTACAATACAAATCATGATTGAGCGCGGCAATATCTATGCCGTACTCGCAAAGCGCCGCCGCGGCACGAAAAACTGTAGCCGTGGTGTTGCTGTGCATAAAGTGACCGGTGTCGGTGGAAATACCGACGTACAGCATTGACGCACCGATCTTATCCATAACCCCTTCCATACCGCCGAATAAATCGAAAAGTATTTGGCACGTACTGGACGCGTCGGGTAAAACGTGGTTAATTTTGCCGTACTTGGCGTTGGTTATATGGTGGTCTATATTGACGCTGTTTTTTGCGCTTGCATGCTGAGCCTTGTACTCGCCCAAGCGGCTTTCCGTAGCGCAGTCCACCGATATAAAAAGATCGTACTTTTTGTAGCGCGGCGCGCAAAAATACTCGTATTCTGGCAAAAACGCATACGCGGCCGGCTTTTCGCCGTCGCAAGCTGCGTCGGCCTTTTTCCCAAGCTTTTCGCAGATGTGCCGCATAAACAGCGCCGCACCAACGCAGTCGCCGTCTGGTCTGACGTGTCCTACTATCAAGACTGTTTCCGCGGCGTTTATAGCGTTAAGTATTTCACTCGCTGTCGTCATGGTGAATTTCCTTGATTACTTGCTCTATGCGCTCGTAATAGCCTTGCGTTTTGTCCAGCACGAACTTAAGCTGCGGCACGCCGCGCATTTCGCTATTCTCCTCGGCAAGCACGTGCCGTATATATCCGGCACAGCCGTTAAGTGCCTTAACGACAGAATCGTCGTTGCCGTCCACAGTTACGAACACTGTAGCGTTTCTTAGGTCGCGCGACATTTCCACGTCGACTACTGTAACGCCGTGCACGCGCGGGTCGGACAAGGAATCGACTATAACCGACACGTCGCGCCGTATCATACTCGCCACGCGTTCCGTTCTATGGCTCGTTCCGTTACTACCCCTCACTTGGACTCCTTTTCCACTACGTAGCATTCTATAATATCGTCTTCCAAGTACTCGTTGCAATCGGCTATAGCTATACCGCATTCAAGTCCGATAGTAACTTCCTTGGCGTCGTCCTTAAACCGCTTTAAGCCGACGATATTGCCGTCGTGAATAAGCTTGCCGTTGCGGTACAAACGCGCTTTGCCGTTGCGCACTATTTTGCCGGACTGAACGTAGCTGCCGCCTACCAAGCCGACGCCCGACACCTTGAACATGGCGCGAACGATAGCCTTGCCGGTAACGCGCTCCACAAACTTGGGCGCAAGCATATCCTCGATTTTGGACTGAACGTGGTCCATGGCCTCGTAAATAATACTGAACAGCTTAATTTCGATACCGGCACGCTCGGCCGCCGTTTTGGCGTCGTTGTCCGGCTTAACGTTAAAGCCGATAATGCTCGCGTGCGAAACCTCGGCCATCATGATATCGGACTGATTGATAGCGCCGACGCCGGTCTTGACAACGGTAACGGTAACCTCGTCGTTGGACAGATTGGTAAGAGCTTCCTTAAGCGCTTCGCTCGAGCCTTGAACGTCGGCTTTGATAACGAGCTTAAGCTCTTTTGCCGTCTTGTTTTCCAAATCGCCGAATACGTCGAGATTGGCTTGCGGCACGTCGGCAAGCATTTCGTTTTTCAGCTTGACCGAGCGCTCCTCTATTACTTGGCGCGCCATCTTTTCGTTTTCTACGACGGCTATGGGATCGCCGGCGGACGGCACTTTTTCCAAGCCGTAAACCGCTACCGGCATAGACGGACCGGCCGACTTGATGGTCTTGCCCTTGTCGTCGATAAGAGAACGCACTCTGCCGTAGGTCGTACCCGATACTACGTAGTCGCCGACCTTAAGCGTGCCGTTTTGAATGATAACGGTCGCTACGGCGCCTCTGCCTTTGTCAAGCCGTGCTTCTATAACGTAGCCGCGCGCACTGCGCTTGGGGTTGGCGCGAAGCTCCAACACTTCGGCTTGCAAAATAATGTTTTCCAGCAATTTGTCTATGCCCTTATTCTGCTTGGCGGAAATGGGTATCATAGGCACTTGGCCGCCCCACTCCTCGCAGATAAGGTCTTTTTCGGCAAGCTGTTCCTTAATCTTTTCGATATTGGCACCCGGCTTGTCGACCTTGTTGATAGCCACAACGATAGGAACGTCCGCTTCCTTGGCATGCTTAATCGCCTCCACCGTTTGCGGCATTACGCCGTCGTCCGCCGCGACTATAAGCACGGCAATATCGGTAACCTTGGCGCCGCGCCTACGCATTTCGGTAAACGCTTCGTGACCGGGGGTATCGAGGAAGGTAATCTTTTCGCCGTTAAGATCGACCGAGTACGCGCCGATATGCTGGGTTATACCGCCGGCTTCGCCGCTTACTACGGACGTTTTGCGTATCGCGTCGAGCAATGACGTTTTGCCGTGGTCGACGTGACCCATAACGGTAATAATGGGCGGGCGCTTGACCAAATCCTCCTCGGCGTCCGGCTCGGAATGCAGTTCCAAAAGCTCCTCTTCCTTGGTCTTTTCCAGCTTCAATTCGATGCTTACGCCAAGCGCGTCGGCAACGAGTTGCATGGTGGCAAAGTCGACGACGCTGTTGATGTTCGTCATTATGCCAAGCTCCATTAGCTGTTTAATAATCTCTTGCGCGGTCTTGCCTATCTTTTCGGACAGAATCTTGACCGTAAGGTTTTCGGTCGTAATAACCGCCTTTTCGATCTTGATAGGCGTAAAAGGCACTACCTTATTTACTTTTTTATTCTTAAGCTTGCGCGTGCCCATGCGCTCCTCGTCCATATTCTCTTGAATATAGCCCTTGCGTATAAGCGTGCGCTTGTTCATCTGCCGCTTGTCTTCCGGCTTGACGGTAGTCTTTTTGCCCGCTACCTCGCGCTTGTTGCGCTGTGCCGCCGGCGGATCGAACTTAATAACCGACGACGAGCGCGGAGCATTTCCGCCCGTGGGTCGAGGCGACGAGGGATGTGCGCCGTTACGGTCGCGCGGCGGCATAGTAGGCCGCGTACCCATTCTATCGCCACGCGCAGTCTTTTCCTGTGCCGGACGAGGCGTATGCTTAATAACGCCGCGAATATAGCTGGGTATAGCCGTGCGCGTACCGCCGGTAGATTCGGCGGCGGGCTGTTGCTCGACGGCGGGCGTCGGCGCGGGCGTAACGGTATTTTGCGTAGCCGTAACCGGCGCATCCTTTTCGGTCGGGACCGAAATAGGTTCGCTTGCCTTAACCTCGCTCGCTTCGGCGGGTTCAGACGTTTTATTTGTCGACTGGGCAATAGCACGCTCGGCTTCAAGCTCCGCGGCGCGTTGCGCAGCTTCGGCTTCTTGTTCTTGCCTTATGCGTTCAGCCGCCAAATCAGACAGCTTTGCACGCTCGGCGGAAAACAGCTTTTCCACGCGCCGTTTTGTTTCGATTATACGCTTAATGCAGTCTTGCAATTCGCTCGATTCGACAAGCGCAAACAGACGCTTGGCGTTCTTGTTTGCGTCCTCGTTGGTATTTACATTGTTAGTGGTGGCATTGTCCATAAGCATTACCTCCGTTTACCGTACTTGATTGTGTAGTTTGCTACGCCGCCCACGTATTCCGCAACAGCCTTTGCCATGTTGCCGTCAGTCAGACCGAGCGCTTTTACGTTGTTGCCTACCGTCAGTTCCAGACCGACCGCATAGACAATAGGGATTTCGTTTTGGTCGGCAATCCATTCCATGTTGCGAACGAGATTGTCCGACGCGCTGTCGCTTACCGCCAAAAGCTTGACGTTTTTTGCATGTTTAAGGTTATCTAAACCATAAACGATTTTGCCCGAACGGCGGGCAAAGCCTATCATCGTAACAAATTTGTCGTTGTTATTTACCATCGTTTTCCATTGCGGCGGACAGCGCGTCGTAAACCGAATTATCCAGCTGTTGCTTGAATGCGCGGTTGAACACCCGCTTTTTTACCGCCGTAGCCATACAGTCGCCGTTTTTGCACACGTACGCGCCCCTACCCGATTCCTTGCCGGTGCGGTCTATAACCACCGCGCCGTCGGGGCGCTTAACTACGCGCAGTAGTTCGGACTTATCCTTGCACTCCCTACATACTATACAACTGCGTTGCGGAACGTGTTTCATTTAGTCCAGCTCTCCGAGTTCCTCGTCGAACACGTCGTAATTGTCGCTGCCCATCTGCTCGGCGCGCTCGGTAGCCTTTTTGACCTCGCTCTCCATCTTGGAGTACGGCTTGATGTCTATTTTCCAGCCGGTAAGCTTGGCGGCAAGCCGAGCGTTTACGCCTTCTCTGCCGATAGCAAGGCTAAGCTGATCGTCCATAACGACTACGCGCGCAACGCGCTCATCCTCCTTGGCCTCGACCATAACTACCTTTGCGGGCAACAATGCACGCGCTATATATTCCAGCGGATCCTCGTGCCAAGGAATAATATCTATCTTTTCCCCGCCAAGCTCGGATATAATGCTGTTTACGCGCGAGCCGCGGTTACCTACGCAAGCGCCAACCGCATCAACGCCCGAATCGGTTGCGTACACGGCCATTTTGGTGCGCAAGCCCGCTTCGCGGACTATGCCTTTGATAACTACTACGCCGCTCGAAATTTCCGGAACCTCAAGCTCGAACAGCTTACGTACAAATCCGGGTGCCGCGCGCGTAACGAGTACTTGCGGGCCACGCGTGCCGTTCTTTATGCCGCGCACAAAAACCTTAATCTTGTCGCCCACCTTAAACTTATCGCCGGGCAACTGATCTTTGGGATACAAAACAGCTTCCATCTTTTGGATTTCAACGCATACGTTTTTGCCGTCCACGCGATGAACTACGCACGTAACGAGCTGTTCCTCTTTTTCCGCAAGATCGGTGTACGCCTTTTCGCTCTCTACCGAACGCAGCTTTTGCGTGACTATCTGCTTAGCCATTTGCGCGACTATGCGTCCAAAGTCGTTAGCGTCTACCGGTCCCAAAATTTCGTCGCCCACTTTGTACTTTTTGTCGATAAGCCGCGCGTCCTCGAGGCTGATTTCGGTTTCGCGCTCCTCCACGACCTCTACCACCTTTTGGCAAGTGAATATGCCAAAGGTCTTGAGCTCGGGCGTCATAACTATTTTGATGGCTTTTGGCACGCCGTATTGCTTTTTGTACGCACTGGTAAGAGCGTCTTGAAGCGCCTCTATAAACACTTCCTTTTTAATGCCGCGCTCAAGCTCCAAATCGGTAAGAGCGTCGTAGAAGTCCGCTTGAAGCGTAAGCGTCGTATTCTTTTTTGCCATTTTTCTTCTCCCGAAAATTTTTATATATTAGTTGAACTCAATGAACGGCTTTACAACAGCCACCAGAGAGTTTTCTATAACCAGTTGATTGCCGTCCACCTCTACGGTAAGCGCCTCGTCCGAACGGCTGACAAGCGTGCCCTCGTACTGCTTTAGCTTGGTGCCCTTGATAGGCGCAAACAGTTTGACCTCCACCTTTTCGCCGTAGTTGCGTTCAAAATCGCGTTGGGTCTTGAACGGTCTGTCCAGCCCCGGCGACGAAACGTCCAAGTGGTACGGTCTACCGTTGGTCGGATCTAAGGCGTCCAGCGGCCCATCGAGCGCGTTGGATACGGTCTCGCAATCGTCAAGGCTGACGCCGTGATCGCTTGCTATAAACACAGTCAGGTGCATATCGCCGTACTGCGATTTGTATTCCACGTCCACAAGCTCGTAGCCGAGTTTATCCAGTACGTCTTTTATTATCGGCGTGGCTTTTTCTATAACACCGTTCACTAAGTTCAACCTCCTTTTGCGCTTTTGGCGTATTTTAGCCTTACAGCAATTGAGAGCTGGCAAAAACCAACTCTCATGCTAAATCTTATAGTACCTTTAATAATATAACACTTACGCGCGTTTATTGCAAGCGTTTTTCGCATTTTAATAAAACTTTTTATTTTTTGGCCAATATCTTTTTCATTGCGATAAACGCCTTGGCGGTTGCCGCCGCGTCGGACAGTGCGCGGTGCGCGTTGTCGTTGCTTAACCCCAAATTCTCCAAAACGCTGTCGAGCGAAAGGCGCTGAATACCATGAATAGCGGCGGGCGCCATACCCATGGTATCAAACGTACGGCGGTTGCCGAACGCCCACCCGCTACGGTTGCCGCCGCGCAAAAGGAACGGAAAGTCAAACGATATGTTGTGTCCTATAAGCGCGCAACCGTAGGTAAACTTGTAAAAGTCGGGCAAAATATCCTCGAACAACGGTTGACCTTTTACCATTTCGTTGGTTATACCGGTTTTTTCCATTACCTCGGGCGGAATTCCTCTGCGCGGGTCTATCAGCGTAGAGAAGCTTTCCTTCAGCTTGCCGTCGCTTATCTTTACAGCGCCAAGCTCAGTCGGCCTATCGTGAATGACGGACAAGCCGGTAGTTTCAAAGTCGAACACGACGAAGTCGCCCTTTAGCGACTGCGGCACCTCCGTATTGCCGTCGAACATACTCGACTGAACGAGCACTTCGTAGTTTTGCGGAAAAATAATACCGTAGGATTTAGGCTCCGGTTTTACGGCCGGCGGCGTTAGTCCGTCCGCGGTGCAAAGCGAAATTTCCTTGACGGACATACTCGCTTCGTTGCGCACGCCATCGTATTCCACGTTGCCTAGCAAGCACACCGGCTTATTGGTAAGCTCGGCGGCGTTTACTATACTCTTGCTGCCGTTTGGCATAAACCGACACTGCAACGACATATCTCCGTCGTAAATCAAAAAACGCTCGTACGGTCTGCCGCCCTTGCTAGTGAATTCGGTCTGCATAGCCAAAATTCCGCAAACGGCAACGTTGTACTCGTTAGCAGTAACGGCCGATATGGCGCGTACCTTGTCCGGCTTGAAATTGCCTATATACGGCTGTACGGAAGTAATTACGTACTCCTTTTTGGTGCCTTGCTCCAACGCTTGCGCCGAGCCGCCCGATTCGTAATCGACGATCTCTACGTTAAGCGAAACATCCTCGACGTAGTTGTTTTGCAAAAACTCTTTCAGTCGCGGTATATAATCGTTTTTTGCAAGCTCGTGCATGGCGGCATGCATTTTTATATTCAGTCTAAAGCTCGGCTCCGACTCGGCCGTTATGCCGTGCGACATAGACGAAACGTAATTAAACTTTTCGGTAAACCGCACCACGGCAATCCTAAGCGCCGCCGCAGTCAAAGGGTCGTCCTTAATTTTGAGCGTAATTGACGTATGGAACCCGCAAACGTCGTTTAGCATAGCTTTAAGCTCGCTTATGTTGCCGTCCACAAACGCCCTATCGGCCTTTTTGCACACCACGGTTACTTGAGCGTTGCCGCCGTCAAAAGTGACGTATGGAAAGCGCAAGCCGCCGTATTTGCCGTTGGATTTTTCGTTAATACTTTTGTATACTTCGTTCATATTGCTTATCCGTTTATTCGTTTTCTTTTATCTTGTCGTTAATCAGTTTTAACAGCGTGGGCACGATTTCGTCGGTATCTATCGTGCTTACCACCTTGCCCTTTACAAACAGCGCGGCCTTGCCGTTACCGCCGCCGGCCACGCCGAAGTCGGCGTCCGAAGCTTCCCCCGGACCATTCACCACGCAACCCATAACGGCCACCTTGACCGGCTTGCGTATACGCTCGGTTTCGGCTTTAAGTATGTCGACTATCGACTTTAAGTCGTACCTGCAGCGCGAGCATGTGGGGCAAGAAATAATCTCGCAATAGTTCTTGTCCGCGCCCACCTCTTGCAACACCGTTTTTGCGGCGTACACCTCGTCCACGGGATCGCCGGACAGCGACACTCGCACCGTATCGCCTATACCGTCCAACAAAAGCGAGCCTATACCTATTGCAGAGCGCACCACGCCGCGCTCGCCGGTGCCGCTTTCGGTAACGCCCAAATGCAACGGATAGTCCACCGACGAAGCGAGCTTGCGGTACGCGGCCACCATAGTCTTGACGTCTGACGATTTAACGGATATTACTATATCGTTGAACGCGTACTTTTCCAAAATGCGCACGTGCTTTAGCGCGCTTTTCACGAGCGCCTCACTCTTTTCCAAACCCAAAAGCTCTTTTTCCAGCGAGCCGGTGTTCACGCCTATACGGATAGGCACGCCGTGCATTTTGCACGCGTCAACAACGCGCTTTACCTTGCTTTCGTCGCCGATATTGCCGGGGTTGAATCTAATTTTATCGAACCCTATTTCACAACACTTGACTGCAATTTTGTAGTCGAACTGAATGTCCGCAACGAGCGGCATGTCAAACTTGCCGATAAGCGGCTTACACGCTTCGACCTCCTCGTCGCTCGACACGGCAAGCCGAGCTATATCGCACCCGGCGTTTTGCAAGCGCGAAAGCTGATTCTCAGTCGCGCGCGTATCCAGCGTGTCGGTGTTAGTCATAGACTGCACGGCAATCGGAGCGCCGCCGCCGATTACTATATTCTTAATTTTAACCGTTTTACTCACGGATATATTTTACAACGCGAAAGACAAAATGTCAACAATCAAAACAAACAACAACAGCGTAACCAGTCCTACGGCGTTTATTATGCCTTGAATTTTGCGCTTGATAGGTTTTTTGCGTATCCACTCTATTATCGTAAAAACTATTTGCGCACCGTCCAGTGCGGGAAACGGCAACAAATTGAACATTGCAAGGTTGCTTGCAAGTAGCGGCAAAAGTATGAGTATATTGCGCCAGTCCGCCCTCGTAACGTCGGCCATCAGCTTAACCGAACCTATAGGGCCGGTTACTTGCGTAATTGGTACTTGACCGGTTATCAACTGCCCAAACGAGCCGAGTATCGACCAAGACAGCTTAAAGGTATACGGCACGCAGTAAGTAAACGCTTGCGCCGCGTTGGCGTTTATAAATTCGGTTTGCGAAGTATAGCCAAAGCCAACGTATTCGGTTACTTTGCCGTCCTTATCCTCAACCTTAATTTTTTTACGCTGTACGTCAACTGTCATTATTTTGCCGTTGCGGTCAATCTTGAACTTGACTGTATCACCCTCTTTGACGTTTTGTACAAGCTCGTTAAAGTTGGTCATAACTGTAATATCATGACCGTTTACCGCAAGCACTATATCACCCTTTTGCAGTTCGTTATACGGATTGCCTTGTGCATCCGCGTACACGTCCGATATTTGCGGCGCTGGACAACCCACCGCCCAAATGTATATCAGCGCGAAAATAGTTGCCGACAAAAAGTTGAATACCACGCCGCCCAACAGCACTATTATGCGCTTCCACGGCTTATGCTCGAAAAACGTTTTTGCCGCGTTGCCGTCCTTGTCCAACCGCGCCGGCACCGTAGTCGGCTTTTGAGCGACGGTAGCGGCCTCGTTCTCCTCTATTTTACTGCGCATTACGTACGACAGCAAATCGTCGCTTTCGACCTTGCCGTCTGCGTTCTGTGGCTTTTCGGCCACCTCGGGTACGGCCTCGTCCTTTTTAGGCTTTTGCTCGTCGTCGGTCGATTCCTCGCCGTAAAATGCGCAGTACCCGCCCAGCGGCAACAAGCGCAAGGAGAACCGCTCGCCGTTGCGGCGCACTCGGCTTACGATCTTAGGCCCAAACCCGACCGAAAACTCCTCGACGGTAAAGCCGAGTATTTTCGCGGCGGTGTAATGCCCCAGCTCGTGAATGAGCACCATTACGAGCAAAATGATTATGGATAAAAGTATAAAACCCAAATACAAGCTATCGTCCTCTGTACTTCAAATATATTTGATCGTATACCCGATTATGCGTTGCAAACACCTCGTCGGCGGTTTTCACCTCGCAATGCGGCTCGGCGCTTAACGCGTCCTCCACGATCCGCACTATATCGGTAAACGCTATCTTGCGCTGCAAAAACAGCGCTACAGCCGCTTCGTTGGCGGCGTTAAGTACTGCCGCGCTGTTTCCGCCCGCAACAATCGCTTGCTTAGCCAGCTTAGGCGCGGGAAACTTGTTTTCGTCGGGTGGTAAAAACCGTAGCTCCATAGGCAACGACAGCGGCGTAAAATTTCTATACGAGTGCTCGGGATAGCTTAGCGCGTACTGTATAGGCAGTCGCATATCGGGAAATCCGGCTTGTGCCTTGATAGAACCGTCGCGAAACTCCACCATGGAATGCACTACGCTTTCCGGATGTATAACGTAGTCTATATCTGTAGTATTAAACAGCCAGCGCGCTTCTATTATCTCCAAACCCTTGTTCATCATAGTGGCGCTGTCTACCGATATTTTTTGCCCCATGCTCCAATTAGGGTGCTTAACCGCTTGCTCGGGCGTTACTGAGTATAGCTCTGACTGCGGCGCAAAGTAGAACGGCCCGCCGCTTGCAGTAAGTATTATGCGGCTAAAGTCCTTTTCGCCTTGCAAACACTGCCACACCGCCGAATGCTCGGAATCCACCGGATACAGCTTGCCTCCGTGCTTCAGCCGCTCGGTAACTATGCTTCCGCCGGCAACGAGCGATTCCTTGTTGGCAAGCGCTATAGCTTTGCCCTTTTCCAGAGCGTACAGCACGGCCTTTAGTCCTATCATTCCGACCACGGCTATAACCACAGTGTCGGCGCCGTCAATCACCGCCGTAAGCGCGTCGTCGCCGCAAAAGGCGTTGGCGTTCGGCACAAGCGCTTTCAGCTCCGTGTACTTAGTCTTGTCATACACGCCTACGTTTTTGCACGAAAATTCGCGCGACAAGCCTACAAGCTCGGTCACGCGACTTCCGCAAGATAATCCGGTTATTCTGTATTTATCGGGGTTGCTACGGACTATATCCAGCGTTTGCCGACCTATCGAACCGGTGCAACCGAGCACTGCTATATTTTTCATAGGAACAATATCGCGACGGCAAAGTACATATAAAAGTACACGCCGCAGAACATAAATCCGTCAACGCGGTCGAGTATGCCGCCATGCCCCGGAAGCAAGTTGGAATAATCCTTAATGCCCGAGCGGCGCTTGACAAACGAGGCTATCAAGTCGCCCATTTGGTCGAACACAGAACCGAACAGTCCGAGCATTACGAAGTTGATAATAGTAGTAGTCCAGTTGTCGGTCAGCATTGCCAGACCGAAAATATTAACGCCGTACTGCTTGGCAAGGAAGGTCAAAAGCGCAACGAGGCCCGCGCCCACGAGTCCGCCGAAAAGCCCGCCTATAGCGCCGCTTATCGTCTTGTTGGGACTAATGGACGGACAAAGCTTTTTGCCCTTGATAGCACTGCCTATTTGGTAGGCAAATACGTCGGTAAGCGCCGGAACCAAAAACATAAGCGCAATACCGGCATTGCGGAACGGCAACGACGACATAACGCTAATACCCACTTCCGCACTCATAAAGTAGTTGATACCAACCGCGAACATTAGTATCGAATTGGGATAAAGCATTACGAAAATAGTGGATACGGTGTTGCCCTTGACGTACGTTTTGGAAAACGCGACGGTAAGCACGGTAGCCAAAATCATTACGCCAAGCGTGACGAAGTACCCCGTCATGCCCGACGCGTTGGTTCTGAAAAAGTATTGCGCAAACCAAAATCCGGCAAACCCTACTACGACCGCAATAAGGTCGATTATCACTATAGGCTCGCTGGTAAAATTGGAAACGGCCTTGCACATCTCCCACGTTGCGCAAACCGCAATAGCAAACATAAACACGTCAAAGAATATAGGATGCACGTACATTGACAGCAAAAACACCGCAATATACACTATCGCTATAAACGTGCCGGTAATCACTCGGTCTTTCTTCATAGTTATTACCGTACCTCCATAAATAAATTTATGAATTCGGAATTTGGAATTCGGAATTATAGGTTCATTGGTATAAGATAGGCAATTAGTTATCGGCCTATTCGTCGAGTTCTGTGCGAGTACTGCTCGAACATAGACTTCAGCTCGTCGACGTCGAAGTCCGGCCACAGCGTGTCTGTAAAGAATAGCTCGCTGTACGCAGCTTGGTACAGCAAAAAGTTGCTAAGCCGCTTCTCGCCGCCGGTGCGTATAATCATATCGGGATCGGGCAAGCCCGCCGTGTATAGGTAACGCTCTATGGCCTGTTGCGTAACCTCGCCGTTTTGCGCGGCAAGTGCGCACGCCCGCACTATCTCCGACCGACCGCTGTAGTTCATTGCCATGTTCACGAGCGGCGCGTCGGGATTGGTATTTTGGCTTTCCACATCGTCCATCATGTCGCGCACGTCTTGCGGAAAGTACGATCTGTCGCCCGAATAGCATACGCGCGCGCCTATCTCTATCAGCTTGTCGGCCATAGGTTTGCCGCGTTCGCGTATCAAATTGATAAGCGAAGTAACTTCGTCCTCGCTACGCCCCGCGTTTTCGGTGGAAAACACGTACAGCGTGACTACCTTTACGCCGCAGTCAAACGCACAGCTGACTATAGGCACGACGTTTTTTGCGCCGGCGCGGTGCCCCGCGGCACTCGGCAGTAAACGCTTGCGCGCCCATCTGCGGTTGCCGTCCATAATCATTCCGACGTGCGTCGGCACGGAAAGAGCGGATTGCTCTTGCTTGTTAGATTTCAAGTAAGTCGGCTTCCTTGTCTTTTATCAGCTTATCAACCTTTTCCACGGCGCCGTCAAGCTTCTTTTGGATAACTTTTTCAAATTCGGAAATATCATCCTCCGACACTTCCTTTTTAAGCTTTTTGCCTACGTCCATGGCGTCGCGGCGCTCGTTGCGGAGCGCGACCTTGCTGTCCTCACCGGTTTTGCGCACTTGCTTGATAAGTTCCTTGCGGCGCTCCTCGGTAAGCTGCGGGAAGGACAAACGTATAACCTTGCCGTCGTCTACCGGATTAAGGCCGAGGTCGGCGGCAATAATCGACTTTTTGGCTTCCTTCAGCGCGGAAACGTCGTAAAGCGACACGGTAAGCGTGCGCGCGTCCGTAACTTGAATATTTGCCATTTGGTTGAGCGGCGTCATCATACCGTAGTAGTCAACCATAACTCTGCTGAGCACGACCGGATTGGCTCTGCCCGCGCGCATAGAGTTAAGCTCCGATTTAAGGTGCTCAAGCACCTTGTTAAACTTATCGTCGATTTTGTTCGAGGTTTCTATTAACAATTCGTTTTGCATGATATATCTCCTACAAAATATTATTTATGAATCGATGTGCCGATTTTTTCGCCCGACACGGCGCGAATAATGCTGTTTTTCTCCGTCAAGCCGAACGCGATAATAGGAATATCGTTTTCCATACACATGGTAACGGAAGTAAAATCCATGACGGCTATGTTCTTGTTGATAACGTCCATGTACGTAAGCTCGCCGTACTTTTTGGCGTTGGCGTTCTTTTTGGGATCGCAGTCGTACACGCCGTCAACGTTCTTTGCCATAAGCAATACGTCGGCCTTAATCTCAGCCGCGCGAAGCGCCGCGCCGGAATCGGTGGTAAAGTACGGATTGCCGGTGCCGCAAGCGAATATTACTATGCGCCCGCACTCGAAATGCCTAAGCGCCTTGCGCAGTATAAACGGTTCGGCAACCGACGGTATGGATATGGCAGTCTGCACGCGCGAAGGCACGCCCTTTTTTTCGATAGCGTCCTGCAACGCAAGCGCGTTCATAATGGTAGCAAGCATACCCATGTGGTCGGCAGTAACCTTGTCCATGGCAACGCCTTGCCGCCCGCGCCAAAAATTGCCTCCGCCTACGACTACCGCCACTTGCACTCCGCTCTTGTTCAGTTGGACGAGCTGGTTTACAACCATGTCCACGGTTGCGGGGTCAATACCGGTACCGGTTGCGCCGGCAAGCGCTTCGCCGCTCAGCTTTAACAATACTCTCTTATACATGTAAGCTCCTTGGATTGAAAGAAGTACAAGCGTACACTCAACTTATTTCAAAAAATCGGCTTACCGAAATTAACGATAAGCCGATCGAAAATGTTTTGATTATTTGCCCGACAATTTAGCGACTTCCTCGGCAAGATTGTCAGTGCGCTTTTCTATACCCTCGCCCATAACGAACTTGGTAAACCGCACGATGTCGAGCTTGGTCCCCGTCTTTTTGGCGGTGGCGGCGACAAGCTGTTCAATCGTAACCGAAGGATCCTTAGCAAACGCTTGATACAAAAGGCAGTTTTCCTCAAAGAACTTGCCAAGCTTGTTTTCGGCAATCTTCGCCAAAACTTGCTCGGGCTTTTTGCTGTTCTTTTCATCGTTCAAAAGCTGTTGTTTGATGATCTCGCGCTCGTGGTCGACGGCCTCTTGCGGCACGTCGGTTTTGCGAACGTACGGAGGCTGGAACGCCGCTATGTGCATAGCAACGTCGTGCGCCATAGCAACGATTTCCGCAGTATTGTCCTTGGTCAAGCCTTCGACGGAAACCTCTACGAGCGTGCCCATTTTGCCACCCATGTGAATGTAGGCTTCCTCGATGCCTTTTGCGTTCTTTTGAACGGCAACGCGGCGCAAGGAAATCTTTTCGCCGGTCTTGGACGTAGCGGCGGTTATAAGCTCCTCCACCGTGCCGTCCTTGGTCTTGACGGCCTTAAGCTCGTCAACCTCGGTCTTTTCGCTTTCCACGGCGGCCTTGGCCACCGCTTCACACAATGCAACGAACACGTCGCTCTTGGCAACGAAGTCCGACTCGCAGTTTACTTCCACCAACGCACCTACATGCTTGTCGGCGGAGATGCAAGACCACGCGGCGCCCTCGGCGGCTATTCTGCCCGCCTTTTTGGCGACGATGGACATACCTTGTTCGCGAAGATATTCGCACGCTTTATCAATGTCGCCGTCGGTAGCAACAAGCGCCTTTTTGCACGCCATAAGACCGACGCCGGTAATTTCACGCAATTTTGCAACGTCACTTGCAGTAATTCCCATAATATTACTCCTAATTATTTGTATTGGTATTTAGTCGAAACTTAAACGCCGAGCGTTGTAAGTTATATTTGATTTATACGACTAACCGGCCCGCCGATTATTCGGCGTCGGTTTCGCCGTTTGCAAGGCGGTCAAGCTGTTCTTGCGACGCGGGCTCTTCCACTACTTCCACGTTGGCCTTAGCAGCGTCGGCTTCGGCTTGCATTTGCGCTTCCACAGCGCGGCGTGCCGCCAAACCTTCCTCGCCCTCGCGCGCCTCGATAACGGCGTCGGCCATTGCGCCGGCAATAAGCTTGATGGCGCGGATAGCGTCGTCGTTGCCGGGAATAACGTAGTCAACTTCATCGGGATCGCAGTTGGTGTCAACTATAGCTACGATGGGAATGTGAAGCTTGCGCGCTTCAGCTACGGCGTTGTGTTCCTTTTTGGGGTCAACGACGAACAACGCGCCGGGGAGCGTGCGCATATCCTTAATGCCGCCGAGGTTGTCCTCAAGCTTGTCGCGCTCTGCCTTGAGCTTGAGCACTTCCTTTTTGGGAAGGAGCGCAAACTCGTTCATTTTTTCCATAAGGTTAAGCTTGTTAAGCCGCTCGATACGGGATTTGATAGTCGAAAAATTGGTAAGCGTGCCGCCCAGCCAGCGCGATTTAACGTAGTACATTCCGCACTTTTCCGCTTCCTGCATAATCGCCTCTTGCGCTTGCTTTTTGGTGCCTACGAAAAGAATGGACTTGCCTTCGGCGGCTACGTCCTTAATGAACGCATACGCCTTGTCGATCATTTCCACCGTCTTTTCAAGGTTGATAATATAAATGTCGTTACGCGACACGTATATATACTTTTTCATTTTGGGATTCCACTTACGCGTGGGATGTCCAAAGTGAACGCCCGCTTCCAAAAGCTGTTTCATCGTGATTACGTTTGCCATGATTTCTCCGTTTCCCTCCTCGGTTTACACGTTGCCCTCAAAAATTTGACAACGCACAGAAAAACAACCGAGTGAGTAGTTAACATAATTATAACACAAGGTAAAGCATTACGCAAATGATTTTAATACCTTTTTGCATACTTCTTTTAAAAAGAATATTGGATAGAAATGGATTGAGATTGCTTAAGTCACTCCGTTGTTTCGTCATTCGGAACGAACACAGAGCGCGAAGCGAACAATCTCAACCTTAACGCCGCGTTAGCGGCCGCAATTCCGAATTAGTTTTCGCCCTTGTGCTTGTGAACGCCGCAGCAGCCGCCCTCGCAGCAATCGTCATCGCAATCGTCGTGATCGTGATGGCAATCGTCGCAGTCGCAGCAATCGCAGTCGTCGCCGAATTCGGCTTCCGCTTTGAGGTACTCGTTAAATACGGCGTCAAGCACGGCCTCGTCGGTTACCGGCTCGAACTCGTCCGTTTCCTCGTCCTTTTGCACTACCTTGAAAATGATAGCCTCGTCCTCGCCCAAGCCTTCCATAGGCTCGACCGGTTGCAAAAGTGCATAAAAATCGCCTTCGTATTCCACAACCGCAACTTCGTTAAAGTCTACCGGATTGTTTTTGTCGTCGTAAAGCGTAATGACTTCTTCGTCGATAAGCTCAACGTTTTCTTCTTGATTTTCTGCCATGATATTACTCTCCTAATGGATTATTTGTCGTTATCTATAAAGCTTTGCAAAATCACCTTTGCCGACATACTGTCGATAAGCTTTGCGCGGTCGGCCGCCTTTTTGACGCCCGCTTCTACAAGCAGTTCGTCTGCCTCCACCGTGGTAAGTCGCTCGTCAAAAAGTTCTATGGGTAGTCCGGTAACCTTGCCGAGGTTGCGAGCAAACGCCCGCGCCCTACCCGACTGAACGGATTCCGTGCCGTCAAGGTTCAACGGCAGTCCCACCACTATGCGACCCACCTCGTTAGCCTTAGCTACTTGTGCCACGTGGTCTATGGTGTTGCGCATGGATTTGGTGTGATACACCGGTAGTGGCGTAGCCAGAATGTGCAAGCTGTCGCACACCGCAAGTCCCACGCGTTTCAGTCCGAAATCTACGCCCAAAATTTTATCTCCGCTTTCCACCGATACATTATAACACATATCAAAGATTTTTTACAGTATTTTTGAAAAATTTTCTTAAAAATATTTTAGCAAGTCCAATCGCCTTTTTGCGCATATCGCAAACGATTATTAAACATAATATTTATAGGAGGAACGTATGAGAGGACTTTTATTCGGATTTACTATCGGCGCGATAGCCGGCGCGGTTGCGCTCAAAAAAATGGAAAACTCCAAAGTGCCCGTAAAGGCGCTTAAAGCGGCGCAGAAAAAATTAGAGGACTAAGCGTTAAAAGCGCTTAACTACGGCGTTTACTGTTTGCGCGGCGCGTTTGGCTTGTTCTACTGTTGTATTGCGCCCGAACGAAAAGCGCACCGAGCTACTCGCATGCTCAACGCCCATTGCGAGCAAGGTTTGCGGCGGAGTTGCCGAACCGGCCGAACAAGCAGAGCCCACCGAGCAACACACACCCTCGACGGACAATGCGGTAGCCAGTCTGCCGCCGTCAATATAGCCGTTTTTGCCGCGGAACACAACGGACACTATTTCGTCCGTTTTTTCGGCGCACTCTATTACTTTTCCGCAATCGAGCGTTTTAACAAACGTATCCGCCACACGCTTTACGTGCGAAACATATTCCGTGCGTAGAGCTTTTGCTTTTTGTATCGCCTCGCCCATAGCGACGATGGCGGGAACGTCGTGCGTGCCGGCGCGCAAGCCGCCCTCTTGGTTGCCGCCGACGAGCGACGGATTGAGTTTTACTCCTCGCTTTACATACAAAAATCCAACGCCCTTGGGCGCGTAAAACTTGTGACCGGACACGGCAAGCATATCCACGCCCCAATCCTTTACGTCAATATCAATCGAATTTACGGCTTGCACCGCGTCGGTAAAGAATAGCACTCCTTTACTATGCGCCGCCGCCGCAAGCCGCTTTATAGGCTGAACACTGCCCACTATGTTGTTTACCGCCATTACGCACGCAAGTGCCGTACGCTCGCCAAGCGCTTCGGTAAGAGCTTCTGGCGTTACTACGCCGTCGCCGTTTACCTTGATATAACGCACGTCGGCGCCGTTAGCGCTCAATTTTTGCGCACACGCAAGCGTTGCGTCATGTTCTATATTCGACACTGCAAGACCGCCGCCAACTCCGCACAGCGCAAGGTTTATGCTCTCCGTACCGCCAGAAGTAAAATATATTTCGTCGGCATTGGCGTTTACGGCTTGAGCGCACTGCCGCCTTGCTTTTTCCACCGCCGCGTTAGCCTTTTGGCCGAGGAAATGCGCAGACGCGGGATTATAGAATATATCCGTATAATAAGGCTTTGCCGCATTAAACACTTGCTCGTCCGTCGGCGTAGTCGCGGCGTAGTCCAAATAGATACTTTCACTTTTCATTCCGCACCACCAGAACCGCAATTACTGCGGTGTTCGTCAACCATTTCCGCAAGCGTAACGCTGTCCAGCACGCTATTGATTCCGTCCGTAAGCTTGTTAAGCACGTTGCGATTCGGGCAGTACATATCGGCGCAATTACCGCACACGCACGCAGGCGCGTCAAAGCCGTCGTCGAGCGCGTTGAGCATATTGCCAATCGTTATATCCTTGGGGTCGCGAGCAAGCACGTAGCCGCCCGACTTGCCACGATACGCAGTGACTATTTTTCCGCGCTTTAGCATTGCCAAAAGCTGTTCGAGGTATTTAATACCAACGTCGGTCTGCTTAACGAGCTGGGACGCGCTTAGCGGCGCTTTGGACAGCGCGAGCATAAAGCATAGCCGCATTCCGTACGTGGCTCTCGTAGATAATCGCATAACTCTCTCCTACGCTTACGAGTGTAACAAAAAGGAACTAACTTTGTCAAGTTAATTCCCGATAAATTGATAGGATTTTAAAACTATAGGGGTATTACTTATACAGCGGGAAGCTTGCAGTAAGCTCGGCCACGCGCGATATAATGCTTTGCTTAGCGCCCTCGCCTTGCGTTATTGCGTCGGCTATGCAGTCGGCAATAACGCGCATTTGCGCCACGCCCATTCCGCGCGTAGTTACCGCCGGCGTGCCTATGCGTATACCCGAGGTCTTGGACGGCGGAAGCGGGTCGAACGGTATTGCGTTTTTGTTTACCGTTATATTGCAATCGTCAAGCAACGTTTCCAGTTCCTTACCGGTCATGCCGTTTTCCAGCTTGACGAGCATAAGGTGGTTGTCGGTACTGCCCGACACGAGCTTGATACCGCGCTCTGTCAGCCTATCGGCAAGCGCCTTGGCGTTGCCTATTACGTTCTTTTGATAGCTGGTATAATCGGCCGACATGGCTTCCTTTAACGCGACGGCCTTTGCCGCAATAATATGCTCCAGCGGGCCGCCTTGCGTACCGGGGAAAATAGCCTTGTCTATCGCTTTGGCGAATTGCTCCTTGCACAAAATCATGCCGCCGCGCGGACCGCGAAGCGTTTTGTGCGTAGTGGTGGTTACTATATCGGCGTACTCAACCGGATTGGGGTGAAGTCCAGCCGCCACGAGTCCGGCAATATGCGCCATATCCACCATAAACACTGCTCCAACCTTGTCGGCAATGGCGCGGAAGCGCTTAAAGTCTATCACGCGCGGATATGCCGACGCGCCCGCCAAAATAAGCTTGGGCTTGTGCTCCACGGCAAGGCGTTCCACCTCGTCGTAGTTTATGGTTTCGGTCTTTTCGTCCACGCCGTACGGCACGACGTTGTAGTACCGCCCCGAATAGTTGACGTGCGAGCCGTGCGTCAAATGCCCGCCGTGCGCAAGGTTCATGCCGAGGTACGTATCGTTAGGCTGTAGCACGGCATAGAACACGGCGTGATTGGCGTTTGCGCCGCAGTGCGGTTGAACGTTGGCGTGCTCGGCACCGAACAGCTTTTTTGCGCGCTCTATGGCAAGCGATTCTATTTCGTCTACGTATTCGCAACCGCCGTAATAGCGCTTGCTCGGATACCCTTCCGCATACTTATTGGTCAAGTGCGAACCGGCCGCGGCAAGCACGGCCCTTGATACGAAGTTTTCGCTTGCAATAAGCTCTATCTTGTTGCGCTGGCGATTAAGCTCCTTTTTCATGCTCGCGGCAACTTCCGGATCGACCTTTTCTATCAATTCGAGCTCCATCTCGCTCACTCCTTTCAGATTAAATTCCGATTATTTTTTTGACGGCGTGGTTCGCCAGCATTGCACCCATGACGAGCGGCGGTGCGGCAATGGACGACGGCGTGCCGTGCTTAACGAGCGGCGGCGAAAGCGCACACACAACGTCCAGCGACTGTACGCCCGCCCTTTTAAGCTCGTGCCGCAGCTTGCGTGCAAACGGATCGTCCTTAGTTTTATATACGTCGGTAACGCAAAAATCGCAACCGATACGGTTGCCCGCGCCAAGCGCCGTAACAATATTTATACCGCGCTTTTTGCATTCGGCAATAAGCAAAACCTTGTTAGGTAAATCGTCTATAGCGTCTATGCAATAGTCGTAACCACCGTCCAATATTTCTGCAATACTATTGCCGTCAACGAACTTTGGTATAGCTACGGCCTTTACAGCGGGGTTAATCGCCGTCGCGCGTTGCGCGGCCACCACCGCCTTGTTTTTGCCCAGCTCGCTTGTCGTACATAAAATTTGACGGTTAAGGTTGCTCGGCTCGAAGTTATCGCCGTCCACGAAAGTAAGACGGCCAACGCCGCTACGGATAAGCACTTCCGCCACCGCGCCGCCTACGCCGCCCACGCCTACTACCAGCACTTTGGCGTTTTGCAGTCGCTCTATTGCGGCCTCGCCTACGAGCGCGGCAGTCCTTACAAAGCCTTCGCCGACTGTCATATTTACAAATTTTTAATAACGGACAAGTCGTTTGCTTTTACGCTAACCACCTCGCCGTTACTCATATTCTTAAGCGAATACACGCCACTGCTAAGCTCGCTTTCGCCTATAGTCATGACGAACGCAAAGCCTTGACGGTCGGCATGCTTGAACTGCGCCTTTAGGCTTTTGCCCATAAGGTCGCATTCCGCGGTAACGCCCATATCGCGAAAAGCCTTTACTATCTTTACGCAAGTATTGCGCGCATCGTCCGATTGCGCGGCGACGAACACCTTAGGCATGGGGTTATCAAACTTAACGCCGTGAGCTTCCGCCGCGGCTATAAGCCGTTCTATACCACAACCGAACCCAACGCACGGCGTGGGCTTGCCGCCAAGCTGTTCGCACAGATTATCGTATCTGCCGCCGCCCAGCACGGCCATATCACCGTCGCACAGCTCGAACACGGTGCGCGTGTAGTAATCGAGTCCGCGCACCAAGTTTTTGTCCTCCACGTACTTTATGCCTATATCGTCAAGGCCTTTAAGCACGGCCGCGTGGTGCGCCTTGCAATCGTCGCAAAGGTAATCGGAAATCTTAGGCGCGTTTTTATATATTTCGCGGCACGACGGCACCTTACAGTCGAGCGTGCGAAGCGGATTGACCTCGGCACGACGCTTGCAATCGCCGCAAATATGCTCATGCACGCCGCTCAAAAACTCGCGCAACGCCGCGTTAAACTGCGCACGGCATTTGTTACAGCCTATGCTGTTTATCTTCAACAGCAAGTCGTTAAAGCCAAGCTCGCGCAAAAAGTCGTGAGCAAGCCCCAAAAGCTCAACCTCGAAGCACGGCAACCCACTGCCGAAAAACTCCGCGCCGAACTGGTGATGTTCGCGGTATCTGCCCGCTTGCGGCTGTTCGTAGCGGTACACGCCCTCTATGTAAAACAGCTTTTGCGGCAGAGTTTCCACGATATTGTTTTCCAGCACGGCACGCACTACGCCCGCAGTGCCTTCGGGGCGCAACGCCATTTTTCGCCCGCCCTTGTCGTCAAAGATATACATTTCCTTGTTGACTATGTCGGTGCTGTCGCCTATCGAGCGCAAAAACAATTCCGCATGCTCGAATACCGGCGTGCGAATTTGCTTTACGTTGTACAACGCGGCTATCTTTTTTGCCGCTTTTTCCACCGCCTGCCATTTGTATGACTCGGACGGAAGCATGTCCTTCGTGCCTTTGGGTGCGTTAATCATAGTTCTTACTCAAAACAGAAAATGAATTTTAATGAATTATCAGAGAATGTACTTTTTAAGGTCGTGTTCGGAAATCTCTTTTGCAAGGTGTTCCGCCACGTACGCCTTGTCTACGTTTACGTCTATCACGGGATTGTTGCCGTCGGCGTTAAAGCTGATGTCCTCGAGCAAGCTTTCCATAACGGTATGCAATCTGCGCGCGCCTATATCCTCGCCAGTTTCGTTTTCCAGCACCGCTATGCGGCTCATTTCCTCAATGGCTTCCTTGGTGAAAGTGAGGTTTATGTTCTCCACCGAAAGCATTGCCGCGTACTGGCGCGTAACCGCGTTTTCCGGCTCGGTGAATATGCGCACGAAGTCCTCAAACGACAACGAGTCCAAATCCACGCGTATAGGGAATCGGCCTTGAAGCTCGGGAATAAGATCGGTAACCGACGATATTTGGAATGCGCCCGACGCAATGAACAGAATGTAGTCCGTCTTGATTGCGCCGTACTTGGTCATAACGGTACAGCCCTCGACTATGGGCAATATATCGCGCTGAACGCCCTCGCGCGACACGTCCATGCCGCCGCCCGAGCCTTGACGGTGCGCTATCTTGTCTATCTCGTCGATAAAGATTATGCCGTCCTCTTGCGCACGGCGCACGCCCTCCGCCTTGATTGCGTCCATATCGAGCAAGCGCTCGCTTTCCTCTTCCATAAACAGCGACACGGCTTCCTCCGCCGATACTCTGCGCTTCTTTTTGCGTTGCGGAATAAGACTGCCTAAGCTTCCCAGCATTTCGCCGAGGTTGAGGTCTATCGCCATCCCCGGCATTGCTTCCATTTGCGGCATGCGTTCGGCAAGCTCTATTTCCACAACCGTGTTTTTAAGCCGACCGTCGCGCAGCTCCTCCAGCACTTGCGATTTGATAACGCTCTCCGGAGTTTCACTGCTCTTTTTGCGTGCCTTTACTATTATGTCCGCAACCTTTTGCTCGGCAAATTCCCGCGCCTTGTTTTCCACAACCGCCATTTGCTCCTGCTTAACGAGGTGCACGGCAGTTTCCGCAAGGTCGCGTATCATGGACTCGACGTCGCGGCCGACGTAGCCGACCTCTGTGTACTTGGTTGCTTCCACCTTGATGAATGGCGCGCGCATAATCTTGGCAAGACGGCGTGCTATCTCCGTTTTACCCACGCCGGTCGGGCCTTTCATGATAATGTTTTTGGGCGTAATCTCCTCACGAACGGACTCGGGCAGCTTGCTTCTGCGATAGCGATTGCGCAACGCTATTGCCACAGCGCGCTTGGCCTTGGTCTGACCGATTATATATCTGTCAAGCTCCGCTACTATTTGCTTGGGTGTAAGCTCCATTACGCCACCTCCACTATAATGTTGGAATTGGTAAACACGCAAATATCGGACGCGATAAGCATTGCTTCCTTGGCAATCTGCTCGGCGTCCATATCGGTGTTGACAAGCAACGCCCTACCGGCCGCCAAAGCGTAGCTTCCGCCGGAGCCTATCGCGCAAACGCCGTGTTCGGGTTCTATTACGTCGCCACTGCCGGACACGATGTACATTTCGTTTTTGTCGGCAACTATCATAAGCGCCTCCAGCTGGCGCAACGCTCTGTCGCCACGCCAAAGCATGGCAAGCTCTACGGCGGCACGCATAAGGTTGCCGGAATACTTGTTTAGCATTTCCTCAAACCGCTCGCTTAGAGTGAACGCGTCGGCGACCGAACCGGCAAAGCCGAGAATGACCTGACCGTTGTATACGCGGCGCACCTTTTTGGCGTTGCCCTTCATAATTACTTGATTGTTTTGCGTGACTTGACCGTCGCCGGCTATAACGGTTTTGCCGTCCTTGCGCACGCCTATAATGGTTGTTCCTTCAAGTTTCATATTAGCTTAATCTCCTTTCCCTATAATTTTATCACAGTCGCGCGAGATTTACAATTAAATTCGCGTCGTTAAAAGTCTATATTTTTAATCCAATCGCGCATACAAGCGTCGCTTCTGTCATAATACGCTTGTTTTCGCTCCGTCTTTTTTACGCCGTCTATCATCGGCAAAATGCCGAAGTTGGCGTTCATAGGCTGAAAATCGGCGTTGGGCGTAGTTATGTACTTCATAAGCGCACCCAAAACGGTATTTTCGGGCGGCACAACCGTAGCCTTACCTACGAGTAGTCTGTGTGCGTTGACCGCCGCCAAAAGTCCGGCGGCAATGCTTTCCACGTACCCTTCCACACCGCACAGCTGGCCGGCCACGAACACGTTTGGCGCCGCCTTCAGCCGCAAGTCGGCGTTGAGCGCACGCGGCGCATTGACAAAGGTGTTGCGGTGCATAACTCCGTACCGCACTATTTCGATATTTTTCAGCGCCGGAATGAGCGAAAACACTCGCTTTTGCTCGCCGAATTTCAGATTGGTTTGGAACCCGACGAGATTGAACAACGTGCCTTCCGCATTCTCCCGCCGTAGCTGTAGCACGGCGTACGGTCTTTTACCCCCGCCCGCGTCGCGGAATCCTACCGGACGGAGCGGACCGAACCGCAACGCGTCCTCGCCTCGCGCCGCCATAACCTCTACCGGCATGCAACCCTCAAACACGCCACCCACCTTGTCCACCGCACGTTCGGCGGTAACGAGCGCGTTGTAAAATTGCAGATACTCGTCCTTAGTCATAGGACAGTTAAGGTAATCGTCCTCGCCCTTGCCGTACCGTGCGCCGAAAAACGCGCTGGTGTAATCCACACACTCGGCGGTTATTATGGGCGCGGCGGCGTCGAAAAAGTGCAAAGACTGCTCGCCGGTAATTGCGCGTAGCGACTGCGCAAGTCTGTCGTGACACACCGGACCGGCACAAACTATAGTAAGGTCGTCGGTATCTATTTCGGTCACTATTTTGTCGATTACCGTTATATTCGGCTGTTCGCGCACCGCCTCGGTTACGAGCGCGGAAAATCCGTCGCGGTCTACCGCAAGCGCACTGCCGGCCGGCACGCTTACCTTGCGCGCAAAACCCAAAAGTCTGCAACCCAAAATATCCAGCTCGTTTTTAAGCGTTCCGCTCGCCGTGGTAGCGACCGTGCTTTTGAGCGAATTGGAACAGACTATTTCGGCAAAATCGGGCTTGGAATGCGCCGGCGAAAACCACAGCGGCTTCGCTTCGTAAAGGTTCACCTTTACGCCCCGCGCCGCCAGATACAGCGCGGCTTCCGATCCGGCAAGACCCGCGCCTATTATATTTACGACGTTATTAGGCATTGTCTACGTTCTGCTTGTACTTGCAGCTCTTGTCGGAGCATTTTAGATACTTGCCGTTTTTGCCGGTTTTTACAACCAAGTACGCACCGCAAGTCGGGCACTTTTGATCGGACGGCGGGTCGGACGAAGTAAAGTCGCAAGCGGGATAGCCGGAGCAACCGTAAAACGTAGCTTTGCGCGTGGTAATCTTTTTAAGCGGTTTACCGCACTTGGGACAAGGAGGAAGCTGAATATCGTCGGCCTTTTTGTCGCCGCCATCCGGTTCGAGATTAACTATGTTTTTGCACTTGGGATAGTTTGGACATGCCAAAAACTTGCCGTACTTACCGGTCTTAACCACCATTTTGGCGCCGCACTTTTCGCACACGACGTCCGACACCTCTTGCTCCTTGGGTGCTGCAATATTGCCGTTTTCGTCAAGATTTTTGGTGTTTTTGCATTTGGGATAGTTGGGGCATGCCAAAAATCTGCCGAACCTACCGGTCTTGATAACCATGTTTGCGCCGCACTTTTCGCACACGTAGTCGGTATGCTCGTCGGGCGCTTTAAGCGTATACGTATCGCCCTTAGCCGCACGGATTTTATCCTCAAAGCCCTCGTAGAACTTGGCCACAATGCTCTGCCATCGCATGCCGCCGTCCTCTATGCCGTCCAGCTCCGCTTCCATATTAGCGGTAAAGCCGACGTCCATTATTTCGGGAAAATACTTTACGAGCATGTCAGTAACGTTACAGCCAAGCTCGGTCGGCGCAATCGCTCTGCCGCTCTTTTCTATATACTTGCGCGAGAACAAAAGCGTAACCGTGGGCGTATACGTTGCGGGACGGCCTATACCCTTTTCCTCCATCGCCTTGACCAAGCTGGCCTCGGTGTAGCGTGCGGGCGGTTTGGTAAACTTTTGCTCGCAATCGTAGTCTATAAACTTTTGCTTGTCGCCTACGTTAAGCTCGGGCACGGTGGAGCGCTCGTCCGACTTGTCGTCTGTTCCCTTGTCGGCAACGGCGTAAACCTTAGTAAAGCCGTCGAACACCGGCGTGCGCCCGCTTATGCGAAAGTCATAGCCGTTTGCCGCTATATCAACCGACACCGAATTGTAGGTAGCGTCCGACATCTGGCTGGCCAAAAACCGCTTGTAAATAAGGTTGTACAGCGCATACAGATTTTTGTTGAGGTACGGCTTTACGCTGTCCGGCGTGCGCGACAGCGATATGGGTCGGATAGCCTCGTGCGCGTCTTGCGCGCTCTTTTTGGACGCGTAGTAATTGGGCTTGTCCGGCAAATACGCGTCGCCGAAGTTATTGGCAATATACTCGCGCGCGGCGGAAATAGCTTCGGCAGACACGCGCGTGGAGTCCGTTCTTATATAAGTGATAAGCGCGACCTTGCCCTCGTTTGGAAGCTCCACGCCCTCGTACAGCTGTTGTGCCGCCGACGAGGTTTGGCGCAAGCTCATATTCAGCTTGTTAAGCGCGTCTTGTTGCATAGTAGAGGTAATAAACGGTGCGTAAGGATGCGCCTTGGTAATACTGCGCTTAACGTTCTGCACCACGTAGTCCGCGCCGTCAAGGTCGGACTTGATCTTATTTACGTCCACCTCGCTCGAAAGCTTAATCTTATCCCCGCCCGACTTGCCGACGAGCGAAGCCTTGTACTTTTCGCCGGCCGGCGAGCTGAGCAGTACGAAAAAATTCCAGTACTCCTCGGCTACGAACGCTTGGATCTCGCGCTCGCGGTCTACTACCAGTCTTAACGTAACTGACTGAACGCGACCGGCGCTGAGGTTGCTCTGTATCTTTTGGCAAAGCACGGGCGACACTTTGTAGCCGACTAGCCTATCGAGCACGCGCCGCGCTTGCTGTGCGTCCACCAAGCTCTTGTCTATGGCTCGCGGCTTTTTTAGCGCGTTCTGTATAGCGTTCTTGCTTATCTCGTTAAACTCTATACGCACCGCCGCGTCTTGAGGAATATCGAGCAAAGTAGCCACGTGCCAAGAAATAGCCTCGCCCTCGCGGTCGGGGTCGGTTGCAAGCAGTATTTGTTCGGAGGAGGCCGCAACCTTTTTAAGGCTGTCCACTACGCTCTTTTTGTCGTCCATAACGACGTATGTCGGCTGAAAGTCGTTTTTTACGTCCACCGATAAACGCTTGGGCATGAGGTCGCGAACGTGTCCGCCGGTGGCAAACACCTTGTACTCTTTACCCAAATACTTTTGCACTGTTTCAAGCTTACCAAAGCCCTCTATGATAACAAGTTTCAATTTATCTCTCCTTTACCTACGACACAGTATAAAGATTTTTCGATTTTTCATGGACGAGTCCGTATATGAGTAACGCCGACAGCGCGGTGTTAAGCTCGGGCACCGTCATGCCGCAAGCTTCCACAAGCGCGTCAAACGACTTTTCGCCGCCGCCCAATGCGTCCATCACGCTTTGCTCCGCAAAGTCGAGCGCAACCGTTTTAGGCTGGGTCTTTTTGCTCTTGACCGAATAATAATCGAGAATATCGTCCGCGCAAGTCACCGCTATCGCACCGCGCTTGATAAGATTATTGGTGCCTTGCGAGCGAATCTTGTCTATATCGCCGGGGACGGCAAACACGTCGCGGCCTTGGTCGAGCGCACAATTTGCGGTAATCAACGACCCGCTTTTGTACGACGCTTCCACGACGAGCACGCCGCGCGACAGTCCGCTTATTATTCTGTTGCGTTGCGGAAAGGTGTATTCGGTGGCGTGCGTGTCCGGCGTGTATTCGCTAATTGCAAGTCCGTCCTTGCAAATCTCGTCAAACAGCGCCAGATTGGACGTAGGCGACGCGTTGAACAGTCCGCTACCAAGTACTGCAACCGTCTTACCGCCCGCCGCAAGCGCTGCGCGGTGCGCGTATCCGTCTATGCCGGTAGCCAAGCCGCTGACTATGGTAAACGCCGAGGCCAGCTCCTCCACTATACGCGACGAAACATACCTACCGTACTGCGACGCCTTGCGCGTACCTACTACAGCCAAGCACGGTTGCATTAGTATGCTCAAATCGCCTTTATAATACAGCACGGGCGGCGGGTCTACTTCCTTTTGCGCAAGCGCAGTCGGATAGATTGGATCGGCGCGAGTAACGTACTTTATATTGTTGGATTCCAAATAGAATTTGGCGCGGTCTATATATTCCTTATTGCGCGTCCGCTTTAACAACCCGAACGTTTTGTCGTCCAAGGAATACTTAAGCTCGTCCTCGTCGAACGAATCCCACAACTGCGACGGCGACGTATTTTCCAAAATCATGTTTATCTTGCGCGTCGGAATGCGGGAGTACGACAGCCACAAATACAAATCAGACAATACCATCACTTAACCGCCTTATCGAGCGAACGGTACATAACGGCTTCCGCTACGTGCGCGGAAGTTATGTTCGGCTTGCCGTCAAGGTCGGCAATGGTGCGCGCCACCTTTAATATCCGCGTGTACGCGCGCGCCGACATGCCCAGCTTGTCAAATGCCGCTTGAAGTATGCGCTCGCCCGCTTCGTCAAGCACGCAATACTTCTTAATCATTTCGCTCGTCATTTTAGAGTTGGAGTGAACGTCAGTGCCGGCGTAACGCGCCGTCTGGATAGCTCGCGCCGCGTTTACTCGCGCACGCACGTCCGCCGAGCTTTCGGTATTACTCTCCTTAGTCAAGTCGTCGTAGTTCACCTCGTCCACGTCGATATGCAAATCTATTCGGTCAAGCAACGGACCGGAAATGCGCGACATGTATTTTTGTATCTGCGACGGCGAACACGTGCATTGGTGCGTTGCCGAACCGTAGTAACCGCACGGACAAGGATTCATGCTCGCAACCAGCATAAAGTTTGCCGGATATTCCACGCTACGTGCCGCACGCGATACGGTTACTACTCCGTCCTCCAGAGGTTGGCGCAAAATTTCCAGCACGCCGCGCGGGTATTCGGGCAGCTCGTCCAAAAACAATACGCCGTTATGCGAATAGCTTATTTCTCCGGGCTTGGCCGACGGCCCGCCGCCGGTAAGCGCCACACGGCTGGTGGTGTGGTGCGGACTGCGGAACGGCCGCGTAGTGACTATACCACAGCTCTCGTCCAGTATGCCGGCTATGGAATGAATTTTGGTCGTTTCCAGCGCCTCCGCTTCTGTCATATCGGGCAGAATAGTGGGCAAGCACTTGGCAAGCATCGTCTTACCGCCGCCGGGCGCGCCGATCATAATCATATTATGCCCGCCCGCCGCGGCAATCTCCAAAGCGCGTTTTGCGGCGTACTGGCCCTTTACGTACTTCAAGTCCTCGCCGCCGCTTGAGTAGCCGTTAAGAACAACGTCACAGTTTTCTATAGGCGTGCGTGTTGCGCCGTCGATAAGCGCCACAGCGTCGCGCAAACTGCCAACGGCGTAAACCTCTATGCCGCGTATGTACTTGGCCTCGTTGGCGTTCGCCTTGGGTATTACTATCTTTTTTACGCCTTGCTCGCGCGCCGCTATCAGCATTGGCATAACGCCGTTTATGCGCGCAACCTCGCCGGACAGCGACAGCTCGCCCAAAAACACGTAGTCGCGCACGCAACCGAGCGGCGTTTTGCGCTCGTCAACCCCCGCTTGCTCGGTGGACATGAGTATGCCCAGCGCAATGGCCAAGTCGAAAATAGGCCCCTCCTTTTTGGTGTGCGCCGGCGCAAGATTAACCGTTATCTTTCGCGGCGAAAAATCGTAGCCGCTGTTCTTGATTGCGGAACGCACGCGCTCGCGCGATTCCTTGATCGCGGTATCGGGCAAACCCACCACGTCGATATTGGGCAAGCCCATATGTATGTCGACCTCGACGGTAACGCCGTATCCGTCCAAGCCGTTAAGCGCATAGCTGTTTATTTTGGCAAGCATTTATTTATCCTTTTTGACCGCAAAAAATTCCGACAAGCTTCCGCGTATAGTGCGCCGACCCTCGAGCATCCGCCGCTGGCCGGTCATACCAACGCTTACTGCAACGACGGTAAAGTACAAATGCGCTATCACAGTTATCACCGAGCACGCTATAGTCACGGCCTTAATGCCGCCGTTGGCCGCCGCCTCGAGATTGTAATCGCTGAGATTGTTCATTTGCCCGATATTGGACAGCGTAGTAAGGCTGTTTACCGCAAAGCATAGTCCAACCAAGAACAGCACGTACAGTATGCGCTTGTCGCGGTTGAGCGCGTATGCGGCAAGCATGACGGCAAGCGTAACTTGCATGCTAATCGCCGTCGTACCGGGATAGTAAACTTGCATAGTAAGCATAGTAAACGCTATAAGCAACACCATCGTCGCGCGGTTGCGTTTTGTAAAGTACACGACGCCGACAACCGCAAAAATAATGGCAGTAAACAAGCACACGAACAGCCACGACGGGAACCGCGCACCGGCGGAAACGCCACTGCGGTTGAATATGGAATACACGCTGAGTCCGTCCGAAGTGAAGTACGCCCAGCCGCTGAGCGGCGCAAGCAAAAACTCGTAAATATAGGTAAACGGATTGGCGCTGTATGAATGCACCATTATAAGTCCAAGCAGATACGCGACGACTAACGACAGCAAAAAGCTTACCGGCACCGTTATAACCGCGCGGTAGTCCGCTCCGAGCACCGCGCCGCCCCTAACCTTGTCGCGCCGTATATTGAGTATTGCGCGCACCAAATGATAGACCGAAAAAACGAATATAACGGGAAAAAGATAAATACCCTCTTTGCCCGAAAACGCGGCAAGCGTAGCGAACACTATCGTCGCGGCATGATTTTTCCGTGCCAAAAAGTAGCACGCCCAGCACGCGAACATGACGACAAACGTTATCGGACTGCACCATATAGCCGAACCGATAAAGAATATCGGGCAAACGCAAACGAATCCCGCAAGCACGAGCGCCGTCGCGCGGTTGACATACCTATCGGCAATCTTGAACACGGCAACGGCCGTAAGCAAGTCGGCTATGATAAGCGGAAGCTTAATCATAAACTGCATACCGAGGCTTTGGTAGGAAAGCTCCATGGCGTTTGCCAGTCCGCCGAAAATCAAGTACACGAAGTAGACGATCGGATAAAGCACGCCCGACGCGTCGCCGTTGTAATACCCCGCCGGCCCGCTAAGCTTAAGCGTTTTTATCATCGTCGTAAACACACCGTAATCGTCGCGACTGCCGCGCACGCACAGCGCAAACACCAGCCGCAGCGCAAGTCCCGCAACGAGTATCCCCGCAAAAATCAACGCGGTGTTTTTCACCTTGCCGCCAAAGTCGGCAAACCTACACAACAGTATAATCAGTCCGATAAAGCACAAAACTGAAAGCACCGTCGCCACGACTATTATAGATATATCCGACGCCGCCGCGCCGGAAGCAGACAAAAATTCCAAAATAACTGCCCTCTCACTTGAGTATAACGAACCCATACAAGGCTCGACATTACCATTGTAACAAATTCTTTTTGTAATTGCAAGACATTTTATACATTAGATTTTGCTATTTATTTGAGCAAATAAAGGCGCAATTAAAATAAATTTAACCATAAACACAGAATATAAACATCTTTTTATGTCGCTGATTTTACATGGACTGGCGTCAAGATATTTGCAATAGACACGAAACCAATTGGGCGTAACATCAAACCACCCACTGCAGTAAACACACAACACTAAAGTTTTCTTGCTTACTTCTTTTTTCAAAAGAAGTATGAGGACAAGCAAATTTCGACTTTTTTCGGCATAGAATATAACCCAGTAATTATTAGGAGCAGTGTATGATATTTGAAACGTTTATGGCATTTTTGTCGCGCATATTCTTTTTCACGTCGTTCGTAAACAACAACGGCTCGTTTCCCAAGCCGCTTACTGCAGACGAGGAACGCAAATACTTTGCCGAATACAAAAGCGGCAATCGCGAAGCGTACGACTTATTGGTACGGCACAACCTAAGGCTCGTCGCGCACATCGTAAAAAAGTACAACAACGCCGGCGAAGCCGACGATCTGATAAGCGTAGGCAGTATCGGGCTTATCAAGGGCATAGAAACGTTCGAGCCGGACAAAGGCTGTCAGCTGACTACGTACGCCGCAAAATGCATAGAAAACGAAATACTAATGTACATACGCTCCAACAAGAAACACCGCCAAGCCGTCAGCCTATTCGAGTCGGTAGGCACGGACAAGGAAGGCAACGACGTCGCGCTGATGGACGTCATTCCCCAACCGACTGACAGCTTTATCGGCATAGAAAACAGCTTAGTCATGGAAAAGGTAAAAGAGATTATGTCCGAACACCTAACCGGCGTCGAGCATGAGGTTATCGCCTTGCGCTACGGCATAAAGGACAATACCGCGTACACACAGTCCCAAGTCGCAAAAAAACTGAACATTTCCCGCTCATACGTTTCGCGCATAGAAAAGCGTGCAATCGCCAAGATAGCAAAAATAATAAACTGACGATACTTAATGCAAACCACCCCGCACGGTCTATACCGTGCGGATTTTTATGCACAAAAAATGTCCATAGACTATTCTGTCTATGGACGTGAGTATGACCCGTAAGCCGAATTCTGTTATGACGGTTATCTATCTTGCCTATACGTTGCCGTATAGGTCGAGCGATTGTAAAGGACGGCGGACAACCTTAACCCTTTGTCTTGCACCGAACGGGGTTTACACAGCTCAAAACGTTACCGTTTTGACGGTGAGCTCTTACCTCGCCTTTTCACCCTTGCCGTTGCCGGCGGTAATTTTCTGTTGCACTTTCCTTGAAGTCGCCTTCACCGGTAGTTAGCCGGCGTTCTGTCCTACGGTGTTCGGACTTTCCTCGTTAAAAACGCAACCGTCCGGTCATCTCAAAATTATTGTAGCACTATTTTACTGTAAATGCAAGCCTTTTACCGCGATTTACTCATCACTTTGCACCTGCCAAATAACGGGCGTTTTGCCGTCCTCGTCGTAGTACCAGTAGTTGCCGCCGTCGTCCGGAAGGTCCTGTTTGTTTTCTACGTACAAATAAAAAGGATTTTTATTTTTCATCCACGAAAACTTGCAGTACCCGTTACTGTCTACCTTACTCAAAAATATTTCTACGTAATCGTACTCGTTTTCCTCTGGCGAACATGTTATATAATATTTTGCTATCGAACTAACGTCGGTAAGAGTTACGACAAGCTTCGGCGATATTATTACGGTTGAAAAACTACCAATGATAACGTTATCGAGCACTGTAACGGAGTCGGGAATACGCAACGTTGTGATTTTGGTGCAACCGACAAAAGCATGCTCGCCTATTTTTTCGAGTTTTTGCGGCAATTCAAGATTTATCAAAGCCGAACAACCGAAAAACGCGTTTTCTCCTATTTCCTTCAACTCTGACGGCAGTTCAATGCTCGTCAAAGCAGAACATCGCATAAACGCTTTTTCTCCTATTTCCTCGAGTTCGGACTGCAATTCAATTCTCGCCAAAGCGGAACAACCGCTAAAAGCTTGCATACCTATCGCCGTTACGCCGTTAGGTATATCAATACTTTCAAGCGCTTTACAGCCATAAAACGCGTATTTAGGTATACAAGACAAATAAGAAGGAAGCCTAATCGATTTTAACGCTTCGAAATTATAAAACGCATAATCGGATATAGTAATGCCATCGGATATAGTCAACGTAATATCTTTACAGTTTAAATCAATGAATGCGTTGCCACAGATATGCTTTATTTCGGATGAGATTACGATTTCCGAACCATCCGCAACTGAGCCGTTATACCCGCACATAAATCCATGTACATCCACAATTCCATTAGGCTGATTTTTCAGCCATTTGGTTGCAGCTACAGCAGACCGCCCGAAATAATCTATGTTTTGCGGAAACCGTATATCCTCCAACGACGAACAATAACAAAAAACATTGTCCTCCAACCGTGCAACGCCGTCCGGTATGGTTATCGACTTTAATTTGCTACAACCGTTAAATGCGCCAGCTGACAATTCAACCAGATTAGACGGAAGCTCTGTCTCAAGTTTGGTACAACTATCAAAAGCATATTTGCCTATCACTTTAACGCTATTTGGAATATGCAATTCGGTAAGAGATACACAATGAGTAAATGCTTGGTCGCCGATTTCCTCCAGCATGCTCGGCAATCTAACACCGGTCGTCACAGAATTAACCACCACCGCATGACCTACCACTTCGTAATATCCAAATGCATCATTTGCAATTCTTTTTACCGGCAACTCATTATAGTAATCGGGTATTACAATACGACCACTCACTAATCCGCTCGCACGCGACACTTCGTATCCACTGCCGTCGGCAAGTAGCGTATACTTTAAACTCGGTGTAGGTACTATAATTTCGGGTGCGACGTACTTATAATCAAACCGGACCTCGTCAGAATCCGAATAATGCTTACCGTCACCTATGGCGATTACATATAATTCGTATATAGCATCCTCTTCCGTAAGCTCTGACAAATCAAACTGCGGTTCGGTAATCAAATGTTCATCATTTTCTATATACACGGCATATCCGCTTGCATGCTTCACTTCGTCCCACACAAGCGCGCCATCCTCCACCCGCAAATTTTGCGGTGTGGAAAGTCGCTCATAGCTGTCATTATCCCTCGAACAAGCGCCGAATATCAGACCTACTGTCGCTATTACAATACATAACAATATTTTGGTAATTTTGCTTCTTTTCATTTTTACCGCCATCTTGCCGCTAATTATACCAAAGTTGATTAAGAAGTTCGTTTAAATACTCTAAAAACATCATAAACCAATAATCGTAATCGTATCCGTTTTCCTGTCCGAAATAATCTTTTAGTCCCTGCGCCGTATCCAATCTAAGTCCGTTTGGATCCCAAATGAAATCGCCCCAAAAGAATATGGTAACACCCTGAGAATAGATTTCGTAATCTTTTACAGCTTCTTCATTTTTATTATCATCAATATAATTTTGCAAAGTAATTAACAGCGTGTAATAATCTTCATCTAATCTACCGATATAGCTATCCGTTATATTGATTGCAATCGCATATATATAATCGGTAGGGCTTATATTAAAAGCAAAGCCCAAAAATTCATTATAGGTGTCAAACACATATTCAGTGCATTCATAGGCGTCTGAACTATTTATTTCGAACAAACTATAATATGTAGTTCCTTGGGCATGCGCAAAAACATGGATATTTCTTTCATTAAAATAATCGACGTAGTCACTATAATAGTATTCGCCTATTGCTTGCAAATAGCTGTTATAAAACTCGGCATAATATTCCTCATATTGCATATTTAAATCGTATGAGTTGTACGCATACCAAAAATCGTATAGGCTTTGCGTAAGTCCGTATTCCCATAATCTATTCCATGTCTCAATAGTTTCATAAATATTATAGCAATTAGGCGTAATACCATATTCTTCAAAAAACGGTAAATGCGCGTACGCACCCCACAAATCATCGTATATGGCTCGCTCACAATCGTTGTATTCATAATTATCGTATCCGTAGTCGCGCATGTAGCCAAGCAAACGCCTAAATGCACGCGAATACATATAGCACTGTCTGATATCCATATAATAGGCATAATTGCACAGCTGTCTATCCAAAAAGAGAATGGTATTGTCGGGAACGCTATTTCCGTCTCCGTTAGGGCGAGAATGAGACGGTTCGGACGGCTCAGGCTGAGACGGAGGTTCGGGCAGAGGCTGCGGTTCCGTATTTGAACTGCCGTATGTCGAATATATATTTGCATTATTGTCGACTTGCGCCAATATACTATTTTGCTCAGTGCTGTATTTAACCGACTCATATCCCCCACACATTACCGCTACACTGTTGCGCAAAAATAAGTCGTAGTTATCCAAATAACATAATAATGTAAAATCACATTCAAGGTTTCCGTATTCACTCATAAACGGTGTTAAAAACATAACCTTGCAATTTTGATAATGCAAGCAATAAAATAAATCGTTTAGCGTTTGCTCGGACGGCTTGATTGTAGCAAGCTGAATAATTACTACGGCTCTGGTGTAGTCATAATCGAAACCCATAAAATACCCGCCGTAGACCATAAATTCGAATTCTTCTACAGATATATAACTATGTATATCAAAAAAAGCATCATTAAAATACTCATTAAATGCCGGTCTGGAATCGCTGAAATAGTATACTTCTTGATAACCATAATGGTCAGCATAATCAATAGACAATGCGTCAGCTTTGTCGGTTTTTAGGCCACATACCGTTGCCATTGCCATAAATACAAGCAAAAATGCCATAATAATTGCCGCAAATCGTTTTTTCAGTGTTCTACTCATAAAAATACTCCTTTCAATAAAAAACAACAAAGGCGCTGAAAAACCTTTCAACGCCTTTGTTGTTTGTGTAATTATATCAAACAAGATTTATCATGTCAAGCACTATTTATAATCTTTCTTTTAAAAAAATGTATATTTATGTGGATTATTGTTACCTCGGCGGGCGGCGAAGTATTGCCAATTCGGGCAGTTTTACGCCCAGCAGTTTTACGCGCTTGGCGGGAACCTTTGCGTCGGTAATACGCTCGCCGTCCTCGTATTCCATAATCGGCACTTCGATTATTTTGTTCAAGTATTTATCGTCGGCGGAAAGCACCTCTAGCTTATCGCCGGTTTTAAAGCGATTGCGCATTTCCACCACCGCGCCGTCGTTTTGGTCGCGCATTACTATGCCGCAAAAATCGTAGTACTTTTGCGGGTGCTCGTCGTGCACCGGCTGGCCGTAATAGAATCCGGTATTGAATCCGCGGTTTGGAGCCTTTGCCATTTCATTTACGTACTCGTCAATCGGCTTGCCGCTAAGCGTAGCGTCCAGCGCCTTGCGGTACGCGTTGGTTACGCACGCCACGTAGTATTCCGATTTAACTCTGCCCTCAATCTTGAACGAGGTTATGCCGGCGTCGTATACTTCCTTTAAGTGCTCTATCATATTCAAGTCGTTGCCGCCGAATATATACGTGCCGTCGTCCTCAACAAACTCCAGCGCCTCGTCACTGCATTCGGGCTTGAACTGCATTCTGCACGCTTGGTTACACTCGCCACGATTGGCAGACCGGCCGGTAAGATAGTTTGACAGCAAGCACCGACCCGAATACGACACGCACATTGCGCCGTGCACGAATGCTTCCAGCTCCACGCTGTCCGGCAGTTCGTCGCGAATCTTGCGTATTTGCGTCAAGTTCAATTCCCGCGCAAGCACTATTCTTTTTACGCCCATATCGGCGTACATACGCGCCGCACGGCTGTTGGTTACGTTGGCTTGCGTAGAAACGTGAACCGGCACGCTGGGGTGTTTTTTAAGCAAGTGATTTATAAGCCCCAAATCGGACACTATAAGGCCGTCTACGTGCAGACTCTTTAAGTAGTCCACGTACTCGTCTACGCCGTCAAAGTCGCTGTCGTTAGGAAAAATATTGAGCGTGACGTAAAACTTTTTGCGCCGGCTGTGCGCGGCAAGCGACGCGGCCTTAAGGTCGTCGTAATCGAAGTTTTTGCACGCGGCGCGCATACCGAGCGTTTTGCCGGCCAAGTACACGGCGTCTGCGCCGTACTCGAGCGCTACGTCTAGTCTTTTCATATCGCCCGCGGGAGCTAACAATTCGGGTTTAATCATACTAACAATCTATAACCATGGGTAGAATCATTGGATTGCGGCGAGTCTTTTTGAATATATAGTTTTTCAGTTCCTTGCGTATCGTGTTGTTGAGCGTGTTTCTGTCGCACTCGCGCAAATCCAGACCGGAAAGAAGCCGTGCAACGCAGTCGCGGCAAGCGTCGAAAAAGTCGTCGCCGTCCTCCTTGTCGTACGCAAACCCGCGCGAAGTGATATCTATTGCCGACACAGTGCCGGACAGCTCGTCAATACACACGACGGCTATCAGCAGTCCGTCCTCCGACAAATGCTTTCTGTCGCGCAAAACCGAGCTGTCGGTATCGCCAACGCCCAAGCCGTCCACCAAAAGACTGCCGGACGCAACTTGCTCGCCTATCTTAAAGGTTTTGTGTGAAACGTACACGCAGTCGCCTATGTCGGTTATAATTATGTGCGACGGCTGCTCGCCCATTGCGACGGCAAGCTCGGCATGCTTTTGCAGATGTCTGTGTTCGCCATGTACCGGAATAAAATACTGCGGCTTTAGCAACGCGTGCATAAGCGACAGCTCGTCGCGGCAAGCGTGGCCGGAAACGTGCAGTTCTGCCAAGCTTTCGTATATAACGCGCGCACCGTGGCGGTAAATATTGTTGATAACCGAGTACACCATGCGCTCGTTGCCGGGTATGGGGTGCGCGGAAAGTATAACGGTATCGTTATAGCTAAGCTTTACCTTGGAGAACTCGTCCGACGCCATTCGCGTAAGCGCGCTCATAGGCTCGCCTTGACTGCCGGTGGAAAGGATAACCAAATCCTTGTCCTCGACGTTCTTAATCTTTTCTATATCTATAATCTGCGAGCGGTCCATTTTCAGCTCGCCTATACGCGCGGCGCATTCCGCAACGTTTATCATAGACCGACCGCTAAAGGCGACCTTGCGCCCAAACTCCGCCGCTAGGTCTATAATCTGCTGTAAGCGGTGTATGTTGGAAGCGAACGTCGCTATTATCAAGCGCCGATCCTTGTTTTCGTTGAATATATTGCGCATAGATCGCCCGACCGTAGCCTCGCTCATAGACGAACCGGGGCGCTCAACGTTGGTGCTTTCGCACAACAGCAACAGCACGCCTTGCTTGCCTATTTCCGCAATACGCTGTAGGTCTATCATATTGCCGTCTATAGGCGTAAAGTCGACCTTAAAGTCGCCGGTGTGGAAAACGGTGCCAACCGGCGTAGATATGGACAGCGCGCAAGACCCGGCAATAGAGTGCGAAACCTTGACGAATTCCACCTTGAACGCGCGGCCGAGCGCAATGGTGTTACCCGGTTGAACGACGTTTAGCTTGGCGTTGTCTATGCGCATTTCTCTAAGCTTGTTTTCTATAAGCGCAAGCGTAAGCCGAGTGCCGAATACCGGAACGTTGCATTCCTTCAAAAAGTACGGTATGGAACCTATATGGTCCTCATGTCCGTGCGTAATAACGATACCGCGAATCTTGTCCCTGTTAAGCAACAAGTACGCGGGATCGGGAATAATAAGGTCTACGCCCGGTGTGTCCGAGGTGGGAAAAGTAGAACCGCAATCGATAATGATAATATCCTCACCGAATTCCAACGCGGTCATATTCTTGCCAATTTCGCCTACTCCGCCTAAAAAGATAACTTTAAGCATAGGCTCGACAAATTTTTTTTGCTGCAAAATATTGCCTCCGTTATCAGTCCATTTATGGCGTTTATTCATAAATGCGACTATAATTTTTT
>JAIDCZ010000026.1 GCA_029055565.1 Clostridiales bacterium
GTACGCGGACGACTGCACCGCGGCGCAAAAGGTGGAATCGTTGAATAACGAAAGCGCGGACGTGGAACGCGAGATTTTGGAGCTTACCAAAACGGCGCTCGACTACGAAAAGCACGTCAACGACTTGCGCATACTTTACGACGTAATAGAACTGGATATAGAGCGCTCGGAGGCCGAACAAAAGTTTTTAAAGACGGACAGCACGTTCGTGCTGGAAGGGTGGTTGCCCGAGCGCATAGCCAACGCCACTGTGGAGGAGGTTCAAGCCGCCGCGCCCAAAGCGTTTATACAGCTGCTTGCGCCCGAGGAAAAGGACGCGCCGCCCACGCTCGTGGAAAACAACGTATTAGTCAAGCCGTACGAACAGATTACCGATATGTACAGCTCGCCGCGGTATAGGGAGATAGATCCCAACCCGATTATGGCGATATTCTACTTTTTGTTCTTCGGAATAATGATAGGCGACGCGGGGTACGGACTTATACTCGCCATTGCGGGTTTGGTTATAGGCACGTCCAAGCGCTTCGATACCGGCATTAAGCGGCTGGCTCTTCTCGTCGGTATGGGCGGTATATCCGGCATTATTTGGGGCGTGCTGTTCGGCGGGTACTTCTCTATCGACTTCGGCGAGAACGTAAACGTAGCAATACTGCTCAATCCGCTCGACAAGCCGCTTATGCTACTCGTACTGAGTATAGGAATGGGCGTTATACAAATAATGACAGGATTTATAATCAAGTTCGTGGCACTGTGCAAGGAGGGTAAACCCTTTTCGGCCATATTCGACTGCGGCTCCATACTGTTGCTGTTCGTTGCGCTTATACTGCTCGTTATAGGCATGCTTCCGTCGCTTGCGCCTATGCTCGGCATAACGGTAAGCTTCGTGCCGCCGGCCGCGCTAAAGACCACGGCAATGGGTTTTGCCATAGCCGGCGTAGCGCTCATACTCGTGTTCGGCGGGCGCAACAGCAAAAACGTTTTCGGCAAGATTATAGGCGGGTTCAAGGGACTGTACGGACTGGTCAATCTTTTGTCCGACCTCTTGTCGTACTGCCGCTTGTTCGGTCTTTGCCTTGCAAGCTGTGCAATCGGCCTTGCCTTCAACAGCCTCGGCGGCATAATAATGGGTATTCCGATTGCGGGGTACGTAATAGGTGCGATAGTGCTGGTGGTATTGCATTTGTTCAATTTGGGCCTCGGCGTGCTCAGCGCATACGTTCACGACGCGCGGCTTCAGTTCTTGGAATTCTACGGCAAGTTCTACGACGGAGGCGGAAGATTGTTTGCTCCGCTCGGACAAAAGACCAAGTATATTCGCTACAATTAGGGTTTTGCCTTTTAGGTTTACCATAAAAAATATTTCTCAAAAGGAGAAGGATAAAATATGACTATGGGTAATGTTTACGCTATTATCGGTGCGGCGCTCGCCGTTATCGTGTCGGGCATCGGCTCGGCAATCGGTGTAGGTCGCGCGGGGCAAGCGTCGTCCGCTTTGCTCAGCAAGCAACCCGACAAGTTCGGCACGACTATGATTTTGCAGGTTATGCCGTCCACGCAAGGTCTGTACGGCTTCGTCGTTGCGTTTATGATGCTCATCAAGCTCAACGCGTTCGGCGAAATGGTTTCGCTTACCGACGCGCAAGGCTGGATCATGTTCGCATACTGCATGCCTATCGCAATAGTCGGCTTAGTGTCGGCCATTATGCAAGGCAACGTTGCTATCGGCTGCATCAACCTCGTCGGCAAGCAAGACAACCAAATCGGCCACGCCATACCTATGCTCGTTCTCGTCGAGATTTTCGCTATATTCGCATTTATCGTTTCCATTCTCGGCGTAATGCTTTTGACCGTAGCGTAATATCATGCAAGGCAAAGAAAAGATAATCGACGACATACTGTCGTCGGCCAAATCCACCGCGTCGTCCATAGTGGCGGAAGCGCAGTCGGAGGTCAACGCCGAGCTGGGCGAGCTTAGAGCGGAGCTTGACACCGCGCAAAAGCAAGCGCTGGAAAAATCGGAGCTTGCGGCGCAAGAGCTGTTTGCCGGCCAAGTAAAGCTGGGCGATCTGGAAGCGGGCAAGGCGCTGCTTCGCGCCAAGCAGCAGTGCGTTGCCGCGGTGTACGACGGCGTTAAGAAAAAGTTTTTATCTTCGTCGGACAGCGTTTATCTTGGCATACTGCAATCGGTTATATTGCAGTACTGCGAGGACGGCGACGAGGTGATTGCGGCGGAAAGCGACGGCAAGCGCGTAACTGCGGCGTGGGTAAAAAAGGTGGCGACTGCCGCCAAAAAGAAGCTTACGCTGTCGCGCGAAAAGGGCGACTTTTCGGGCGGCGTGATTTTGCGCAACGCAAAGTACGACCGCGACCTTACCGTGGACGCGATAGTGGATGAGCTTAAGGAACGCACCGTGTACGACACGGTTGCCAAGTTGGGATTGTAAAATGAACACGACCAAGGTTTTTGCCAATACGTCGGCGGCAATGAGTTCGGGCCGACTTGACGCCGAGCGCCTACGCCGTATCGTCGAATGCAAGACGGTAGCGGAAGCGTTCAAGGTGCTGGGCGATTACGGCTACGCTTACTCGGAAGGGCAGAGCGTGGACGGATTTATAGTGGGCGAAACCAATAAGCTTATACAGTTCGTTGCGGAAAATTCTGCGAGCGAAAAGCTGGCTAACGCTTTGCTCGCGCGGTTCAAGTACAACAACGCCAAGCTGGCGTACAAATCGCGGTTTACCGCGGTGCCCGACGACGGCTACTACGCGCTGGACTTCGATTGCAAAAAGATAGCGGACGGCGACTATTCGGACGCCGACCCGTTTATGACAAAAGCGCTGGAGGCCTTGGACGAGGCTGGCGAAAACCGGCCGCAAGCGATAGATCTTGCGCTTACCCGCGCTATGTACGAGTATATCTTGTCGTGCGGCGTGTCGCTCATAAAAAAGTACGCGCGTGCCGAAATAGATATGAAAAATATACTCACCGCCGCGCGAATGAAAAAGCTTGGTATAGCGGGTGAGCAGTTTATATCGGGTGGCAAGGTGAGTGTGGAAACGCTTACCGAGGCGCTTGCCGAGGACGATTTTGCGTCGTGCTTCGAGCATACGCCTTACGCGGAGTACGCCGAGCGCATTGCGGAAAACGACTTTGCCGATTTATGGAAATCGGAGCTGGAAGCCGACGATTATTCGTATTGGTTGTCGTATAGGCAGGTTGCTTCGTACGCGTCGCACACGCCCTTTTTAAACTACTATACGGAAACGTTGATAGAGCTTAAAACGGTCAAGACTGCGCTAGTGTGCGTCAAAACAGATTCGCGCGATACGTTCTATAAGCGCATGCCGGAAATCTACAAATAGAATAGGGCAATCAGTAAGAGGTAAAAGTTTTGGAAAAAATCGGAAAAATAGCGGTAATAGGCGACAGCGAAAGCGCGACGGCGTTTTTGGCTATCGGTGCGGCTGTGCACAAGGTAGACGACGAGGTTAAGGCGGCGGAGGTCTTGCGCGAACTGTCCAAGTCGGACGAATACGCCGTTATACTCGTTACCGAAAACTACGCCGCCAAGATGGAAGGACTTATGCAAAAGCTTAAGCAACAAGCCTTTCCGGTGGTGCTGTCCATTCCTTGCTCCACCGGCTCCAACGGCTTTGGCATGGCTGGTGTAAAAAAGGACGTGGAAAAGGCCGTCGGCGTGGACATATTGTTTAATTAAGAATTCAGAATTAAGAATGCAGAATTTAGGCGGATAAAGCTTTGCACGTTGCTCGGCTTCCCTTGGGGGAAGCTGTCGGCGAGGAACGAGCCGACTGATGAGGGCAATTATTAAATAATGGCGGCGAAGCCGCAGTCCGACACTATTCACTATTATCTATTCACTATTCACTCGGAGAATTTATGGGTAAAATCATTAAAATCAGCGGACCGCTTATCGTTGCGGACGGAATGCAAGACGTAAAGATGTACGACGTCGTTAAGGTGTCCGACAAGGGCCTTATCGGCGAGGTTATAGAATTGCGCGGCGACAAGGCGTCGGTACAGGTGTACGAGGAAACGAGTATGCTCGGCACCGGCGAGCCGGTAGTATCCACCGAGCAGCCGCTGTCCGTCGAGCTCGGCCCCGGCCTTATAGGCAGTATTTACGACGGCATTCAGCGCCCGCTGGAAAAGCTGTACGCGCTGTCGGGCGACAGAATAGACCGCGGCGTAAGCGCGCCGGCGCTCGACCACGACAAGAAGTGGACGTTTACGCCGGTCGCCAAAAAGGGCGATACCGTTACCGCCGGCGACGTAATAGGCACTGTGCAAGAAAACGAGGTTATTACGCACCGCATAATGGTGCCGTACGGCGTTAGCGGCAAGATAGAAAAAATCAATTCGGGCGACTACACCATAGACCAAACGGTCGCGGTCGTGGCCGACGGCAAGCAAAAGCACGACGTTACCATGCTTCAACGCTGGCCGGTGCGAAAGGGCAGACCGTATGCAGAGAAGCTTCCGCCCGAGGAACCGCTCGTTACCGGTCAGCGCGTAGTCGACACGCTGTTCCCCATAGCGCGCGGCGGCGTGGCGGCCGTCCCCGGTCCGTTCGGTTCGGGTAAGACCGTTTTGCAGCACGCTTTGGCTAAGTGGAGCGACGCGGACTTGATAGTCTACGTCGGTTGCGGCGAGCGCGGCAACGAAATGACCGACGTTCTTAACGAGTTTCCCGAGCTTATAGATCCAAAAACCAATCAGCCGCTTATGAAGCGCACGGTGCTTATTGCCAATACCTCGGATATGCCGGTTGCGGCGCGCGAGGCGAGCATTTACACCGGCATAACCATAGCGGAATACTACCGCGACATGGGTTATTCGGTAGCTATAATGGCCGACTCCACTTCGCGCTGGGCGGAAGCGTTGCGCGAAATGAGCGGCAGACTGCAAGAGATGCCCGGCGAGGAAGGCTATCCCGCGTATCTTTCCAGCCGCCTTGCCGAGTTTTACGAGCGTGCCGGTCAAGTTAAGCTGTTGGGCTCTACCGACCGAAAAGGTTCTGTTACGGCTATCGGCGCGGTGTCGCCTCCGGGCGGCGATATGTCGGAGCCGGTCAGCCAAGCGACCTTACGCATAGTCAAGGTTTACTGGGGCCTTTCCAGCGCGCTTGCGTATAAGCGGCACTTCCCCGCAATAGACTGGCTTGTCAGCTACTCGCTGTACAGCGACAGACTGGCGGACTGGTTCGGGCGCAACGTGGACGAACAGTTCGTTGCGTACAGACTGGAAATAAGCAGACTGCTCCAAGAGGAAGCGCGGCTGGACGAGATAGTAAGGCTGGTCGGTATGGACGCGCTGTCGCCGGCCGATAGGCTCACTATGGAAGCGGCAAAGTCGGTGCGCGAGGACTACTTGCACCAAAACTCCTTCCACGAGGTAGACACCTACACTTCGCCCAAAAAGCAGTTCAAAATGCTCAAGCTTATAGTAGACTTTTACTACGCGGCTCGGCGTGCGCTCGACCGCGGCGTGGATATTAACGACGTGCTTAACATGCCGTGCCGCGAACGCATAGGCAGAGCCAAGTACGTTAAGGAAGAGGATATCGCTCAGCTCGACGAGCTTCATGACGAAATGAATAAACAATTTTCCGAACTTAGAGAGGCGGAGTAATGCGTAAAGAATACCGTACAATAAAAGAAGTAGTCGGCCCGCTTATGCTTGTGGAACAAGTGGAGGGCGTTAAGTACAACGAGCTTGTCAAGATTACGCAAAACGACGGCGAACAGCGGCTGGGTCGTGTGCTCGAGGTCGACGGCGACAAAGCGCTCGTTCAGCTTTTTGCGCCGAGCAGAGGCTTGAAGATTGCTGCGGCCAAGGCTGCGTTTACCGGCAAGGCGATCGAGCTTAAGGTGTCGCACGACATGCTGGGCCGCGTGTTCGACGGTATGGGCAATCCCATTGACGGCGGCGCGGAAATTCTGCCCGAGGCCAGTCTTGACGTAAACGGCAGTCCCATCAATCCGGTCGCGCGCGACTATCCCAACGAGTTCATTCAGACGGGCGTCAGCGCTATAGACGGACTTAACACGCTCGTCCGCGGACAAAAGCTTCCGGTATTTTCGGCGTCCGGCTTGCCGCATGCCGACCTTGCCGCGCAGATAGCAAGGCAAGCGCAAGTAAAAAATACCGACGATAAATTTGCCGTCGTGTTTGCGGCAATGGGCATTACGTACGAGGAGAGCGAGTTCTTTACCGCCGACTTCCGCAGAACGGGCGCTATAGACAGAACGGTTATGTTTCTCAACCTCGCCAACGACCCCGCGGTAGAACGCATCAACACCCCGCGTATGGCAATGACCGCGGCCGAATATTTGGCGTTCGAGTGCGATATGCACGTGCTCGTAATAATGACCGATATAACCAACTACGCCGAAGCGCTGAGAGAAATTTCCGCGGCGCGGCGCGAGGTCCCCGGCCGACGCGGCTATCCCGGATATTTGTACACCGACCTTGCTACCATATACGAGCGCGCCGGCCGTATACGCGGCAAAAAAGGCTCTATAACGCTCATTCCCATACTGACGATGCCAGAGGACGACAAAACGCACCCCATTCCCGACCTTACCGGTTACATTACGGAAGGGCAGATCATCTTGTCGCGCGAGCTGTACAAAAAGGGTCTTAACCCGCCCATAGACGTACTGCCGTCGCTGTCGCGTTTGAAGGACAAGGGCATAGGCAAGGGCAAAACGCGCAAGGACCACGCCGATACTATGAACCAGCTGTTTTCGGCGTACGCGCGCGGCAAGGACGCAAAGGAGCTTAGCTCGATACTGGGCGAGGCGGCGCTGTCCGACGTGGATAGGCTGTACGCGCGGTTTGCCGAGGAGTTTGAAAAGCAGTATATCAACCAAACGTTTACCGTCAACCGCACTATCGAGGAAACGCTCGACATAGGCTGGCGCTTGCTCAAAATACTGCCGCGCTCCGAGCTTAAGCGTATCCGCGACGAGAACTTAGAGGAGTTCTTCGATAAGCTGTAAACAACGATATAATTCGGAATTCGGAATTATGAATTCGGAATTATCGACGATAATAGCACGACATCAATGCGGTGGTTCGCATAGCCTTCTCTGAAGTGCAAAGAATGGTCGGTGTGATTGGCGGTGTAAACGTTGCTATTTTTATATAAAATAGTAACCTCTAATCCCATCATTTCGAGCGAAGTCGAGAAATCTAGGCGAAGCCGCACGATATATTTAATAAAACCTTTTCCATAATTCCGAATTCCGCATTCCGAATTCCGAATTTAACGGAGTTGTATGGCAAGACTTAACGTTAATCCTACGCGCATGGAATTGCGTAGGCTAAAAGATAGGCTTAAGACCGCCGAGCGCGGTCACAAGCTGCTCAAAGACAAGTCGGACGAAATGGTTCGGCAGTTTTTGGCGCTCATAAAAGAGAATAAGCGGTTGCGCGAGGAGATAGAGGGCGAAATAGGCGATGCGCTGAAAAGCTTTTCGCTGTCCGCGTCGTCGCCGCTCGACGTCGTGCAAGCTATAGCGTTGCCGTCGCTGTCCGCGTCTGTCACGGTCGGGACCAAAAACATTATGGGCGTGGACGTGCCGTTTATGGAAACCAAGCGCGTGGGCGAGGTCAGCCTTCCGTACGCGCTGTGCTCCGCACCGGCAGAGCTGGACGACGCAGTGCTCAAGCTAACCGCGCTTGCCGACAAGCTGTTGCATCTTGCCGAAGTGGAAAAAACGTGTAATATGCTCGCCGATGAGATTGAAAAGAACAGACGTCGCGTCAACGCGCTGGAGTACGTTATGATCCCGCAGTTGCAAGAAACGATTAAGTATATCCTTATGAAGCTGGACGAAAACGAGCGCGCCTCGATTGTTCGACTTATGAAGGTAAAAAATGATTAAATAATACACTGTATAGACCGCACGGCGCATATTCGTCGCGCGGTTTTCATATTTTGTAGTATGAAAAAACTGTGTATTCTTTTTGCGGCGATAATGACGGTTGTGACGATTATACTTTGCGCGTGCGCAAGCGATCCTATGGACGGCGTAAGCGAGCGGCGAAGCGGGTACTATACCGCGCAAGCGGACGGATATACGCTTACCGTCGTATCCGGCGTGCGCGAGCATTCGTTCAAGTCGGACGGAAAGGTGGGTAGCGACGGCAAGCTAAAGCCGTATACGCTCGTAACGCTCGTGCCGGATAAGTTCGACATTGACGCGGTTATCACGTTCACCGCCGAGGCGGACGGCTGTACCTTTGGCGGGACGATGATCGTGCATCCGTTTGCGGCCAGCTTTTCCGCAGAGTTCGAGCACGAAACGACGGCCAAGCAGTTTACCGTCACGATTAAGTGCGGCGGAACGACGACCACGCTCACGCCGCAGAGCCAAATCACCGGCGATATGATTACATACGATCGCGCCATATCCGCGGCCAAAACCACCGTTCATCCCAAGGGCGCATACGAAACCCGCGCGCGCATAATCAAAAATCCGCTCGGCGCCGACGGCTTGTGCTGGCATATTTCGTTTATAACGGATAGCGGCAATACCGGCGTTTTGCTCGACCCCGTAACCGCAAGGGTGATAGCTAAAAAGTAATGCTGAATTCGGAATTATGAATTCGGAATTGTGGCCGCTTGCGCGGCATTAAGGTTTATATTTTAGTGATTGTGCGGCTACGCCTTTTTTGCCCGCACCTCTCGACTACGCTCGGGGTGATGGGTATATAAGCAATGCTTTTCTATGAATAGCTAATCCAAACAACCCATCATTTCGACCGAAGCGAGCGCAGCGAACGAAGCGGAGAAATCTAGGCGTAGCCGCACAATTCTATAATTTCAACCTTATTCATAATTCGTATTCGGAATTATGAATTATACTCTAAAACGCTTGTGCCGTGCCGATTTTTGTGTTATACTAATCGATAATGAATTACTCGGACGAACAATTCAAAAAAGACACCGTAAACGGCGGTGCAAGCGGTAACGGCGGCACGGACAACGAGGTTATGCCCAAAGTCGTGCCGGTGCGCACTCCCGCGCCCAAGCCGGTAGAACAACCCGCACCCGAACCGGACGGCAATTCCTTTGCCGACGATTTGATTTCCGCAATATTCAAAACGACATTCGTTGCGCTGTCGCTTATAGCCATGCTTGCGTGCATTATTGCGTTTGCGCTCCCGCTTACTTCTATGCGACTGTTCAATTCAATGGGGTTTAGCGAGCGCGCCGTAGACTTTGGCGAACAGTATATTTCGCGTCAGCTCGATAGCTACGAATCGGCGGACGGCAAGCGCACTGCGGCGTACGAGGATAGCTACGGCAATATGCCGGTGCTGACGGCCACGCCCGCGCTTACCAACGACGACTTTATCGAAGCGTTGTACGTGTGCAATAATCTTTGCAAAAAAATGATGGACGAGAGCCTTAAGTCGGGCGACGCGGTTCGCGCCAAGTATTACGCCGAGCGTGTGGAAAAGTACACGCGCACGTACTTGTCGCTTAGCGGACTCAGCGCCGTAACGCTCGACACAGATAGGCGAAATATAGCCGGAGTACCGGCCGCGGTTCGACCCGCAGTGTACAGCTACGAACACGACATGCACGTGCTTAACTACCGTGCGCGAACGATACTCGGCATGACCGGCGGTATGACGTTTAACAACCGCTCCGATAGGCTGGGCGTTATGACTACGCCGAGCGAGCGTGCAGAACGCCTTTACGGCACGGTTGCGGATACACTGGGCGGGCGCGTCGCGCTTTTGGACGAGTTTGTGGACTACGCCGATCAGCTTGGTGCGTACTTGGACGTCGAGTTTGCGCGCTTAGGCGTTGAAACCGATTTTAACAAGCGTTACACCGTTGTGGAAGGCGACAAGCAAAACTACGTTCCGGTGCTTAGCGAACCGTTTATTCGCACGCACTACTTGAACGCGCTGGACGGCGACGAGTTTTCGCTGTTCCTCATTCCGCTCAAAGAGGCTACGGAATCGTCCAACGGCTTTACTCGGCTTTATAACCAGCTTAGCTGTTTTACGCGCTATGCGCAGATGGCGGTAGACACCGTTCCCGCCGAGGAAAACGGAACGCTTCACCAGTTGTATTGGTTGCGCGTGCTGTCCGACGTTTCCAGAAAATTGTGGTATATGGAAATGCTGTTGTACTTTAACATACCCAACCTCGGCCTTAACGGCCAAGCCGTGCGCGACGCCAACGGCACTTGCCAGAGTTATATGTTCGTCAACTACCATCTTACCGGTATGTCGACTGAAACCTCTTGCCAAATTTTAGAGGTATACGCGGACAAGCTCGCGCACTATATCGGCACGAAATAATTATAATTTAACGTTATATTGAATTCTTAGTTTGATACTCGCCGGAGGAGATTATAATGCCGGACTACACTATTCCAATGGATTATACCCGACAAAAAATCAAGGTCACAGTTATCGGTTGCGGTAGGTGGGGATCGTTTTTGGCGTGGTACGCAAATCAGCTCGGACACAAGGTAACGGTGTACGGCAAGTCGGGCGAAATATCGTACGAACAGCTGGTAATGACTCACAAAAACGAGTACGTAACTCTGCCCAAATCGATAGAGCTTACCGACGACTTGCAACGCGCCGTGCGCACTGCCAACGTGTTGCTCGTCAGCGTGCCGTCGCAAGCGTTCCGTAGCGTGATGGGCGATTTGCGCAGTAGCTGCGATTTAACCGGCAAGTACCTCGTTACCAACATGAAGGGTATAGAAATAAGCACCGGCAAACGCTTGAGCGAGGTCGCGCTGGAGTTCGGACTGGAAAACTGGCAGATAGCCGTTTGGGCCGGTCCGGGGCACGTTCAAGAATTTACCCAAGGCAACCCCAACTGCATGATTATAGACGGCTACGAGCGCACTACTATCGAGCGCATAGTTGAGTACTTTAAAAGCCCGCTCATTCGGTTCTACTACGGCAGTGACGTAATAGGCACGGAAATCGGCGCGGCGGCAAAAAACGTTATGGGCATAGTTGCCGGCGTGTTAGACGGCATGAACCTTACCACGCTAAAGGGCGCGCTTATGGCCCGCGGCAGTAGGGAGGTTGCGCGGCTGATAAAGGCGCTCGGCGGCAATCCGCTTTCGGCGTACGGCTTGTGCCACATAGGCGACTACGAAACGACGCTGTTCTCCGAACACAGCCACAACAGAATGTGGGGCGAAAATTACGTTAAGGGCAAAAAGTACGACAAGCTTGCCGAGGGTGTGCATACTGCTCGGGCAATGTCGTTGCTCGCCGACAAGCACGGCGTGGATATGCCGATAACCACCGCAGTCAATACTATGATACTCGACAAGGTTCCGCCTCGCGCGGTTATGGAACAGTTGTTTGATAGAACGCTTAAGGACGACCTTGTATAATTAGAAATTCGAAATTAGAAATTAGGAATTGTGGCCGCTTGCGCGGCATTAAGGTTGAGATTCTTCCCGGCGCGCTCAGCGCTTGCTCTGAATGACAAAAGTAGTTGTTGCAGTCCAGCATGTTTGTCATTCCGAACGCAGTGAGGAATCTCAACCTTATTTTATATTACGAATTTAGGTGTAAAATAACGCAAATTATTTTCATATAATGTATTGACAACGGTACTTGTTAGTGCTATACTTAATACACTTAGGAGTACTGTGCCTAACAATTATTTTAATAGAGAGGGAAAAATGAAAAAGCGCAAATTATTGCTGTCCACGTTGGCAGCAGCAGTGTTTGCAACGTCGGCGGGCGCACTCGTTGCGTGCGGCGACGGTGTGGAGTTACCGGATGGCGGCAATCTGCCCGTAAATCCTCCGGTCGTCAGTACGGGGCATACCGTTACGTTTATACCCGGCGCCGACGCCAAGCTTACCAAGATCCAAGGCAATACCTTGACTACCGACAAGGACGGCAAGCTTACCGCTGCCGTTATGCCGGAGGCCGAAAAGGCAGATTACACCTTTACCGGCTGGGCACTTACTGCCGGAGCTACCGTTCCGGTGTTTGACGCCACCAATTACAATGCGCATGTGTTTTCGGAAAACACGTCGGTATACGCGGTGTTCAAAGAGGACGGCACTGTCGTCACACCTCCCAGCCCCGGTCCCGTTGTAACCGAGGAATACGATATAACCTTCCTTGCGGGCGAGCACGGCACTATAGTCGGAACGTCGACCGTAAAGACGCAAAACGGCAAAGCGACCTTCCCGACGGTTATCACCGACGAGGGTTACGAGCATGCGGGCTGGAAGGACGCGGACGGCAATACCGTTACCGCAAGCACTGCGTTTACCAAGTCGACTACCGTCACTGCGCAGTATACCGAAAAGAGCGTGGATCCTCAACCTCCGCAACCGAGCGAGCTTGAGGAAACCGGTTACGACTTGTACGTAAACGGCACGTTGGTTGCCAATCTTCAACAAGGCACCGGCGGCGCGCCGGTAGCGCCCGACAACTTGGTTTGGGACTACTACGCCGAACAAATCACGCTCCAAGCCGGCGACGAAGTTTCGTTTACGGTTGCAAATACCAATATCGTTTCCATGTGGGCGGAAAAGAACACCGCTATCCAAGGCACTACCGCTACGCAAGGAAAAGAAATTCAAGGCACTACCGTTATCGTTTCGGTAACCGGCACGTACGACGTATCGTTTACGCAGTGGCAAGACATGGAAGCCGACAATCGTTGCGTAGCGTATATCGGACCGCTTGCCGGCGGCGAACTGCCCGACCCCGGCCCTATAGTTTCCGAGGAATACGGCTTGTACGTAAACGGCACCAGAGTTGCGGCACTTTTGCAAGGCACCGGCGGCGCGCCGGTAGCGCCCGACAACTTGGTTTGGGATTACTACGCCGAACAAATCACGCTCGAAGCGGGCGATAAAGTTTCGTTCAAAATTGAAGGCGTTACCATCGTTTCCATGTGGGCGGAAAAGAACACTGCAATCCAGGGCACTACCGCCACGCAAGGCGTAGAAGTCCAAGGCACTACCGTTACCGTTTCGGTATCCGGCACGTACGATATATCGTTCACGCAGTGGCAAGATATGGTGGCAAGCAATCGTTGCGTAGCGTATATCGGACCGCTTGCCGGCGGCGAGGATCCCGACCCCGTCGATCCTCAACCCGACGAATACAAGTTCTATCTGTACGGCACCGTTGGCGGCGTAGATAAGTGGGATACGGAAACCGGTTATGCGTTTGAGGAAATCGAACCGGACACAACCGAAACGCTTGCCCACAAGTTCAAAGTGGTAGTTACGCTTGGCGTGGGCGACAAGGTCAAGATTTTCAAGGCCGACGATCAAGAAAACGAATGGAACTACAACAACTACGAAGACGGTTGCTTAGGCGAGAATATCGACTGGAATGATAGCGGCGATTTGGTAGCCGCGAAAGCCGGCACGTTCACGTTCTACCTTAAGATAGGCGAGGACGGCGGCAGCAGCGTTTGGGTAGCGTTCGATAGCGGCGAGGAACAGCCCGACCCGCCCGTAGTAACCAAAGAGAACGGCGCGTACAACGGCGACACCAAGCTTACGGCCACCGTTGCGGTAAATAAGGACAATCCGAACGAGCTTATGATTACCGGTCTCGTTCTTACCGAGGACACCGACGTATCCATCGTGTACGGCAACACTGTAAGGACTATCGGCGGACAGGACAAAGGTAGCGGCGGTGTTGATTTGGCCATATCGGCTGACGGAAAGAGCATTAAGCTTGCCGCTGGTACGTACGATTTGTATTACACCTTCGGCGGCACCAGCGCGACCAAGCTTTGGGTTATCAAGCTTGTGGAAGCGCCGACGACCGACAAGAACGCGGAACTCGAATACAAGGATTTGACTGCAACCGGCGCATTCGTCGTAGGTAAGTTCCACTCCAAAGGCATGAACAATTACGGTTGGGGCAGTGGTTTCGTTATGACGGATAAAGGCAACGGCGTGTACGAGCTTAAAAATATCTACTTGTACGAGGAAGATAGCTTTAAGGTTCGCTTAGGCACGAGCGACGGCAAGGGTCATAGCATTTGGAAGCAAAGCGACCAGCTTAACTGGAACGGCGGCAACGCAAACGTCAACGCCGGCGGCGAGGGATATTACACCATTACGATCGATACCAGCAAGGGTAACAACGATTACGAGATGGTAGTAACCTATCATGGCACGACCCCCGCGGCGTAAAGCACGACTACTAACAACACAAAAAGCTCTGTCTTAGGACGGAGCTTTTTTAATTCGGAACCTACTTCTTTGAAAAGAAGTAGGCAAGAAACTTTTACGCGTATGGTCGGCAAGTAATTATTGCGTAACATGCATGCGGCGGTTCATGGCATTACCGCTTTATGTGAAACAGCTGTGCCGCATGAATACCTTCCCTTGGGGGAAGGTGGCTGCGACGAAGGAGCAGACGGATGAGGGCAATTCTGCATTCTTAATTCTTAATTCCGAATTGATTTACTATTGACATATATAATATTTGGTGTTATAATAACGAATACAGTGCAAACGTATATGGAATATGATATGCGTTTGCGAATAATTTTTATCGAGGAAAATATGAAAAAATCCAAGCTTGTAGCCGCGGCGCTTGCCGCAACTATGTTCACGACCGCGGCTTGCTGTCTCGTTGCGTGCGGTGACGCAGATTTGCCTAACGATACGCGCCATGTAATATCGTTCAACGCCGCCGGCGGCACGCTTAACGGCGCGGAAGCGCTGTATATCAATAAGGACGGATACGTAAAGGGCGCTATCCCGACCGCCGAAAAGGACGATACCACGTTCCGAGGCTGGGCGCTTACTATCGGCGCTACCGATGATTCGGCCGTTATAGACTTTACCAAGCAGAAGTTTGATAAGGATACCGTCGTGTACGCCGTGTACAAAAACTACGAAGTGGTTACTATTACGTACGACTACGGCGCCGGCATAGGCACGCGCGGCTCGGACAAAACGGTAAACGGCAAGCTTGCAACGCTACCTACGCCCACGCCGCCGACCAACCAAACGTTTAAGGGTTGGTATACTGCGGCTACCGGCGGCACCGAGGTTACCGTCGATACCGTGTTTACCGAAAACGGCACTATTTACGCGCAGTATACCGCGCAGAGCACTGCGGAGCTTACCAATTACTGCCTCGTGGGCGAAACAAAGTACGAGCTGGAGGAAGTAACGCTCGAGGACGCAACGCAAGCGTTTACCGTCACGGTCAACTTGCAAGCCGACGACAACGTTTCGTTCTACGTCGACGGCCAAGTTATAACGGCGACCAAGGGTAGCGTTTGGATCGGAATGAAGCCGTCCGTCGGCAAAAAGGACGTGTTCACCGCAGAACGCGCCGGCTCGTTCGAGTTCAACCTTACTCTGACCGGAACGACAACGCCTACGTGGACGGTTACCGGCGACGACGGCACGATAATAGCCGTTAAGGGCGATTACTACCTCGTAGGCAAGGACTTCGGCAACTGGTCGAGTTGCTTGCCCGAATACCATATAGGTTCGACTACCGGCTCGTTCGAGCTTACCGTAGGCGCAAAGCCGGTGGCGTTTAAGATTGCAAAAGCCGCGGACAGACTGGGCACTATAGAATGGGGCGGCGCGCTCGACGCGAATTGCGTAACGGTGGGCGCGGGGTTCCTTTCCATAGACCACGAATCCGACGGCTCGGCCAATACCAATATCAGACTGGAAACTGCGGGCAAGTACACGATTACGCTCGCGGGCGGCGAGGTGGAAATAACGTCCGACGACGTGACCGAACCGGAAAAGAAAGCGGAAAAGGATCACTACTATTTGGTAGGCAAGGGCGTTGAGTACGGCAATTGGGCGGAATGCCTTGAGGAATGGTATATCGGCGAAACGGAAGGCGAGATACAAATTACCGTCGGCACTACGCCGGTAGCGTTCAAAATAGTCAAGTGCGGCAATGCGTATACCGGCGCAATCAACTGGGACGGCCCGCTCGGCATAGGCGCGGTATCCGTCGGCAAGGGCTACGCTTCTACCGATAGCGATAAAAACGTAGTGCTTAAAACTGCCGGCACGTATACGGTTACGCTTGCGGGCGGCAAGATAGAAATAACCTCCGACCTACCCGAACCCGAACTGACCAAGGATATAGACGGCTACACCTACGGCCCGATTGACGGCACTAAGTTCTATCTCGTAGGCGGGTTTATCGGCGAGGAATTCGACGCGGCCAACGGCTACGAAATGAAGGTTAAAGACAACGGCGAGTACATGGTGGAAGGCTTTTCCGTCGAAGCCGGCGGCGCGGTCAAAATCGTTATCGGCGACGAGGAATACGGCTATGCCGACGTCCACGCGGAGTGGGGTAACAAGGGCTTGGCCGATACCGACGAGGACGGCAATATCGTGTTCAAGGCGGCCGGCATCTACAGCATATTTATCAACCCGACCACGCACGAAATTTACTTGTCTGCATAATAGTAATTACACAAAAGCTCCGTTGCAAGACGGAGCTTTTTTAATTCGGAACCTACTTCTTTGGAAAGAAGTAGGCGAGAAGCTTTTAGTGTTGTGTGTAGTAATTGGTTTTTTGTTACACACGAATAGTTATGTGACGATTGCCTAATGACGGTTGTCCCCCTTGGGGGGAAAGTGGCGCGAAGCGCCGAAAGGGGTTACGTAGTGGCTGGATTACGGTTAATATCCAAAATATCAGTAAACGGTATTTAACCACAACCCCTTTGTCACTCGCTACGCTCATGACGTTTCCCCTAAAGGGGACAACTAAATATGGTATATTCTTAAGAATGGCGTCGCGCAATTATTATCGTCACGCAACTATTCGGGCGTAACGACGAACCAACGACATAGTAAATACACGCGTATAAAAGTTTTGTTGCCTACTTCTGTTATCAAAGTGGCGTCGCGCAATTATTACTATAACGCGACTATTCGGGCGAAACGACGAACTAACGATATAGTAAATACACGCTATAAAAGTTTTCTTGCATACTTCTTTTACAAAAGAAGTATGGAAAAAATCGTCGAAATTTTTTCATTTGGGTATTGACATATTACGTGTGTGGTGATATAATAGCAAATACAGTTACAAATACGATACGGAAATGGTGATACGGCTTTTTTGTAACGTGTTTGCAAAAATTTTTTTCATGAGGGAAATATGAAGAAATCGAGACTACTGATTGCGGTGATTGCCGCATTGACGTTCGTGCTTGCGGCGTTCGGCTTGATCGCATGCGACAAGGACGCCGGCGAGCTTGGTGCCGGCGGTGGCGGCGGCGGTGGCCAGACGAACAACGGCACGCAATACACCATTACTTTCGTGTACGGCGAAGGTACCGGCACCCCCGCTACGGCAAAGACCGGCACCGACGGCAAGCTTAGCACATTGCCCACGCCCACGGCTCCGGCAAACAAAAAGTTTGACGCTTGGTACACTCAAGCGACCGGCGGCGCAAAGGTGACTACCAACACGACGTTCAAGACCAATACTTCTATCTACGCGCGTTACACCGATAACGGCACTACGCCTCCCAATCCGACCGGCGAGTACACCATTACGTTCAACTACAACGGCGGTTCGGGCACTCCGGCTACTGCAACGACGACCAATGGCAAGCTTACCACTTTGCCTACGAACGTTACTGCGCCCAGCGGCAAAACGTTTGACGCTTGGTACGACGCGGCAACTGGCGGTAACAAAGTAACGACCAATACTACGTTCAGTGCTAACACCACTATTTACGCACAGTATACGCCGCAGCAACAGCAAGGCGGCGACGACCACGGCGATACGGTTGCTATCGACACCACGGCGGAGGATAAGGGCTATCTTGTATACAGCACCTCGACCGACAGAGGCGTAGAAATGACGCTTGACCCCGGCGACTACGGTGCCCAATTCGTTTTGGAAAGCTATCACCTTGAAAAAGATACCGTGATTAAATTCCAAAACGGCACCGGCAGCATAGAGCGCACCACCGTTTCCGGCGGTACGGCATCGGCTTACTTTACGCCCGCAGTCGGCGGACTTAAGGTTGTTAAGTCCGGTACGTATACTTTCTACGTCAAAGTCGATAATGATGAAATTTACGTCAACGGCACTCCCGACTTCGAGGCGATTGAGGGCGATACCATGACCGTAACCGTAAATTGCGCTGACGGCACCATAACGTTCACTATCGAAAAAGACGCCGGCAAGACTCCGCACTTGCACGCTTGGCAAGGCAATACTAACTTGTTTGGCGATTGGCCGGGCAAAGAGTTGTCGGACGGTGAAACCGTTGACTTGAGTTCTTACAATATGTCGGCTATAGGCCTGATTGTAAACTACGGCACCGGCAATGCACAGACCGACGATATTACGCTTTCCGGCGGAAACGTAACAATTTTGGTATCCAAAGACGGCGGCTTTAAAATTCAGTAATGCCGGCATAAACAATAATTCAACCCTAAAAGGCCATGTCGTACGACAAGGCCTTTTTTTGACCGATAATTCCTAATTCATAATTCCGAATTTCGAATTATCGTTGATTATTAAGTCGAATTGTGGTAGAATAAATATATAGGTGATATAGTGTTCCGAAAACTGATAAAGCTTCTATCCCAAAAAGCGGCGATTACGGTACTGTCGTTTTTAGTGCAAATAACGCTAATAGTCGTTGGCGTGTTGTACGCCGCCGCGCAAATTTGGTGGGTATGGCTGGTGTTCGAGTTCGTCAGCTTTTTGATATGCTTGTACATCGTGTCGCGGGACATTAACCCCGCGTACAAGCTTAGCTGGTGCGTGCTTATACTGCTTGCGCCGGCGTTCGGGTGGTTGGTGTATTTGTTTATAGGACGGCAACACACGCCGCGGCGGGTGCGCAAGCGTTTACAACGCGCGTCCGACGTGTCGCAAGTACTGCTAAACCGTACCAACGGCGCGTTGCTTAGCGAGCGCGGCGTGGCCAATCCTACCGGCGCGACTTGCGCAGACCTTGTGCTTAACGCCGGTTCGTATCCCGTGTACGGCGGCACTTCCACCACGTACTATCCGCTTGGCGACGAGTTTTTTCCGGCCATGCTTGCCGATATAAAGTCGGCCAAAAAGTTTATACTTATGGAGTATTTCATTTACGAGCACGGCGAGGTTTGGAGCGAAATAGAGGCTGCACTTATAGAGCGCGCGGCGGCGGGCGTAGAAGTTAAGGTTATGTACGACGACGTGGGCAGTATGTTCACTCTGCCCAAAAAGGGAATTAAGCGGTTGCGTGCAAGCGGCGTTGAGGTTTTGCCGTTCAACAAGATAACGGTATCGTTCGATATGCGGCTGAACAGTCGTTCGCACCGCAAGATAACCGTTATCGACGGCGAGATTGCGTACACCGGCGGAAACAATATTGCCGACGAGTACGCCAACAAGGTGGAGCGGTTCGGACACTGGAAGGACACGCATATGCGGTTCGAGGGCGACGCGGTGCTCAGCTTTACCATAATGTTTTTGTCGTTTTGGAGCATAGTCGCAAAAAGGAGTATGCTCGACTACCGTTCGTACCTTACTGCGACCAAGCGGACTGACGCGGTAGGGTTCGTTCAGCCGTTGTCGTCCGGTCCGTCGGGGCGGGACAGCAACCTTATCCAAAGCACGTTTATAAATATGATCTCCACCGCCAAGCGGTACGTGTATATTACCACGCCGTACCTTATACTCGATAACGAAATCCAAACCGCGCTGGTCGGCGCCGCGCTTGCCGGCGTTGACGTTAGGATAATCATTCCTAAAAAGCCGGACAAAAAGATAGTCTACCAAACCACCAAGTCGTTCGTGCCGGTGTTAGTCAAGGCCGGCGTCAAGGTGTACAAGTATTCGCCGGGGTTCATTCATGCAAAAATGCTTATCGTCGACGACGAGCGTGCGTTTATCGGCACGTGTAATATGGACTACCGTTCGTTCTATCTGCACTTCGAGGACGGCGCTATACTGTACAACGATCGGTCCATTGCCGATATGAAGGCCGATTATATGTCCACGCTCGATGTAAGCGAGCAAATGACCGCCGAGCAAGTGAACGACGTTCTGCCCACCACGCGCTTGGCGCGCAGTATTTTGCGATTGATTGCGCCGATGATGTAGACCAATTCAGAATTAAGAATTCAGAATTAAGAAAACGGTTGATGATTTAAAGAATAATTGCCCTCATCAGTCGGCTCGTACCTCGCCGACAGCTTCCCCCAAGGGGAAGCTCCTCACTCGCAAAAGCTTAATTGCATGAGACCTTCCCTTGGGGGAAGGTGGGCGCGTTAGCGCTCGGATGAGGGTCTTAATTCCGCATTCCGAATTCATAATTCCGAATTAAATGAAACGGCTTGACAAACGGTGCGCTTTATCATATAATCTTATACGAAATTTATTGCCGAGGTGTGGTTATGAAGGTTACGATGGATAAACTGGTAGCGCTGTGCAAGTCGCGCGGAATTATCTTTGCGGGTAGCGAGATTTACGGCGGGTTTGCCAATACTTGGGACTACGGTCCGGTGGGCGTAGAGCTGTACAATAATATTAAAAAGGCGTGGTGGCAAAAGTTCGTTACCGAAAGCGAAAACAACTTCGGTTTGGACTGCGCCATACTTATGAACCCTAAGGTTTGGGAGGCGTCCGGACACCTTGCCGGATTTTCCGATCCGCTTATGGACTGCCGCGCGTGCAAAAGCCGTTGCCGCGCAGACGACCTTGTGGAAAACTATGCGGCAAAGCACAAGATTTCCGTGCCGGTCGCGTCCATGGATAACGACGCGCTGTCAAAGTTCGTTGCCGAGCATAAAATTCCTTGCCCCGTTTGCGGCAAGTCCGACTTTACGCCGGTAAAGAAGTTCAACCTTATGTTCAAGACCTTCCAAGGCGTTACAGAGGACACCGTATCCACTTGCTATCTGCGACCCGAAACGGCGCAAGGCATATTCGTCAACTTCAAAAACGTTACGCGTTCGGCGCGTGCGCGCGTGCCGTTCGGAATTTGTCAGATAGGCAAGAGCTTCCGCAACGAGATTACCCCCGGCAACTTTATTTTCCGCTTGCGCGAGTTCGAGCAGATGGAAATGGAATTTTTCTGCAAGCCGGACACCGACCTCGAATGGTTCGACTACTGGAAAAACTACTGCTTCGAGTTCTTGCAAAAGCTGGGTATCAAAAAGGAAAATCTGCGCATACGCGACCACGACAAAGCCGAGCTTAGCTTCTATTCCAAAGCGACGAGCGACTTCGAATATCTGTTCCCGTTCGGCTGGGGCGAGCTGTGGGGCATAGCCGACCGCACCGATTACGACCTTAAAAAGCACGCCGAGTTCTCGGGCGAAAAGTTGGATTACACCGATCCGGTGACCAACGAAACGTACGTGCCGTACGTTATAGAGCCGTCGCTCGGCACCGGTAGGGCAATGCTCGCCGTGCTTTGCGACGCGTACGACGAGGAGCAGTTGGAAAAGGAAACGCGCACCGTTATGCGTTTTGCGCCCGCAATCGCGCCGTACAAGGCGGCGGTGCTGCCGCTGCAAAAGAATTTGGCCGAGCGTGCCGACAACCTTTACCGCGCACTGCGCAAAAAGGGTATTGCTTGCACGTACGACCTTCCCGGATCTATCGGCAAACGCTACCGCCGTCAAGACGAAATCGGCACGCCGTTCTGCATTACCGTCGACTTCGACACCGAACCTACCGGCACCGTTACCGTGCGCGACCGCGACAGTATGAGCCAGATCCGTATGGACGAGAGCAAGGTCGCAGACTATATATTAGATGCATGTAAAATGGACTAAAACCAATTCGGAATTCGGAATTATGAATTCGGAATTGTGGCCGCTAACGCGGCATTAAGTCGATTCCTCGCGTTGCTCGGAATGACAAAAGTAATTAGCACATGCAATAAAATACTTTTGTCATTCTGAACAAGCGCGAAGCGCGTTTTTTGCCCACTGAAGAATCTCAACCTTTTTAATTCCTAATTCCGCATTCAGAATTCCTAATTATTAAAAATCCACCGTCACGATTGGGCGGTGGGTTTTTAACTTATGTACAGTATTTAGCGAAATTCCGCAGTGCTTTATTCGATTAGCAGCAGCATTTATCTTTGCCGCCGCAGCAGCACATAAGAATGTAGAAAAGCAGTAAATCGTTGCAGTCGCAGCCCTTTTTGCAGCCGCAGTCACAGCCGCAGTTGTTGCCGCCGCAGCAGCTGCAAAGCAACAAGAGCCAAAGTATATCGCAGCATCCGCCACCGTTGAACATTTTTGCGTTCCTCCTTCCATAGATTCTGTTTGCCGTAGTCGCGCCTCGCGTCCGCGGTTGCGCGAGGGCGGTACGGTTTTTCTTTAGTACGATAAGCGCCTATCTAATTTCAGTGTATGGAATTTTCGGCGTTGTGTGCAAAAAACTTGCAAATATTATTTGCGTATTTTTTTTTGCTGTGCTAAACTATGTGCGGTAGTTTGTACTGCCAAAAAAATGACTGTGGGCTACCCGCGTATAGGCGAGGGTCCAACAGGAGGAATCAAATGAAAATAAGCACGCGGTCGATTACGCTTGCCGCAACGCTTGCCGCACTGTGCGCCGTTACCGGACTGTTTCCGTTCGTGTTCTTTCTGCCGGTAATGGTGGCGGCCACTACGCTTACCGTTGGCATGACGGCGTTCGTCGGGCTGGCGTTTGGGTGCATCAGCTTTGCGTATTGCTTTATCGCGCCCACGCCGTCGTTTGCGGCGCTCGGGTTTATGCAAGCGCCGTATATTGCAATCATTCCGCGCATACTCGCGGCGCTCGGCGCGTTCGGCGCGTACAAGCTGATACAACGCTTGTGCAAGCCGAAAAGGCGAGTCGGACAGGTCGCAGCGGTATCCGTTTCGGCGGCGATAGGCAGTCTGCTCAACACCGGAATCGTTGTTACGATGTTCGTGCTGATACTGCCCAATCTTTCGCTGGGCGGCGTTACTATGATAGTCGCCGCGCCGGAAATGCTGATAAGCGGCGCTATAGAATGCGCGTGCATGGCGGTTATCGTGCCGCCGGTAAGCGTTACGCTCAACCGCGTGGTACTGCGCCGCAAGGATAAGCTGCTCGCGGCCTCGCCGCAAACTGCTTCTGCGGAAAACGACCAACGACAAAACGGTGATATTTAATATGGTTATAGTATTCGACATAGGAAACACCAACATTAAGATGGGCGTGTTCGACGGCGACGAGCTGTTGCACACGTTGCGCATGGCGTCGGCAAACAAAACCGGCGACGAGTACTGGTTGCTTATCAAGGACATGCTCGCCGTCAAGAATATTTCGCCGCGCGACGTCGAGGGCGTGATTATCAGCTCGGTCAACCCAAATCTTAACTACACCTTCGAGCATATGGTCAAAACGTACTTCGGCATAAAGCCGCTTACAGTCGGCGCCGGACTCAAGTGCGGACTGGATATTAAGTACGACAATCCCAAGGAGCTTGGCGCAGACCGTGTGGCGGGGTGCGTAGGCGCGTACAAGCTGTACGGCGCGCCGTGTATAGTTATAGACTGCGGAACGGCAACCACCTTCAACGTTATATCCGGCAAGGGCGAGCTTTTGGGCGGCGCGATCTCGTTCGGGCTTAAGGCGGCTTCGGAGTCGCTGTCCGACGTGGCGGCGCGATTGCCCAAGGTAGAGCTTTCCGTGCCTAAAAGCGTAATAGGCAAAACGACCATAACCAATATGCAGTCCGGCATAATATTCGGCTACTCCGGCATGGTGGAATCCATGGTAGCTCGGCTCAAAAAGGAGAGTGGACTCACCGACGCTAAGGTAATAGCTACCGGCGGCATTTCCGATATAGTCAATAAATGCGTGTCCGTAATAGACGTCGTTGACAGAACGTTGACGCTCCGCGGACTTAATATACTTTATAAATTGAATAAAAGATAAGAGATAAGAAATAAGGTTGAGATTCCTCGCGTTGCTCGGAATACCTTCGGTGCTTCGTAGGACAAAAGAAATTGGATTGCAAGCATAAAACTCTTTTTGTCACTCAGAGCAAGCGCGTAAGCGCGCGGCAAAGAGTCTCAGCCTTATTTATAATTCCGCATTTCGATTAACCGTTGCATAGTTTTTTTTCGCCTTTCTCATAATATAGAAAACGGCGGCTCGTCCGCATAGGAAAATACCATGCAACAAAATTAAATCTTTTTTGATTTGGCATTAAAAATGTTTGACAAATACTGCTCGTAATTGTATAATTGAACAGTATATGTGTACAAAAGCATATTAGGAGATTATCGACTAAATGAAAAAACTCGGACTAATCAAAAGAATCGGATTGACTGCCACGACGTTGTTTGTATGTTTGGCAATGCTGATTACGTGCTTTACTTTCGTCGCGCCCCGCGCCGCTAAGGCTGACGAGGCTACGTTGGTAAACCCCACCACCTCCGGCGAAGTGGAAGTTGCCAAGGGTGTAAAAGTTAAAGATACTTGCAAGTACGGCGACGAGTTTGCCGTGCCCACCGGCGCAACCGTTACCGCTCCCAACGGCGACGAAGTTAAGGTCGAGGGTGGCAAGGTTACCGCTACTCAGCTCGGCGTTTACAAAGTCAGCTATGCCAAAGACGGCATTTCTTACGACTTTAAGGTAAGCGTAAGCCTTAAGGAAGACTACTTCTTGTACATTGCGGATAACGGTGCGGATATACCCACGTACGTGCAAAAGGGCGATAAGTTCACGCTTCCCCAAGCGTACGTAATGTTCTACGACAAGAACAACATTCTTACCGAGTATCCCGACAAGGACTACACCGTAGAAATTGCGGATTCCAAAAACAAAACCTACAACGGCGAGGACAAAACCTTTACCGCCGAGGAAGACGGCAAAGTGTTCATTACCTACACCGCTATACTCGGCAAGACCAACGGCACCAAGCGCCTTACCAAAACGTTTACCGTAAACGTTCAGTCCAAGGTGAACAAGAGCGGTAATCCGTCGCTCGCAGTTTCCGGCTTGACGCAGACCGCTTCGGTCAACCGTCCGGTTACGCTCCCCGTAGCTAAGGTTTCGGACAAGAACGACGACAACGTTAAAGTAGTTATCGAAGTTCTCGATCCCGACAACAAACCCGTTAACAACGTTAAGGTCAACGACGACGGCTATGCTTACGAAGTTAAGGAAGGCGACGCGGTTAAGTTCGATAACGACAAAACCATGACGTTCTACCCGACCAAGACGGGCGACTACAAGGTTCGTTACACCGCTTACAACGATTTTTACGACGCCAACAATCCGTCGGCCGGCGGTAAGTCCGGTACCAACGAGGGCACCATCAAGGTTGCGGACCACGTTGCGCCGGTATTCAAAAACACCGATAAGTACGAGTACCTTATTCCCGAACAATGGGGTATGACGGTCACTAACGCGGCCGGCGACACCCTTAAGGATACGCAAGGCAAAATCAAGTTCCTTATTCCCGAGCTCGTTGACAACAAGTGCCACGTGCCCGCCAATGCGGACGATAAGGACGACCTCATTTCCTTGTACTTCCGTATAACCGATTCGGACAACTCCAAGACCATACTGACGATAACCAATATTTTGTCGACCGGCGACGACGGCAAGTTCACTAAGAACGACGTCTACAAAGCCGACGCTACCTTCAACAACGAGGAAAAAGCGTTCACGTTCGACTTCGCTCAGTACAACAAGGTTAACTCCAAAAACGAAAAAGCCGCGCTTGCCGGTACCTACACCGTATTGTTCCGCGCACGCGACAAGGACAACAACACTTCGTCCAAAACCTACACCATCACTCTTTCCGAGACCTACGAGGACAAGAACGTTCCCAACACGGCGGAAGTAACCGCTCCCGATTATCTGTCCGTTGCCGACGAAACGTTTACCGTTCCGTATCCCGTGTATGCCGACAAGGAAGACACGCGCTTAAAGGTCGATTACAGACTGTACTCCGACGGTAAATATATCGAAGTCAAGGGCGGCGAGACCGCGTCCCTTACCGCTAAGGCCGGCTACGTAGTAGTCAACGAGGGCAAGGAAGACGAAAATGAGCTCAAGCTTGGCGACAGCATTTACTACTACGTAGGCGTAACCGATAAGGCCGGCAACTTCCGTAGCAACGCGATTGCCGACGACAAGACCTATATCGACTTGTCCGTAGCCGAAAATGCCGATAAGTACACCAAGATTGCAGCCGTAACCACGATTATTCCGGAAACCGCAGAGAGCGAAGCAATCGGCTTTGCCGGCAACGTTAAGTTCGTCAACGCCGACGCCAAGGCCGGTGAGGAAGAAACCACGCCCATCAGCGTAGGCGACACCGTAAACGCCGGTTCGTTCGTTATCACCGCGGCCAACGCGAAAATGCGCAACTACACCGGTTTTGAAGTTGCCGTGTACGATCCGGAAGGCAACCACGTAGACGTAACGCTCGAAACTCTGTCCGACGTTAAGAAGGGCGAAGGCGAAGGCGCTGCGGACGTTGCAAAGATTTACGTTCAGAACATTAAGTTCACCGCTTCTATGGCTACCAAGGCCGCCGAGGGCGACGACCCCGCAACCGCGTATACTATGACTATCCGCGTATTCGACGTAAACGGCAACAACGACGTTTACGGCTACACGTTCACCGGCGTCAATCCGTCGACCAACGGCAACAACCAAACCTCGGCTATTGCCAACGTTGACACCAAGGGCGACGTAAACGTAACCTACAAGCTTAAGAATTCGGTCATTAAGCACATCAGCGAAAAAGGCGACTTCCGCGTAGTTCGCAAGATTACCGGCGGCGTGTTCAGCCTTATGGGTAACGAGTTCACCGCCAAGACCGCTCAGTCCTATCGCGTTTGGGACGGCTATATCAACGCCAACAAGATTACCGCAACCGGCTTCGATTACGCCGACGTAACCCAAGTAGACATTCCTTACCGCGTACAAGTAGTTGACGACGCCAAGCCGGTGCTCGAGCTTCAAGGCACGATGCCCAGCTACAAGGCTAAGTACGACGAAAGCAAGGGCGACTACTCGTTGGAGAACGGACTTGTTCAAGTTCCCACCGCAGTTGCTTACACGCAGTACGGTATGGGCGAAGTAACGATAACCGTTACCGATCCCAACGGTAGCAAAATCGAGTTGAACGAGAACAATCAGTTCAAGGCGGAAAAGGACGGCGCTTACACCGTTACGTACACCGCAACCTACAAAAACGGCAAAGAGGAAACCCAACCCTTCACCATCAACGTAGGCGACGTATTTGCTCCCAAGTTCACCGTTACCGGTGGCACCTCCACTGCTTCGGCCAAGAAGGAAGGCGACACCTTCACGTTCAAGACCATCGAGCTTACGGAGGGCGGCGACGACGACGCTCAGAGCGTTCAGATTACCAAACAGATTTACGATCCCTCGCACGAGCTTATTTCGGGTAGCACCGTGGACGGCAGCTACAACGGCTACAAGGACAAGGGCAACAACGGCTCGGAAATCAAGCTTAACAAGGTAGGCGAGTACACCATCGTTTACACCGCTAAGGACAGCGTTGGCAACGAGTACAAAATTACCGAAACGCTTACCGTTACCAGCAAGGGTTCCAGCACTCCCACAACTTGGACTACGCTTTCGACCGTACTCATCGTAGTGGCTATAGTGTTGCTTGCGGGCGTCATCATCTATGTTGTGCGCTTCCGCAAAGTAAAGAAATAAAAAATCCTAAGTATAAGCGACGGTTAAGTCGCTTATATTTATTCGAGGGACAATTTGATAGGCCGGCGTAATTTAGGATAAAAAGATATAGTTTTGTTACCTCGAGTTCCTACAAAAAAGCATCTTGCGGCATTCGACCGCCAACGACGGAATACAATAGATATATTCGGTTGTATTCCGTCGTTCAATATAATTGGTGGATGCAAAAAAACAAAAATATAAAACAAAAGAATAATCGATTATTTTTACGAGAATATTATTGCTTAATATTTACAGTGGATAAAAATATCGGATTATTATTACGGAGTTATAATGGAAAACGTAAGGTTCAATATTTCGCCGTGCACGTCTGACGAGGTTAAGGAGTTTATACGCAAAATAGACATCAAAACCTATACGCCAAACGGCGCGGTTAGTGCTACCGAAAGATCGCATTACGATAGGTATTCCTATCTCGTCGGTGACAACAAAATAGCCGTTGTGTACGATACTTCGGCGAGCATACTGTCCATAACCGGTAGGGGCGATTTTGCTCAAGCCTTGCTGGACTTGTACGCGCCCAACGGCAAATCGGTCAAGCGCTCTACGGTGCCGGCGCAAGGCAGTCAGCCTACGCCGAGGACTATAATAAGGGAATCAAGCGACAATGCGACGAGAGCCAAGCTTTTCGTTTCGCCGGACCGTATACGGCGCAGAACGGAGTTTACTCCGGTGCCTACGTTGTTCGTTTCCTCTAAGGGCGCGGAAATTTCTACCGACGAAATTTACCCGCCGCAAACGATTAAAAAGCGCCAGCCTACGCCGCCCAAGCAAGAGAACGTGCCGTTTGTAGGCGACGTTATTTATCCGCCGCAAGTGGCTAAAAAACGCATACTTCCGTCGTACGGCGAAACGCGGTTGGACCAAGGCCAAAATCAAAATCAAGGCCAAGTACAAGGACAACTCCAAAACCAAGCGCAAGGCCAAGGTCAAAGCCAACACCAAGTGCAAGGCCGTGCAATGCCGTTTAACGGCACGCGCGTGCAAACCGTTCCGCAATCCGTGCGTACCTACGAGTACGTGCCGAGCGCACGCGCGGACAAGCGCGAGGAAAATACGAGTTCCAATCCGGTTGGACTGTCTATATCCTTGGGGCGCCGCTCGCGTATAGATTCGCCGCGTATATCGTTCGGATCGGAGGACGGCGAAAGGGACAGCGGCTCGCTGTTGAAAATAAACACGCGCTCCCAATCCCAGTCGCAAGCGACGGCCGAGCAACCGCAACAGCCCGAAAAGCGCAAGCGCGGCAGACCGCCCAAAAACAATACGCAACAAGCGCAAGCCGGACAAGCGGTCCAGTCGCAACAGCAAGCGGGACAGACCGAAAAGCGTAAGCGCGGCAGACCGCCCAAGCAAAGAAAGGACGAGCCAACCGCCGATATAGTGCAAACGCCGGAATACAAAAACGGCTATTCGGTTAAGAACTTTCCGCCCGAAGCACTGGACGGTGCGCTCAATCGGCTTAAGTCGTACGGCAAGACCGTTACCGTCGGCGAAACGGAGTTTGGCGGCACGGTGCAAGAGGTGAAAAATTACACCGTTGCGGACGGTCAAGGACAAAAGGTTTTGCTTAGGTATGCGACCAAGCGCATGACTATTCAACTGCAAGGCAAGCGCAGTAATTTGTTCGGCGAGGTGATGTCGCAAGTTAGCAATTACAGCGACTATTCGTCGGCGCTCGAAAACTACGTAGAGGAATCGGGCGGGAGTAAAAACGTTGCCGAAGTGCAGAATAAGCTGAAAAAGCGGTTGCCCACTGCGTACGGATTTTTGTCCGAGCAGTCGCGCATAGACTTTTCGTACGGCATACATGACTTTTCGCAAAACGCGTTGCACCTATCTGATTATTCGGTGCTGTTGGTGCCGGCGTTTAGGGGTTTGGAGCGGTTTGTATTCGATTTGCAGACGGCCAAGGACATCAAGGTAAAAATGATAGGCCAAGCGTTCGATAAGGACGACAGCGGCAAGTATATTCTTAAAAGCGGGTACACCCAGCGCATAAACAGCGTAATCTACGCCGAGGTGCTGGTGGCGTTATATTCCGAATACTTTGCGCAACGCAACTTTTTTGCACACTCGGACAACACGGACAGCAATATGTCGCGGTCCATACCCGAGCGCGCCGCGGCGCAACGGATATTCGAGCATTTGCTTGACGTTGTGGAATACAACGCTAAAAAGCTGAAAGAAATCGGTTTTACGATTAAGCAGTAAACTACGGACGCATAGGAGGAGGAGCGTTAAGCTTACACGTTATGTCTAAATATATTTTTGTTACCGGCGGTGTGGTGTCGGGCTTAGGCAAGGGAATAACGGCGGCGAGCATGGCTATGCTTATCAAGGCTCAGGGCTATTCTGTGGATATTATCAAGTTCGATCCGCACTTCAACGTGGACTCGCTGTATTTAAGTCCGTATCAGCACGGCGAAGTTTTCGTCACCGACGACGGCGGCGAGGGCGATTTGGTGCTTGGACACTACGAGCGGTTTTTGGACCAGAACCTTACCGAAAACAGCAATATCACCAGCGGCAAAATTTATTCCGCGGTAATACGCAAGGAACGCGAAGGTGCGTACGACGGCGAATCCGTGCAAGTAGTGCCGCACATTACCGACGAGATTAAGCGCACGCTGTATACGCTTAACCGTCCCGAAACGGACGTCGTTGTGTGCGAGATTGGCGGCGTGGTAGGCGATATAGAAAACCATCCGTACTTGGAGGCCATACGCCAATGTCGCGGCGAGTTGGGCAAGGGCAATGCGGTATACGTGCATATTACCTACGTGCCCATTATAGAAATGAGCGGCGAGCATAAAACCAAGCCGACGCAAAACTCGGTTAAGGAGCTGCAAAACATAGGTATCCAGCCGGATATAATAGTATGCCGCAGCGACTTGCCGCTTGACGATGGCGCCAAAAAGAAAATTTCGCAGTTCTGCAACGTGGACAAGAGCGGAATAATAGAAAGCGTAACCACCGACAATATTTACCAAGTGCCGCTTAAACTGCACGAGCAAGACTTCGAGGGCGTTGCCTTGAAAAAGCTTAGGCTGGAGGAACGCCAACCGCAGCTCGAGGAGTGGACAGATATGTGCAACAGAGCGCAAGAGGTAAGCGCCGCCGAGCACCGCATTAAGGTAGCGGTTGTCGGCAAGTACGTAGAAAAGGCAACGGCGTATCAGTCGATAACCGACGCCATTACCACGGCAGGACTGTTGCGCAACGAGGGCGTGGATATTACGCTGGTGTACAGCGCGGACGTGCAAAACAACCCTAACGTACTGGACGGCTACGACGGCATAGTTATTGCACCGGGGTTTGGCGTGCGCGGGTTTGACGGCAAGATAGCGGCGGCCAAGTACGCGCGCGAAAACGACATTCCTTGCCTTATGATAGGACTGGGCGCGCAAGCGGGCATAATAGAGTTTGCACGCAACGTCTGCTCCATGACCGGCGCAGACTCTCAAGAGTTCACTCCGGACACGCCGTATAGCGTAGTAGCGAGCGTAGAGCCGCCAATGCTAAAGAAGGGCACCTTCCCGACTATTATAACGGCTGGCACGTATTTGAACAGAATATACGGCGCGCAAATGGCGTCCGAACGCCACCGCCATAGGTACGATATATCCGGTACGTACGAACAGCTGTTTTTAAGGAACGGAATGGTTTTTTCGGCACACTCGCCGACCGGCGTGCCCGAAGCGTTTGAAATACCTACCAACAAGTTTTATATCGGTGCGGTTTTCCACCCCGAATATAAATCGAGATTGCTAAGCACGCACCCGCTGTTTGCCGAGTTCATCAAGGTAATCAGCTTACAAAACGAGTAATCGGTAGGGGGGTGAAAGGTGGACAAATCTGTAGTCTTGATAGTTCCGATAATCGCTATAATAGCGTTTCGCATTCTGTGCGCCAAGGCAAATTACTACTGCAACGCAACCGTACAACAAAGAAGCTTATTGCAAAAGCAACCGATTAAGTTTTACGATATGAAGCTTGCAAGATACTTCGTAGTTTCGGCAGTGTGCCAACATAGCACGGTCGCGCGTAGAGTTCTTTGGTGTTCTGTAGCCGGCATTGCCGACTTTGTTGCAATACTTGCTTCGGCGATCGTATATATCTATTTGGATATAAACTTGTATCTGTTAATATCGAGCAGTCTTGGCGTAGTGCTTATAGTAACGCTGTTGGTGTTTGTCAACTTTAACGACGCGTCCGTTTGGACGAGGTGGGGAATCACGCAAAATTAAATACTTAACTAAAAGCGCACTGTCGGTATGGGCAGTGCGTTTTTGATTGCGTGAATTACGGTAGGGCGCAGTGTTAAAATGTGTCGGCTATGCCCAAAAAGTAGTCGGCAGAAACGTTGTACGTTAAAGCCATCTTGCGCAAAAGGTCGTAGCTTGGCTTGGCTTTTTCGTGCAACCATTCGCTGACTTGGCTCTGCTTTACTCCTATAGCCAGCGCAAACGCCGTTTGCGTTAGATCGTTCAGCGCCAAAAATTCTTTTAGTATGTCCGAAAATGACTGTGCTACTTCTTTTCCCATATAAAAATTATATAGAATATTCTATTGCTTTTATTGACATATAGAATATTCTATGTTATTATGATTACGCATATACTTAGGAGGTGACGAGTGAGTAGCAAAGTAAAAAACGCAAATACGCGTACAGACAAAAAGCGGCGGTTGGCGCTCGGGTTGAGGTTAGTTATACCCATTCTGTCATATATCGGCGCGGGAGTGATTTTATTCTATTTCGTTTTGAATATTATAGACGATCATAGGACGTACTGGTTGCTTGCGGCATTGGGCATAGGCGCGGTGGCGCTTGCCGTGTTGTTTACCGTATTTGCGGTACTCGGCAGAAAGCACGGCTGGGCAAACGTCGTTACCATAGTTATCGGTTGTATTACCCTTGTCGGTTACGGTATTGGTATATTTAGCATCGTCGGCGGGGTGATAGGCAATAAATGTGTTCATGGTCGCTACGATAGAGTTGACGATACTTTGGACGAAAGTGCGGCGCAGACGATGGACAATACCGACGATAGCGTTGATACCGTTGATAGCGTTGATACCGTTGATACCGTTGATACCGTTGATACCGTTGATAGCGTAAGCGCTTCGGCCGTCGCGGCCAACGATACGTACGGCGAAAAGCAAAGCGACGATACTCAAACTATGCCGACGCGCGTTGAGTCCAAAATATCGCCCAGGGCAAAAAAGGGCGTAATGATTACGCTGATAGTGCTATATTCCGTTTTGCTTATAGCCGGCATATTGCTGATTGCGGTTCCATCAATCAGCGGTGTAATTGCGGATATTGGTATATGCGAGCGCATATCCGCGCGGGCGTACGCCGTGATAATCGGTTGCATGTGGTTTTCGCTCGTTCCGACTATCGGTTATTACTTTGCGACGATAACGCCGTTTAAGCCGAGCAAAAAAGCCAAGATACTTATTTTCGTTATAACGGCGGTATCGTGCGTTGCGGCGACTGCGGTATTTTTCGTAGTTTTGTACACGCAGAGCTTTGACGCGTTTTTGGAGGATAGCGATACTTGGTTCGTGCCGTTGAGCGCAGTGTTTGCGCAAGTGGGCATTGCCGTGTGCTACGCGCTTACGTTCTTTAAGCTAAACGTAGCGAAGCTTAACGTGGTAAAACCCGAGCGAGCGGAAAGTGGATTGACGCAGTCTATTTTGTACGTACTCTCTCTCGTGCCATACGGCATAAAGAAAATGGTATTCGGCATATTGGCGTTCAAGGAGAAGTGCGAGGACGTGTTTATACTGCTTGCGGTTTTACTGCTTACGTGGTTAGGGTTCTTTACCGCATTCGTGTTTGCAATAATATGTATTGCGCTGTTGATAATGCTCGTAATTACGTACTTCGTCGGAGTATGCTCCATAGCGTACGGCACCGGCGAATATAAAGAGTATCGGTTTACTAATTCTATGGGCAGTGAACAAACGGTATACAGCCAAAACGCGCGCGAGTTTTACGACGAAAGCGGCGCGTACGTGGGCAAGAGCACGGACGGCGGCAAGCATATCTATCCCGACAACGAATAATTGATTATAATAAAAAGCACCGTGGCGAGCACATTGCGCTACGGTGCTTTTGCGTATCGTGAAATATTATAGGTTCTTAAACTGGTAGTCGTACAACTCCTTGTATATGCCGCCTTTGGCGATAAGCTGTTCGTGGTTGCCGCGCTCCTCTACGCCGTTGGTGGTTATTACTATAATCTCGTCGGCGTTTTTTATTGTGGATAGGCGGTGGGCGACGACGAGGGTAGTTCTGCCGCCTTGCAGTTCCTCCAGCGCTGATTGGATAAGCATTTCGGTGGCGTTGTCCAGCGCCGACGTCGCTTCGTCCAGTATCAGTATGGGCGGGTTCTTTAAGAACGCGCGCGCAATGGATATTCGCTGTTTTTGTCCGCCCGACAGCTTGACGCCGCGCTCGCCGACCTCTGTGTCGTAGCCGTCCGGTAGGCTCATAATATAGTCGTGAATGTTGGCGCGCTTGGCGGCGTTTACTATCATGTCGTCGGTTGCGGAAAAGTCGCCGTACGATATATTTTCCTTGATCGTGCCGTTGAACAGAAAAACGTCTTGCTGGACTATGCCTATATTCTTGCGCAACGAAGTGCGCGACAGATCCTTTACGTCGTAGCCGTCAACCGTAATCGAGCCGTTGTCAATCTCGTAAAAGCGGGGGATAAGGTGGCAGAGCGTGGTTTTGCCGCCGCCCGATGGGCCGACGAGCGCGACCGTTTTGCCGGCGGGTATTTTCAGCGAAAAGTCCTTGATTACCTTTGCGGCGTCCTCGCCCTCGGTATAGCCGAACGTGACGTTGTTGAACTCTATCTCGCCGTTAAGTTTTTCGGGGCAGAGCGCGTTTTCACTTTCGGCCTCGGTCGGTTCGTCCATAATATCGCAAAAGCGTTTGAAGCCGGTCGCGCCCTCTTGGATTTGGTCGTAAATGGTGACGAGCGTGCGTATAGGCGTGATAAGCGTGGATATATACAGCACGAACGCGGTAAAGTCGCCAACGTCGATTATTCCGTAGTAAAAGAACAGACCGCCCGCCAGTAGTACGGCAAAGTACAAAAAGTCCATAAAGAAGGTCATCGTGGAGTGGAACTTGCCGAGTAGCTTGAACTGGCGGTAACGGCTTTGAACGAATCGGTCGTTGCCGACGTCGAACTTTTGCAGTTCGTGTTCGCTTGCTGTGTACGCGCGGGACACGCGCATGCCGGAGATAGCGCTTTCTATATCGGCGTTTACTTCGCCTTGGGCAATGCGCGTTTCGGTGTACACGCGTTTCATATTCTTGCGGATAAGAATTATGAACAGCGCAAAGAACGGTATAAACGCAAACACGATAAGCGCGAGGTAGACGTTCATTATTGCGAGCATTATAAACGCGCCTACAAGCGTAATCAGCGACAGAAAAACGTCCTCGGGGCCGTGGTGCGCAAGCTCCGATACTTGAAACAAGTCGTTTGTCATGCGGCTCATAATTACGCCGGTCTTGTTGTCGTCAAAGTAGGAGAAGGGGAGCTTTTCAAGGTGAATGAACAGCTCTCGCCGCATATCCGATTGAATGCGAACGCCTACTATGTGGCCCCAGCACGTTAAAAAGTAATTGAGCCCAGCCTTGATTATATAAAATCCGAGCAGAAAACCGGCCGCGCCGAGCAGCATGGTTATCAGCTTGTTTGGAACGTAGTTATTGATTATCTCCTTAGTGATATACGGATACACGAGGTTGAACGCCGATATGGTAAACGCGCATATCATGTCGATAATAAACAGCGTTTTGTGCGGCTTGTAATAGCCGGCAAACCGCGCGAGCATGCTTTTTTTCTTTTTCATATTACCTCATATGCTTTTAGTCGTCGTTGTCGTCGCTCGTTGCGGCGGCTTCCTTTATAGTTTGCGTTTCGTCTACTGCGCAATCGCCGTCGGCGCTTGCTTTTTTTACGTTTTCGTGCGCGACGGACATCATGAGCTTGATACGGTTTACTTGGTTTACCTCGCTTGCGCCGGGGTCGTAGTCTACAGCTACGATGTTAGCTTGCGGGTACAGCCGCTTAAGCTCCTTCATTACGCCCTTGCCGGTGACGTGATTTGGAAGACATGCAAAGGGTTGCATGCAGATTATATTGGGCGCGCCCTCGTGGATAAGCTCCAGCATTTCCGCGGTAAGGAACCAGCCTTCGCCGACCATAGTGCCGAGCGAGGTGACCGTTTTTGCGCTTTCCGCAAGCTTTTTTATATGCGTGGGGGTGCCGAACTTGGTGCCGCGCAGTGCGTCTATCATTGGCTTGCGCATACGCTCCAAAAACTTGATTGCTATATCGGAAAAGAATTTGCTCTTGCCGGAGCCGTCCAGCAAATCGTGCTTGATAGTGCTGTTGTACGCCGAGTACATAAAGAAGTCGAGTAGGTCGGGGCAAACGGCTTCGCCGCCCTCGCGTTCCACGAGGTCAACGGCGTAGTTGTTGGCGAGAGGGTGGAACTTGACCAAAATTTCGCCGACTATGCCGACGCGCGGCTTGACGACATTGCGCGTAGGGATTGCGTTAAAGTCGTCCACTATCTGCTTGCAGTATTTTTTGGCGGGAACGTTGCCGCGCGCCATTTCGGCTTGCAGTAGCTCGTCCCATTTTTTGTAGGTATTCCATGTTTCGCCGGCGGTTGCCTCGTACGGCCGCACGCGGTACAGACAGCGCATAAGTAGATCGCCGTATATAAGCGCGTTGCACAGCGGGATAAGCTCCTTAAGCCCGATTTTGAATCCGGGGTTCTTTTCCAGTCCTTGCGCCGAAAGCGACACGACCGGTATTTGCGGCATGCCCGCGCTCTTTAAAGCGCGGCGAATAAGCGCTATGTAGTTGGTTGCACGACAGCCGCCGCCGGTCTGGGTCATAATTACGGCGGTGCGGTTTAGGTCGTACTTGCCGGACAGCAACGCGCTCATAATTTGCCCGATTACTATTATTGTGGGGTAGCACGCGTCGTTGTTGACGTACTTAAGTCCGGTTGCCACGGCCTCCTTGCCGTCGGGCAATACCTCCACGTTGTAGCCGTACGTCTTAAGCGCCGGCTGGACGAGGTTGAGGTGGTATGGCGAAAGCTGCGGCGCGAGTATTGTGTAGCTTTCGCGCATGGGCTTGGTAAACAGTACGCGTTCAGCTTGCGGCGGCGGGGTTTGGGCTTGGATAGCCTTTATCTGCCTATCTTTGATTACCGCCATGAGCGAACGCACGCGTATGCGCGCCGCGCCGAGGTTGGACACCTCGTCGATTTTGAGCAGAGTGTACACCTTGTTAGCCGCTTCCAGCAGTTCTTGCACTTGGTCGGTGGTTACGGCGTCCAGTCCGCACCCGAACGAGTTGAGCTGAACGAGGTCAATATCGTTGCGCGTGCGCACGAAGTTGGCGGCGCTGTACAGTCGGGAATGGTAGGTCCATTGGTCGACCACGCGCAACGGGCGGGGCGCTTTGTGTAGGTGTGCCACGCTGTCCTCGGTGAGTACGGCAAAGCCGTAGGAGTTTATCATTTGCGGCACGCCGTGGTTGATTTCCGGATCGAGGTGGTACGGCCGGCCCGCAAGCACTATGCCGTGCCCGCCTTGCTCGTCGAGGAGCCTTACTACTTCCTCGCCGCGCCTACGCGACCAGTCGTTGAATTCGGCTTGCTCGGCGTACGCCTTTTTTACCGCGCGGGCAATGAGGTGGGCGGGGATTTTGGGGAATTCTTGCTTGAGCCGTGCCGTCATGCGCGCGGGCGTGGCAATAGGCAAGAACGGCGCGGCAAACGTGACGGCGTTGGCCTTGAACTCGTCGCGCATATTAAGCCGAATAACCTCGGGGTACGACCCGACTACCGGACAGTTGTAGTGGTTATCCGCGCGTTCGTCCTCCTTGCGCTCGTACGGCAAGCACGGATAAAATATGAATTTTACGCCATCGTCTATAAGCGATTGGATATGTCCGTGCGCTATCTTTGCGGGGTAGCACACCGATTCGGACGGCATGGTTTCTATGCCGCGCGAATACACGTCGCGCGAGGAGCGCGGGGACAGCTTGACCGAAAATCCAAGCTCGGTAAAGAATGTGAACCAGAACGGATAGTTTTCGTAAATATTGAGCACGCGCGGAATGCCTACCACGCCGCGCGGCGCCTTGTCCTCGGGCAGAGGGCGGTAGTAGGCGAAAAGTCGTTTATACTTTTCGTCGAAAAGGTTGGGAAGCTTTTCAACCGTCTTGTCCGGCGCGTTGCCGCCGCGCTCACAGCGGTTGTTGGTGATAAAGGTTCGGCCGTCGTCGAATTCCGAAACGGTAAGCAAGCAGTGGTTGCCGCACTTTTCGCAACGCCGCGACGACTTGATAACGCGGAATTTATCCAGCTCGGCCTTGGTCTTGATAGAGCTTTTGCCGCCGGTATAGTTGTTGCGGCTGATAAGCGCCGCGCCGTACGCGCCCATAAGTCCGGCTTGATTGGGTCGAACTACCTCGCGGCCGGACACCAGCTCGAACGCGCGCAGTACCGATTCGTTAAGGAACGTACCGCCTTGAACGATAATCTTTTCGCCCATTTCGGCAGCGTCGCGCAGTTTGATAACCTTGAACAGCGCGTTTTTGACTACCGAATAGGCAAGACCGGCGGAAATATCCGCTACCGACGCGCCTTCCTTTTGCGCTTGCTTGACGCGCGAGTTCATAAACACCGTACAGCGCGAGCCGAGATCGACGGGCGCGGCGGAGTCCAGACCGACCTTGGCGAACCGTTCGGCGTTCATGCCGATAGCGCGCGCAAACGTTTCTATAAAGCTGCCACAGCCCGACGAGCATGCTTCGTTTAGCTGTATGTCGGTGATAACACCGTCCTTTATGCGCAAGCACTTCATGTCTTGCCCGCCGATGTCGAGCAAAAAGTCCACACCGGGGAGAATGGTTTGCGACGCGGTAAGGTGCGCCATCGTTTCTATTTCGCCGTTGTCGAGGTTGAGCGCCGTCTTGATAAGGCTTTCGCCGTAGCCTGTGATGGTGCCGTATCCGATATACGCGTCTTCGGGAAGTACGTCGTAGATCTGTTTGATGATTTGGGTGACGGAAGCGAGCGGGTCGCCGGAGTTGGATCCGTACCAAGAATACAGCAGTCCGCCGTCGGAGTTGATAAGCGCCACCTTGGTGGTGGTGGAACCGGCGTCTATGCCGAGGAATGCGGGGCCTTTGTGTGCCTTGACGTCGGCAAACGGAATGGAAACCTTGCTGTGCCGCAAGCGGAAATCGGTAAGCTCTTGATTGTTTTTAAACAGCGGGTCGAGGCGAGTGACCTCGCTTTCCGCAATATCTTTTACTTGCTCGAGCTTTTGCGCCAGCTCGGCGGCGGTAAAAACCTTGTCGGACTTGTACGCCGCGCCGATTGCGTTGAATACTTGCGAGTTTTCGGGGAAAATGGCCTTGGTCGGGCGAATGGTGGCGACGAATCTCGCGCCCAGCTCGCTCAAAAAGTGCAACGGTCCGCCGAGGAACGCGACGTTGCCGCGAATAGGCTTGCCGCAAGCGAGGCCGGATATGGTCTGATTGACTACGGACTGGAACACCGACGCGGCAATATCCGACTTTTGCGCGCCGTCGTTGATAAGCGGTTGAATATCCGACTTGGCAAAAACGCCGCACCGCGACGCGATGGGGTAGATAATGGTAGCCGACTTGGCCAGTTCGTTCAGTCCGGACGCGTCGGTGTTCAACAGCACCGCCATTTGGTCGATAAACGCACCGGTACCGCCCGCGCACGTTCCGTTCATGCGCTGGTCCAGATTGTTGCCGAGGTATGTTATTTTTGCGTCCTCGCCGCCAAGCTCAATTGCCACGTCCGTTTCGGGAATAAGCCGCTTAATGGCTTCCACGCCGGCAATAACCTCTTGCACGAACGGTATGCCCAGCCATTCGGACACCGAAATGCCGCCGGAACCGGTTACGGTAATGGTAAACTCGTCGTAAAGCTTGAGCAAAGCCTTAAGCTCGCCGTACATGGTTGCGCGAACGTCCGAGTTGTGCCGTTGATAGTTGGAGCGCAAAAGCGTTCCGTTATCGTCCAGCACCGCCGTCTTAATGGTGGTAGAGCCTATATCCAATCCTATTCTATACATAACGATAACCCTAAAAATTGCTTAAATTTCTACACATATATTGTATACCAACCGTCAAAAAAAGTCAATGGAAACAAGGTGAAAGACTTTACAAGCTAATGCACAATATATATAATATAAAGGAAAAGGATATTATCTAAAGGAGATTATCTATATGAACAACAACGTAGTAACCAAGCTGTCGTACGGCGTGTATATAGTTACCACTTGGTCGGAGGGTAAGCCGGTCGGGTGCGTGGCCAATAGCATAATACAAGTGACTGCCGAGCCGGCCACCTTTGCGGTGAGCATTAACCACGCCAACTTTACCAACGCGTGCATAAAGGATATAAAAAAGTTCGCCATATCGGTGCTTGCGGAAAGCTCCGATCCCAAGCTTATCGGCACGTTCGGGTTCAAGTCGAGTAGGGAGGTGGACAAGTTTGACGGCGTGGACTACTCGGTGCAGTCGCGCTTGCCGGTGCTTAACGACAGCTGCGGCTATATAGTGTGCGACGTGATAGATACTATGGAAACTGAAACGCACACCGTGTTTTTGGGCAAGCTGGTCGCGGCGGATAGCTTTGGCAGTAAAACACCTATGACATACGACTACTACCACAAGGTGATTAAGGGCGGTGCGCCCAAAACGGCGCCGACCTACGTCGAGCAAGATCAAACGCAAAAGCCGAGCGGCAAAAAGTACCGTTGCACGCTTTGCGGCTACGTGTACGAGGGCGACGAAGTCCCCGACGATTACTTGTGCCCCATTTGCGGAGTAGGTAAGGATTTGTTTGAGGAAATTTAGAATTTAGAATTTAGAATTCAGAATTATGGCGGCTACGCCGCATTAAGGTTGAGATTCTTCACTGCGCGCTAACGCGCTTGTTCAGAATACCTTCGGTGCTACGTAGGACAAAAGAAATTTTTGCATGTATTGCATGTTTTTTGTCATTCCGAACGCAGTGAGGAATCTCAACCTTTTTAAATTATAAGTGCGACGGCGCCGCTTATTATGCTTTTGAAGTTTTTAACGATGATATAAGAATGCGTTTTATTTCCAAGCAGTCGGCAATAAGTGAATCGCTCTCGCTTTGAGAAAGATAGTCGGAAAGAGTAAGCAGTCGTAACCAATATTCGGTTTCGGCTGTTTCTTTTAATGCAATATGTAATTTTGCTATAAAGTCCGCTTTGCTAACGCCGTACGTTGCCTCGTTAATGTTTGCTCCGATGCTTGTTCCGCTACGGATAATTTGTTTGGATATAACCGTTTCGTGCTTATCTTTGCAAAGATACTTATGTAGCTTAACAATTCTTGCCGCAAACGATAGTGACTTTTCTTGCAGTACGTTATCTTGTGCCATATATACCTCATTGTTTTAGATAAAAAATAAGAGATAAGATTGAATAGATAATAGTACAAAGCTACGAAAAGCTTGACCGCAATTATTATCTATTATTTCTTATCTCTTATCTATTCTATTAGGCGCGACAGCGCCGCTTTGGTGCGGAGGACGAGACTTGAACTCGTACGGTGTTACCCACAGGCTTCTGAGACCTGCGCGTCTGCCAATTTCGCCACCCCCGCACGTGAGGATTGCTATAATAGAATTATACAATATATCGGGCGGTAAGTCAAGCAAGTTGAACCATATTATCGTACAAACCTTGCCGTACAACGTAAATATTATACCAGACTTATAATATTTATCGTCAAAAAACCTTAAAAAGTATTGACAAATTATGAACAATATGTTAACATTTAACTGTATATATATAGAATTGTGAACAAATTGTTAACAACTTTAAACTCAACTCAATACCAGAGAGGTAGAAGTATGAACAATCATACGAGTAAAAACAGAATAGGGCGACGCGTACTGTTGTTGCTGGCGACGGTCATAACCGCACTTGCGGTGGCCGTTACTTGCGCACTCACTTTGGATACGTCCAAAAAGGTGAGTGTTGACAGAGTGGATTCGACGGAAGCGTCTACTTCCGCATTCCAAAACTACACCAACATATCGAACGTCCAAACGTATATCAATAACGGTACGTTTACCAACGGCAACTATATTGATTTTACGTTCGTCAATAATAGCTATCGTACGATTACGCTTCCGCGCGGAACTTGGAAGTTCGAGCTTTGGGGCGCGCGCGGCGGTTACAGCGGTAGCACGAGCGCAAATACCGGTACGGCCAACGGCGGCTACGGCGGCTACGTTTCGGCTCAGATTGCGCTTACCGCAACCTCTACTACCTATTATATATACCTCGGTGGTACGGGTGCCGGTGGTACCGGTAGCATCGACCGCGATACTTCTTGGAAGTACGGCGGTTATAACGGCGGCGGTAACGGTATAGGTTCGGCCGGTTCCGGCGGTGGCGGCGCTACCGACGTAAGAACTACGGCCGGCACGGCTACTACGGCGTCCAGCTATAATACTCGCGTACTCGTTGCGGCGGGCGGCGGCGGCGGTAATACCACCACCTATACGCAAGTGCACAGCAACGGCGGTATTTATAAAGGCGCTAATGCCGATTCCAGCAGACACTCGTCCAGCTACCCCAACGACGAGGGTGGCGGCGGTGGCGGCTACTACGGCGGTGCGGTTCGTCACGGCGACGACCCGCGAAGCAGCTACAGCGGATCCAACTACGTAGGCAGCGGATTTACTTCGTTGGCCAATAACCTAGGCAACTCCGGTGCGTCCGGTAACGGTAGGGCAAGGATAACTGCTGTCAGCATTAACCAAGCTCCGGTAAACCAAGGCTACAACTTCCCTACGGCAAAGGTTCGTTGCGGAAGCGGCGCCGGCATTTCCATTGCGGCTTCCACGCTTGCCAAGGATAACGACTACGCAAACATCAGCGGCGGCAACATAAACAACGTTTACTTTACCGCGGGCACTTCGTCCAACTACGACACTGCGCCCTCGGACAACAACGGTTTGTACCTCAACTCCGCTTGCACGACCAACGCCAGCTCGTACCTTACGTACACTTGGACCGGCGGTTCGGCCACTGCGCGGACTACTTTGAATATAACGGCTATCAAAAAGCTTCCGCGCGCCGGCGTGGACGGCCAAGCCGACGGCAAGTTTACGCTGTACACCAAGGTGCGCGACAACTTTGGTACCAATACATCGCGCGGTGTAGGCGTAGCTTCGTTTACCGTTACGGTAACCAACCAAAACCTTACCGTAAAGGGCGCGAGCAACGTTGCCAACAAGTATAAGTTCGGTTCGTCCAACTACTATACCAATCAGCACAGAATAGACAACAACTTTGCGGCAAGCTATACCGACGGAAAAATATTCAACCCCGCCGGTACCGGCAAAACCACTATATTCATTCCTAAGCCCATTTCGCCGACCGAAACGGCTGGCATCACGCTTAACGCTACCGAATTCTTTGCCGACGCGGACACTGCGTACGACAACGTTGCGTTCAAGAGCTATTCGGTAGTCAGCGCGTACGCTTCCGGCTCCGGAATTTCGTACGTAAACGCTTCGGCGTATTACACCGTTACGCTCAACGCCAACAGTGCGTACGCCACCGGCTTGTATCCGTCGCTTACCATTAAGCCTACCGGTACTCGTCCCAACGGCTCGCCGTACGTCGTACTGCAGCTTACCGCGCAGTCCAGCGAGGCGGCGTCCAAGGCTCAAGTAGGCAACACCGTAAACACGGTGTACTTGGTGTTCCAAATTTCCAACACTCGTCCGTACTTCGGTTCGACCCAAGCGCTGGCAACTAAGCTTACCGAGCCGCTCGTTACCGTTAACCCCGGCGCTACTGCAAGGCTTAATCTTAAGAATTTCGTCTACGATATGGACGACGGTTCCAATCTTCGCGCTACCTTTGCGCAAGGCGCCAACGACCTTAAGGTTCCCACCAACGAGTATATTCAAGTAGATACTTCCAACACTGTCATAAATCTTGCTGCCAACAGTCAATATTATTCCAATTTGACCAATAGCACGTACAAAGGGAATAATAGGCCTGCTTCAAACTCTAACACTACGGGCGAGGGCAGTGTTGCCACGCACTTTAACAAAGCGTCCGTAGCGGCAAACGGCAGTAACGCCGCCTCTACGGCCAACGTTACCTACCGTTACGTAGACAGCCAGACCATAGAGTTTACCGGTCGCGCGGCTACGCAAAACCAGTACAGAGACACCAACGGCAACCGCGCTACGCGCCTCGGCGACTTCTACGTGATGGTGCGCGTAATCGACCCTTCGGATCCTACCGACGCGGGTATTTGGTTCCCCATTGCAATAAAAGTCAACTCCAACGCGCCCAAGGAGCCGTCTACGTTCGCCAACGTTACGCTCGGGTTTGATAACACCGGCGCCGGCAACTACGCTATTTTGACGCCCATAAGCTACGTCAATTCGGCGGGCGTGCTTCAAGGCATAGGCAAAACCTCCAAGGATTTGGACAACAACAACCATGCCATTCCGTTTGCGCAAGACGCCGACGGCTTTATGTACGCGCAAAACAGCAACGGCACCAACGACAGCGTTCAAATTGAGCGCGCAAGGGCGTTGAACGACTTTGCGTTCATTTTCGGCGGCGACAGCGCCATACTGGATAACGACGCCAACGGCACCGGCACATTCTTTAGTGTACAGCGCGTAACGCTTTACGCCGCGCGTTCGGTGTTCAAAATGATACCCGACAGTGCGTTGGGCTCGTACGGCATTACTCCCAACGTTGACAACCAACCCAATCTTTGCTCGTTCGATGGCTTAAGGATTACAGCGTTGCGTTCCACCAACGGCGAGTACTTCCAGTTTAGAGTAAACGTAAAGGATACGCACGCGGCCAGCGCAGTGCCCATCAGCATTTGCGTCAAGGTGGAAAACCGCGCCGTGGCACACCGCCAAGATCCCCATCCGTCGGAAGGCGTGCCCGCGCACAAGATTAACGCTATCGAGGGCGACGGTAAAACCACGCCGTTCGGCGCGTATACCGAAAACGCCAGCCTTGGCGGCGCTAAGGTGGTCAACTACACTATCGAGGTAAACGACGAAGTTCAAATCACTCCGTACGACTACGCATACGACCTTGATATCGACCCCGGCTCCGACAAGATTAACGCAAGCGAGTACAACTCCAACCCGCTTAACGCCGGCTTCGGCACGCTTGCTTCCGGCACCATACTTAAAAACTACAGCATTGCGCACACTACCGCGCCCGCCACTAATCCGGCTACGCAAAAGACCAAAACCAACGTGCAAGCGCAAAAGTTGGACTTTGCCAACCGCGCCGCTATAGAAGCGTACGACGCGCAGTACGGCAACTACGTGCACATCAGCGTGGAGGACTACAGCATAGTCAAGAACGCCAACGGCACCTCTACTTCCTACGCTATTCCCGCAATCAAGATTACCGGTGTGTCGCGTACCACCTCGGCCATAGTTCAGATACACTTCAGCATTACCGACGGCGTAAACACCGTTGACTGCTCGTTTACCGTAACCGTGCTTAACGCCGCGCCTACGCTCAACCCCGATCTCAACGATTACTACAATCTTGCGGCATTCGCTGTGGTTTCCGGTACTACCATCGTTACGCCCAACGTAAAGGACTTTACCGCTGCCGAAATTTCCTACGACAAGGACGGCGATATTCCCACGTTCGATTCCGAAAGCGTTAGTATCGTCGCTAAGGACGGCAACGCGTATTACTCGCAGTTGTACTACGAGGATGGCAAATATCACGGCTACGATCCCGAAAATCCCAACGGCAAGACGCCTACCGTAAATCTTGCCGAGTACGTGGGCATAACCGTAACCAAGGGCGCCGGCGGCGCCGACGTTCTGCGCCTTACCGGCTTGTCGTCAACCGAGCTGTTCAATCTGCCTATCTACGCAGAGTTCACCGTGCGCGACGGCTACAGAGCGCAACCGAAATCCGCTACGTTGCACTTGCTTATAAACGTAATCAACACCACGCCTATATTCGTAGGCGACGGCTTGCTCAAAACCGAGGCTTCCCAGCAGTCGCCGGAGAAGTATCAATGGCTTATCGGCTACGAGGTCAGCTCGGAAATCGCTCAGCGCCGTTATCTGTTCAACAGCAGAGAGCTGTACGACGGCTCGTTGAAAGAGGCCAACGGCACGCCTATATCCATACAAGAATCTAACAAGGTGTACTTGTTTGACGATTACGACGCCAAGCAGAACGTTATACTCAACCCTTACGAAATGCTTCCGACCGGCTCCGATGCCGAAATTCGTGCGTACCGCGACAGCTTGGTAAGTACGTTTGAAACGCGCGTATACAACGCCGACAGATCGGAAATAGTCGACTATACCGAGGTTACCGCAACCGACTTTACTCAAGACGCGTACAAACACGCGGCAGTGTTGTACACGCCTATGTACATCGATTCGGCGGGCGACAACGCGTATATCAACGTTAGAATCAGATTCTTCAGAAAAGAAGGTGATAGAGACTTCAGAGAAGTCGGCGAAAATACCGATATCAAAGATTGCGAATACTGGGCGATAGAGATACAAGACACCCACGAGCAAGGCACGCGCCGCGAAATTCAGTTCGCTTTGTCGGTTAAGGATAGCCACCATGGCAAAAATCTTTATGTCGAACCGGACAAAAAAGTCGTAAACACCAACGCCAACGTTTCCGAGCGTAAACTGCTCAACTTCTTCTACAACTACAGACAACCTGGCATTCTTGCAATGCACACCTACTACCGCACCGACGGTAACGCCGAATCCAAGGTGCTCGTACAAGAAGCGGTAGACGGTAAGCCGGCACGCTACTTGGTTGACCAAAGCGTAATTACCAGTGATGACTTTGACGCAAGCGAAAAGGTAGTGCGCGAGGGCCAAACCAAGTCTACGGCCGAGATCTATACCAATAGCAAAGACCCCGTAGAAAGACAGAACATTTTGGGCACCGTCAAGTTTAGAGACGACTTTAAGTACAAGTACTTCGAGCGCACTTACGAAACTGATGAAAACGGCGCTACCGCTACGTACCTTACTTCCAAGCGCTATGCGGTGGGGCAGACCCAGTTCTACTATTCGCCCATAGTCGTTACTACCGGTATCGGCACGCTTAACGTGCCTATGAGCTACATAGCTCTGCCTAAGGGCGCCGGCGAGGATACCGATACGGGCACGCACGTTACGTTTGCAAACGTCGGTAACAGTATAAGCGGTGGCAACGTATTGCTGGATAAGGATTACGCAAGCTGGAATAGCACTCAGCTTAGTAATATTTACAAAAACATCAAGCTTTCCGACGGCGTGAATACGTACGATATTGACAACAATCCGTACATCACGCTCAGATATATAGCAAAGACCGATACCAACAACTTGTCTTTTGCGGCGGATTACACCAATACTACAAGATTCCACCTTACTTCCGCCGAAGGTAGTCCGGTTCCTTTCGAAAATGCCAATTACCGCGAGGATAAGTACGGCTTTGCAATCACCAAAAAGCTTGGCGGTCGTCGCGCAACCGGTATGCTCAAGCTTACCTTTGCGCTCAAAACGATTGACAACCAAACCGAGGGCAAGGTCGAATACGTTGACGTTGAGGTCAACTTGCTCGACTACGCGCCGAGGGTAACCTACTGGAACTATGCCACCAATCAAGGCGGTGAGGCGGGCGACGGCAAGTACGTGGAACCTCGCGTCATGATGACTATCGGCAACACCGGCAGCGCAACGGATACGACCACCAACTACGTTTCCACTATGTCGCTTGTCAGCAGATACGAGGAGAGCGATCCTCCCAAATCTCCGGCTACCGACAGAGGCAACAAGGGCGTTATCTTGTACAACGACCCCGACTTCGAGGACACGATGCGGTTCTATTTGCCGTCTGCTACCGGCACTATGACCAGAGAGGAAATAGCGCACTTCCTTCAATCGGACGGTTCTACTGCTATTGCGCAGTACTATAATACCGATACCGATCACATTAAGGAAAACGGCGGCGAGGGTTACGTAGATCCTTATACTTACGAACCCAACCCTAATTTCGACTTGTTCTTTGACGTTTCGCCGGCCTCCGGCTCGACCGAAACCTTGCAGTTTATACCCAAGGCAAAGACCCAGCCTAAGTTGCCGACAAACGGCGATATAGACGAGTACTGCCGCAAGTACAATTTGATCAAGGAAACGATCGATTCTCAAGGCAACTATAGGGTATACTATCCGTTCCGCGTTCTTTTCTACGACGAATACAGAGGCTCGGCCTTTACCGACGGCTTCGTGTTTGGCGCGACGATAAGAGTTTACATCGACAACGATGCAATCAAGGCCAATACGACCGCGATGGATAAGGATAACGCCGGTAGATTCGTTTACTTCAACAGTTCCAACACCGGCTTGGCCGCAGAATTTAGGAACAAAAATATCCATAAGTATACCATCAATCTGTCCACCAGCTCTACCTACTACGTAGACGTAACTTCGTTGTTGAATGACGACGATATCGTTCTTGACGGCACCAGCTACGCTACGCAGCAAGACGAAGCTTGGACCAAGTTGACTGCCGACGAGCAGTGCAGAAAAGACTATCTCGTAATGCCTATCCGCGACGGAGTTACTCCCGCGGCCGTGCAATACGAGGATATTACCAGAATCCTTTACAACACCGCGAGCCATCCGGTTTCCGAGGAACTGCCGTTCGATATATACGTAGGCGGCACTAACTACGGTACGGAAAACAACTACAGCGGTTTGTCGCGCTCCACGCTTATATTCAAAGCCAAGTGCGCGTACAACGAAACGCGTTCGCTCGGCCTTACGTTCAAGGATTCCAACGGCACGCAAGTGCAACTCGTATTCGATTGCGTATACAGCAACGAGGTACCCACCGCCAACGCGGCTACCTTCGGCGCTACCAACGTGATAGACGTTTCCATGAAGACCGGCGAAAAGTTCTATCTGTACGCGTCCGACTCCAAACTGTTCTCGCAAGACGCAAAGAGCGGCTTCGTGTCCTACAAGGAGCTTGTAACCGACGGTCGCTACACCTTCCCGTACGCTTCGTCCGGTACGCAACCGGCACAGCAATCGGCGGAGGAAATGGCGTCCACCTTTAAGTTCTTTACTTCCACTTACGGCAGTGAAGTGCACACCGGCGACAGCCTTATACTCGGCACCGACGACGCGCCCACTACGCTCCGCATTATCAAGGCTGAAATACCCAACGGCGTAGGCACTCGCTTGACTGCTAACAAGGAATTGCTGGTCAAGACCGAAAACTACGGCAACGGCCGTCAAGACGGTTGGTTGCGCGTGGCCGTTTCCGCGGCGGGCGTCGTTAATACGCAAGTTACAATCACGTTGCAAGACGGCAAGGGCAAAACCGTAGAAGTAATGGTACGCGTAAACGTTATTTCCACTGCGCCTACCGCCAAGACCACCGGCTTGCCCGCGGGCGTTACGCTCGAAAATGACGGCGACTACGCTATATCACTTGCATACGGCGAGTCCAAGGACATTTACCTCAGTCAGCTTATGAGCGATAGGGACAGCGGCGACGTTAACTCGCTTTCCGTGTATTCCGACATCACCGGCAACATGTTCAGCATCGCCAACCCCGATCAAGAAAAAGCCGTCGTTTCCGCGGCCGAAACTTCGGACAGAAGCGGAAGCAAACAAGTAACCATTACGGCTACCGATTTTATCAACAAGCAAGGCGACAACAGCGCTACGGTCAGCTTCCGCGTTAAGGACGCTCACGGCGCAGTATCCGACGTAGTCAATATCAAGGTCAGAATCGCGCCCGCCGAGGTTACCACTGTAGTGGCTGCCAACAGCTCGCTTGCGATCAACGTAATGAGTTACGCGCAGTATATCGACTCCGACGTCAACAAGGGCGAGCCGCAAGAGGTCGTTATAGTCGAAAATACCGGCGCCAAGCTGTTTAAGGATACGGACGTAACGGCACCTTCGGCCGCTTACACCGTGGACGTATACGTTCTGCTCAGAGAAACCGAATCGGGTGCTATGAATACCACTACGTATTCGCCCGGCAACAGCATTGCGCTTTACAGCCGCAACGGTGCTAACGAAACCTTCTACAACACCACGCCCGAAGCGCGCTACGTGCGTAAGTTCTTCGACATTACGGCGTCCGAGGACGGCAAGTCGTTGCTGTTCGTGCCCACCGCGGCTACGCTTCGTTCGGGTACCAGAGTTTCCTCCATCCCGCTGTACGTAATAGTCAAAAAGCTTTACGACGACGGCAACACCATGGCCGGCAAGGGTTCCCAAATCGACGTGACGGTAGCCAACTCCAAACTTACCGCTACCGAAAACTCGTCGCTCAACAACGGCTATCCGTTGGTCAAAAACACCACCGATCTCCGTGATTCCGAGTTCCTCAGCTTTACTGGTTCCAAGGGCGATTCGCTTACGTGGAAGCTGTACAACTTGGAAAACATGTATCAAGGTCTGTACTACGACTACGATATGATCAACATGGCGGGTGATTCCGACGGAAAGGAAGCTATTAAGTACATCGACTACTCGTACACTGTAGCTAACGAAATGGGCAACCTTGCCACGCGCGACCCCGTGCTCAGCGTTGAGTGCAACGGCGTAGGCGACAAGCAAGAGCTTACCATCACCATTTTGCGTAACGTTACTACCGGTCAGCCTCCGGCTAACGGTATTCCCAACAAGTCTACGCAGATAGAAGTTTCCATCTACGCGGTCGACGCCGTCAACAACGTTGCGGGCGTAACCAAAAACGATAGAGACAGAGTTACCGTAACCAAGATTTTGGTCAACGTTTGCAACGATAAGCCCGAAATTGCGCAGACCGGCAAGGTAAGCATTTGTCCGTTCTGCGGCAAGGGCGATAACGTTCGTCAAAACACCCCGCGCACCGCGCTGTGCAGCACTTGCAACAAGTCGTTCAAGAGTCTCGATCCCGAGCAGCTCGGCTACACGCTGTCGCTCAGCCAAGAGGCGGGCTACGTAATGAACGTTACGCTTGCGCAAACGGATAAACCGCTCAACGTAAGCTTGGCCGACATTATTGACGACGCGGATATCGATATGGACGCTTACGTCATGCTTCCCACCGGCGGCAACACCAGCCTTATGGGTAGTGACGGCAGCACCTTGGCTTCGATACGCGCCGGCGATGAAACTGCGTTCCGAGTATCGTATCCTACGGGTACCAACAAGTACGACGTTTCCACGCAGACCGGCATTACCTTTACTTGCGTTTCCACTACTCGTGGCGCGGTTGCCGTGTGCACGGTCAAGTTCCGCGACTCGTATATAGGTTCGGAAACGAGCGTGCTTACCATTCGTCTTACCGTCGGTAACATCGCTCCCACGCTTAAGCAAGGCGTTAAGACCAACCTTACCGTTATGGGTATCGGTCCTACCGCCACCGAGCAAGAGCTTGCCGCGGGCATAGTCGTATTCAATATCCTCGACTATATTACCGACGCCAACGGCGATAACTTCATTCCGGAAATAGACGAAAACGGCGAATGCAGTCGCACTCCCACTTACACCTATATCGACGACATCACCGTCTATACTACCGACGACGACGTCAAGGCTAACCAACCGGATATTTACGGTCCCAGCTTTATGGCCGAGTCCACAGACGAAAACGACAATACCGTTTTGGCGCCCACCACCGATACCGCGTGTATGGTAAACTGGGTAGACGGCGACGCCGCGCACCAGAAGTTCCTTATTCAGCCGTTGAGCGGCATTTACGGCACGCAAAAGGTCACGTTCAGAATAATGGACAAAGGCTACGAACATGGTCTTATGGCCAATATTACGGACGGTTTGGAGCTTAGGGTTACCTTCACCATAACGATTGCCAATCCGCTTGACGACGTTGAAGAAGTTCTGCCTTCCAAGCCCATGGTATTCGGCGTAACGCGCACCATACTTGCCCAAGACCTTTTGGGCGAGGACAATGCCAGAGGTTACGACATTGCCGATATTCAAGAGATGGACGGCAACAGCTACCTCAAGATAGTTAAGCCCGAGGACGATCCCTCCGGCAACTGGCGTATCTACGCGTCGGTCGAAAACATCAACACCCGCGTTAAGGTTACGTTCACCACCGGCGACGTTACGCGCGAGCGCATACTGCCCATCAACGTAGTTGCCAACAACAAGCCGCAGCTCAAAAACGGCAACGATACCTACCGCTACACCGTAAGCATGCTCGACACTAAGGAAAAGGGCAATCTTACCATCAAGATTAAACCTACCGACTGGTTCGAGGATATCGACCCCGAGGACGTTATGACGTTTATCTCGCCGGTTTCGTCCTCGCAAACAGTCAAGGTTGAGGCTATTCGCGCATTCGCTAGCTCCGATGAGGGCGGTCAGCCGTATATTCTGCTCAAGTTCCTTCGTCGCGGCCAGTCGGTGATTACCGTCAACCTCGTCGACCTTTCGGGCAGAAGCTACTCCTACAACATCAAGGTCGAATGTACGGACGCTCCCGAGCTGTCGTGGTGGGATAACTTCGTATCGCTTATCGAAGCCAACTGGCTGTGGTTCTGGATTATAGTCGCCGCCGCGCTGTTGCTGATAATACTGCTGATCGTAATAATAGTAGTAGTTGTCAAAAAGCGCAAGATGCGCAGAGAAATCGAGGCGTTGCTCGAATCCGAAACCGAGCTTGAGCAAGAGATGATGCGTCTGTCCGGCGGTGGCATGGGTTATCAGTCGTTTGGCTATCTGCCGCCCACGCCGCAAGGCATGGTCAACCCCGGCATGATGCTTGGTGGCGGTGCAACGGCACCTCAGCAAAACAGCTTGCAGCTCAACGCGGGCACGGGCGCTCCACCTCCGCAGCAGCCGACTGTAAACAATATACCGACGGGCGCGGCACCTAACGCAAGGCCGCAAACCCCGCCGAGTAACGACGGATTCGATCCCGACAACTTCTAATCCACAATAAAAAAGACCCCACTACGGTGGGGTTTTTTTGTTGGAAAATTCCTACTTCTTTGAAAAGAAGTAGGCAAGAAACTTTTAGTGTTGTGTGTTTGAAATGTGATTTGTTTTGCATTGCACCCAATGAATATCGAGTCGATGGAAATAGCGCAACGCCACTAATATGCAGAATGCAGAATTAAGAATGAACGTATAATTAGGAATTCGGAATTAGCGGTGGTAATAGCATAGCAACTTTGCGGCGGTTCGCCGCATTAAGGTTGAGATTCTTCGGTGGGCAAAAAACGCGCTCCGCGCTTGCTCTGAATACCTTCGGTGCTTCGTAGGACAAAAGCAGTTGTTGCAGATTCGCTTGTTTTTTGTCCTACGAAGCAAGCCCTTGGGCTTATTCCGAGGGAACCGAGGAATCTCAACCTTATTATCGTGGACGAGTAGTATTGGCCGCTAACGCGGCATTAAGGCTGAGATTAAATAATTGTGCGTCTAGCGCCTAGACCCCTCGACTACGCTCGGGGTGATGGGTGGTATGGAGGGTGCTATTCTTATACAGAAGTGCATTTACCAACTCCCATTATTTCGACCGAAGCGCGAAGCGCGTAGCGGAGAAATCTAGGCGAGGCCGCATTAAGGTGGAGATTACTTTGTTGCTGCGTAGGACAAAATATAAGCAATTTATTTGTACATTTATTGCACATAAGAACGAAAGACACAATATCATGACTATAAAAACGTGTAAAATTTTCTTGCTTACTTCTTTTATCAAAAGAAGTAAGATGCTTGACATATAAGGCAAAATTTGGTAGAATTATCTTGATGGAAACTTACCGTTAGAGCAATTTTACAGAGAGAAGTGTATGTGCGTTATACATTTCTTTTTTTTAAAAAAGTGAAGGAGTTTTTATGGACGTAATCGAAGCTAAGTATAACGAATGGCTAAGCCGTGCCAAGGAGTATCGCGCCGAGCTGGAAGCTATGTATGCTGAAGGCAAAAAGGAAGCGTTCTACAAAGACTTGGAGTTCGGCACTGCGGGCTTGCGCGGCGTTTTGGGCGCGGGCACCAATAGGCTTAACGTATATACAATCGGCAGTGCGACGCAAGGCCTTGCCGACTATTTGTTGTCGAGCAAAAAAAACGTTAGCGTCGCTATCAGCTACGATTCGCGCAACTGTTCCGAACAGTTTGCACGCCACGCCGCGGCCGTACTGGCGCACAACGGCGTTAAGGCGTATATAACCAAAGTATTGCAACCCACGCCGTATCTTTCGTTTATGGTTCGGCATTTCGGCTGTGACGCGGGCATAATGATAACCGCCAGCCACAATCCCGCCAAGTTCAACGGCTACAAGGTTTACGGCCCCGACGGCTGCCAAATGACCGACGCCGCGGCGAGCGCCGTTCTTTCGCATATCCAAAAGGTTAATATATTCGACGTAAAAGCGGCCGACTTTGACGGCGCCGTAGAAGCGGGCAGTATCGTTTTTGCCGACGTTACGCGCGAGTATTTGGACAGCGTGTACGCACGGTCGGTGGGGAACAATCGCGCCGTATCCATAGTGTACACGCCGCTTAACGGCACCGGCGCGTATATAGTGCCGCAAATGTTCCGCGAGCGCGGGTTCAAAACGGTTAATATCGTAGCCGAGCAAGCCGAGCCGAACGGCGACTTTCCCACCACGCCGTATCCCAATCCCGAAAAGGCGGACGCGTTAAAGCTGGCTATCGAGCTTGCCGAAAAGACGAGCGCCGATATAGTTATCGGCACCGATCCCGACGCCGACAGATTGGGCGCGGCGGTACGCAAAAGCGACGGCGAATACAGACTGATTACCGGCAACGAGATGGGCGTATTGCTTATAGACTACATCTTTTCGCACGGCAAGGCGTTGCCTAAAAATCCGGTTGTAGTTAAGACGATAGTTACCACCGATCTTGCCGCACGCGTTGCGGAAAGCTACGGCGCGGAAATACGCGAGGTGCTTACCGGCTTTAAGTACATAGGCGAGGTTATTAAAAAGCTCGAGCAAAAGAACGAGGGCGAAAGATTCACGTTCGGGTACGAGGAGAGCTGTGGCTATCTGTCCGGCACCTACGTGCGCGACAAGGACGCAGTGCTTGCGAGCATGCTCGTTGCGGAAATGGCCGCCGACTACAAGGCCGAGGGTAAGACCGTAAGCGATGTTTTGGACGGCATATTCGCAAAATTCGGCAAGTACTACCACCGCACGGTGTCGTTCACTTACGAGGGTATTTCCGGCGCGCAAAAGATGAAAGAGGTCCTTGCGGCAATACGCACCAACCCGCCCAAGGATATTGACGGTTCGCCGGTGGTTAAGGCTATAGACTACGCCACGCAGACCGAATTCGACTTGCCCAAGTCCGACGTGTTGTCGTTCAAGGCAGAGGACGGAAGCAAGCTGATAATCCGTCCGTCCGGCACGGAACCGCTTATCAAGGTTTATATAACCGCCGCGACCGGCGGAGAAGGGCGTATAGATAAGATACTCGATCAAGCCAAAAAATTCATGTAGTTTAGACTGAAAGCCAAACGGTTTATGTAGTTTAGATATGTCAAGCCAAAAAGTTTCGAGATACCCGCAAAGGGAGGGGTTATGAATTCCAAGACCGAATTATTTGAATACGTTATGGAAAACGAAGTCAAGTTTGTCAAACTTACGTTTTGCGATTTGCTTGGCAGACAGCGCAACATTTCGGTATTGTCGTCGCAGCTCGAGGACGCGTTTGAAAACGGCGTTGCAATAGACAGCGGCGCTATTACCGGCGTAGGCGGCAAGGACTTGAAAATTGTGCCGGTCGGCTCGCTGTTGTCGGCGTTGCCGTGGCGCCCGCATGCGGGTAGGGTCGTTAGCGTGTTCTGTCGCATAGTTAATCCCGACGGCACGCCGTACGTATGCGACCCTATGGCGCTTTTAAAGAACGAGGTGGACAAGCTGGCCGCGCTCGGTTACAACGCCAAGGTTGCAACCGAGTGCGAGTTTTACGTATTTAAGGACGACGTGGGCAATAATCTCGTTCCGTTCGACAATGCGGACTACTGCGCATGCTCGCCGTTTGACAAGTGCGAAAATCTGCGCCGCGACGTTATTTTGAGCTTGGAGGACATGGGCCTCAAACCCATATCGTCCCACCACGAGCGCGGCTGGGGACAGAACGAGGTCGACTTTGAAAGCGCCGATCCCATATCCGCGGCACGCAACTTTATCATGTTCAAGACGGCCGTTAAGAACGTGTGCGCGATAAACGGTACTTATGCGTCGTTTATGCCTCGGCCGGTCGGCAGTCAGCCGGGTAGCGGCTTGCATTTGACGATAACGCTTAACGGCAAAAATTCCAAGGCGGCGTCTAGGGCGTTTGCCGAGGGCGTGCTAAGGCGTTACCGCGAAATAACTTGCTTTGCCAACCCTACGCAAAACAGCTACCGCCGTTTGCGTTCGGGCTTCCAAATAGCTTACAGCGCCGATCGCGGCTCGGCAATGCGCATATTCGGCAACGACGAAATTATGCTGCGCACGCCCGATTCCACTTGCAATATCTTTACGGTGCTCGCGCTTATATTCGCGGCGGGCAGAGAGGGCATAGAAAACAAATACCCGCTACGCAAGGAAGGAGAGTACACCGACTGCTTGTTTAGTTCAATCGACAGCTCGCTCAACTTTGCTACCAACAGCGAATGGTTGCGTAAGTATATCCCCGGCGTGTTCGACGACGTTTTAGGTTCGATCAAGCGCCGCGCGGTAGCCGAGCAAGCGTTAAAGACCGACTGGGAATTGTTCGAGTTCCACGCCGATATTTAACGTTAGTCGAGGCGTCGGTAATTTGAATTATAATTTACGTTAAACACAATATAAACTTATAAGGAGGCATTTTGGACGCACTGATAGTCGCAAACACACCTTCCCGCCAACATGCGTTGACGGACGTGTTACACCACGAAAAGATAAACTGCGTGGTTTGTTCGACTGCCGCGGAAGCGCGGCGTGCGTCACTCTGCCGTCCTTTTGATTTATTCGTCATTTACAGCGGGCTTGCCGACGAGCAAGGCAACGAGCTGGCAATGGCAATAGCCGACGCCAACGATTGCGGCGGGATTTATATAGGCAACAGCATTAGCACCGAGCAGATAGAGGAGGAGCTTAACTCTTGCGGTATAATCACGCTGGCGTTGCCTATAACCAAGTCCCAGCTGTTGGAGTCGGTGCGGCTTATACTCGTTTCCAATTCGCGGGTTAGGCTGTTAAAGGCCAAAAACGAGGAGCTTGCGTCCAAGCTGGAGGACGTCAAGTACGTTACGCGCGCCAAAATAGCGCTTATGCGCACGCTCGGCTACACCGAGGAGCAATCGCACAAGTATATAGAAAAACGCGCTATGGAAATGCGCGCAACACGCCGCAAGGTGGCGATGGAAATACTCAGTCTTTACGAAACCAACTAAAGCGTTTTTTGCGCTTTACCGTTGGATAAACGTCAGAGGTAAAAATGGATAGATACTTGATTATGAAAGACGGTACGGTGTTTACCGGCACGGCAATCGGCGCCGACGGCACCGTTATAGGCGAAGCAGTGTTTACCACCGCAATGTGCGGGTATCTGCTTTCCATAACCGACCCCAGCTATTACGGCCAGATAATAACGCAGACCTTTCCCATGATAGGCAACTACGGCGCTATAGAGGCGGACGCCGAAAGCGACAAGCCGTACCTTACCGGCTACGTCGTGCGCGAGCTGTGCGAGGTAGGCAGCAACTTCCGTAAGGAGAGCGAGCTTAACGAGTATCTTAAAAAGAACAATATCGTTGGCATAGCCGGCATAGATACGCGAGCGCTTACGAGGAAGATTCGCAGTCAAGGCGTTATGAACGCTATGATTACGGACAGCCTTAAGGACCTGCCGCAAAAGATAGCTTTGATAAAAAAGTACAAGGTAAAGTCGGCGGTGGAGCATACCTCTTGCACTGTGGCTACAGAGGTCAACCCGATAGACGATACGCACAAGTACCGCGTGGTGCTGTACGACTTCGGCGCAAAAAAGAACATAGAACGCATGCTTATCAAGTACGGCTGTAGCGTAGTGCGCGTGCCGTACGACACGACGGCCGAGGAGGCGCTTAAGTATAACCCCGACGGCATTATGCTGTCTAACGGCGGCGGCGACCCCGCGGACAACGTTCAAGTTATAGCGGAATTGAAAAAACTTAACGCACGCAAAATCCCCACGTTCGGCATATGCTTGGGACACCAGTTGCTTGCACTCAGCTACGGATTTGCCACTACGAAGCTTAAATACGGCCACCGTGGCACGAACCAGCCGGTAAAGGACTTGGTAACCGGCAAGACGTACGTCACCAGTCAGAACCACGGCTACGCCGTCAAGGCGGACAGCGTTGATACGCAAATAGCCGAGGTGCGCATGACTAACGCCAACGACAAAACGGTGGAGGGCATAGACTATAAGTGCGCTCCGGCGTTTTCCGTCCAGTTTCACCCCGAAGCATGCGGCGGACCTAAGGACACCGAATTCTTGTTCGAGCGGTTTGTAAAGCTGATGGAGGAAAACCATGCCGAGAGATAAAAGCATAAAAAAGGTTCTCGTAATCGGTTCGGGGCCTATAACGATAGGGCAAGCGGCGGAGTTCGATTACGCGGGTACGCAAGCGTGCCGCACGCTTAAAAGTCGCAAGATAGAGGTCGTGCTCGTCAATTCCAATCCCGCGACGATTATGACCGACAAGGCAATGGCGGATGCCATTTACATAGAGCCGCTTACCATTCCCACCTTGGAGCGCATTATCCTAAAGGAAAAGCCGGACAGCATTCTGCCAAGCTTGGGCGGGCAGACCGGACTTACGCTGTCCATGGAACTGGCAAAGTCCGGATTTTTGCGCGAGCATGGCGTGCGCCTACTCGGCGTTAAGCCGGACACCATAGACCGCGCCGAGGATAGGGAGCTGTTTAAGCAAGCTATGCTGGAGATTAACCAGCCGTGCGTTCCGTCCGACGTAGTTACCGACGTGGACGCGGCGGTGGCGTTTGCTAACGAGATAGGCTATCCCATTATAGTTAGGCCGGCGTTCACGTTGGGCGGCGCGGGCGGCGGCATTGCCGAAAACGAAAAGGAATTGCGCGAGATAGCGCGCGGCGGTTTGGAGCTTTCGCCCATTCACCAAACGCTTATAGAAAAGAGCATTTACGGCTGGAAGGAAATCGAGTTCGAGGTTATGCGCGACAGACTGGGCAACGTGATTACAGTTTGCTCGATGGAAAACTTCGATCCCGTAGGCATACACACCGGCGACAGCATAGTGGTCGCGCCCACGATGACTTTGTCCGACAAGGACTACCAAATGCTGCGTACTGCCGCGCTCGACATTATTACGCACTTGGGCGTAGAGGGCGGGTGCAACTGCCAGTTTGCGCTCAATCCGCAGTCGAGCGAGTATGCCGTTATAGAGGTCAATCCCAGAGTGTCGCGCTCGTCGGCGCTCGCGTCCAAGGCGACCGGTTATCCCATTGCCAAGGTGGCCACGCTTATTGCGCTCGGCTACACGCTGGACGAAATACAAAACGCCGTAACCGGCAAGACTTGCGCTTGCTTCGAGCCGGCAATAGACTACTGCGTAGTCAAGCTGCCCAAGTGGCCGTTCGACAAGTTCGTTTACGCCAAGCGCACGCTGGGCACGCAAATGAAGGCGACCGGCGAGGTTATGGCAATAGCGCCGTCGTTCGAGGCCGGACTGTTAAAGGCTGTGCGCGGCGCGATAGGGCAGACCACGCTTAACAATGCGCACTACGCCGAAATGACCGACGATCAGATCGTCGACAAGCTTATGCCGGCAACCGACTATCGCTTGTTTATAATTTACGAGGCGCTAAAGCGAGGTATAGGCGTTGAAAAAATTTCCGAGATAACCAAGATCGACGAGTGGTTTTTGCGCAAAATCCAAAACCTCGTCGACTTTGAACGGAGCATAGCAAACAGACCTATAACCAAAAAGGAATATTTACTTGGCAAGCGGTTGGGTTATCCCGACGTGGCGCTCAAGCAAATTTGCGGCAATGATTTGCCTATGCACCGCCGCGCGGTATTCAAAACGGTAGATACTTGCGCCGCGGAGTTCAAGGCCGAAACGCCGTACTTCTATTCTACCTACGACGACGAAAACGAGGCCAAGGAGTTTATAGAGGAGCGCAAGACCGGTCGTAAGCGCGTAATAGTGTTCGGGTCCGGACCTATCCGCATAGGCCAAGGCATAGAATTCGACTATGCGTCCGTGCATTGCGTGTGGGAGCTGAAGGAGCTCGGCTACGACGTGGCCATAGTCAACAACAATCCCGAAACGGTTTCCACCGACTTCGATACGGCAGATAGGCTGTACTTCGAGCCGCTTACCGACGAGGACGTGGACAACGTTATAGCCACCGAGCGGCCGTACGGCGTGGTAGTTGCGTTCGGCGGGCAGACGGCTATCAAGCTGACTAAGCATTTGTCCGAAAAAGGCGTGCGCATACTTGGCACACCGGCCGACGCGATAGACGCCGCAGAGGACAGAGAGCGGTTTGACGCCTTGCTCGAGCGACTTGGTATAGCGCGGCCGGAGGGGCATACCGTAAAGACCACCGAACAAGCGCTGGCGGCGGGCAATGCGCTGGGCTATCCGGTGTTGCTACGACCGTCGTACGTTTTGGGCGGGCAGAACATGATAATTGCCTTTTCGGACGACGACGTAAGGGAGTACATGAAGATAATCCTCGACGGCAATCCCGACAACGTAGTGCTTATAGACAAGTACGTCATGGGCACGGAAATCGAGGTGGACGCCATTTGCGACGGCGAGGACATACTTATCCCCGGAATAATGGAGCACATAGAGCGCGCGGGCATACACAGCGGCGATTCGATAGCCGTGTATCCGTCGCAAAACATATCGGACAAGAACAAGGAAGAAATTATCGATTATACGCGCAAGCTTGCCACGGCGCTTAACACCAAAGGGCTTGTCAACATTCAGTACATAATAAGCAACGGCAAGATTTACGTAATAGAGGTAAACCCGCGCAGCTCGCGCACCATACCGTACATATCCAAGGTTACGGGCGTGCCTATGATTAAGCTGGCCACGCAGTGCATGGTTGGCGGCAAGCTGAAAAAACTCGGCTACGGCACCGGACTTTATCCGTCCGCGCCGTACGTGGCGGTAAAGGTTCCTATATTCTCGTTTGAAAAGCTGACAGATCTCGACACCCATCTCGGCCCCGAAATGAAGTCGACCGGCGAGGTGCTGGGCATCGGCAAAACGCTGGACGAGGCGTTGTACAAGGGGCTCGTTGCGGCCGGCTACAAAATGAAGCGGCGGGGCGGCATACTTATGACTGTGCGCGACACCGACAAGGCGGAAATAGCAGGCGTTGCCAAAAACTACTACGAGCTTGGCTTCGACTTGTACGCCACGACCGGCACTGCCGAGGTTATACGCCGCTCGGGAATGGAAGTTACGGTCGTAAACAAGCTTAGCGAATCGCAGACCGAAAACACTATGACTATGCTCAACTCCGGCAAGATAGACTACCTCGTGTCTACTTCCACGCGCGGCAGAATTCCCACGCACGACGACGTGCGCTTGCGGTGCAGATCGGTCGCTCGCGGCATACCTTGCCTCACGGCCATAGATACGGCCAACGCACTGGCTCGCGCGTTAAAGAGCCGTTACAGTCAATACAATACGGAATTGGTGGATATAAACGATATGCGTACTGAACGACAGAAATTGCATTTTGTCAAAATGCATGGTTGTGGCAACGATTACATTTACGTGGATTGCTTGACTAAGCCGATTAACAATATGGAATCGGTTGCGGTCAATCTTTCGGACAGACATTTCAGCGTGGGCGGCGACGGCGTGATATTTATTTATCCGTCCGAAACGTGCGACGCCACTATGCGCATGTTCAACTCCGACGGTTCGGAGGGCAAGATGTGCGGCAACGGCATTCGTTGCGTGGGCAAGTTCCTTTACGACAACGGCAAGACCGACAAGCTGGATATTACTGTTGACACGCTGTCCGGCGTGAAAAAGCTAAAGCTGTTCGTGCGCGATGGCAAGGTCAATTCGGTCAAGGTCGATATGGGTGCCGTCAAGCTCAATCACAAGGACGTGCCGGTACGCCTTGCGGGCGACTCGATTATAGACAGAGAAATAGATACGCCGCTCGGCAAGTTCAATATCACTTGTACGTCTATGGGCAATCCGCATTGCACGCTTTTCGTACCCGACGTACAAAGCTGCGACGTGGAGGGCATAGGTATAGCTATAGGCCAAAACAAAGAGCTGTTTCCCGAGGGCGTAAACGTAGGGTTTATGCAAGTAATAGACAGAACGCATATTAAACTGCGCGTGTACGAGCGCGGCACCGGCGAGACCATGGCGTGCGGTAGCGGCGCGTGCGCGGCGGCGGTTGCGGCAGTGCTCAACGGCAAGTGCGACAAGGACACCGATATATCCGTCAGACTCCCCGGCGGCGATTTGATTATCCGCTACACCGACGACGCCGTGTATCTTACCGGCGAGGCTTGCGAGGTTTTCCGCGGAACGGTTAAGCTGTAATAAGCGCACAAATCATCATTCGTGTGCATGGGCTAACTCCAAGAGCACGTTCTATCAAACTATTGACAATTTACGCGGAATAGGGTATCATAACTACTGACGGAGAAAGCAATGGAAAAGTATATTTTTGTCACGGGCGGCGTCGTGTCCGGACTGGGAAAGGGCATAACTGCGGCAAGCCTTGGATTGATACTTAAATCCAAAGGCCTTAAGGTGATTGCGCAAAAGCTCGATCCGTATATCAACGTCGACCCGGGGACTATGAGTCCGTTCCAGCATGGCGAGGTGTTCGTTACCGAGGACGGTGCGGAAACCGACCTCGACCTCGGGCATTACGAGCGGTTTATCGACGAAAATCTTAACAAGTTTTCCAACCTTACCACGGGCAAGGTGTACAGCACGGTATTGCAAAACGAGCGCGACGGAGTGTACAACGGCGAAACCGTGCAAGTAATTCCGCATGTTACCAACCAGATAAAAAAGTTTATCTATTCGGTCGGCAAAAAGATTGACGCCGACGTCGTTATAACCGAAATAGGCGGCACCGTGGGCGATATAGAAAGCTTGCCGTTTATCGAGGCTATACGCCAGGTCAGCAACGACGTGGGCAGAGAGAACTGTCTGTTCGTCCACGTTACGCTTGCGCCTACCATCACGTCTAGCGGCGAGGTTAAAACCAAGCCCACTCAGCATTCGGTCAAGACCTTGCGATCGCTGGGTATTTCGCCAAATTTAGTGGTACTGCGCACGAGCAAACCGCTCGACCAAAAGCTTAAGGAAAAGCTTGCGATGTCGTGCAACGTCGAACCGGACTGCGTTATAGAAAACCGCGACGCCGATTTGTTGTACGAGGTGCCGTTGCAGCTACTGGAAAGCGGAATAGGCGACATAGTGACGCGCGAGCTGGATTTGCCGGAAGGTGCGCCGCAGCTTGATGAATGGCGGGCGATGGTTGAAATGGCAAAGTCGCGCGACGGCGCCGTTACCATTATGCTCGTAGGCAAGTACGTGCAAATGTACGACGCATACTTGTCGGTGGTGGAAGCGCTCACTCACGCCGGCATACGTAACGGCGTAAAAATAGACCTAAAGTGGGTGGACGCCGAAAAGCTGACCGATACTACGGTTGCCGACTATCTTGACGGCGCGGACGGAATTATCGTCCCCGGCGGATTCGGCGACCGCGGCATAGAGGGTATGATAACTGCGGCCAAGTACTGCCGCGAGCACGACAAGCCGTACTTCGGCATATGCTTGGGTATGCAGATAGCCGTTATAGAGTACGCACGCAACGTTCTCGGCCTTGCAGACGCCAATTCGCGTGAGTTCGATCCGGCGTCGCCGCACAAGGTTATAGACATTATGGAAGACCAAGTAGGGTGCGAAAACACCGGCGGCACTATGCGACTGGGCGCGTACGAATGCGTTATCAAGCCAAACACCAAGCTGGAAAAATGCTACGGTGTGGGAGTACAGTCGGTAATGGAACGCCACCGCCACAGATACGAGTTCAGCAACGCAATGCGCGAGCAAATGCAAAACGCCGGCCTTACGCTGTGCGGCGTATCGCCGGACGGCAATCTCGTGGAGGCTGTGGAGGTTACCTCCAATCTTTTTCACTTAGGCGTTCAGTACCATCCCGAATTCAAATCCCGTCCCGCCAAGCCTCAGCCTATATTCCGTGAGTTTATAGCGGCGGCCAAGGAGTACCGACAAAATAGAAGTAAAGAGGGAAAATAAATGAAAATCAACAGAAACTTTAAAAACCTAAAAGAGAATTATTTGTTTGCCGAGGTTGCTCGGCGCGTTGCGCAGTACAACGCCGATTTTCCCAATTCCGACGTTATCAGCCTCGGAATTGGCGACGTAACACTTCCGCTGTCGTCCAAGGCGATTGACGCGTGCAAGTCGGCGGGTATGGATCTAAGTACAACTACCGGCTTTCGCGGCTACGGTCCGTACGACGGCTATCCGTTTTTAAAGAACGCAATAGTCGACTATTATAAGATGCGCAAGGTGGATATAAACGCCGACGAGGTGTTCGTTACCGACGGCGCAAAAAACGGCATAGGCAACTTTTTGGACTTGTTCGACGAGGACAACGTAGTGCTTATTCCCGATCCGGTGTATCCCGCGTACGTGGACGCCAATGTGCTTGACGGCCGCAAAATAGTGTACTGCGACGCGACGCGCGAAAATGGTTTTTTGGCAATGCCGCCCAAAAAGGTTAAGGCGGATATTATTTACTTGTGTTCGCCCAACAACCCGACCGGCGCGGCGTATACCGTGGAGCAGTTAAAGGCGTGGGTCGATTACGCGCTGGAAAACGACGCTGTAATCCTTTACGACGCGGCGTACGAGGCGTACATAGAGGGTAACGGCGTTGCTCGGTCTATATTCGAGGTAGTGGGCGCGCGCGACTGTGCGGTGGAGTTCTGCTCGTTCTCCAAGATGGCGGGCTTTACCGGCGTGCGTTGCGGCTGGACGGTAATACCCATGAGCTCGCCGCTCAACCGTATGTGGTTGCACCGCCAATCCATCAAGTTTAACGGCACGTCGTACGTCGTTCAGCGCATGGCGGAGAGCATGCTGCGCGGCGGCTACGAGGACAGCAAGCGCATGGTTGCTACGTACAAGAGCAATGCAAAAATCATTACGCGCAAGTTTGACGAGCTGAAAATAGAATACACCGGCGGCAAAAACGCGCCGTATATTTGGTTCTATTGCGGCATAAATTCGTGGGAGTTTTTCGACTATCTGCTAAAGAAGGCGCGGCTCGTTTGCACCCCCGGTAGTGGGTTCGGCAAAAACGGAGACGGCTGGATACGGCTTACTTCGTTCAATTCCAAGGAACGCACCGAGGAGGCTATACGGCGGTTCGAGGTGTTCTGGAAGGAGTTTACCGAGGTCAAACACAAGCTCAACTTTAAATCGGTAAAGTGAAAGTAACTATCAAAATCCCCAAAAGCCGCATAACCGCGCCAATAGATTTCGGCACGGTGCTTAAGGCGCACTGCGCATGCGGCGTTAAGCTGTCGTACACCGAATACGATTTTATGCAAGTAAGCGGCAAGATCGTCATGTTCGACGGATTTTCGGGCGCGCACACTTACGCGCCCTTCGACGTGGAATGCGGTTTAATCGCATTCCCGTTTTTTTGCGGTTGCATGACGGACGGCGGGGAGCGCGTGGCGTACGCGGGACTTAGGTTCGGCGAGGAGCAAGCCGTCGAGTGGAAGCCGCTTATCGCACAAAATGCGCTGGTGCGGCTTGCAACGGACGGTACGGCGGGGAGCGTGCCCATATCGTCGGGCGTGTGTTGTTTTTCGGACGACGTCGGGTACGAAAAGTACTGTGCGCACGTAAAAGACGAGGTGCCGCCGCTTGCGGGGCTTATCGTGCTGGACGGACAGACTCACGCTCAAGTGGAGCTTTACGGCAGTAAGTACGCCGTGTTTTCCACCGGCTGGGGTGACGGCAAGTACAAGTGCTACGCCGGCTATACGGCGGGCGGGGCAGTTACGGCTGTAATAGCCGACTTCGGCATGATAGATTACGGAAAAGCCTGCGACACTTTGGTCGACGTCGAGGTGGAGGCGCAAGGCGGAGTATACGTTTACGATCCCGCCAAGACAGAGGAGGAGAATAACGTCGCCCGCCAAACTATGATTATAGAAAACTCGTCCGACGCGGCCGAGCGCTTACGCGCGTATTCGCGGCGCGGCTACGCATATCATTGTATGGGCGACGTCGACGGTGCGCTAAGCGACTATATGGCGGCGGTGGAGACGGCCAAGTCCGTTACCGGTCGCCGCGAGCTGTCGCGGGCATGGTCGGTGTACGAAAACGCCGCCGAAATATTTTGCGCGCGCAGTGATTACGATTCGGCTATCAAGCTTATGTCCGACGCGCTGGAGGTTAAGGACGCGTTCTATTCGGGGCCGTACGTGCGGCTCGTGGACTTGTACTTACAAGTTAAGCAAGCGGACAAGGCGTTGGAGGTGGCTACGCGCATGCGCGCTTTGCGCCCCGACGATCCGGTGGCGCACGTAAAGTACGCCGAGTGTTGCGTGGCGGTGACCGATTACGCCAACGCCGCGGCGGCGTACCATATTTTGGCCACGCAGTACGAGCTGTACGAAAACTACTTTGACGAAGCGTCGTGCTATATAGAGCTTGGCGAATACGACAAGGCGATTGCCGCGCTTGACGCGCATCCGGCCAAGGAGCATTACGAGCAGTATTGGCACTACCTTGCGCATATAGAATATATGTCGCACAGACTGTGGCAAGCCAAGCAGTTTGCGGAAAAGTCGTACGAGCTGGACAATACGTATATGCCGGCGCTGTTGTTGCTGATAGAAATTCACTCGTTGCTAAACGAGTATTACACCGTCGCGCGGTACGCCGAGGAGTACAAAAGGGTGTACCCCGACAACGTTTACGGCTACAGCGTTTGCGCGGAAGCGCACTTGATGTTGGGCAACTTTTCGGAATGCGATCGCAACTATTCCCACGTATACGACGTTATAAACAACGACGATAAATACGCAGCATTAACAGCCGTTGTCGGAACGAAAACCGGCGAGTCCAAGCGCAGTAACGCTCTGCTTAAAAAACTACGGCGCAAAAAAAGCGCCTACTACAGTGGCGCACGTTACGGTATGTATATAACCAAGTCCCATGCACGCAACGTGGCGCTCGAGCGCGACGTGTACGAGCTGGGCGAGGACGACGACTTTTTGCTTACGCTTGCGGTGTTTCTGTACAAAACGGGCGACGTGGTTCACTCTATGCGCGTGCTGGACACGCTTTACAAGGACGAAAACCAGCCGTACGAGGCCGTCGCTCTGCACATTCGCGCCGCCGAACGTATAAACGACAAAAAGCATTTTCTGTCGTTTTTGGATTACTATGTAAACAACTTTATCAGTAAAGCCGCAACGCCGGACGAGCGCGCGGCGATTGCGGAAAGCTTTATCGTCGATTCCAAGCACCGTTCGTGGATAAGAGAGTTTAGAACTAAGGATTAGGAATTATTAAGAGGGTAGGATTTTAGTGATTGCCCTCATCCGTCACCTACGGTGACACCTTCCCCCGAGGGAAGGCGAGAATTAGGATGAGATTCCTCACTGCGTTCGGAATACCTTCGGTGTTTCGTAGGACAAAAAAGTTATATCCGTTGCTCAAAAGTACTTTATTACTAATTAAATAAAAAAATCCCACATGTGCCGCAGAATTTAGCCGAATTCTAACCCGCCTTATGGCAGGTGGGTTGGCTGACGTCGTCGTCTGTCATCCACTGCTTACCGAAGTAAAATTACTGAGGCCCGACATATTACGAACGTACTCCGCCATCCCTTTTTTTAGTTGAGGTTAAAAATTAGGCGTTATCTCGTACACCGCAGGATGTATCTATATTATATACGAATAGCGTGGTAATATCAACGGCAAACGCAAAATTTTTGAAACAATATTTTTGTAAAACCTATTGACATTACCGTCGTTTTGTGGTAAGCGCCGATAAGCGGGGTAATGCGCAACGCTACGGCTTGTCCGTGATAAGAACGCCTATAGCGCGCGGAATCGCTTGCGTATCCGGTTTGGTGCCACTGTTGCGGAAGTCGAAGCAGTCTGCAAAGGCGCGCATTTCGCCTTCCGTGCGTTTAAGGTCGCGCTTTATTCCGGCGTTCAAGTCGGCCAGATATTCCTTTACGCTTTTGCCGGCGTACGCCGCCGCGTCGAATAGCCTTGCCGCGTGTTTTAGGCAGTGGTGCGCGGACTTGAACAGCTCCGGAAATTCGCGCTCGTTGTCGTACATTGCCGCTATGGTCATGTAGTACCGTTCCATTGGCTCGGCAAGCGCGTTGCAAACTACGCAACCGCGGTGGTCTTCTATTAGTGCCGCCGTCTTTTTTGCCGCTTTCTTGTCGGTCGGCGCTTTGCTTAACAGCTTGGCAAGCTCTGCGGCGCGAGTTTCCAACTGCAACGCCAAACCCAGCTTATTCTGACCGGCGTACATCTGCCGTATATGTTCGGGGCAGAACCCTATTCTGTTGGACGCCGAGCGGAAATCGGGATCCATAACGTTTTCGGCAAGGTATTGTCCGACGACCCGCTTTTCGCGGTCGCCGTATATTGCGCACAGCGGGCAGCCGTCGTGTTCCTTGTACGCGTCCCAAATGGGCAAAGTCTGAATTTGGTATTGCATATATTCCCCGATAGTAAAATATAGTATTGTTAGCTTGTAGTATAGCACGATTTTCCCAAAAAGGCAAGAGGTATGAGATACAGCGAAAACGACGTGTACGTAATACAGCGCGGCGGGCGCAAAAGCGCAAGCCGAAGGCGGGGCGGCGCAAGGCGGTCGGCCGGCATACTCATAACCGTGCTGTTACTGCTTACCGCCGCAATATGCTTGCTGGTGGTGTTTTTGCCACGCATGGGCGGTGGCGGTAAAAGCGTCGGCGCGTCGACTACCGTCAGCGGCAAAACGTACTACTTTCTTTGTACGGCGGAAACGGAGGACAAAACGCAAAGCCTACTGCACGCAAAAAACGCCGCCGACCGCGGCGGCGCCGGTTACGTTTACAATGACGGCAAGTACCGCATTATTGCCGCGGTGTACGCCAAGGAGGCGGACGTAAAAACGCTGGTTACAGTCAACGCAGATTCATTTTACTTTTCTCTCGCGCTAAACGGCGGCAATTACGCAAGCGGTGACAAGTCGGTAATAGACTACTTGACCGGCGAATGGTTTTCCGTAGTTTCCACCGCGTCCACCGAGCTTGATAGGGGCAATATAACCGAATCCGCCGCCGAGTACGCCGTGTCGAGCGCGTGCGATAAGCTTCGCGCATTGGCTATTAACGCCAAGTCGGAAAGGCTCAAGTCGGCGGTGCTGTCTTGCGATTACGCTCAACCGCAGTCGCAAACGGTGTTGTCGTATATTAGGTACGTCAACGTTCAGTTTTTGATTAGCGTAATTTCCGCATTAAAGTAATTCAGAATTAAGAATTAAGAATTATAAATAAGGTTGAGATTCTTCGGCGGGCAAAAAACGCGCTCCGCGCTTGCTCTGAATACCTTCGGT
>JAIDCZ010000027.1 GCA_029055565.1 Clostridiales bacterium
ACGCGTTCCCTATCCGCCTTGTTCACGCCGTAAATATCGCCCAAAAAATCTATATATTCCCTACCGGTATACTTGTCGAATATAATCGGCGAGTCGGGCACGAACCCGAAATGCCGCTTAGCTTCTATGTCGTCGCGAGTTATATCGTGACCGCAAATGCTTATACTACCGGATTTAACCGGCAAAATACCGGTCGCCATTTTTATGGTTGTCGTCTTGCCCGCACCGTTTGCGCCCAAAAAACCGAATATCTCGCCCGCCTTGAGCGAAAACGAAAGATCGTCCACCGCCTTTACGCTTCCGTTTGCGTAGGACATTGAAACATGGTTTACGTCCAAAACAATCGTATTTTGCAAAACCGTATCCATACCGTATTACACCTCCAACACCGTCGTTACTTAAATCTTACCACACGGTAGCCGCATAGGCAATGCAGTTTTCATGCAGTTTTTACAATAAATATGTAAAATTTGCAGATACCTAATTCCGTTTGTTTCGTCCGATAGCGTCCAAAAACTGTTTGATTTTTTGCTCGTTGGGATTGTCTTGCGGCTTGTAAAACTTTTCGCCTTGCAACGACTTGGGCAAGTACTGTTGCGTAATGTACGCCGGCGTATCATGCGGATATATATATTCCTCTTTGCTGTCGTCCGGCAGCTTGTTGTTTTTCAAATAATCTGGCACGACGTCGTCGGCATGCTCACGCACCGCACTTTGCGCCGCGGCCTTTGCCAAATACACAGAATTAGACTTGGGCGCAGTCGTTACCTTTATTATGGCATGCGCAAGCGACAAGTACCCTTCCGGCACGCCTATATGCTCGTATGCGGTAAGCGCCGATACGACGACGCTAAGTGCCGAGGAATCGGCCATGCCCACGTCCTCGCTGGCATGCGCCATCATTCTGCGAAACAACAAAATCGGGTCGCAACCGGCCTCGATAAGTCTAAACGCCCAGTACAACGCCGCATCCGGATCGCAACCGCGCAATGACTTGCAAAACGCGGAAAGCATATCGTAATACATGCTGTCGTCTATAGAAAGCACGCGTTGCTGTGTGGATTCTTGCGCAACCTCTTTGTCTATTATTATCTTTCCACCGTCGGACGGCGGCGTAGTCATTACGGCAAGCTCCAGCGCGTTGTAGGCGTTGCGCAAATCGCCGTTCGCCGCCCAAGCAAAGTGGCGGTACGCTTCGTCCTTTACTTCAAGGCTGTAATTGCCCAATCCCTCGGGCGCTTCTACCGCACGCTTAAGTCCGAATATAACGTCCTCGTCGGTAAGCGGCCTCAGCCTAAACACCCTACAACGCGACACTATAGCGCGCGTCATAGCCACAAACGGATTTTCGGTTGTGGAACCGATAAATATTATACTACCGGTTTCTATCGCCGAAAGCACGCAGTCGGACTGTGCCTTGTTCCAGCGGTGGCACTCGTCTAAAAGCAAATACGTGCGCTTTCCGTACAAGCGCAAGCGTTCGGTAGCTTCGTCTATAACGCGCTTGGCGTCGCCCACACCGGACGATACGGCGTTAAGCTTGACAAACTCGCTTTTCGTGCTTGCGGCAATAATGCCGGCCAAAGTGGTTTTGCCAGTCCCCGGCGGACCGAAAAATATACAGCTCCCCAGCCTATCCGCTTGTATGGCGCGCATAAGCAACGATCCGTTGTGCAACAGATGCTTTTGCCCGATAAACCGATCGAGCGTTTGCGGGCGCATGCGCTCTGCCAGCGGCGCCGCCTTTGCTTTATTATCCGACAAATCAAATAAATCCATGCGCTTATTATACCACGCGCAAAAGGCATAATCAAGCATTTTGCAAAATCTAACCGCAATCGGTTGTCAGTCACCGTCGCGGTAAAATACTATATCGTCGGAAAGATTGCGAATATCCACGCTGTCGGCCGGATAGTTAATTTTATTTACACGCATTTTCCAGTTTCCGCACGACTTACCGCCGTCAACCGTCACGCGCACGTCATTGCTTTTGCCCAAAATATCAAACGCAATTTGCGGCGTATTGCGTGCCGTATGCGGGCAAATTTTAAGCGTTCTGCCCATAAACCTAACGCCAAACAGCCGCTCGGTAACCGTCGTAAAATATACCGCGGCAGCTATCGAGTCGGAAAAGCAATCAAATACATAATCGGCATTATCGCCGTAGTGCAAACCCCGCTCTATGGGATTGTTGTACTTTAGGATATTATAGGCTTGTTCGTCCGCATCCAAATCAAACAACAGCCTTGCGCACAAGTACGCTTCCGTAGCCGATCGAAACCGATACAAACTATTGGAAGTCAAACGCTTAGCTAAAAGCGCGTACTCGTTTGCAATTTGCGTAAAACGCCTTTTGTACAGCTCGTGCAAGTCGCCGCTCAACTTATATTTATTATCGGCAAACCGAAAAACGTACAGCAAACTTTTGCATTGCCAAACAGATTGCACTAAGCTTTGCAACGACGGCATAGACGTATCTATTAGATATTTAACAGCTTGTAAAATATGATTGGATACGGCGCCGTTAGCCGCCGTCATTTTGCCGTGAATTCGTAACGGCGCATACGGCAAAACCTCATTCCAAAAGCCGTCATCTTTCGTATATTCGGCGTACTCTATTATGCACCGCGCGGTTTGCAAGCAATCAAAGTAATCCAGACCCAAAAGTCCGTTTTGATTTTGCTCGCTCAAAATCCTATATAATCTGTCCTTTACGGCGTTAGGGCTTACGTACTTTGCCGCGCTCAAAACAAAGCTTTCGGAATATAACGACGCACGCTTACCCGCCGCAAAAGCACAATATGCACCGTACAGCGCTTGCATGTACGATATGTTCAAAACACCGTCGTCCGTAGCCGGCAGTATACGCCCCAATCGCCCAAAAAATCGCCGCACTTCGTTAAACGCATTATCCACGCCGTCTACTCTATTCGGTTTATCCGTGCGTTCGTCTGCAATGCAAAATACAACTCTTACATTGTCGTTTGCACCGACAGCCTTGCGCACGGCCGCCGTAGGCGCCGGCGTGCTTCCACCGGCGCGGAATGCGCTCGTTCTGTCAACCTTGCCGTAAACGAAATACCCTTCTTTGTACGCGGCATATTCCGCTGTTTCGTCTACAGCAATCAATGCAAGCTTTGTTTTTCCAACCGTTACAGTTACCCGGTTATCGCAGATTTCCGTATTTACCGCACTATCGCACAATGCGGAAAACATAATATTTATATTGCGTTCCTCATCGGTCTTATTGAACAGCGTAATATCAAAAAAGATTGCCGACGCGTTGGGCACGGCAAAAACCTTTTGCACGCACACCATGCCGTTGTACGCACGCGTATATTCGGTGTAACCGTGACCATGCACAGTGCGCATATTATTCGCGTCAATAGCTTTCGTCGGCGACCATATAACGCCGCTTTCGCCTATCATGACGAAGGCACGCGGCGTATACGTATATTCGTCTGCCGAAGCGGTTAAGCTATCACGCCCGACGGCAATATTTTGCACGCCGAATTGATTTAGAGATACGCGCAGATTCCCGCCCGAAATAGTGTTATTTATCGGTGCGTGCTTGCGATCGCCTTTTATTACGATTTGTCGCATGGATATGCCACCGAACGGCAAGGCGTATTCACAATCGTACTTAGGTAGACTTGGCGGCAGCAAAGTAGGCGGCACGTCATTCTTACGGTCGCCATAACGTACGCATTCGACTATAGCGTGATTTTCAGTAGCATTCGGCTTGCAATATATCGCCGCACTCTCGACGGCACGATCGTAATATAAATCGTCCGAAACGTATTCAAATACGTTTTCGGCTTGAGTTCGCGGCGCGTAAACTATCGTCATATACGCGACGGCGATCGAAAATCCTTTTACGCTAAGCGTAGTCACACCCATAAGTGCCGGACTATCTATATTGCCATGCACCATCGTGCCGTCGGCGCAAAACACACGCAAATCCCCGCCGTATTCCCCACCGCTCAACGCCAGTGCAAAACCGTTATCGCAAACTACCGTCGCACCGCCGCGAATATTCTGCGTGTAGCATTTTTGCTTTCGCGGAAACTTTCGCACCACCGCGCCCGTAATGGTGGCCGATTTGTCGTATGCTCCACGGTTAATAACGGTAAGCCGCACCAAACACAAATTACCGTCTATCGGCGCTATGGCTTGAGCGCACACCTCCAAATCACCCTTACAAGCGCGGTACACCGCGCGGTGAGGTTCTATAACGCCGTCGCACTCCGACAGCGTTATGCTTACACCGTCCGACGTTACGCCGATATAAACGCCGTCTACGGCACTGCCGAACTCGATAGCTATTTCGCCGCGATTGTCACAGCATACGCGAATGTCGGATCCGTCAATAACGCTGTTTGCATACTGCGGCTCACAACCGAAATAGGCCGTTTCAGCCAAAAGCCGTCTGCTATTAACACTCGGCGTAGTATCGTTTTTTTTGCTCGCACGCTTGCGAAACAGCGCTTCTATCGGATAAAGAATATCTATCCCACTCGTCGGCGAATGCAACAACACCGGTATTCGCATAATCGCGTAAGTAATGATTGTAGCCACGGAAAACAATGCGACGAACCTCTGTGAAGCAAATACGCAAGCGAGCACCGCGTACGCGACGATCAGTATAGGGAATATTATATTAAATGCCTTTACGTACCGCTTTACCTTTACGCCACCGTGCTTTTGCGGCGCGTAAATTTTATTTTCGCATGCCGCAACAACGGACAGCGAACGTAAAACCGAATTGACTGTTAAATACGCTTGCGCCAAACGCTTGCGCCTACGACTGTCTGCCGCACCGATATCTACGCCGTTATACTCCAGCAAGCGCTGCACGGCGGGGCGCTCGTTTTCCGTGCACGATTGTATGAGTCCGCAAACGTAATCGTCGGCGTTGATATAATCCAAACTAACCTTTCCTCTTGCGCCGTCGGCAACGCCGTCGTCGTACTCGTCACCCAACTTAGACGCACTTTCCGTAGTCGAGTACAAATAACCGATTAGGCATAGCCTAAGCATTCCGCACAATATTTTCCGCTCGGCAAGCGTAAACTCGGCATTTTCCTCAAACGCCGATATTGCGTCGAACAACGAGTGCTCGGTAATATCGCAACCGCAATCGCGCACGAAGCGCTCGCAAAATAAAAATACGCACGGGTACTTGCCTACATGTCCGCAATAAGCCGAATGCTTAGCCGCGCGCTTTCCGTCGGAAAACGCGCGCAAAACTCCGTCGCTATCGGCGCATAAAGCATACTGCCAATCTTGCGCATTGCCGCTACTTACCGACTTTTTGCACGCTAATACTACTTTTCGTATTTTAATCGTTCCACACCTCACGCCTTGGCCGTATTCCGTAACGGCACAGCGCTTGCCGAGTGCGCGGATATTATTTATCAGCGCACTGTGAGTAAGTCGTTCTGCATGCACATAAAATCTCGGCACGGCGGCGGGCGCTGCAAATCGTACCATCAACACCACTGCAACGAATATGGCAAATATTATAAAGGCCGTACGCATAGCAAAAATTATTGACTATCGACTCGCATATAATACAAAGCTCACGTCCGTTTTGCGGAACAAAAAATCGACGGATAAAGTCCGTCGATTTCGTACCGCTAAATAATTTGATAAATTACTTTTCCTTAATCTTGGCAGCCTTGCCCGAAAGATTGCGGAGATAGTAAAGCTTAGCTCTACGCACCTTGCCGTGTTTGATTACCTTGATGTCGGTAATACGCGGCGAATGGAGCGGGAACGTACGTTCGATACCTACGCCAAAGGAAACGCGACGGACGGTAAAGGATTCTCTTACCGAACCGTTCTTTTTGGCAATAACGATTCCTTCGAAAGCCTGAATACGTTCACGGCTACCCTCGATAACCTTGACGGAAACACGCACGGTATCGCCCACGTTGAATTGCGGGACGTCTGTCTTCATATACTCTTTTTCGATTTCGGCGATGATGTTACTCATGATAACCTCCTATGTCGCTAAAAAACTCCGCACAAGCAAAAACACCGCTATTGCGAAGTATCACTTAATATTGCTCATAAATTATACCATACCGTTTTGATTTAATCAAGCAATTTTAACGTATTTTATAGAATTTTTTACAAAATTTGTTATGATTTTTTGTTATTCTGTTTTTTGGACTCGACAGTGCGGTTTTTAAGCTGACCGCATGCCCCCGCCACGTCCGAACCCATAGAACGCCTGACGGACGCCGAAACACCGGCAGCCTTTAACAGTTCGCAAAACGCATACGCGCGTTTTTTTGTCGGCGGCGTTAAATCGCAGTTATCGGTCGGATTGAGCGGAATCAGATTAACGTGACAGCACAAACCCTTTAGCAAATCCCGCAAAGCGGTAACGTCCGCCTTGGTGTCGTTAAATCCGTCAATCAAAATATATTCCAGTATTACCCTACGACCGGTTTTGTCAAAGTACGCGCGTAGCGCTTGCACCAACTGCTTAACCGTGTATTTGTGCGCAATATTCATAATTTGCTTGCGCTTGTCGTCGGTAGCGGCGTGCAACGACAGCGATAAAGTACAGCCTATACCGTCGTCAGATAGCCGCAAAATATTGTCCGGCAAGCCGCAAGTGGATACCGATATGGAACGCATACCTATATTCAAGCTGTCGGGCGCGTTGACAAGCCTAATAAACTTTACGGTATTGTCGTAGTTGGCAAGCGGTTCGCCACTGCCCATCATCACCAATTTGTTTACTCCGCCCACCGGCTTTTTGTCGCGCGCTATATACAGCACTTGCGCCAATATCTCGCCCGCCGATAAATTGCGCACCAAGCCGTGCTTACCGGACGCGCAAAAGGTGCAACCCATACCGCACCCGACTTGGCAAGAAACGCATACGCTATTGCCGTAGTCGTGCGGAAGATACACCGATTCAATCAAGTCGTCGCTTTCCGTTTTGAACAAGTACCGCACCGCCCCGTCGGACGCCGTAACGCGCGTAACCTCTATAAGCGGGCGTGCGCAATACTCATCGGCCAGCTGAGCGACGAAGCTTTTGGGCAAATCGGTATATTCGTCAAAGCTATCGTACGCCGATACGTGGCGCATAAGCTGTTTTGTGCGGTACTTGGGTTGACCGTATTTTTCGACCAATGCGGTAATCTCGTCGACGTTAAAGTTGCACAGCGGAGTTTTCACTATTTACCTCTCAAAAACCGCGCTATGTAAAATCCGTCGCAGTTGTCGGTATCGGGCAACAGTTTGGTAGTATCTATCAGTTTATAATTGTCGTGCGTAGCCGCAAAGCGCTCCACGATATCCTCGTTTTCCGACTTCAATATTGAGCAAGTGGAATAGCAAAGTACCCCGCCCAAACGGCAGTATTGCTCCGCGGCGTCCAGTATTTTTACTTGTAGTTCGGCAAGCTCCGTTATATCCTCGGCCTTGCGGTTGAGCAAAATGTCCGGCTTGGTCTTTAACGTACCGGTACCACTGCACGGACAGTCGGCTATAACTATATCGAATTTACCGACAAAGTCTTGATTAAGAACGGTCGCGTCGTTTAGCGCAACGTCTATTTTCGCGCCCAGCTTTTTTGCATAGCCGCGCATCAAATCCAGCTTGTGCGGATACACGTCACAAGCGGTTATTCTAAAATCGCCAAGCTCGCTCAAGTACACAGATTTACCGCCGGGCGCGGCGCACAAGTCCAAAACGTCGCCGCCGCTAAAGCCCTTTATATACGTGTTTACGGCGCGTATGGACGACATAGACTGCACGGCGTAAGTGCCAACCTCCAGCTTGTCTTGCGCCGCACGATCGACGTAACAGCCGTATTCGGTAAACTCACCGCCGTCCACGGCGGACTTAAATCGGTCTTGAGTAATTCTGTTTTTTACCGGACGGATATGCGTCTTTTGCGGCAGAACGGCACCTAAAATAGAAGCCGCTTTTACCTCGCCGTAATCGAGTATAATTTGCTTACACAACCATTCCGGCGTGTTGTACGTGTAGGAAAATTTATCAAGCTCGCCGTTGAATTTGGGCGCATACCCTATTGACTTTTTGAGCACGGCGTTGATAAACCCACTACACGCACCAACCGCCTTGGCAAGCTCCACGCCACGGTTTACGGCGGCGTAGGACGGCATATCGGCGTAGTTGCAATAGTACATACCTATTTTGAGCACCACCACGCTACTCTTGTCCGGTCGCTTTTCGCACAGCTCGGAAATAAGCTTTTCAAGTCTGACGTTGTTATCGAGCACGCCGTAAAACGCACTCGTAACGAACGGATGCGAACGAGGGTTTTTAAAGCCCTTTAACGCACGCGTAATTGCCGGCGCACAATACGAGCCTTCTATAAACACCATTCTAAGCGCATTGTAAAGCGCACGATCGGCGGACAATCCGTTGTCGTTATTCTTGTTTACGTTTTTACGGTTGTTTTGCACAGACTACGTCCTCTCTGAATTTTTTGCCGCGCAAAAAATCGGCAATAGGCATTGCACGCTTGGACGGCGCTTGTATCGTATCCACGCATATACCGCCGTTACCGCACTTAATATACATTTGGTCCTTTGTACAAACCACTTGCCCAACGACGCCCGACAGTTGCTCGTTACACACAGACGCGCGGAAAATCTTGTACTGCTCGCCGTCGATAAACGTTTTGGCGCAAGGATTGGGCGACAGCGCGCGAATTCTATTTACAACGTCATTGCAGTCCGCAGAAAAGTCTATAATCTGCTCGGACTTGGAAATCATTTTGCAATGCGTAGCAATGCTATCGTCTTGCTTAATCGGCGTAACTGCTGAGAAGTTATCCAGCGTACGCACAAGCAGTTCGGCACCAAGCTCCGCGAGCCGAACAGTAAGCTCGCCCGCCGTTTCGTTTTCGCCTATCTCGGTCGTTGCCGTACCGAGAATATCGCCGGTATCAATGCCAAGCTCCGTGCGCATAATGGTAACACCGGTAACGCGCTCACCCGCAGCTATTGCGGACTGTATTGGCGACGCGCCACGGTATTTGGGCAACAACGACGCGTGTACGTTTATAACGCCGTACTTAAACGCGTTAAGCACGCCACTATCGAGAATTTGACCGTACGCCGCCGTCACGGCAATATCGGCGCCAAAAGCCTTTAACGCGTCTATATCGGCGCGTATTTTTTGCGGTTGATACACCGTAAGTCCGGCGCTCAAAGCCAACTGCTTAACCGGCGATAATTCCGTTTTGCCATGCTTCAACGCACGGTCGGGTTGCGTAACTACGCCAACTACCGTGTGAGCGGATTTTAAAAGTGCCTCAAGCGACGTTGCGGCAAATTGCGGTGTGCCTAAAAAGAGTATCTTCATTATTTTCGTCCGCGAATGGATTTATCGGTAAACAGTATGCCGTCAAGGTGATCTATTTCATGGCAAAAGCACGACGCGTCAAAGCCGTTGCCGATAAGCTCTATCGGGTTGCCGTGGCGATCGAATGCGTGAACTACTACGCGACGCGGCCGCTCCACCTTTTCCCGAATATTGGGAATGGAAAGACAGCCCTCCGGCGCTACGCGCTTACCTTTGGCTTGCACTATCGTTGGATTGACCGCCTCTATAATCGTCCGTCCACCGTCGAACGTAGCCACGAATATGCGCTTTAGCACGCCAATCTGCGGCGCGGCAAGTCCGGCGCCGTCGGCATAAATAAGCGTATCTATCATATCGTCTATCAACTGCGACAGCTTGTCGTCAAACTCCGTAACCGGCTTGCTGACTTGTCTGAGCGTATCGTCGCCTACTTGATAAATTTTTCGTCTTGCCATAATATATGACCTCCTACTATTTCAACTAACTTAAATCGTTGGGATTGATTTCCGTAAAGCACGTTACTTGCGGAAAAGCCGCCGTAACGCCGTCCGCTATTTTATACACTGCCTTGCGTATTTCGTCGCAATCGGGTTTTATGCGCATAAGCACTTGCATGCGGTACTTGGTTTGTATGCGTTTTTTTGGCGCGCGCATTGCGTTAAGATAAACGAAGCTGTCGCCGTATTGCGTTGCAAGCGCACGCGTTTGCTCTGTCGCTTGCTTGGTTGCGTCAAGAGCAATACTCTCGTTTTCGCAAGCAATAAGTATGCGCAGAATTTCGGTAAACGGCGGGAATCCGGTTGCTTGCAACAGATTGATTTCCTTTTCGTAAAAGCCTACGTAATCGTATTCCGTAGCAAACTTGTAAACGTAATGCTTAGGCGTATACGTCTGCAAAATAACACTGCCTTGCTTCTTTTCCCGCCCCGCTCGGCCCGCGACTTGGGTTATAAGCTGAAAGGTGCGCTCCACCGCGCGAAAATCGGAAAAGTGCAAGCTCATATCGGCGTCCAATATTCCGACCAGCGTGACGTTGGGAAAATCGTGTCCCTTTGCCACCATTTGCGTGCCGACCAGTATATCGGCATTGCCGCCGGCAAACTCGCCAAGCAGTTTGAGGTGTGCGTCCTTAGTCCGCGTAGTATCGTTGTCCATGCGGATAACGCGTGCTGACGGAAACGCCTTTTGTACTTGCTCGACTATGCGTTCGGTGCCCATAAAGCCTTGCTTGATGTGCGGACTTTTGCAGTTTGGGCACAAGTCCAACATCGAATACCGCCGCTGGCAATAATGGCACTTTAGCAAGTCCTCTTCCTTGTGATAAACGAGCGATACGTCGCAGTCCTCGCACTTGGCAACGTACCCACACTTTTTGCACATTACGTACGAGCTGTAGCCGCGACGGTTCAAAAACAATATAGCTTGATTGCCGGACGCAAGGCATTGCTCCAAGGCGCTTACGAGCGGAGCGGAAAACATACCGGAATTGCCGTAAGTAACCTCCTTGCACATATTGACTATTTGTATAGCCGGCATTTCACGCTTGTTCACTCTGTGCGGAAGTCTTACGAGATTATACTTGCCGTTTTGCGCGGCGTAGTAGCTTTCCATCGACGGAGTGGCCGAACCCATAACGAGCCTTGCGCCGTTATAGTTAGCTCGGAACAGCGCTACCTCGCGCGTTATGTACCGAGGATTGGATTCCGACGAGTACGAGGTATCATGTTCCTCGTCTATTACGATAAGCCCTACGTTTGTAAGCGGCGCAAATATTGCAGAGCGTGCACCAACCGCCACCCTCGCCCCGCCGGTAAGCAGTCTGCGCCACTCGTCAAACCGCTCGCCGTCGCTTAGTCCGGAATGCAAAAGCGCTACGTCGTCGCCGAACCGAGAACGGAATACGCGCATTACTTGCGGTGTAAGCGATATTTCGGGCACGAGCATGATTGCGGTTTTACCCATTTTCATCACTCGTTCTATACAATTAAGGTACACTTCGGTCTTACCACTGCCGGTAACGCCAAACAAAAGCGTCGGCTTATCGCCGGTAGTTATGGCGTCAACTGCGGCGGACTGTTCGTCCGTAAGAACGACTGTATTGTCCTTTTGGACGATACCCTTATACGGCGTGCGCAGCACGTCCTCCAAGCGCGTCAAAAACACGCCGCGAGCTATAAGATTGCGCACGGCCGCCGCAGAGAAGTTTGCGTTCAAATAGCTTTGCTCGGCACATTCGGCGTCTAAAAGATATTCAAACACCTCCATCTGCGAGTGCGCGGTCTTTTTTATAAAAAGATTAGGGTCTACTTCTGCGTATTCGGGATTAACGTATACGAAAATTTTTTGCAGTGCTTTTATTCGGCCACCGCGCATTTTTGACGGTAAAAACAATCTAAATACGTCTATCTTGCGCAAGTGAAAGCGCTCCGTCATATAATCGCAAAGCGCCAAAAATTCTTCCGATACGATAGGTCTGTCATCGAGTACGGAAATAATATCCTTAAGCTTGTCTTGCGGTATATCGGTACTTTCGGCTACGTCTATTACGTACCCCTCGGTGGTTTGCCGCCCGAACGGTACGGCAACGCGCGCGCCCCTAACAGCGCCGTCTATAGCGCGGTAATCGAATACTCTATCGACCTCGCTTGCCGATATATCCACAATGACCCTTGCTATCATAGCGCGACTATTCTATCCAAAATAATTTCCGCAACCTCGCGCTTAGACATAAGCGAAAGGCACTCCTTACTGTCCGCGGTAATCAGCGTTACTATATTCGTGTCGGTATCAAAGCCGGCGTTAGGCACAGTTACGTCGTTAAGCACGGCCAAATCGGCGTTTTTGCTTTGCAGTTTTTTTTGCGCGTTACTTTCGCCGTTTTCCGTTTCAGCCGCAAAAATGACAAGCTTTCCACACTTATTCTTGCCGAGCCACGCCGCCACGTCGTCCGCCTTGTGTAGCTCGAGCGTTAGCGCTTGCGCCTTAAGTTTTTGTTTTGACGGCGTTACCTCGTAGTCACACGGCGCCGCGGCAAGCACGGATATATCGGCAGATTTATAATGCTTTTTTACTGCCGCAAGCAGTTCCTTGGTAGTAGTAACGCTTTCCGTAACCCAGTCCGACGGAATAGTAAAATTATTGGTGTAGCCGTGAATATATACGACATTTGCTCCGCGACTGTGCGCGGCGCAAGCCAAAGCGTAACCCATTTTTCCGCTCGAACGATTGGATAAATACCTTACCGGATCGATATTCGTTCGCGTCGCGCCGGAAGTAATAAGCACGGTCTTGCCCGACAAATCTTGCTTAACGCCAAAAACGTCGTTCAACGCCTTATAAAGCTCGTCCGGCTCGGCCATTCGCCCACTACCCACGTCGCCGCACGCCAAGTATCCGCTACCACCGTACACCGGCGTAAATCCACGCGCGACGAGCTTATTTATATTTTCCACTGTAATCGGGTTTTCCATCATTGCGGTGTTCATAGCGGGCGCAAACAAAATGGGACACTTGCAAGCCAAAACAGTCGTAGTCAAAAAATCGTCGGCAATACCGCAAGCCAGCTTGGCAATAACGTTGGCCGTGGCCGGCGCAATCATTACGGCGTCGGCGCGCTTGGCATGCGAAACATGCTCAACCTCGTAGGTAAAGCTACGATCGAAGGTATTAACCGTAACGCGATTGCGCGATAACGTTTCAAACGAAAGCGGCGCGACGAATTCCGTCGCGCTTTTCGTCATCATAACGTGAACGTCGGCACCGCTTTGTACCAGCTTTGATACCAAAGCGCAAACCTTGTACGCGGCTATTCCTCCGCATACGCCGACCAGTATAGTTTTTGACTTCAAGTTATTCAACAAAGGTTTAGCCTTCTTCCACGCCCTCGACCTTGCCGTCAACGACCTCTTTTGCCGCTAACGATACGGGGTTGACGCCCTCGTGCTCCAAATAGTCGTGACGCTTATCCATAAGCGTGCGTGCGCGTTTGCTCAAAAGGCTGACAAGCGCGTACTTGTTGCCTACGGTTTCTACCATTTTATCAATAGGCGGATCGATTAACATATATTATACCTCACAAAAGATTTATTACTTAGTTATTGCGCTGAAAGCAGAGTTTTGCCGTTATTTTTCCTCGAGCAAAGCTTTGATTCTGTCCTCGTTGTTTTTGATTCTGCGTTTTTCGGCAGTGATAATATCCAGTACTTCCTGGACGGCAGGCTCCACTTTGTCGTTGAACACAATGTAGTCGAACATCTTGTATTCGCTAAGCTCGCGGCGTGCCGCGCTCAAACGCGTTTTAAGGCTGTCCTCGGTTTCAGAACCTCTGGCACGCAAGCGTTTTTCCAAGGTTTTAAAATCGGGCGTCATTATGAATATAGCAATGGCTTCCGGATACTTCTTTTTGATAGACTTAACGCCGTGAACATCAACCTCGAACAGCACGTCGTAGCCGTTTTTCAAGTTCTCGAAAACCGGCGCTTTGGGCGTGCCATAATAGTTATTGTAAACCTCGGCGGTTTCCAAAAAATCGCCGGAGGCTATCATTTGTTGATACTGCTCCTCCGTGCGGAAAAAGTAATTGACTCCTTCCACCTCGCCCTCGCGCGGCGCGCGCGTGGTTACCGATACGGACGGCTTAATGCCCGTAGTTTCGATAACTTTGGTGCAGATAGTGCCCTTCCCGGCACCCGAAGGTCCCGATACTACAAAAAGTAATCCTTTGTTCATTATTCTACGTTCCTTATTTGTTCTTTGATTTTTTCTACTTCGTTTTTCATACCGATAACGAAACCGGTAAGCGTTACGTCGTTTGATTTACTGCCCATGGTATTCACCTCGCGCACCATCTCTTGCGACAAAAAGTCGAGCCTACGCCCTTGCGGCGCGTTAGTTTCAGCGCAAATAGCCTTGAACTGACCGATATGCGAGCCGAGTCGCGAAATCTCCTCGTTTATATCCGCCTTGTCGGCAAAAAACGCCACCTCGTTAAGCAACTTGCCCTCGTCTGGTTCGTAGCCGTCAAGCAGTTCTTTTACGCGCAACAGCAATGCCGCCTTATAGTCGGCAACAACTTGCGGCGCACGAGCTATAGCCTTTTTAAGATACCCTTCCAGATTGCCGATTAACGTCATTAAATCGGCGTACACGCCGTCGCCTTCGACTTGGCGCATTTTGTTAAGGTTGTCCAGCGCTTGCGCTACGGCTTGCTTTGTAAGCTCGGCAACAAGCTCGCGGTCGTCCTCCGGAACGGTAACCGACACGACGTCGGGAGTGCGGAGTAATGCGGTAACGTTGTAATCGTCCTCCAGCATAAACTCGGCGCGAAGCGTTTTGGCCGCGGCCACATACTCGGCGGCAAGCACTTTATCTACAGTAACCTTTTTAGCAGATTCGGAAAGGTTGACGTACGAAAAATAGACGTCAAAGCTACCGCGCGAAGCGTAAGCCTTGATACCCTTTTGAATAATATCGTCAATGTACATCAAAGATTTGGGTAGCTTGCAAGCTATCTCCAAAAATCTATTATTGACCGATTTGATTTCCACGGTGACGGTGCGCTTGTCCTTAACGGCAACGCCCTTACCGTAGCCAGTCATACTCTTCATACAAACCTCTGCTTATTGCCGAAAATGCGTTAACATGCTAATTACATTTTCGCAATATATATTATATCATTCTTTTGCAGAGATTTCAAGCGTTTAACATATCTTTAAATTGATTTTCGTCAATTATTTTTTTGCCGAGCGCACGCGCTTTTTCCAATTTGCTACCAGCGTTTTCGCCGGCTACTACTATATCCGTCAGCTTGGATACACCGGATTGCACTACGCCGCCGTTTTGCTCTATCAACTTGGCCGCGTCGCCGCGAGTATATTGCTGCAACGCGCCGGTCAAAACGAACTTCAATCCGGCAAATTTGCCGTCTGTCTTTTGCGTATACGTAGGGTTAATGCCGAGCGCTTTGAATTTTTCCAAAAGCTCGTCGTGCGCCGAAAAATATTCGACTATGGATTGCGCAACTATGCCGCCCACGTCTTGTATTGCGGTAAGCTCATCCACTCCCGCCTTAGCCAATCCGTCAACAGAACCGAAATGCTCGGCAAGCGCACGCGCTGTAACCTTGCCAACGTTTTCTATACACAACGCGCTTATAAAGTGCGGCAAGTCGGCCGACTTGGAATCTTGCACCGCCTTGATAAAATTGGATATTTTTTTGTCCTTAAATCCGTCTATTTTTGCAAGCTCATCGCTCGTCAAATCGTACAGCTCGGCCGCGGAACGCACGCCTAAAATATCGTAAAGCTGTTCGGCCGTCTTTATGCTTACGCCGTCAATATCCATACAATCCTTGGAGCAGAACTGTACTATGCGCGCAACAACTTGCGCACGACAGCCGTAAAAGTTTGGACAAAACAGATGCGCGCCTTCCTCTATAAGCTCGTGCCCGCAGCACGGACACACCGTCGGCTTTTGCACGTCGGTATCGTTTTGCCCGCGCTCGGCAACGCCCAATATCTCCGGAATCACGTCGTTACTACGCCTAATGAACACGCGCGAGCCGATTTTTACATCCTTGCGCAAAACGTCGCCGTAATTGTTGAGCGTGGCACGCCGTACGGTTGCGCCGCAAAGCTCCACCGGATCGAGTAACGCAAGCGGCGTAAGCTTGCCCGTTCTACCCACTTGCCACTGCACGTCGCGCAAAATAGTGGTAGTTTCCTCGGCTTCGAATTTATAGGCTATCGCCCACTTGGGAAACTTGTCGGTATAGCCGAGTGCGCCGCGAACTTCGCCGTCATCAACCTTAACGACCATTCCGTCTATGGCAAAATCGAGTGCAGATCTATCCACGGCTTGGATTTGCGCTATTATCTGCTCTATATCGTTCGATTTGAAAAACATACCGGTCTTGAACCGATTGTTCTTTAAAAACTCTATTTGTTCGGTTTGAGATCCGACCGTTGCGCCGTCGAGATAATTGACGTTGTAAAACACTACGTCGAGATTGCGCTTTGCCGTTTCACGCACGTCGAGGTTGCGTATAGCGCCGGCAACAGCGTTGCGCGGATTCTTTAGCGGCACAGCCGCAGTGGCGTTGTACGCGTTAAGCGCGCTTATGCGCATAATGCCCTCGCCTTGCACTTCCACAGTACCCTTAAACGGTATGGAAAGCGGCACGGACTTTACAGTCTTAATTTGCTCTGTTACGTTTTCCCCGACCTCGCCGTTGCCGCGCGTAGCACCGGACGCGAGCTGTCCGTCACGATACGTCAAGCATATAGTCAATCCGTCCAGCTTGTATTCCAGCGTGCATACCGGCGGTCTGCCGAGCGCCGTTGCAAGCTTTTCAAACCACGCGCGCAACTCGTCAAAGCTGTTGCACTTATCAAGGCTGTACAAACGATTTATGTGCGTGTGCGGTGTAAAAGCCTTTAACGGCTCACCGCCTACGCGCTTGGTCGGCGAATCGCTAAGGACCGTGCCGGTTTTTGCTTCCAGCGCACACAGCTTGTCGTAAAGCTCATCGTACTCCTTGTCGGATACTATAGGATCGTCCAAAACGTAGTATCTGTACGCAAGGTCGTTAAGCCGAGCTACCAAATCTTTCATAAGAGTAATATCGTCGTTCATACAAGCTCCTTATTCATTTACAACCGTAATGGGCGCAAAATCTACGGCAAGCATCATAACGCCGCCGCGCTCGAAATCTATTTTTGCATACAAGCTGTCGCCCATTTTTTCTATGTCTATAATCTTGCCCTTGCCCAATCGCTTGTGCATAACGGTAGCGCCTACTACGACGTCCGACTTATCTGCATGCTGGGGTTGCGGCGAAGCCGTAGGCTTTTTGCCGAAATCGCTTTTGTACGTGGCACTGTAAGAACCTACGCCAACCACGCCGCCGGCAAACGAACCTCCGCTATTGCTTTGCTTATATCCGCTTTGCGCATAGCCGTTAGAATAACCGTTATGCGAATATCCGTCTTGAGAATACCCGCTCTGTGCGTTATTCGGCGAGTACTTGTGCGACGGCGACGAAGTGAACACGTCCTCCTTGCGCTCGGGACGAACTACCAAGCCGCATTCCGACAAAAATCTGGACGGCACGCAGTAGCGAGTTTCTCCGTATAAGAACCGCGTTTTGGAATACGTAAGGAACAGTCTTTTCCTCGCGCGCGTGACGGCAACGTACATAAGCCGTCGCTCCTCCTCCATGTGCTCGGCCTCATTTTCGTTTTGCCTAAGCGACGGAAAAATACCGTCCTCCAAGCCGACTACGAATACTACCGGAAACTCCAAGCCCTTTGCGCTGTGCACGGTTGCAATGGTTACGCAGTTATCGTCGTTCATTTCGTCGGTATCGCTATACAACGACACCGTTTGCAAATAGTCGAACAGCGTGGCATCGGGATTGTTCTTAACGAAGTCACGTACCGAATTAACAAGCTCGTTAATATTTTCCAGCCTTGCAGTCCCCTCGTCGTCGTCCGTAAACAAACGGTCGACGTTAAGCACGTTGTAAAGCAAGTACTTAAAGTAATCCGGAATGGATTTTTCCGACATATCCCGCAGCTGAACGAGCACTGCGCCGAATTCGGCAAGCTTGCTCTTGAGTGCCGTAGGCAACGGATATGCGTTGGCGTTTATTATTACGTCAAACGCGCTCTTGCCGCTTGATTGCGCTATATCGCGTATTTTTTCTATAGAAGTATCGCCTATACCGCGGCGCGGGAAATTGATTATGCGGAAAATCGCTTCGTCGTCACGCGTATTTACCGAAGCGCGCGCGTAGGCCAAAACGTCCTTAATCTCCTTGCGGTCGTAAAACTTGAACCCGCCGAATATCTTGTGCGGTATGCCGTACTGCAAAAACCGTTCCTCGTAGTGGCGCGTTAAGGCGTTAACGCGCAACAGCACGGCGCAGTCCGAATATTCGTAATACCCACTGTCAACCAAATCGAATATCCGCTTAACGACGTAGTCCGCCTCAAATCCGTCGGACGCCGCACAATAGCAAGTAACCTTTTCGCCGCACTCGGCGTCGGTCCACAGCTTTTTGTCCAGTCTTTTAGTATTGCCCTTGATTATCTTGTTTGCAATATCGAGAATATTGGACGTAGAACGGTAGTTCTGTTCCAGCTTGTAAACCTTACAATCGAAGTCCTTTTGAAGCTGAAAAATATTGGCAATGGTCGCACCGCGCCAAGTGTATATACACTGGTCCTCGTCGCCAACCGCAAAAATATTTTTGTGCTTATCCGCCAAAATCTTGGCTATTTCGTACTGAATGGTATTCGTGTCTTGAAACTCGTCTATATGTATATAGCGGAATTTGTTTTGATAAAACTCGCGCGCTTCGTAGCTTGACTGCAACAAATACAGCGTTTGAATAAGCAAATCATCGTAATCGAGCGCGTTGTTAGTCCTAAGCACAGCTTGGTACTGCGCATAAGCCTTGGCAATATCCTCCGCGTCTTGCGCGAACTTATACGCTTGCTCGTAATCGTCGGGCGAAATACCCTTGCTTTTGGCGCTCGAAATTTCTGCGATTAGGCGCTTAGCCATATCCTCGTTAAAAGAATTTTGCTTGACTATGCGCTTGATTACGGCCTTGGTTTCCACTTCGCCGTAAATGGTGAAGTTTTTGTCAAAACCTATTTTGTCGATAAACCGCCTAAGTATACGCACGCACGCGGCATGGAAAGTAAAAATCCAAATGCCGTCTACGTTGTCAAGCATTTTTTCCAGTCTTGAACGCATTTCGTCCGCCGCTTTATTGGTAAACGTTATGGCAAGAATATTGTACGGTTGCACATGCAATTCGTTTATCAAATGCGCAATACGGTGCGTAAGCAATCGCGTTTTGCCACTGCCCGCACCGGCCGTTACCAACACCGCGCCCTCCGTATCCAGCACGGCGCGCTTTTGTACTTCGTTTAGTGTTTCAAGACTGTACATAAAACCTCTTTCGTTTACGAACCCGTGCGCTCACGGTAATATCGTTCTTGTAATTCTCGGAATTTTTCGGATAATTCCAGCACGTAACGCTGTTTGCCGGCGGAGTCCAAACCGTCGTACACATCGCGTTCTATAAGCTGACCTATCGGATTGAGCGTTATCTCGTTGCTGTCCAGTATGTCGCACACCTTGCGGTACATTTTTTCGTCGGCGGCGGAAGCGCTGGCCGCAACCTCGGCAAGGCGGTTTACACGCATAGAATATTCGACTATCGGCGAACTGCCGATTTGTTTATTATTTTCGCTTTGCTCATTCTCTTGCCTAAGCGAATCGAAGTAGCCCATTTTAAGCCGTTGTTTGGCAAGCCAGCACCTTTTTTTTAGTTCTCCGGTTTTTCGTGTCATGTTGCACCCTCCATATGAGTGCATTATAGCACGGACCGATTGAGCTAAAATATAATCGCTAAAAGTTTACGTTATGTAACCTTATTCGACATAAAACGGCGTTTATAAGCGTAATGAAGTATCAATACACCCTATTCCCGCCGGAAAGCGCCGCGCGCAGTTCCTCGCGGTTTGTGCGCACTACGGCCAATGTAGAACACAAAAAGTTTTCCGTTTCCTTAAACAAATTGTCAAGGTGCGCCTTGGTGCGCAAAATAAGGTTGTCGCACTGCGCATACGCGTTTTCTATAATTTGCTTGGATGCTATCTGCGCAGAACGCACTATTTCCGATTCCGAAATAAGCTTGTTGGCTTGCTCCTCGGCCGCGCGTATGGTGTTTTTCGCCACCACGTCGGCGTTGCCTAAAATCTCCTTGCTTCTATTCTTTACGTACGCCGCGTCCTTAACGTACTCCGGCAAAATGCGCGAAAGCTCGTCGCACAAATCGGCGCATAAATCCCAGTCCGGTTTTTTGGAAAAAAATCCATGGCCGGTGCCAAGCTCGCCTTTTAACTGTTCCAAAATTTCCAATGCGTCTTGTTGCTCTTTCATAACTCTCCTTTTGCCGCCTATCGTGTTTTGCGGTAAACTTGCAATATTTGCTTTTCCGTACTCGGCACGACATAACCACTTACGGCCCCGCCAAGCGCGGCAACCGTACGAACGACGGTAGACGAAATATGTCCGTACGCCGCGTCGGTTATAAGAATAACCGATTCCACGCCGCACAGCGACTTATACACAGCCGTCAAATCGCGCTCGTATTCCAAATCGTTGCTGTTACGCACGCCGCGAACGAGCACGCAATCGCCCTTGCTTGCTACGTAGTCGGTAAGCAAGCCGCTAAAGCTTTCCACCGTCGCGTTGGCAATGCCGGCAACCGCCGCCGCGGCAATTTCCGTGCGCACGGCAAGCGGCGCCGTATTCTTGCCGGTATCGTCGGCTACGGCAATTATAACGCTGTCAAACAGCTTTGCCGCGCGTTCTACGATATTCCTATGTCCCAGTGTAAACGGATCAAACGTTCCCGCAAATATCGCTTTCACTTTCACCTCGCACTATTTCGAATGCAGATACGCCGAATACTCGGCTGTCTATTACGTTGGCCTTAGGTATCGTTTTTAGCGGTCTATCGGAGGCGTGCTCCAAAACCGCAACACCGCCTTCGGCAAGCATACCGTACTTAACGAGCAGCTTGTACACTTCCTCGGCGTAGTCCGTCCTGTACGGCGGGTCGCAAAACACCAAGTCGAACTTATCCGCCTTGAGCATGCGCATGGCTCGCCTAAAATCGGACTGTAGCGTTTGCGCCGTTATCCTAAGCTTGTCCAAATTGAGCCGAACGTTTTTGCAGTCCAAGTCCACGAATACGCAAGACTGCGCACCGCGCGACAACGCTTCTATGCCGAGCGCACCGCTTCCGCAAAAAATATCCAGACACTTTTTGCCGCGCAAAAGATCCTTGGAATCCAGCATGGAAAACAAGCTGCCCTTAACCATATCTGTGGTCGGCCTAACCTCGCCGCGCGGCGATATAAGCTTAGCGCCCTTGTGTTGTCCGGAAATAACTCGCATACCCTAAAAGTATATCACACTTTTGTCGGTAACGCAACAATCGAGGGGTATATCGGTGCATTCGGGTTCAAACTTTATTGCTTGTCCGCTAAACGCAAAACCTATTTTGAAAGTACGGTATTCGGCAAAAAACCTATCGTAACAGCCTTTACCATAGCCTATGCGGTAGCCGCGCTCGTTAAAACCGAGTAACGGCGTAATGCAGAAGTCTATTTTTGACGGAATATGCGTATTATCGTAGCATTCGCGCGGAAGATTGCCCATTCTGTCCGCCTCGCCGCGCACCGACAGTCTTAGCGGCGTGATATTGCAGTCTACGGTGTACGGCGCATAAATGGTAACGTCGCGCTTTGCCGCAAGCTTGTCCAACAAATATGAAGTATCAACTTCCGACCCGATAGACGTATACACCATAACGTTGCCGTGTAGCAACGGCAAAACTTTGTCTGCTATAGCACGCGAAAGCGCCGGTCTGTCCTCAAGTCCGTTACGGTACCGGCTTAACATTACCCTAAGCTCGGTCTTATACGTAGATCCGTTCTGCCCGCCCATTAAATCCGGTAAGCACCTCGTAAATTATAGTTCCGTAGCACTTGGCCAAGTACTCCGTATCTTGCTTGGTTGATATCAAATACGCAAACTCGCCCAGTCTGCACCCGACGCCTGTTACGTCTATCATACACATATCCATACACGGCATGCCTATTATCGGACACTTTACGCCGCGCACGGTAAAGTACAAACGCTTATCCGTACGCCGCAATCCGTCCGCATATCCGCATCGCACCGTCGCTATCAGCGCGTCGCGATCCAGCGTGTAATCGCCGTAGCCTATATGCCGACCGCGTTCCACTTGCGAAAGCCCTACTATTTTTGCCCTAACGCGCATGCATATATCCGTGTCGGTATGATAGCCGTACATTGCAATGCCGCACCGAGTCATATCGTATAAGTCGAAACCTGTAAGGTCGAGCGCAGTAGAACAATACAAATGCCGCTTTGCGCGCAGTATGGGATTGGCGGTAAGCCTATCGAACTCCGCGGCTTGTTCGGGCGCCGCAGACATAGCGTACAAATGCGAATACGTAGACCACGGCTCCAGGTTGTTTTGGCTACAGTATCCAACTATATCGCTAAGCTTTTGCTCGTTGGCACCCAGCCTATTCATGCCGGTGTTTACAGCCACGGAAAACCGTCTGTAACCGCTTTTTACAACGGCGTCAAGCTGAGAGGCGTCACAAACCGTCGGGACGATTTGCGGCGAATACACGCGAGTATAAGGCCCTATATCGCCGCCAAGCGTGATTATCGGCTTATTAACTGACATAGCAAGCTCTAACGCCTCGTCCGGCGTTGCGACCATAAAGCAATCGCACAGCGGCTCTATATAACGTGCGACGGCAATGCCGTGTCCGTACGCGTCGGACTTGACGACCGCGCAAAACTCGTTGCGCGTAACGGCGCGAATGCGCCTTATGTTTTGCCGCATACGCGACAGATCTACGACAGTTTGCATAGCACATATTATCTATGCAATACGCGCCGACAAAGTGACTAAAACGTTTCCTCCGGAATCTTTTTCCCTTTCATTTTAATCAACGACGAAGCTATCCGCGCCTTGGCATACTTGTACTTTAAGCTTGCGCCGTCGTTCGACTGCACGCCGTCCTCTTGCGCTTGCGCCAAATCGTAACAATCGGAAGCAACTACGGTCATGCCGTCGGCTGTTATGCTGAAAATGCCGTCGGCGGAATATAGGTTTATTTTTTCGTCGCCTACCGTAACCTCGATAACGCCCTCGCTAAGCACGGCTACGCGCGGCAAAGCGCCGCGCAAAAACCCCGCTCGACCATCCGGAGTATTGAGTGATACGTAATCCACGTTGCCCGAAAACACGTCGCGTGCGGGCGTAGCAATGCGCAATGCGAAAGTACTCAACCGAACGCCTTCTCCTTTACTTCGTCTAAATCGCCAACCATATAAAACGCCGATTCGGGATACGCGTCGGCTTCGCCATTAAGTATTGACGAAAAGCATTCTATATTTGTTTTTAGGTCGACGTAACGGCCGTCCATACCGGTAAAGTTTTTGGCAACGAACATCGGTTGCGAGAAAAACCGTTGTAGCTTCCGCGCACGGTAAACGACGGTTTTATCCTCCTCGCTAAGCTCGTCCATACCCAAAATTGATATTATATCGTTTAGGTCGGCGTAGCGTTGCAACGTGGCTTGCACGCCACGCGCCGTTTCGTAATGCTTGGCGCCTACTATGGATTTTTCCAAAATGCGACTGGTTGACTGCAACGGATCGACCGCGGGATAAATACCTTGCTCTACGATTTTTCGGCTGAGCACTGTCGTGGCGTCTAGGTGCGTAAATATAGCCGCCGGCGCCGGATCGGTAAGATCGTCCGCCGGAACGTAAACGGCCTGAATGGACGTAATAGAACCGTTTTTGGTAGTTGCAATGCGCTCCTCCAGCGCGCCCAGCTCGGTAGCAAGCGTGGGCTGATAACCAACGGCCGACGGCAGTCTGCCTAGCAATGCCGACACCTCCGATCCCGCTTGAACGTAACGGTAAATGTTGTCTATAAACAGCAGTACGTTCTTGTTCATTTCGTCGCGGAAGTATTCCGCAACTGTAAGGCCGGTAAGCGCCGTGCGCATACGCGATCCGGGCGGCTCGTTCATTTGCCCAAAGACGAGCGCCGTTTTATCCAGCACGCCGCTATCCGTCATATCGCAAATCATTTCGTAGCCTTCCCTACTGCGCTCGCCAACGCCGGTAAATATAGAATAACCGCCATGCTCGGCCGCAACGTTGCGGATAAGCTCCATAATAAGCACTGTCTTGCCAACGCCCGCTCCGCCGAAAAGGCCTATTTTTCCACCACGGAGGTACGGCGCAACGAGATCTATAACCTTAATGCCGGTTTCTATTATGTCGTTGCCGTTTTTCTGTTCGTAAAATTCGGGCGCTTTGCGGTGAATCGGTCTGTGCGTTTCCGACCGAATTTCGCCCTTGCCGTCTATAGGCTCGCCCAAAACGTTCATAACGCGGCCGAGCACCTTGTCACCGACCGGTACCGAAATTTGGTGGCCGGTGCCGTACGCCTTCATTCCTCGCGCCAAGCCCTCGGTAGGTTCGAGCGCTATACAGCGCGCCGTGGACGGCGGGATATGACTCATAACCTCGAGCGTAACGAACCCCTCGGCTGTCGCGCCGGACAACGCGCCGCTCGCAATCATATCGTGAGTGTCGACTATAACCTTTTCGTAAATCTTGGGTAGCTTGGTTTCAAACTTAACGTCTACTACCGGTCCCAAAACGACCGTAACGCTACCGATATTAAAATCTCTTTTCACCGCTACCTCCTTTACGCGACAACGCCGCCGTCGCGCCGACTATTTCCACTATCTGACCGGTTACGGCCGCTTGCCGCTCTCGGTTGTATTCGCCGGCAAGCTGTACTATAAGCTCGTCTGCACTGTCCGTAGCGGCCGACATTGCTTGGTGCCGCGCACTCTGCTCCGCCGCAAAGTTAGCCGTCAACGCACCGTAAATCTTGCCCGATAAATACAGCGGCACAAGCGCTCGCAGCACTTGCTCGGGCGACGGCTCAAACAACACCTCCGCACCGCTATTGCCATCGGATTTAATATCCGTAATAGGCAAAAGCCGCTCGACCGTAGGATTAACCACACGCTTATCAACCGTCGAGTACGCTACCGAAATGCTTTTTACGCCGTTGCCGTATTGCTTAAGCAAGTAGTCGGATATCTCCTTGGCGGCGCCGTTGCCGACGGCGGACAAATGCCCGAACCGCATATCGACATTGCTTGCACTCTTAAAGAAATTGACAGCCGTCTGACCAATCGGCATAACGAGAGTATCGTCATCAATAGCCTTTTGCGCGACGGACAAATTTCCGTTGTCAAACCCGCCGCACAAGCCTCTATCGGAGGACAAGACCAAAAGCACATCCTTGCCGACCGCGGGCGGCGCAAAATCACAATCTCGCGCGTTGACGTTACGCATAACATCGGTAATCAATGCAAGATATGCGGCACTGCGGTGATTCACCTCTTCCGCCTTGCGCATTTTCGCCACTGATACCGTTTGCATAGCGCGCGTTATTTGCCGTGTTTGCTTGACGGTAGACAGCCGTCTTTTTACGTCGGACAGATTACCCATTGCTTCCGTCCCTCAAAAAATACAGCGAAAACTCGTTTACGGCGTCGTCTATTTTTATTGCGTCGTCAGTGGTTATCTGCCCGCCTTTTGCAAGCTTTGCGGATATATCGGAATAATTTATATCAAAGTACTTTAGGAATTTATCCTTAAACTCGGTCATGCGCTCGACCGGAATATTCTTTATCAGCTCTTTCGTAGTAAGATACAAAAGTATTATTTGGTGCTCCTCGCTCATCGGCATGTGCACGTCTTGCTTGATTATCTCTGTCATACGCTTGCCTTTTTCCAGCATGCGCGCAGTGGCATCGTCAAGATCGGCGCCGAATTGCGCAAACACGGCAAGCTCGCGGTACTGCGATAAATCGAGACGCAGTTTACCCGACACCTTGCGCATTGCTTTGCTTTGCGCACTTCCGCCCACGCGCGAAACAGACAGTCCGACGTTGATAGCGGGACGTATACCGGCGTTGAACAAATCGCTTTCCAAAAAGATTTGACCGTCGGTAATGGATATTATGTTGGTGGGAATGTACGCCGAAATATCGCCGGCAAGCGTTTCCACTATCGGCAGTGCGGTAATAGACCCTCCGCCAAGCTCGGGACTGAGCTTGGCCGCGCGTTCCAGCAAACGCGAATGCAAATAGAAAATATCACCGGGGTACGCTTCTCGTCCCGGCGGGCGCTTTAACAGCAAGCTCATTGCGCGGTACGCCACGGCATGCTTACTAAGGTCGTCGTAAACGATTAGCACGTCCTTGCCGGCGTACATAAATTCCTCGGCAATGGCACAGCCGGCGTACGGCGCTATATACTGCAACGGCGCACTGTCACGCGCCGTCGCGCTTACTATAACGGTGTAATCCATTGCGCCGTGGTCGGTAAGCGTGCTTACTATATCGGACACCGTGGATGACTTTTGGCCTATAGCAACGTACACGCAAATAACGTCCTTGCCCTTTTGGTTGAGTATGGTGTCAACGGCTATGGACGTTTTGCCGGTCTGCCTATCGCCTATAATAAGCTCGCGCTGACCGCGGCCTATAGGTATCATGGAATCGACCGCCAAAAGGCCGGTCTTCATTGGAGTATTTACTTTATCTCTGTCCTTGATTGCGGGCGCAACAGCTTCTATAGGACGGTATTTATCGGGCACGAATTCGCCCAAGCCGTCTATAGGCTTACCGAGCGGATTAACCACACGCCCCAAAAGCTGATTGCCGACCGGAACGGACACTATCATGCCGGTTGTTTTAACGACCATCCGCGCCGAAACCTTGTCGTCGTCGTCGAGCACTATGGCGCCTACGCTACCCTCCGACAAGCTGAGCACTATGGCTTGCGTACCGTTTTCTATTTCCAACATTTCGCCGTACTCGGCGTTGGCAAGCCCACTGCACATGATAACGCCGTCGCCGCAAAACTCCACGCTTCCGGCTTGACGTACGTCAAACGACTTTTTGTAATGCGCAACCTTGCGCACAAGCTCGTTGTCCGTGCGCGCCTTTATATTTTCGGCACTTCCGTCAAAGGCAGTATCTTGCTCTTTGTCGGAAGTAGCGCTTTGCTTTGGTTTATTCTTTTTGCGACGAGTGGGCGTAGCGGCCTCAACATAGCTGTCGCTGTGGCGGAATGCACTGCCTATATTATCTATCTGCGAGCGCAAAGTGCCGTCGTAATACTTGTCGCCGTCAACAACTAGCACGCCGCCGATAAGCTCTTTGTCTATCGTATAAACGAATTCAACCGATTCGCCTTTGTGCTTGGCACTAAAGACTTGCTCAAGCTTGCGCCGTTGCTCGCCCTTCAGCTCGGTCGCCGACGATACTTGAATGACGATTTTTTGCATCAGTCATTCTCCCAATCGGACAAAACTTGCTCTATAAGCGCGTCGTTGTCGCTTTCGGTAATTTCGCGCTCCAACAGCTTTTGCGCAACTTGTACGGCAACGTTGTTTACGCTGTCGCGGTACTCGCCTTTAAGCTGTTCCATTTGCGTAGCCGATTCCTTTTTGGCCGCGTCAACTATACTTTTGGCTTGCTCTTGCGCGTCCGCGATTATGGCGTCTGCCCTTTGCTGTGCCGCCTCCGCCGCGGTTGCCGCAATGCGCGCGTTTTCCAGCTTAAGTTCCTCCGTCTTTTTTCTGTACTCGGCGTCGCGAACCTCGCTTTCAGCTTTCAGCTTTTCGTTTTCGGCGTATACGTCGTCAAGGCTTTCACGCTTCTTTTTGAGCATATTCTTGACCGGCTTGTACAGCAATCCTATCATTGCGCCAAGCAGAATCAAAAAATTAACCACGTAAAAAAGCATGGACTTCCAATCGAGTCCAAATACTTCCAGTATGTTATCACAAAGAAACTGCGTCATGATTAACTCACATTACTATAAGCATTATAGCAATCAAAAGTCCGTATATTGCAGTCGTTTCGCAAAACGCCAAGCCTATAAACAACGACGAACGTATATGTTTGGTCGCTTCAGGCTGACGAGCCATGCTCTCCACAGCCTTGCTTGTGGAAATACCCATGCCTATAGCCGCACCTACGCACGCTATAGAAGCAATACCCGCGCCAAGCGCGGCCATGCCTTCCACACCCAAAAACGCCATAACGGCAGACAAAAACACTTGCATAATTACCTCCGAACAGCTATTCGATAGCTTCGTTAATAAAGTTCATAGAAAGGAACATAAATATATACGCTTGCATAAGCGCGTGAAACAGCGTAAACAGCGGCTCCAACACAACCGGCAAAAGATTGCGCAACGCCGTTTGGTACACTATATCCATAATTAGGTATCCGGAAAACACGCTGCCGAACAACCTAAGCGCCATAGAAAACGGCACTACCAAATCCGTAACGAGCGGAATAACGGTAGCGTAATGCGTAAGTCGCCTCGCCCGCTTTTTAATAAACCCGATTATCAGTATGGCAAAGAACGTTATAAAGCCGAGCACGATATTACAGTTAAGATCTGACAACGGTGACCGCAGTCCGAACAGTTCTATAAGAATTCCAAACATTATAAACGCCGAGCAACCAAAATACATAGCGCCCACAGCAACCGCATAGTTTTCCGTCATATCCTTTGAATTGCCGTCAAACATACCGACAACCCATTCCACGAGCATGCGAAACCCCGAGGTATGCTTTAGGTCCTTGTTCCAGCGCGGAATGAAAACGACGCGCACGACTACGGCAAACAATATCAAAGCAACCGTAACGACCATGGAAGAAAACATCGTTACGGTAATATCGAAATTGCCTATGCTATAAAGCACCTTGGGTGCGATTTCGGGAGCGTTAAGTTGCATCTTGCCTAATATATCACTTTGGTATATTAAAATCAACCGTTTTGTGAAAATATTGTGTAAACTTCAGCGCAGTTATTTCACAATACTTAATAGTTCAAATAACAGTCAAAAGCGTTTTCTATGTGGTTTACGGTGTTGTCGCTAAGATAGACTTCCACCACGTCAAAGCGTACGGGAACGCCGAACAGTCTAAACTGTTTGATATACTGCGAAGTGACTTGAGATATTTTTTTAATCTTTTGGTGACCCACCGCCTCTGCCGGCGTGCCGTATTCCAGCGACAAACGCGACTTAACCTCTACGGCAATAAGCGTTTTTTCGTCGGTCACGAAAATATCCACTTCACCCACCGAAGTGGTGTAGTTTCTGTCAAGAACGCGATAGCCGTGCGTTTCGAGGTACTTGACGGCAATATCCTCGCCCTTCGACCCGCGCTTATTCACTCGTTTTTTTCGGTTTATTCCAAACATTTCACTCTCCCGAAGTTATGGGCAAATCGTCGTAGTTCACGTCGACAAAATTCTTTATAAAGGTACGACGGTGTTCGGGACAATATCCGTGCGCCTTTAGCGCGGCAATATGTTCGGCAGTACCGTAACCCTTGTTACCGGCAAAGCCGTATATCGGATACTGTTTATCCAGCTCCCGCATATATCTATCCCGCGTTACTTTGGCTATAATCGAGGCCGCGGCCACGCAATAGCTTTTTGCGTCGCCCTTGATTATAGGATCGTACTTTACGTCGGTTGCAAGCTTGTCTACCGCGTCTATCACGGCCAAATCCGGTCGTACTTTAAGACCCGATATTGCTTGCACCATGCCTTGTTTGGTCGCTTGCAATATGTTTATACGGTCTATAACGCGACGATCCACCATAACTACGCAATAATCCGCTACCACAACTATTTGCTCATACAGCGTTTCGCGCTTTTTTTCACTAAGCTTTTTACTGTCGTCTATGCCGATAATAATATCGTCGTAAGGCATACTGCACGCGCACACGCATACCGGACCGGCCAGCGGGCCACGACCGGCCTCGTCAACGCCACACAGTCTATTTACGTCGTACGCCTTGTCAAACTCCACCAGCCGCATAACCTTGTCTAAAGCTATTTGTTGTCGCATGCCGCTCATTTTGCGTACTCCAATGCAATCTTGCCCAACCGACCTTTGCGGTAATCGTCTATAATCGCCGCGGCCGCGCGGTCAATATCCGGTTCACCGCCGCGAATGCGAAATCCACGCGCTATAGCTATTTTTTCCAATCCACCCTCTGCGTCGATTTCCTTGCCGTAGCGCCCGACCAAAATGCCGATATCTATGCGATTAAGCCTATCAATAAGTGCGGTGGCAAGCTCGGTAGCGTCCAGCACCTCGTCCTTTATACTTCCGATAATGGCGAGGTTTTCCCCCACGCGTCTATCTGTTATTTTTGGATACAACGTCCCCGGCGTATCGAGTACGTCCAGCGAGGCGTCCACACGCGCCCAAACCGCCGTACGCGTTACGCCCGCACGATCGCCGGTGGTAAGCCGCGCCTTGCCGCACAAGCTGTTTATTATTGTCGATTTGCCCGTGTTAGGCACGCCAATAACTACGGCTTTGATATGTTCGTTAAGGCCGCGGTTGCGCTGGCGTTCCAGTACGTGCGCGCACGCGCGCTTAATTGCCGGCAAAAGCTTTTTTTTGCACGACGCGCTATTTCCCTCCAAGGCAATAGCGATATGACGGTTGTCGACAAGCTTGGCAATCCAGCCGTTTACACTTTCGGTGGTAACGGTGTCGCATTTATTAAGCACGTAAACTATGGGGATATTTATCATTCCGTCGAATGCGGGATTGAAGCATGACAAAACGGCGCGACTGTCCAAAACGTACACCGCGCAGTCCGCCGTTTTTAGGTTGGCTTCTATCTCCCTCGTGGACTTAGCCATATGTCCAGGGAACCAATTTATATCCATTGCTACCTCTTGCCGTCGTCGGTATCGGAAAGCAAGTCCGGCCTTAGCTTTTCCGTCAAGGCGCGGCTCTGTTGCTTTCGGAATTTGTCTATTTCCTTATGATTGCCGTTTAACAACACTTCGGGCACCGACAGTCCCATAAACGTCGGCGGGCGCGTATACTGCGGGTATTCCAACATACCGTCGGAAAAGGTTTCGTCCTCATGCGATACCGCACTGCCCAGTACGCCGTCCACAAACCGCGCCGCACTGTCTATAACGACCATTGCAGCAAGCTCCCCGCCCGACAAAACGTAGTCACCGATAGAGATTTCGCGGTCTATACACAAGTCGAGCACGCGCTGATCTATACCCTCATAATGTCCGCACAGCAAAAGTATGCTATCGTTTTGGGCAAGACTGCGGCACAAACTGTCGCTAAGTCGCTCGCCCTTCGGCGACATGTATATGCGCAAATACTCGTGATTAGGGTCTACGGCGTTTATGCAGTCGTAAACCGGCTGAGCGGTCATAACCATGCCCGCACCGCCACCGTACGGCGTGTCGTCGCACTTTTGGTGCTTGTCCTTGGAGTACGCGCGAATATCCACGGCTTGAAAATCAAGCTTGCCGCTTTTTATTGCTCTTCCGATAATGCTCTCGTTAAGGCAATCGAACATTTGCGGGAACAGCGTAAGCACCCTAATCCTCATACACCGCCACTTCCCTCAGCCTATCGCCGTCGACGGTAAGCTCGCGCTTGTCCTCGTCGTACTCGGCGTTGAGCGCCTTTATAAACGCAAACGTCATTTCGCCGCGCTCGGTAGCGACAGTAAATACGTCGGCGGCACCGAACGACTGCACGGACTTGACGGTGCCAATGCTTTGACAGCCGTCAGCCGACTTTGAAACCAGCGTAGCGCCGACCACGTCGTCTATAAAGAACTCGCCGTCGTCCAAAGCAACGGCCGCGGCACGGTCAATCTGCAACAGCTTGTTGCGCAAAGTTTCGGCGGCGTTTCGGTCGTCAATGCCGGCAAGCTTTAGGTACACGTCGCCGCCGCTTACGCGCACTGCGGAAAGCTTGTACGCAACGTTATCTATATACACCGCTTTAAGCACGTAAAAGCGCGACGGGTCGTTGGTCATTGGTCTGACCTTGACTTCGCCGCGCACGCCTTGCGGTTTTGTAATTTGTCCTACGGTAATCAAAAGTGCTACTCGTCTATTTCCACGGAGCAGTTTCTGCCCCGTTTAGCCGACGCCGCTTTTACCACAGAACGAATGGATTTGATAATACGGCCTTGCTTGCCGATAATCTTGCCGATATCGTCCTTGGCTACCTTGACGGTAATTACTTCGCCATCCTCTTGAACCGACACTTCGTCCTTGTTGTCGACGAGCGCGGTAACAATGTAGTTTACAAGCTCGGTCATTGCGTATTATTCCGCCTTTTTCTTCTTTTCGACCTTGGTCTTTTGCGTGGACTTTTTGGTATCCATAGCGCCCGACTTTACGAGCAACGCACGCACGGTATCGGTGGGTTGCGCGCCGTTTTTAATCCACTGCTTAGCCTTTTCAACGTCTACCTTAAGGCCGTCGTCAAGGTGCGGATCGTACGTGCCGAGAATGTCGATAAAACGACCGTCACGCGGCGAGCGCGAATCGGCAACGATAATGCGGTAGAATGGGGATTTGTGATCGCCCATACGGGTAAGTCTGATTTTAACCATGATATGTTTTCTCCTTGAATTGGTTTTTATTGTAGTTGAATTAACAGAGTCAATGCGGTTATGCTTAGCGAAATCTGCGCTTTTGGCGAATAATCTTTTGCGGTTGCATAGGCATTTTTCCGCTTTGCGCGGCCTTCATCATTTCGCGCGTTTGATCGTACTGCTTTAATAGTGCGTTCACCTCTTGCACGGTGGTACCGCTGCCCGCCGCAATGCGCTTACGGCGCGAGGCCTTGATAACTTCCGGATGGTTGCGCTCGTACGGCGTCATTGAAAGTATGATTGCCTTGTACTTGTTTATGCGCTCGTCTATCTGCTTGGAATCGACGTTGGCTCTGCTCATACCGGGGATCATTGCCACGACGTCGTTTATATCGCCCATTTTGGCAAGCGACTTGAATTGCGTTAAAAAATCCTCCAGCGTGAACTTGTTTTCGCGCATGCGCTTTTCCATTTTTTTAAGCTCTTCCTCAGAAACCGCCTCTTGCGCTTTTTCAATAAGCGACAAAACGTCGCCCATGCCGAGTATGCGGGACGCCATACGGTCGGGATAGAACGGTTCTATATCGGAGGGCTTTTCGCCGGTGCCGCAAAACTTGATCGGCTTTCCGGTTACAGAGCGAATGGACAGCGCCGCACCGCCGCGCGTATCACCGTCCAGCTTGGTAAGGATAACGCCTGTAATATCCAACTGTTCGTTAAAGGTTTTGGCAACGTTTACAGCGTCTTGACCGGTCATGGAATCGACGGTTAGCAATATCTCGGTCGGATTGGTCTTTTGCTTGATTTCCTTAAGCTCGTTCATAAGCTCTTCGTTTATATGCAAGCGACCGGCGGTATCTATAATAACGGTATCGTAACCGAGCTTTATGGCTTGCTCAACCGCGTTGGCGGCGATTTTTACCGGATTGCCGGTACCTTGCTCGAACACCGGAATATTGACCTTTTTTCCGACTACTTGAAGCTGATTGATAGCCGCGGGACGGTAAACGTCGCACGCCGCAAACATAGGCTTTTTGCCTTGTTTGGTAAGGTACGCGCCCAGCTTGCCGCAAAACGTGGTTTTACCGGCGCCTTGAAGTCCGCACATCATAATTACGGTGGGCGGCTTGGACGACACTTCCAGCTTGGAGTTTGTAGAACCCATAAGCGCCACAAGCTCCTCGTTGACTATTTTTACAACTTGCTGTCCGGGGGTGAGCGACTTTAGCACTTGCTCGCCCACGGCCTTTTCGGACACTCGCGCAACGAAGTCCTTAACTACTGCGTAGTTGACGTCGGCCTCCAACAGAGCAATGCGAATCTCCCGCATGGCTTGCTTAATTTCGCCCTCGGTCAGCTTTCCGCGCGACGTTATTTTGGAAAAAACGTTGCCTAATTTGTCCGCTAACGATGAGAATAAACCCATAACCTTTTACTACCCTTTACCGCAATGCGGTAACTATTTGACGTAACTGCCGTTTGGCGCGGTCTACGTCGACGTCGATAACGCTAAGCACGCTATCTATTTGCTGTTGAAGCTCGTCCGAATTTTCCACTACTTTAAGCTTGGCTTCGTACTCCAAAAGCTGTTTTTCCGCTTGCTTGATACTGCACAGCGCCGCTTGCCGAGTGATGCCGAAGTTTTCCGCAATCTCCGCCAGCGACAAATCGTCGTCGTAATAGTTGCGGATAATCTCCAGCCTATGCGGTGTGAGAAGCGCGCCGTACGCGTCGCACAACCTTGTCATACTTAAATCCTTACTCATAATGAACGGTGTAAAGTAAATTTACTTTACACCGTGATTATACAACAAATATTTGAATATTGCAACTGTTTTGACGGTAATATTAAATTATTTTTCTACCTTGGTTTGATTAACGCAATCGTACGTTACTACGCCGCCCGATTTTTTTACGTTGCGCATAAGTCCCATTTGGGGATTGCACATAATAAACGACGGTTCGCCGTTGTACGATTGAATTATATCGTAAATACCGTAATAAATACCGAAGTCCCTATTGCTACGCATAGCCGCTGCCTTAGTCATATCAAACGCAAACGGATAATGCACGCTACCGTCGGGCGCAACGTATTTGCAGATATACAGCGTTTTTATACCGTTGCCAGAAGCATCGTTTATTTTTGCGGCAAACTGCGCTATTATCTCCGTATCCAAATCGCACGACTGCGTAGGACTGTTCTTTTTAAACGCGTTATCATCAATCCTATCCTTTGCCGTTTGCATTACTTCGGGGATACTTTCACGATACTCCGCAATCAGTTTTTCATTGCCGGTCAGCAATGCGTATTCGCCTATCAAGCCGTACGCTTCCTCGGCAAACGCCGGTTCCTTGGTCGCGTTTTTAAAGCATTCCACACACCTATCGTCGTGCCGTCTTTTGTATACGTACCCTTTGGCAAAATTAGCAGAAGCCACGCGGTCGCCGTCGGCAATCATTTTGTCGGCCAATATCAGCGTGCGGTCGTCGTCTATGCCGAGCAACGCCCTAAGCGCTTCCTCTCTCGCACCACCGCTCAATTCGCTACCGCTTGCTTCCGCTTTGTCCAGAGCGTCGATAGCCGCCTTGCGCTGAACGTAAGCTTGCTCGCGCTGTTCGGCATAGCTATCACGACTTAATCCGTCGATATACGAATCGGCACGCTCTATTACGCGCTGTTGCTCCACTACGTACATGGGGTCGCTTTCTGTCGCGTTGGCGTTGCAATCATTAACGTCCAGCCCAAAGCTTTGTATACGCATACGCGCGGTGGGATGCGTGTCCACTTGCGCGGGCAGTTCCTTTATCAGCTCGTCATGCCAAAAATCGCCGTACTTTTGATAGAACTTTAAATACGTTTTATAGTCAATCGTCGCGTAATCGCCGTGCGGAGTTTCCGACTCGAAAAAGTAGTAGTCCAATTCCGGCACCGGCATTTTAAAGTACTTTGCTATCATTTCCGTCTTAGCAAGCGCGTCGGCAAAGCTTCCGTTACCGTCCAAACGCCTAACCGTATCGTCTGCCGCACGTTCCTTGTCGATTGCGGAAAAGGTCTTGTAAAACTCGATATTCAGCCCTAAGACTTGCGCAACGCTCTTGAACAGCAGTAAACGCGACAGCATAGTTACGGTATTCAGTGCGTCACAATCCCAACGCTCTTGTATGCGCTCAAGCCGTTTGCCGCGACTGACGTCGGCATTTACGACGTGTGCAAATTCGTGTAGCATTACCGCATACAGCTCGTCGCTCGTCAGCAACGCGGCTTCCTTGTACCCTATCGTTACGTACGCAATGCCGCGGTAAGCGCTTACAGACACGCCATTACCAACCAAAAAAAGCTTGATTTTTCCGTTATACCCAACCGCCGTTGCGGCACGCTCAGCCGTTTTGCGCATAAGCGGGAAATCGTTGGCAGTCAGTTCTACTTCCAACTGATTAAAGTCGTTGTCTATTGGCTTGAACAATATATCGATTACACTACCCAGCAGATACAATATAACCAGCAACAGTGCTACCGAGCTGTCCGCGCCGATACCGATTCTGCCGCCGGCAAAAGCACCTAAGCAAAGCAATGCAAAAATCAGCGCAAGATATACGTATGCAAGCACAACTATGCGCACAGTCTTTTTGCGCACACCGGTTATATCGCTTTGCGCCTTAATACGAATACCGTTAAAATAATCGAACAACTCGCGCGTATTCATTTTTCTGAACTTGCGCGATAGAATGAAACCGGCGACAACGTTTATAACGCACAGCAATCCTATTACGCCGAGCGAAACTGCCAAAACGATATTCCAAATATCGTTTCCGTCGTCAGTTTCGAGCCCTATTACCCAAAACGTCATAAGAATTACGGCGGCCGCCACGTACACCAATACGTTGTACAAAACATTCTTAAATCTTTTACTCATATGTTATCCCCAAAGTAATACAAAAATGACTGACGGAAAGTCAGTCGTTTTTGCGTAACTATCAATAAATCAATCACCCATTATGCCGGCTACGAAGTCCTCGGCGTCAAAGTCCTCGAGGTCGTCAATTCCCTCGCCTACGCCCACGTACACGACCGGAACGTTAAGCTCGCCGGCTATAGCCAGCACCACGCCACCCTTAGCCGTGCCGTCCAGCTTGGTAAGCACTATGCCGTCTATATCTATAGCTTCGTTAAACAAATCGACTTGCGATATGGCGTTTTGTCCGGTAGTGGCGTCAAGCACTATATAATTGTACACCGTTGCGTCCGGCAACTCCCTATCGACAACGCGGGAAATCTTTTTAAGCTCCTCCATGAGGTTCTTTTTGTTATGAAGTCGGCCGGCGGTATCAACGAGCAGTACGTCGCCTTTTTTGCTCTTTACGCTCTGCGCCGCGTCGTACACGACTGCCGCCGGGTCTGCGCCTTCCGCGTGCTTTATTATACGCACGCCGGCGCGCTCCGCCCATACGGTAAGCTGATCGGCCGCCGCCGCACGGAAGGTATCCGCCGCCGCAATCGTAACCGATTTGCCCATTTTTTTGAACTTTTTTGCAAGCTTGCCGATTGCCGTGGTTTTGCCCACGCCGTTCACGCCGGACAGCATAATAACTAGCGGATAGTCGTATTCCAGCTTTTCGTTTTCCTCCAAAAGCTCAACGAGAATGTTCTTTAACAAGTCCCTAACGATAGCGGTGTCGCGCACGTGGTTTTTATCTATTTCGTCCTTTAGCCTATCCATTATCTGATCGGTAGTTTCGGCACCGATATCGGAGGTCAACAGCGTTTCCTCCAGCTCGTCGTAAAAGTCGTCGGTAAGCACGCCGCCGGTAAACAGCTTGTTCAGCTTGTACGCAATAGCTTCCTTAGTGCGCTTAAGTCCGTCCTTTATTTTGGAAAACAGTCCCATAATTCACCCTTTACCGATTAGTATATTAGTTATCGTTCTTTGCCTTAACGGATACGGCGTTTTGAAGCGCGTCGCTCAAGCGCACCGATACGATTGTGGATACGCCTTCCTCCTCCATAGTTACGCCGTACAAGCAGTCCGCTTGCTCCATAGTCGGTTTTCTGTGCGTAATGACGATAAACTGCGTGTCTGCCGAAAAGCGCTTGATCATGGCGGCAACCCTCGCAACGTTGGCGTCGTCGAGTGCCGCCTCGATTTCGTCCAGCATGCAGAACGGCATGGGACGAAGCTTCATGATTGCGAACATTATGGCTATAGCGGTAAGCGTTTTTTCGCCGCCCGAGAAAAGCGATATTGATTGAAGGTTTTTGGACGGCGGCTGTGCGATAATCTCTATACCGCGCAACAGCGGATCCTCGTTTTCGGTAAGCTGCAAGTCGGCATTGCCGCCGCCAAACAGCTCGCGGAAGTAGTTTTTAAAGTTTTCGCGAATTTGCTCGAAGCAATTATCGAAGTCACGCATCATGTTTGCGGACATTTCCTTGATAACGCGCTCCTCGTCGGCAAGGCTCTTCATCATGTCGTCGCGTTGCTCGGAAAGCTTGCCCACCTTTTGCGACAGCTCTTGCGCTTCCTCTATTGCGTTTTCGTTGATACTGCCGAGGTTGACTATGCGTCGGCGGAGCTTGGCAATTTCTATCTCGCCGTTTGCCGCGTCGTAGTTTTCCTCTTTGAATTCCAAACAGCCTTCGTATGCAAGCTCGTAGTTTTCGTAAATAGCGGCTTGCATGTTTTCCATATTTACGTCCACTTGCGCAAGCAAAATTTCTTGCTCGTGCTTTTGTTCGGTGAACTGCGATATTCTGTCGGTAATCTCCAGCCTTGCTTTGTCGCTATCCGCGGACTTGGCGTTAAGGTCGGACTTGTGCTGTAACAGCGCTTCGAGCTTGGCTTGAATCTCTTGTCTGCGCTTGTCGTTGCCGTCCGAATTGCTTACGGACAACTCCTTTATCTTTTCGTCACACTCGCGAACGGTTTGGTTGTTGCGGTTGATTATTCCGTTGTTAATCTCCAAACGCGACGTAGTGGAAACGGCCTCGCTCTTTAACCGCGCAATTTCGGTTTGCAACGCCTCCACGTCCTTTTGCAACGTGACCATTTGCAAATCCTTGGCGGCAACGCCGTCGCGCAGCATATCGCGCTCGGCACGCAACGCTTCCAACTCCTTGTTTTTGCGTGCGTTCTCCTCGCTACGCTCGTCCACGCTCATTTCGTCTTGGTTTTGCTCAACCGCGTCGAGGTCCGCGTTGGTTTCCGCAAGCCTCGCAACGAGCATTTCCAGCGTGCCCTTGTCGCCGGACAAACTCTCCGTAAGCATAGTAAGCTCGTCGCGTAATGCATTGCTCTGCGCCGACTTGGCCGCTTCTGCAAGGTCGTACTCGTGAATATCCTCGGTAAGCTCGCGCACGCGCTTGATAAGCGACTCGTTTTTGGCAGTAAGCGTGTCGCGCTCGCTCTGCAATCCGTCTATGCGCGCCTTAAGCGCGTCGGTTTGCGTAATAATATCCTTAAGCGTGCGCTCGTGCGAGAACACGTTGGACGCGTCCGACTTTTTGCTACCGCCGGTAATTGCGCCTTGCGGCGTAACTATATCCCCGTCCAGCGTGACGATACGGAACCCGTACTTACTGTCGCGCGCAAGCGCAACTGCAGTGTCCATGTCGTCCACGATAACAGTACTGCCCAGCAAACCGCTGATAACCGAATCGAATATCGGGTCGTAGTCGAGCGCGTTGGTTGCAATACCGAAGCAACCCTTTCTGTTTAGCAACGGCATTAGCGCCTTGTCTATTGCGCGCGGCCTAAAGCTGGTTATGGGAAGGAATGTCGCTCGGCCGTACTTATTGGCCTTTAAGTGCTCTACGAGCAGTTTTGCGTCGTCCTCGTCCTTGGTTACTATATTGTTTACGGCATTGCCGAGCGCCATATCAACAGCCGCTTCAAAGCCGTCCTTAACGGTTATAACTTGTCCGATAACGCCGACAACAGCCTTTTTGATGCGCTCGTTGTTTTGCGCGTCGTCAAGCAGCTTGCGCACGGCGTGGGTAAACGCGTCACGCTGAACGTCCTCCAGTACACGCTTGCGAGAAAGCAACGCCGAATAGTCTTGCTTGGCTTGGCTTATTTCTCCGCCCAAGGCAGCAAGTCTTGCAACGATATTCGTGTTCTCGGCAGACGTTTCGTCCTTTTGCGCAATAAGTCCGTCGCGCTCGGCACGTAGGGCTTGTAGTTGCTCGCCTTTGGTCTTTATACTTTCGGTTTGCTCGGCAATCTTGGATTCGAAATCGGCTATTCTGCCGTTAATCTCCTCGATCTGCGCCGTAAGATTAGTGCGTTCTGCGGACAGCTCGCCAACGCTACGGTTGACGGCGGCGCGGCGCTCCATTGCCGCAAGCAAGGCGCGACGTGCCGTGTTAATCTTTTCTTGTTCCTCAACAACTATATCGGACAGCCGAGTGTATTCGGCGTTGATCTTGTCGTACTCCTCTTTGGTTAGTTTGAGCGCGTCCGACTTGCGCCTAAGCTCGTCTTGCTTTTCGGCGGCGGTTACGGTAAGTACGCCGTAATTATCGTTAAGCGCAGTGTTGGTCGCCATAAGCGAACGCGTTTGCGCGCTGAGGTGCTCTATCTGCTGTTTGTATAGGTTAATTTGACCGGCTGTCTTTTCCTTGTCAACCGTCAAATTAGTAAGAGCAGTGTGGTACTTGTCAAGCTGGGAATCTATGGTTTGCAGCTCGGCCATGGCGGAATTATAGCTTTCCGTCGCGTCGGCATATGCGCGCTGTTGTTCTTTTATCTGTTCGTCAATGCCGGCAATAACCGCGGAAAGCTGATCTTTAGTTCCGGACGCTGTTTCGTAACGGTTGATATAAAGGTTGATTTCGTGATGCTTAAGCCGCTCTTTAATATCGCGGTACTGGCGAGTCTTTTCGGCTTGACGAGCAAGCGGTGCCAAACGCTCGGTGTCGTTGCTCAATATGTCGTTAAGGCGCACGAGGTTTTCGCGCGTACGCGCGTTTTTGCGTTCCGCCTCGTTCTTTTTGAACTTATACTTGGTAATACCCGCCGCTTCCTCGAATACGGCACGACGATCCTCGGGCTTGGCGTTGATTATTTCCATAACCCTGCCCTGGCCGATAATGGTATAACCCTCTATGGCAAATCCGGCGTCGCGCAGCATGTCGTTTATGTCGCGCAGCTTGCACTGACTGCCGTTTATGTAATATTCGCTCTCGCCCGAACGGAAAAGCTTACGCGCAATAACGACTTCCTCAAACTCGCACGACGGAAACAGCGAACGATTGTGGTTGTCAAAAGTAAGCGCAACCTCCGCATAGGATAACGCCTTACGCTTTTTGGATCCGTTAAATATAACGTCCATCATTTTTGAACCACGCAAAAGCTTTGCCGACTGCTCACCGAGAACCCAGCGCACGGCGTCTGCAACGTTACTCTTTCCGCAACCGTTGGGACCAACGATTGCCGTTATGCCTTCACCGAACTTAACTTCCAGTCTGTTGGCAAAGGATTTGAACCCGATTAGGGCGAGTTTTTTGAACTTCAAGAGTGTTACCAGCTTTTACGCATTTGCGTACATTTAACATTGTAACATATACGATAAAAAAAATCAATAGAAAATAGTAAACTACCCAAAATAAAATTTAGCCACCCCCATGATAAGAAGCGGTTAAATCAAGTTAATTCTATGTAATTATTATTTATCTTGGGTCAAAGCCTTGTAAACGACCTCCGCAAGCGCCTTTTCGGCGTCATGCTTGGATACACCATTGCCCTCATACCGCTTGCCCAGCACGTCGGCTTTAGCCACGAACATTTTGCCATCGCCGTTTATATCATGATAAAATATAACAACACCGTGCTTTTCGCAGTAGTTTTTAAGCTCGCTTATGTAATCGCGCTCGGGTATTACTTCGTCGTAATAGATTTTGTCGAGTACCGTTCGGCACGCGTCAAGCCCACCGTCAAGATATACCGCGCCCAAAAGCGCCTCGAATACGTCCGAACGCTTTTTGTCCGAAAACGAGCTTTTGTTTACGCCCACGCCGACTTGCAAGTACTGCATAAGTCCGAGCTTATCCACTATGCGCGCAAGCGGCGCACGCGAAACTATAGACGCGCGCTTAGCCGACAAGTCACCCTCGCTCGCCGTTGGATCTGCCGTAAAAAGCCTCTCGCCGACCAAAAAGTCCAAAACACAATCACCCAAAAACTCGATGCGCTCGTTGGCGGCCGTGGGGTGCTCGTTGGCATACGACGAATGAATAAACGCCGCACGCAAGTATTTACAATCGTTAAAGGCGTACCCTATCAGCGATTGAATATTATCAGTCCAATCCCTATTCACCCGCTTTTTCCGCGTCGGTATCAACCGCCATGCCTTGCTTAATCTTGTCGATAATATTATTTTGATATACTCTTATAATATTGCGAATAGAGGCTTTGGTAGAAACCTCGTTGGACGAGCCGTGGGTTTTGACGACTATCTTTTTTACGCCCAAAAACGCCGCGCCGCCGTAAGCATGGTAATCCATTCTGTCCTTTAATTTGTAAACGGACTTTTTAAGGAGCAACGCGCCGATTTTCGATTTAAACGACGACATCATTGCGCTTTTAAGCTCGGTCATAACGAGCTTTGCCGTGCCCTCCACCGACTTAACGAGTACGTTGCCCGCAAAGCCGTCTGTAATGATTATATCGTAATCGCCGGTCAATGCGTAGCGCGCCTCAACGTTGCCGACAAAGTTCAAATCGGAGTTCTGCTTGAGCAACGCAAAGGTCGCCTTGGAGCGCTCGTCACCCTTGTGATCCTCGGCACCTACGGACAAAAGTCCGATTTTCGGCTTTTCTATGCCAAACAGCGCCGATACGTACAAGTTTGCCATAACGGCGAACTGCGCCAAAAACTCCGGCTTGGAATCGACGTTGGCGCCGCAGTCGGCAATGCACACCAGCTTACCCTCTACCGCCGTAGGCATAAAGCAAGTAAGCATGGGCCGGTGCACGCCCTTTATGCGCCCAACCATAAGCGTCGCGCCGGTAAGAACGGCGCCCGTGCTACCGCCACTAAGCAAACCTATATAGTCGTCTGAGCTGTTTAGCAAATTGATTGCGCGAACGAGCGACGAATCGGGTTTTTGACGAATAGCGCGCGTAGGCGTATCGTCGTTACTGATTACGTCGGGTGCGTGTTCTATTTCAAGATTGGCGGGTTTGTTCGAGCCGATCGTATTATTGATAAACTCAGAATCACCCACCAAAACGATGGTGTAGTCCTTGTATTCTTTTGCCGCGTCAACCGCGCCCAAAACCATTTTGGCCGGCTTATCGCAAGCGCCTATATCAACAACTATTTTCATGATAACTCCCTACTAAAAATACCCCATATAATGATGGGGTAAATTTTTAGTCGTTGCTTTGTTTTTGTTCGATTTTTACTTCGCCGTCATAGCTACCGCAAAACGGACACACACGATGCATCTGAATATGCTGATGGCAGCTTTTGCATTCTACCAATGCGGGACCGGACAACTTCCATTGCGAACCGCGGGTATGCGTACGCTCTTTAGACGTTTTATGTTTGGGGACAGCCATAATCCACCTCCTTGTGTTACAAAATGATTATACAGCATATCTACAATCTTGTCAAACATTTTTTAACGAAATAATGATTTTTTATTGAAAAATGCTTGACAAACGTATTATATAAATGCTATATTTACTATGCTGTCAGTTAAATGATGGTTGTGCGGAAGTGGCTCAGGGGTAGAGCATCACCTTGCCAAGGTGAGGGTCGCGGGTTCGAATCTCGTCTTCCGCTCCACAAGAACACCAACACGGTGTTCTTTTTTTTGTTTACAAAATCGGAATGGTAGATTAAATTTTTATTTTCGACTACTATTTTTGTAGCTTATCGTTATATGCCCTATTCCGAAAAATATAGCACAAATTATAAGCAAGATAGACGATAGCATAATTCCGCTAAATAAAAACGATACGGACGGAACTATAGATAGCCATAGCATTTTTGCAACGCTACGCCCCTTTCCGAATACTATCCAGCCTAAAATATACAATGCAAGCAATATTCCGTTTACGATAAGATACACCGTCAAAGCGTGAGTAAACCAAAAATTAAAATAAGTGTATGGAATATTAAATACCATAAACGCCATACAACCGTAACGCCCAATTTGTTCCAACACAAGCATTACTTTATTGTCGTACTCGTTTGCATATGCGTTTTTGTCAACAAACGCAATAATTATATTCGGTATTAAAATAATTGCAACAGCAATCAGTCCGTAATAATTAAACCAACTCATATATTTAAAAATCTCGCCGACTTGCGTATTCCCAGTCGATTACGTGCGGCGGATTGCTAAACTGCTCGTACGCTCGCCACATCATTAACGCAACGGTATCACTCGGCACGCAACCGGTCGCGCCGCCGAACGCCGGAACGACTATAGAGTTCACCCCGCCGTTTAGCGCAGATATAAGGCAAGAGCGCGTGCAATGATAAACCAGCCTATCGTCCTTGATTATACTCGGTGTGCGCATTGTAGGGACGTGTATAAGCTTTATACCGGCAAGATTGGTATCGAGCATAATACTCGTGCATATCGGCTGTTCGCCGTACAGATTGTCTATAATATACTTCTGAACTCGATCTTGCAAATCACTGCCGAACCAAGCGGTAATCGCCTCGTCGTATCCACCGTCCATAATGCCGTAGCTGTTTGCCGGCGACACGACGCAATCCACCTTGTTACGTCGCATAAACTCCACAAAGTCCGAGCATACGATTTTTACGTTATTCTGCTCGTTAAAATACTTACTCCACGCGGCGCATGTTTCCGGATTTCTGTCCAAAAGAAAAATTTTAAGATCTTTAATATCTCTGCTCATAACCACCTCGCCTACGTAAACGGCAAAAAATAAATTACCAAAAAAACAAAAAACGTGCCGAAAGTTATATCGACACACAACGAACGCACCGGCTTATATTTCATTCTTTAACCAAAAAATGTGCCATTTCTACGCCGACACATAATGGAGCCGATGCCGGCTTTGATACGCAACGCTATTCAACTTCTTTAACCAAAAAATGTGTCGAACACGTAACGACACATAATGGAGCCGAAGATGGGACTTGAACCCGCAACCTACTGATTACAAGTCAGTTGCTCTACCGATTGAGCTACTTCGGCGCAGAAAAGTAGATTGTGGTGCCTCGGGGCGGAATCGAACCACCGACACAGGGATTTTCAGTCCCTTGCTCTACCGACTGAGCTACCGAGGCAAAAGTTTGGCGACCCGGAAGGGACTTGAACCCTCGACCTCCAGCGTGACAGGCTGGCGTACTAACCATCTGTACTACCGGGCCACAAAAATGGTGGACCTTCAGGGACTTGAACCCCGGACAAACCGGTTATGAGCCGGTTGCTCTAACCAACTGAGCTAAAGGTCCAAAACCCATGTGCTAAGCTTAATTACTATACAATATAACAAAAGATTTGTCAACAAAATTTAAGTACTTTTAAAAGTTTTTTTAAAAATTTTTTTATTCCCCTACCTTTTTTTAAATAACCCATAAAAATCTCTTGACAATTCATAATATATGTGGTACTATAACTATGCTTTGAGCATCCTTAGCTCAGTTGGTAGAGCAACTGACTCTTAATCAGTGGGTCCGGAGTTCGAGTCTCCGAGGGTGTACCAAAGTAAAAGACGCGCCTTGTACGCGTCTTTTACTTTACGTATATCCCGGCGAGTAGCACGCCGAGAGATACCGTATAATTAAATCTATGAATAAAACGCCAAAATAATATGAAATTACAATCGGAAAACAATATACGCCACGCGTCGCACGACGGCGTTCCGCCGCTTATAGACCGAAACAGCACGGTGCTTATACTCGGTTCTATGCTGTCGCCCAAATCGGCGCAGGCGGCGTTTTACTACGCACATCCGCAAAACAGATTTTGGCGGGTGCTTTTTGCATTATTCGGCGAGCAATACTCGACGGAAAGAGAAGCGCGCACCAAGCTTGTACTCTCCCACCACATAGCGCTATGGGACGTTATAGACAGCTGCAATATAGTAGGCGCGTCGGACAACACCATTACCGACGTCGTGTACAACGATATAGACGGATTAGTCGCCCGCTACCCAAGCGTTACTCGAATTTTTACTACCGGCGGAAAAGCGCATGAATTACTCATGCGCTACAACCGCGATATTAACAATCCTATTATTTCCGCAACGGTGCGGTTACCGTCCACAAGCCCGCAAAACTGCAAAATTTCACTTGACGAGCTTATAGCGGCGTATTCAGTTATCCTATAACTATTTAGACAGTTCGTTAGCCAACTCAGCAAGCTCTGCTTCGGTATCCGCGCCGACGGCAGACTTGACTGTAACTATTTTATCAACGAAGGTTATATTTTTCATAGTTTCAAACTGCGCACGCATGAGCTTGCCGGACGTCGGCGCCCATGTGCCGTTTTCTATAAAGGCAACCGTGCGGCTTTGGAAGTTTTTACTTTTAAGCCTATTTATAAACAGCTCGGTCGTAGGGAACAGACCGCCGTCGTACGTTACGGACGCCAGCACCAGCCTATTGTAACGGAACGCCGATTCCACCGCTTCCGCAATATCGTCGCGCACAAGATCGAACATTTCCACGCGCGCACCGGATCTTTCCAACAACGCGGCAAGGCGTTTTGCCGCTTCTTGCGTGTTGCCGTAAATGGATGAATACGCAATGGTCACGCCCTCGTCCTCGGCCACATACGAGCTCCACGTATTATACTTGCCTATATAGTAACCGAGGTTTTCTGTAAGCATCGGCCCATGCAACGGGCAAATCATTTTGATATCGAGCTGAGCCGCCTTTTTGAGCGCACTCTGAACGGTAGAGCCGTACTTGCCTACGATATTGATATAGTATCTACGCGCTTCGCATGTCCAGTCCTCGGCCACGTCCAACGCACCGAACTTACCGAATGCGTCCGCGGAAAACAGCACCTTTTCGCTCTTTTCATACGTGAACATAACCTCCGGCCAGTGCACCATAGGCGTAAAAATAAACTTAAGCGTGTGCTTGCCGAGTGATAGCTCCTCGCCGTCTTTTACAACCAAAGTCTTATCGAAAATTTTGCCGTAAAAGCGTTCGGCCATAGCAAACGTTTTTTCATTACCAACGACGGTCGTGTTGGGATATTTATGCAAAAACGCACGAATGCTTGCCGAATGATCGGGCTCCATATGCGAAATTATAATGTAATCGGGCACTCTGCCAGCCAGCGCAATTTCCACGTTGGACAGCCATTCCTCGGTTTTACGCTTGTCAACCGTGTCAAAAACGGCCACCTTTTCGTCCGTAATCGTATAGGAATTGTACGATACGCCGTTGGGCACCAAGTACTGCCCCTCAAACAAATCCAAAGTTTTATCGTTGACGCCAACGTATCTAATGCTTTCGGATAATGCAATCATGATTTATACCTCTATAAAAATTATTTTTTGTAAGTTAGCTAAAAAGCTCTCGTTTGTATTTTAGTGCGTCGGCTTCAGTTATTTGCCGCACTACTCGCGCGGGATTGCCGTAAGCCAAGCTGTTGTCGGGAATTTTGCCGGTAACCACCGAGCCGGCGCCTATTACGCAACCCGAACCTATTTCCGCGCCCGCAAGTATGGTAACGTTGCCGGCTATCCAGCAATTATCGCCAATCGTTATGGGTGCGCCGTACTCCTTGTCCGTCACTCTGCCGTCCTCGGTTTTGTACGCGTTGCGGTCTTGATACCTAAGCGGGTGCTTGGGCGTAAGTATTGACACGTTAGGCCCCATAAAAACGTCGTTGCCTATCGTAACCGGACAAACGTCGAGCACCGTAAGATTAAAGTTAGCAAAAAAGTTCTTTCCAAACGTCGTAAACACGCCGTAGTCAAAGTAAATAGGACCTTGCAAGTATCCGGTGCTATCCATGTTAGGCACAAGCTCGGCAAGGATTTTTTCGCGTTCACTTTCGTCCTCTTCAAAGGTGTCGTTATACTGCTTGCAAAGCTTATGTGCGCGACGGCGTAGCTCCGTCAGCTCCGGCGTGGTAGGATCGTAAATCTTGCCGGCAAGCATTTTGTTTTTTTCGGTCATATCGGCGCCCTAATGACTATTCACCGGCAAACCGCTTTCCAAAATATCTGCGGCCGGCTCGATATACCCAAAGGACTGCACGTCCATCTTTCCACCGTCGGCCGCCGCTACCATTTTGGCATCGTACGGAATTTCCGCAAGCACCGGCAAGCCAAACTTTTGCGCCGTTTCGCCCACAGTCTTTCCGTCGCCGAATACGTTTATGCGTTTGCCGCAATCCGGACATACCACGTAGCTCATATTCTCAACGATTCCGAGTACCGGTATTTTCATAAGGTTTGCCATATTCACAGCCTTTTCCACTATCATTGACACAAGCTCTTGCGGTGTGGTTACGACTACTATTCCGTCAACCTTAATCGACTGGAACACCGTAAGCGGCACGTCGCCGGTCCCCGGCGGACAGTCTATAAACATATAATCAACGTCGCCCCAAATAACGTCCGTCCAAAACTGCTTGACCATGCCGGCTATTATCGGCCCACGCCAAACGATGGGATCGCTTTCGTTTTCCAACAACAAGTTGGACGAAATAATTTTTATTCCGGCCGCGCTTTTGGGCGGATAAATTCCGGTGCCGTCACTTTGCACGTCACAGTGCACGCCGTACATTTTGGGTATGGAAGCTCCGGTAATATCTGCGTCAAGCACAGCGGTGGCGTATCCTTTTTTATTCATAGCCGCGGCAAGCATAGCCGTGACGGACGACTTACCCACGCCGCCTTTGCCGCTTACAACGGCTATTACGCGCTTTATACGCGACAGTTCGTGCGGGTTGTCAGTTTGCGGTGCAGAACATTTCTGTCCGCAAGTATTGCAATTATGAGTGCAGTCGCTCATGTTACTCTCCTTTCACTTCCGTTTTTACGCTTTGGTCCGAAACGGTAGATTCTATATTTGCGTCAACGCCGTCAGCACCGGTGTCGGTGGCAACGGTCGGTTGAAGTTCAAGCTTAGTCTTTTTTACGTCACATTCTATCAGCGCAAGCATAATGCCGTAATACAACAAATGCGGCGGCATAGTCATTGCTATATCCAGCAATGCGTTGCACAGCATAGCCAAAACGCACAGCGCAACGAATACGCGCTCGGCGGTAAGCTTTGCCGAAAAAGTAAGCCTAACCGTTTTGTATCGGTGATACAGATACGCCGCTAGTCCAACGATACCCGCGCAATACAAGTACGTAAGCGGCGTGCAGTGGAAGGAATAGTACCAGTTATTTATAGGCGGCAAATACCAAATGCCTACGCCGAAAACCGGATACAACTTCCACGCGCTAAAGCCGCGCTTCCACAAGCCGAATCGCCCACTTGACGAAACTCCGCCCGAAAGGACTTTGGAAATCAATCCGCCTATCTGATGCCTAAGCAAAATTATGCCGACAATCGCGATGGCGGCGGCAATGCCGAACGCTATCCAGTACCCTAGTCTGCCGGTTTTCTTTTTGAAACACATCGCAATGGCGACTATAGCCGTACCGGGGACAGCAACTACGAGCGACGCGCGCGAAAAAGTGAAGTATATCGTTACCAGCTCCAAAGCTATAGCTATCAAAAACAAATAGCCATGCTTATAGATATAAACCATATAGAACGTTATAGGCAACGCAATCACAACGAACGCCGCGGCTGTATTGGAAATTGCATAGCCAAATACTATGTAATCCCTTTTGTCTGCGCCGCTGATATTAAAGTTGGTAAGCTTAATATCGTGAATAACGTATTGCTTAAGCACTGCGGCGGCGATAACTACGGACACCGTAATCATTACCCAAGCAAAGTACTCAACAGTCTTTCGCCCCGCGTACTCGCCGCAGTTTATAAGCAGAGTGTACGGCAAAAACATCGTTACCGCTATGGCAAGCGCCATGCCCACGCCGGTCCAAGACATAGATGGCGCGCCAAGTCCGCCCACTACCAAAAGGCCGCTGACCAGTGCAAGCGAAACGGTCAAATACCCGCGTTTGAACATAACCCGCCACTTTTTGTAATACACGAGGTTAAAAACGAACGCCGTAAGTATAACTACGAGCACCAAGCACAGCACCGCTATATACAGCGGTTTGCCGAAGTACCCCGACTGCGGCTTGGTTTCCTCCGACATAACGAACATACATGTCGTTAAAAACGGCACCAGCACGAAAGAATTTTTACAAAACAGCAATGCGGGTACGAGCAAAACGGCAAGCAACACCGCGCCGATTACGGGTATATCAAAGGTATGCGCAAGTATGCAAACCAAACCGTACGCCACTACGTACCATACGGAATTGCACAGCTTGTCGGCAACCCTCCCGAACCGGCTATTGACAATTTTGTCAAATTTTTCCTTCATATTGATTATTGTATCATTATTATGCCTTTTCGTCAACAAAAAGCAAAAGATAATATGGATTATTTAAATTTGATTTTATCCTCGGACAAGCGCTTGGCAAATGAAAGCAACAGCTCGTTAGCGGCGGCCGCGTCGTCCCCGCTCCAAGTAAGCGAAAAGCAGTGATTGGACCCCGAATACCGAGCCGAAAAGTGCTCGTTGTAGATTCCGTTTTTATTAAGCGTATCTATCATTACGTCGCCTTGGCCCTTGCAAAATATATCGTTATCCGAATAAATAACGAACGTAGGCGGATAACCGTTGCCAATCAGCTCGGACGGCATACATACATCACGGTACTTGTACGTATCAAAGTCGTCCGGTTTAGTGCCGGTCATGCTAAGCATTACGCCGTTGGCCAAGCCAAACGGATACCGCGTTTTAAGCACCGTTTCCTTATCGTAAACGCCGCAATTGAGTAGCGTGCCGAAAAACTTGAATTTGGGCGCAAAATCGAATGCTGACTTCAGCTTATCCGAGCAGTTATACGCCGCGACCATTGCCGCATAATAGGCGCCCGCGCTGTCCCCGCCCACAAAAATCCTATCGCGGTCTACGTTATACTCATCGGCATTGTCGTATATAAAATTTGCCGCAGTAACGATATGCCTTAGCGGTTCGGGAAATATATACTGCGGCGCGAGTCCGTAATTGATGCAAAACACGCTAAAACCGTTGAGCGCAAAAAACTGCGACCGGCCCTTTCGATACTTCTTATCGCCCGCAGAAAAACCACCGCCATGTATCAATATTATGGCCGGTTGTTTTTCCTCGCTTTTTTCGCGGTAAAAATCCAGCTTGCAAACCGACGGCAAGGACTTATCGTAAATTATATCTGACTTAACGTCAATCGTATTTACGTTGTGCCTATTAACGTACGGACACGCGTTTTGCGAAAGTGCAAAAAGCATGTCTATTACGCGAAACAGCTTTTGGGTTTGACGGACCGCACGCTTGCGCCTATGCCGTTCCAGCCAAGACACGTTGGGGTGATCGTAGTAATAATCCTCGTCTTGCAAGCTCACGCGTTCAAGATCGTTCAATCGTTCGTTATCGTCCTTATTTTCCATAATCACCTTCTAATTGATATTTAACACGTAGTCGGTATAAATAAAACGCTATAATCTAAACACTAAACGTTTTTACCCATATCGCGCGCTTGAGCGATAAAGCCAGTGCCGGTAATCTCACCCTTGTCTGTTACGCCTACGCCGCGCACTACGCCCTTTATGCTAACGCCGTCAAAGCAATCCACCCAGCCTTGCACGGCGTGCACCGCGCCGTCCATAGCCTTTTCGTCATCGTCGGCGGCTGTCGCCAGCACGTACACGTCGGTAAACTTGTTTTGGCGCGGATACAGCGGGTTAAGCCTATCTATAAAGGTCTTTAACTGCCCGCACACCGAATAGAAATAAACGAGCGTTGCAAACGCTATTACGTCGGCGTTTTGAATATCCTCGTACAGCTCATTCATACCGTCGCCAAGCACGCAAACGTCGTGCGATTGGCAGTACAAGCAACCTACGCAATACTTCAAGTCCAAGTCGCGCACGGAAATCAGCTTAACTTCATTACCCGCCGACGACGCGCCGTCTGCAAACGCCCTTGCCAAAAGCTCCGAATTGCCGTCCTTGCGCGGCGAGCTTGTTACCACTATCACTTTTTTCATATTATCTCCTTAATTCCATTGCATTATAGCACAACGGCTAAAAAATTGCAATGCTTATCGGTAAATACGACGAGCAAACTTTTTAACAGTCGCACTTTCAAGCACGAACAAACGCTCCCAAACAAAAATTTGTTCGAGAGCGTTTAGCTATACGTTTTAGAACGATAAATTGAAATTTATCTTGTCAACTTATAGCATTTTATTAGTTTAATTTTCTTTGGCTATATCGCCATCGGTGCAATGAATTACATATTCGGTACTAAATCCGACGTCCCAATTTGTTTTTGAGATAGCGTTCCACTCATCTTGCGTACCGTTATAAATTATGTTTGTAAGTTTGGAACACCCAACGAATGCGCCGGCACCTATACTCGTTACGCTTTTAGATATGGTTATGCTTTCAAGTTTAGTTAAACCGGCAAAGGCACTATAACCAATACTTTCACCACTCGATATGATTATCGTCTTTATAGTTGTCTGTACGGTGGTATAAATATTTTGCATTACAGAGGCAGGAATTGTCGCCTTTTCAATAGGGCATTCGCGGAACGTAGTGCTACCAACACCGGTTACATCGTCGCATATTGTAATTTCTTTAAGAGCCGAACAAGTAGCAAAAGCGGAATTTTCTAAAACAACATTGTTTGGTACAACGATACTCGTAAGGCTACTGCAACGCGAGAACGCCAAAATACCGATGTTTGTTAAACTTTCGGGCAAATCAATGGCTTGCAGACTACTACAAGCAGTAAAAGCACCCGTACTTATTTTTGTTACACTGTCTGGCAATTCTATGTTTGTAAGTGCGCTACAATTACTAAAAGCAGATGCAGCTATCTCTTTCACGCCGTTAGGTATATTTATAGTTTTAAGATTTGTGCAACCATAAAATGCGCTGTCGTCTATAACGGATACGCTTTCCGGTACAACTACGCTTTCAATGTTTTTACATTCTCTGAACGCCTCTCTACCGATGCTTGTAACTGGTTTACCATCATATTCTGACGGTATAGTAATATTCTTATCGTTAATAGTTCCTATACTCGTTATCGAATAGCTTTCTTTGTCCGCGTTCAATTTGTATTTTAATGAGGACGAAAGACCGCAAACACATTTTCCGTTTACAAAATTATGCTTAGCGTTTTCATTTTTTTCCGTACAAAGAGGAACCGTACATTTATACCAATGATACGTTTCGCTTGTAACATATTCTTGCGACCAAATATGTAAATGTTCTGAATACGGTTTATAGCAAATGCAATCGCCTCTTGAATAATCGTGTTCAGCATAGCCATCTTTCTGCGAATTGTCAGTAATGTCGCAACCGCTTTCCTCGCATATACGCCAATGGTGCGTATCATTGTATTCATAAGTATGCGACCATAAATGCGTATGTGTAGACGACGGTTGATTAGGAATGCCGCATGCCACAAGTGTAAAGACACACACAAGCACACACACGAGCGAAAAAACAGTGATGAGAAACTTCTTTTTCATTTTACTTACCTCTAAATAATAAAAAGCGTGTTCCATTGAGAAACACGCCGAAAAACGCATCTCTCAATGTTGCGAACATCTTTTCCACGAAAAGGTAGAGAGTACGTTTTTACCCAAAGTACTCCTTTTCGTGGATATTAAGATGTTCGCATAATCAATATAGCACATTTCACAAGAAAAATCAAGAGTTTTCTAAGCATACAACAAATTGAACGTAATCGAATTTAGTTGCTAAACTACTGGTTTATAATAGCAAGCGATTGCTTCGCAGCATGCTGTTATTAACAATCAGATAAACATAAAGCAAAAACGCACTTACCCTACTTTCAAGGTAAGTGCGCCGTACTATACGTAAAATTACTTATAAAGATTATAAAGTTACTTAATGAACCAACCGTTGAGCCAGCAAACAACTATGGCGGCGGCAAGTCCAAAGCCGACTATCAATGCAAAAATACGCGGTAAATACGCGGCAAACCACGCACGCATCATGGCGCGTGTTTCCTTGCGCGTGGGACGGTCTTCCTTGTCTACCTTTTTGTCCGACTTATTCGGGCGGTACCAACGAAATCCTTCCACGTTCATATCCACTATAGTTCTGCCGTCATCGTCGGCGTACTTTTTGGTCTTTTTGCTCAAATCGTCCCTCTTAGTCTTGAGGATATAAGTGACATGCGCACATATGTCCGTTGCCGTAATCCTTGAACTTAGGCTCCACATGCTTGCATACTTCCATGCAACGCGAGCAACGCGTGTGGAACTTACAGCCGGACGGCGGGTTTGCGGGGCTGGGTATATCGCCTTGTAGTACTATACGATTGCCCTTGTAGTGCGGATCGGGCACAGGCACTGCCGAAAGCAATGCGTGCGTGTACGGATGCATGGGGTTGCTAAAGATGTCCTTTTCGTCGCCCATCTCGACAAACTTGCCCAAATACATAACGCCCACTCTGTCCGAAATGTGCTGAACTACGCTCAAGTCGTGCGATATAAACAAGTACGTCAAGCCGAGATCGCGTTGCAATTCCTTAAGCAAGTTTATTACTTGCGCTTGGATAGACACGTCCAGCGCCGATACAGGCTCGTCGCAAACGACAAACTTAGGCTTAACCGCCAAAGCTCTGGCAATGCAAATACGCTGGCGCTGACCGCCCGAAAACTCGTGCGGATATCTGTCGAAATAAAAGTCTTGCAAGCCGCACTTGCGCATAATGTCTATAACGTAATCGCGGTATTCGGACTTGGGCACTATGTTGTGAACCTTAACCGCCTCGCCGATAATTTGACCGACCGGACTGCGCGGCGGCAAACTGCCGTACGGATCTTGGAATATAATTTGCATTTGAGTACGGAATTTGCGCAGTGCGCTCGGCTTTAACGCCGTTATTTCCGTACCTTCAAAAAACACCTTACCGCCGGTTATATCGAATAGGCGCAAAATGCTCCTACCCATCGTACTCTTGCCGCAACCGCTTTCGCCGACGATGCCGAGCGTTTCGCCGCGCTTTACCTTAAAGCTGACGCCGTTTACTGCCTTTACGTATGTTTTGTTAAGTATAAGCTTTCTCTTAAACTGAGCGGCTTCCGTCTTTTCATCGGCACCTTGCTCGGCTTGTTCGCCTTGCTTCGGCTCGCCGTCGGTAACGCCGCCTACGACGTCCGTCGCGGGCGCTACGTCCGATTGTTCTACCGGCATTTCGGGCGCGACAACGCTGTCGTCGCCTTCCTTAGGCTCGACGGAGTCCGCGGCGTTTTGCATAGCGGTGGACGCGGGATCGGGATTATTAAGTACCGGAACCTTTACAAACTTAAATTCTTTTTTCGTCAAAAAGTATTTCTTTAAGTCGACAACTTCCAATATATAATCGTCGGTCTTTGCGCCGCCTTGCGTTGCTTCGCCGTTTATAACTTCGGGCTTAATTTCTTCCGACATTACTTATTCTCCTTCTCGCCGGACTTTGCACGCGTGGTTTTTGCGGTCGTAGATTTGGCTGTTGTAGATTTGGCTGTTGTAGATTTAGCTGTAGTAGTCTTCTTCGCACCGGCCTTGGCAGCAGTGGACTTTGTACCGGTCTTAGCCGTTGCGGACTTAGCGGTACTCGACTTAGCAGTAGTCGATTTGGTGCCGCTCTTTGCCGCAGTAGATTTACTGCCGGTAGTCTTGGTTGCCGTGGACTTTGTACCGGACTTGGTAGTCGTAGCTTTAGTGCCGGACTTAGCAGTAGTCGATTTTGCGCCGGTTTTTGCCGCAGTAGATTTACTGCCGGTTGACTTTGCACTTGTAGACTTGGACGTACCGGTTTTTGATTTAGCGGTAGTCGTCTTTTTTACAATCGTTATGTTCGGTTCGTCGTTCGTCGTTTTTTGGGATTTGGTTTTGGGTTGGGACTCTGTTTGGACGGATTCGCCTACTTCGGTCGCGTCTTGTTCCGTTTGCTCGGTTACAACGTCCGCGGTAGAAGCTTGCTCGGCTTGCGGTACCGTTGCGGCCTCAAGCTCTTCCCTTTCCTTTTGAGCGCGGTCTTTAGCGTTTATGGACGCCATACGCGCCTCGTCGGCGCGATAGCACGCTACGAAATGCGTATCTGAAACTTGAACGAGCGGCGGATACTCGCCGTTACAGCACTCTATACAGCTTTCGCAACGATCCTTAAAGTAGCAATACTTAGGCATATCTATAGGATTGGGAACTTGGCCTTTTATGCTGTACAGCTCCTCAACGTCCTTGTTGATGACAGGCTTGCTCTTTTGCAGACCGATGGTGTACGGATGCAACGGCGTGTCGAATATGTCCTCAACCGTACCCTTTTCTATTACGCGACCGGCGTACATTACCACAACGTAATCGGCCATGCTGGCAATAACGCCAAGGTCGTGCGTAATTATCATAATGGAGCCGTTTATTTTAGTCTTGATGTCCTTTAGCAAGTCCAAAACTTGGGCTTGAATGGTAACGTCAAGCGCCGTGGTAGGCTCGTCGGCAACGATCAATTTGGGATTGCACGCAAGCGCCATAGCTATCATAACGCGTTGGCGCATACCGCCCGACAATTCGTGCGGGAATCTTTTGTAAACGATTTCCGGCATGGCAATACCGACAAGCTGGAGCATCTCTATAGTGCGCTTGTGCGCAAGCTCCTTGTCGGCGCCGGGGGTGTGCAAAAGCACTACCTCGTCCAACTGATTGCCTATGGTAAACAGCGGGTTAAGGCTGGTCATAGGCTCTTGGAAAATCATTGCAATTTCCTTGCCGCGTATGCGTTGCATAGCGCGCGTCGGCATTTTGGCAATGTCAAAAACCTTGTCCTCCATTTCGAATGCGGGAAAACCGTTACCGTCAAGCGCTTGCACGTTGACCATAACCGGTTTGCCGTCCTTGTCGAGAACCGGCTTACCCTTTTTGTTGAGCTTAGGCTGAGTTTTGATTACGCGCTCGCCGTCAACTTCCTCGTACTCCCAAATGGGAATCGGCTTGCCGTCCTCACCCTTTTTGTAGTCTTGAGTGTTGAAACGGATAGAACCGCCTACTATCTGACCTTGCGGAGCTTGAACGAGCTGCATAACGGACAGCGAAGTAACCGACTTGCCGCAACCGCTTTCGCCTACAACGCCGACGATAGAGCTTTTGGGTATGTCAAACGAAACGCCGTCTACCGCCTTGGAAACGCCCGCGTCGGTAAAGAAGTACGTGCAAAGGCCGTCCACCTCCAATATATTGGAGGGGTCGCGCATTTGCGTAACGTAGTCGCTTTCTGCAACGTGCGCAAGCTTTTTCTTTTCAAACGCGCGCGTGGTTTTGCGATTGTCCTTGGCTATCTTGCGCGACTCTTTGCCGGAAATGTAATGGGGATCGTCCTTGTGAGTGACGTGCCTATACCAATCTTTTACGCGCTTAATAACGGATTTCTTTTCTTCTTGGTTATTCTCCATAACATCACCTCTTCATCTTGGGATCGAGCGCGTCACGCAATCCGTCGCCGATAAAGTTGAACGCCACAACGGCAAGAATAATTATAAGTCCGGCGGGTAGCCAATCGAGCACGTAGTTGGACAGAATAAGCGGTTCCTTTGCCGCATTGACCATTCGTCCAAGCGATGCAATGGTGGAAGGCGCACCAAGGCCCAAAAAGCTGAGCGAGGCCTCCGTAAGTATGGTACCGCCAAGGCCGAGCGTCATGGAAACTATAAGCTGCGGCATGACGTTAGGCACCAAGTGCTTGAATATCTTTCGCGCGGGACTGAAGCCGAGCGCGTCGGTAGCTATCATGTACTCTTGTTCGCGTAGGAACAGTATTTGTCCGCGCACGAGCCGTGCCGTACCCGACCAACTCATTAGCGTAAGCACACCCATCATAAAGTACACGCGCATGCCCTCGTCCAGACCGGATCCGTCAAAGAACGCGCCCAAAATAAGCATAATGGGTAGCGACGGCAAACAGTTGAGAATATCGACGAGTCGCATAATAAGCATATCTACCCAGCCACCGAAGTAACCGGCAAGACCGCCCAAAATAACGCCTATAACGGTGTACACCAAAACGACGAGGAAGCTTAGCATAAGCGATAGTCGCCCGCCGTACATAAGACGAACGAATATGTCGTAGCCGTCTTTGTCCGTGCCCAAAAGGTGCAACGCCTTGTCGCCGTTTTTGTTGACGCCGTACGTAAACGCGGGCGCATGCTTGTTTTCATCGTCGGGCTGATTGATGTAAACGGTATAGTAATCACCGTCCTCATAGTACTGGAATTCATACAGAATACGCTGTGCTTGCGAGTAGTCGATTTCCGACTCCTCCCACGAAATAAACGCTGGACCGATAAACGAGAAAATAACTACCGCCAAAAACATTACCAAGCCGATAACCGACAGCCGCGAACGGAAAAACCGCTTGAATACCAGCTTCATCGGAGAAACGATTCTTACATTGTCGGAAATAAATTCCGACTTGTTTTCTTGCTTCTTTTCGTCCTTAGCTTCGTCCGTCGATACGGTAACGGCTACTGTGGCCTCGCCTACGCCTACGGCACTCGTTTCGGCAGTAAGCGTTGCTTCATCGGTAGCGGCAGCGTTATTAAGAATTTCTTTTTGGTTCTCTTCCATAATGCACCGCCTACTTAGAAAGTTTGATTCTCGGGTCTACAAGCATGTAGGTTATATCCGAGAGCAACGTGCCGAGAACGGACAGTATAGCAATAAACATATTGTAGCCCATAACAAGCGGAACGTCGCCTATCTTTATGGCTTGATACGCTATACGACCGATACCGTCAATAGCAAAAACGTCTTCGAGTATCATCATACCGCCGAACAAGCCGGGAATAATGCCAGCCGTCATCGTTACGATAGGTACCATTGTGTTTCGGAACACGTGCTTATAAATAACCTTGTGCTCCGAAAGGCCTTTAGCGCGCGCAGTGCGCACGTAGTCTTGGTTAAGCACCTCCAGCGTATTCGTACGCGTATGCCGCATAAGTCCACCTATAGACCCGATTATAATCGTAGCCATTGGCAAGATCATGTGCCATATAAAGTCGCCAAAGTCAAACCCCGACGTACTGCCGGACGCCAAACCTTGCAACGGCAGCCAGCCAAGCTCGACGGCAAATACGTACATTAACAAATACGCAAGGAAGAACGACGGCAACGATATACCTATCATAGCCAAAACGGACGTCGAGTAGTCCACCGCTCCGTACTGACGCGTAGCGGCCTTAATACCCAACGGTATGGCAATAATAAACTGGAATATAAACGCCGCCATGCCTATGCCGAAGGAAATCCACATATGGTCGGAAATAACCTCGCCTACGGGCATGGAATATTTGAACGACATACCCAAATCGCCGCTTAAAGCGCCGGTAAGCCACTTCCAATACCCCTTCATAAGTCCCGCAAACGAGTTATCGTCCAATCCGTACAATGCCTTTTGATGCTGTATGTCCTCCAACGTAATTGCTCCGTTTTGCAGTTTGTCCGCAAAGCTCAGATCAATATAGTCGGAGGGGATCATACGCATAATAAGGTATAACAAAAGGGATACCAGTAGCAAGATCAATATGGAGTATAAAACTCTTTTAATGATGTACTTAACCATTTTTTAACCTTTAATCGTAGTAGTAATAGCCTATAAACGTAGTAGCAAAATCAATTATTATTTTTTAACGATTTCAACTTCCCAAATTCTGGACAGCGGCGACTGATAAGAAGTTACGTTCGATTCCAACGTGCTCTCCTTGAATACGCCCTTTCTCCAAACGTAGTAAACGTCTCTCTGATAGGTCGGGAACTCAACGGCAAGGTCCATAAGCATATCCAATGCTTCCGTGTAAATAACCTTGCGCTCGCTTACGACGTCCGTTTCTCTGCCGTCGTCAATCTTATCCGACAGCTTGTTAATCATTTCCACTTGGTCGTAGTTGTCGGGATTGACCTTTAATCCGTCATATTTGCTACCAAGCAAGTATCTGTATCCCCAAGCGGCCGTGCTGGTAGCTTGCGAATTCTTGTGGTATACTTGGTACATATCGGGGTCGGACGAGGAGCTCCACGCGGCCGCCCACACCGTCAAAAGTCCGGCGGAAAGCTTGGAAAGCGCAGTAGAATCGTGCGTAACGGTAACGTCTAAGCCCATGTCGTTAAGTATGCTGGCAGAGCGCAAAAGCATGCCGTTGGCAGGGTGATCCTCGCTGTCGCCGGCAATGGTGAAGGTATACTTCATAACGTTGCCCTTTTCGTCGCGCCATACGCCGTCTTTCTTTTCGCATCCGCCTTTAATGAAGTAGTCTATAGCGGAATTGCCGGTCGCGTCAAACGGATATACTTCCTCAGCGTCTTGCGGATAAAATTCCTTTAGCGTTCTGGACATCGGACGCAAAATAGACTTACCACCGCTCGAACCGTAATAGTTGACCGCGGACGCCGCATTTAACGTCGTCATAATACCCTTGCGGATATAGATGTTAGGTATGTACTGCGCGCTTATACCGATGTAGCCGTAACCAAGATTTTCGGCATGATCGTATTTAAGCTTATTGTTATTTAACAGCTTGTTTATGTCTTGGCTGTTCATGGACGGAGAGGCATAGTCTACGTCGCCGGTATTGACCGCGTTGTAAAGCTGCGAGTTGCTGATAACCTTGTAACGCAGTCTTTCGGTCTTGGGTTTACCAAGTAAGAAGTAAGGATTTGCCTCGAAGTTGACGATGTTGTTGCTGCCAAAGAATTGACCCTTGCTCTTGGCAACGCCGCCCTCGCCCTTTGCCGCACGGTAAGGACCGGCGCCCAAAGGCAGCTGCTTAACTCTTACTTTGTCCATAAAGTCGGGATCGGAGAATTTAACGCCAAAGTGCTCGTTGTCGGCACCGTTATCGCCGGTAGCCTTTGCCCATTCCTCACTCGTCGAATAGTAATGGCCGGGAGCTACGGTAAACGCAAAGTTCTGCTCGGCCTTGGGGTCGATACCGTTTATGGTAATGTGCAAAACGTCGTATTCTTTGGGGTTACCCGCTTTGTCCTTAAGCGTAATCATGCCGGTAGCACCGGTCTTCTTATCCGTATAAGGGATTTCCGTCATACGCTCGATCTTAATGCCTTTTACGTTCTTGACCGGCATGTTGTCTTGGAACTTGCGGTGCTTAGCGTCGGAAAGCAGATAGTCACTCATGTTTACGTATACGGAATAGTTGCCGTACATAACCGCAACCAACTGGTCCTTAAAGGTTTTGGTTCTGGCCGCGCCGGACTGCGGATTTACGTAAAACTTGGTGTTGTAAACGTAGTTTATAAGCGTGTTTTTAAACTTGTCGCCGCGTCTGTCGCTCGCCTTTTTGGGAATATCCTTTTCGGGGAAAGAATGATTATACTCGTAATAATCTATTTTTCCTTGCTGATCGCGGTGATCGGTAATATTGAAAAGGTTGTTGTAATACAAGAACAGCTGCCAAGGCTCGGTAAGGATATGATTACCGTCCTTGTCCTTGTACTTGTCGTAGTCCTTCTCGATATCTGCGGAAATAGCGGAAGTCCAAGTATCGCCCAACGAATCCTTGTAATACGACAAAACCTTGTTCATATCGCTTTCCAGCGTGTTTGCGTCGTCGCCGTTGTAATCGAATAACTTAAAGTACTCGTCGCTCCAAGTATACTCAACGTCGTCGCACCAAAGCTCGATAGCCGTCATACGACCCAAAACTGCAGACTGGAACTCCTCGTTGGCGTTTTCGGCGTCGTCCAAATCCTCGGTCTGAGTTCTGTACTCGGTCAAGCCTTGTATCTTAACCGAATACATAGTATTGGATCCGGTGTAAGCGGGATCGAGGTACATATACATATTGAACAAAACGTCGTCCTTGGTAAGGGGCTTGCCGTCGCTGAACTTTATGTCGTCCTTAAGCGCAAGATAATAGTCAGTCTGATAACCATTGTAATTATTAAGACCGTCCCAATCCTCTTTTTTACCGCTCTTTTTGTAGCCCCAAGCATGCGCAACGCACGGCTCGTCCCAGCTGGCAATCAGCGTGCCGTCAGAGTCGCTGGAAAGCATGCCGATTTGGGTTTGGCCTACGATTTCGCCGTCGGCGCCCGAAGTATAGAAGAACGGATTGAAAACCGTATCCAAAGCGTCGGTAGCAAGTACCAATGCGGGAACTTCCTTTCCGCACGCAGTAAGCGGCGCGGCCATAGCCGAGACGCACGTAGTTAAGCACAGTACCTTTGCAATAGAACTTTTAATTTTATTTTTCATGATACCTCCAAATATATACCAAAGTTATTTTTGTTTAGTTGCCTTTAACTTCAACCATAGTTACGGATATATTTCCGTTTTCGATTGTGAACTCGATATCGTAAACGTAAATTATTCGAGTCAACTGATATTTGTTCACGTCCACGTAAACGCATTTTTTAATCTGCTTTTCGTCATAGCCGCCTTCGTCGTTCTTTACGCCCAGCTTGTATATAGCGTCCTCGCCGAGAGTAATTACGCCGTTCTCCTCGGTGTACTTAACGTACAACGCGAATTCCTTATCTGCGGTTATAACGGCCGAGGAGTAAATGTGTTTTACGCTTGCTACCGAACAGTTTTGCATTACTACCGAATCCGACTTTTGCGCAATCAGCATATCGTCCGCGATAGTAAGGTTGTCGTTTTTAACGCCCACGCCGAGTAGGTATTCAAAGGTATTGCTCGAAGTGAAGTTAACGTTGCTCACCTTTACGTTGCCGGTGCTCTGTCCGGCAAGCATACCCAAGTAGTAATTTCGTATATTTGCGTCGGACAAATTGTAGCTGAGCGAAATATCCTTAAAGGTTACGTCGGTAATTTCCGCGCCGTCAGTCAACGTTCTAAACAGTCCAAAGCTGTCGTAGGAGCGGTCTGCCGCGTGCATAGTAACGCCGAAGTTGCTAATGGTGTGGCCGTTGCCGACAAACTTACCGGCATACGATTTAGGCAGCTTGCGCTTATCTCTATCCAAATCGTTGTCGTACTTGGCGCCCCCCATATCTATATCGGCAAGCAAGTAGTAGTTGGTAGTTTCTCCGACAGCGGAAAGCCGCAAATCGTCCTTGGTGCGTACGAGCGTGTAAATGCCGTCGAGCGACTTGCCCCAAACGTCTACGCTGTCCGAACCTACAAAAGCGTCGGCGCCCCAAGCGTATGGGAACTCCGCAAGCGCAGTAGAGGCGTTTTCGCTGTCCTTAACGAAATTGTAGGACAAAAAGGTGTAATTATCTACGTTCAACGGCGTTGCAGCAAGCTTAGTGGGACTGCCGTCTTGCTCGCGTTGCAAGCTGATTTCCTTTGTTTTGGAATAATCACTGCCGTAGTGCAACACAACCTTGTAATTATCCCACCACTTGGCGTAAAGCGTTACGTCCTTGCTCTCAACTCTATCGTTGGCAAAATCCCAAGCCGTGTCGCTGACTACTACCTTGCCGTCCGCGTCCTTAACCACGTTGCCGTCGGCGTCCGTTTCCGGTAGATAAAAGCCTTTAAAGGAATACCCCGACATTGTGGGAACAGCTATACCGCCATTATTGCTTGCACTCGGTGCGGGCAGCTTGCTGTTGGGCCGTATAAGTATGCGCGCAGTAGGCTTGCTGTTGGCCGAGCCGCCTTGAAAGTCGTACGTTACGGCAACGGTATATCCTTTCGCCTTGAAGTCGGCCTCCGTAACGTCGTCCGAGCAAGCCGCAAACACGAATATGCCAAGCACCGCAAACGCCGCTATCAGTATGGACAGAACGAGTTTTCTGCATTTGGTGTAAACTATTTTTTGCATTTTATTACCTTGCCGCAAGTTTATCCTTGAATTGAGAGTTGTTTGTATTGTTTTGATACGCCTCGATAAGCGCCGAAGGAACGTATACCGTTACGTTAAGACAGTTCGCAAACGGATTGCCGTGCATAGCTACCTCGTCGCTCGTTTTGACGATATTGACTTCAGTCAAGCTCGAACAGCCGGCAAAAGCGTTGTCGCCAATCGATTCCACAAAGGATTCCAATGTTATCGACTTTAACGAAGTACAACCGCTAAACGCGTATTCGCCAATCTCCGTCAATGCGTCGGGTAGCTTAACTTCCGCAAGCGCCGCGCAGTCGTTAAAGGTATAATCGCCTATTTTAGTCAACAAACCGCCAAACTCTATAGCGCGCAGCTCCTTGCAGCCGTTGAACGCGCCGTCGCCAAGCTTGTCGCCTTCCACGCCGGTTACGTCGCCTACAGTTCTAAGCCGCGTGTTGCGGTAAAACGCGTACGCACCGATAGACAGTACGTTGTAGGTAAGGTTAATGGAAGTAAGGTACTGGCAGTCGTAAAAGGCGCCTTCGCCTATCGTGACGATAGTGCTGGGAAGCTTAATCGAAGTAACCGCGGAAAGCTCGCCCGATCTGCAGAACGCATAGGAACCGATGCCGGTAACCGTTCTGCCGTTGTACGAGGAAGGAACTATAACCTCGGTTGCAGTGCCGTCATAGCCGGTTACCGTCGCGTTGGTGCGCGTCATGGTGAATTCCAAGCCTACGGTGTAATAGCTGGCGTACAAATCGAGGTCAGCGGTTGCCTTGCCCGCTTCGTACGGCTTGTTGGGATTATTATCGACCATCCAGTCGCCCACTACTATATCGTCGTTATTAGCAAACAAGTCGGGCAATACCACGTTATCGTTTTTGCGTACCGGATCGACGCGTAACAACTCGTCGTTGCCGTAGTACGAAATGAACACGAAGTTTTCCGTATCTCTTGCCCAGCCGGCGTACAGAGTGGAGTTTTCTATAAGCGTCGAACCGAACGAGAACTTGTTGTAGCACTCCGCTTCCGTGTACCAACCGTCAAAGGTATAACCGAAACGAGTCGGCTTGTCGGTAGGTTCGGTAATTGCGTCGTCGGTCGATACCAATAGTTCAACGGTCTTGTCGTTTTCAAATGCGCCGCAGTTGGGATCAAACGTCACTTTTACGCTCGTATCACCGTAAAACTTTGCTACGAGGGTTATGTTTTGCGATACCGTAGTACCGAACACAAACTTTTGACTTTCGCTCGAATTGTTGGGATTTACCAAGTACCAGCCTTCAAACGTCTGCATATCCAATGTAGGTACGTCTTTCGGCTCGTTTATCTTTTCGCCCGCGGACAGCGTGTACGTAGTCATTACGTCGCCTCCGACCAAAAACGTTACGGTATACTTTCTGTTTTTGTCATCGTCCGTTTTGCAAGACGTAAGGCATACGGCAAGTATAACTCCTACTATAACGAGCGCAAGTACGCATGCCAAAATTATTATCAAGTTTTTGCTGAGCAGAGGCTTTTTGCCGGAAGCCTTAGCGGGCTTTTCGCTTTTTGCCGTCGGCTCTTTTTGCTCGACATGCTCCTCTGCTTTGCTCTCCTCGGCCTTGCTATCTTCAACAGCCGCAATAGGCTCCGTAGGCGTTTGCTCGTCGGTAACTACCGATTGGTCGCTGTCTACGGTCGGCTCTACTGCATTTTCCACCGTTACGGGTTGGGTAATAGTCGTAACTTGTTCCTCTGCCGTAGCGGCTACTTCAGTTTGCAGTTCAGCACCGTCTGTATTTTGATCTTGCTTGGACGGTTGTTTTGCCGTCGGCTTTTTAGTGGCCGGTTTCTTTGCTGTCGTACCGGTACCAGCAGTGGACTTTTTAGCCGTCGTACCGGTAGTGGATTTTTTAGTAGCAGTACTCGTAGTAGTCTTTTTTGCGGCCGGCTTCTTTGCCGCGGGTTTAGCCGTAGCTTGTTCCGTAGTCGTAGCCGTGTCGGGAGCAGTATTTTCAAGCTTTTCGGCCGCGGGGTCCGCAGTTTTTTGCGTGGGCTTTTTGGCGGTCGGCTTCTTAGAGGTGTTCTTTGCTTCAGCCATTATTTGCTCCTCCTTTTAACGATAATAGTCAATGCCGATACGGCAATCAAGCACAGCACCGCAATTACGGCTACTACCGGAACAACGGACGCGTCCGACAAGGCCGAAGCCACGCTGTACAACGCACCGTGTTCGGCAGACGAAGCACTGCCCGAGCCGCCCAAAAGATTGTTAAGCTCTTGGTAGTAATTCGTTCCGCCAAGCACGTCTTTGTAATACTCTTCGTCTACGGTTATCGTTTTACCGTTGTCCTCGTAGGACTCGTAATTGCCGGTGATAAACTTTTGCTGAACGGCGGCGACCATTCTGTAGTCGTTGAGCAATGCGCGGATATTGTCCTTGTCATGCGTTTCCTTGGCAAGCTCGGCTTGCATATTCTCTATCAATCCGAGTGTCGCAAGCGTAGCATGGAGCTTGGTCGAAGGCACCAAGCACTTGCCTACGTACTGCTTCCAAACGATAGCGTCGTAACCGTTGGCATTGTAAGGAATGTAAATCTTGAGCTGTTGCTCTTTGTCCGCGTCGGCAAACGCGAAGTTAAAGTTGTCGTAGAAGTTGGTGAACACGCCGTCGTTACGCTCGATAAGCTCGTTGTCGTTATCCACGTTGTCGTCGCTTACCACGCCGTCGTCGGCCTCGGATCCGCCCGCTACGTCACTGCCCGCGTCGTCCGGATACACCATATAAGCTTGGCTTTCCAGCGACGGTGCGTTTACCGCATTCATATTCAACACGGAAAGGCTCGTCATTCCGCTCATAGCCGACTTGCCTATAACTTGCAAGTAGATCGGAAGCGTAATGGTTTCCAAAGCCTTGTTGCCGTTGAACGCATACGCGTTGAGCTTGCTCGTTTTGTAGTAAACCGAATATTCCTTGTCGGTCTTGCCGGCCGGATAGCTGACGAGCGAGTACGTGCCGTTTTGGTTTGCGCTGTACAACACGCCGTCGTCACTCAAGTTCTTGTAGATAGCGTTCTTGGAATCGACCGTTATAGCCGTAAGAGCGTCGGCACCGTAGAAAGCTTGGTCCTCGGCAGTCGTAAAGCATGCGGGCAACGAAATTTCAGTAACGGCAGTGCCGCTAAACGCTTCCGCGCCGATTTTAAGTACCTTAGGCATAGTTACCGCATTTACGTTTTTAGCACCGGCAAACGCGCGCTCGCCTATAGTTTCGGCTTTACCCAAAGTGATTGCGGTAAGCGCTTCGCAATCGGCAAACGCGCCCGCGCCCAAAGTAACAACCGACGTCAAATCTATATTGGCAAGCACTTTGCAGCCAGCAAAGGCGTTAGTGCCTATAGTATCGACCTTAGGGAACTCGGCGGCAACGAGCTTGTCGCAGTTTCTGAACGCACCGTTGCCGATTGTCGTTACGCCGCTTTCAGTCTTGAAGTTTACCTCGGTCAAAGGCGTTTCCGCAAAAGCTCTGTTTGCTATTACGGTCGTAGCCGAAGGAAGCGTTACGCTTTGAATACTGGAGCCCTCGAACGCGCCCACGCCTATGCGTGTTATGCTGTCCGGCAACTCGATTGAGGTAATAGCAGTGCCTTTGAATGCGTTGTCGGCAATCTCCTTCAGCTCGGACGGCAAAGTAACCGTCGTAAGCAAGGAGTCGCCAGCAAACGCGTTGCTACCTATAGTCTTAATCGTGTTGGGTATGGTTATCGAAGTAATGCCATTGGCCGTAGTTTGACCTAATATCGACGTCGTAACCCACGCGCAGTTTGCGAACATATTGTCGCTGATAGCTTCCAAATTGCCGAAGTCGACTGCTGTAAGCTGAGGATTGTAGGCAAATGCGCCGACGCCCACGCGCTTGATAGAGCTTTCAGCAAACGTAACTCCCTTAATTTCCGTCGAGAAAACCATTTGCTCGTTGGTAGAGGATGAAGTAACGATACCGCCGGCAAACGCATAATCGCCCAAATACTTAAGGTTCTTAGGTATAGTCAATATAGCGTTGGATGGTCTGTCGTTGCCTTGGTACAATATCGCCATGTAGAAGGCTCTGTCGCCTATGTACGTCGTGTTTTCGGATATAGGAAGCACGCCGATAAACGATCTGTAGAACGCCGACTCGCCTATATACTTAACGTTGTTGTAGCCCTTGAAGTCGACCAAGCCGATTCCGCTGTCTACGCTTGACATGATGTTAAAGAATGCTTCGGACTCTATATATTCAACGTTGTTCAAGTTGATTTCACTGAGCGAATCAACGCCGGCAAACGCCGCCGTGCCAATGGTAAGCACGCTGTTCGGCACAGTAAACGATCTGTTGGTCGCAACCCTTGCCGAAGGATATGCAATAAGCTTTTTCTTGGCCTTGTCGTACAAAACGCCGTCCTCGGAGGACAAATATTTATTGCCGTTTTCTACGACGAATTGTTCTATATCCAATCCGCCGAGCGAGCCGTAGCTTACGCTGTCGAGCATAGCGCCCGAGGAAATTTTGACTGTTGCCAGCTTTCTGCAGCCGGTAAACACGTTGCTACCCATTATGGTCAAGCCGTCGGGCAAAGTTATTTCCTCAAGCTCGGTATCCATAAGGAACGCCAAATCGCCTATTTTGTAAGCCTTGCCGTAGAACGTGACATTTTTAAGGTCGTAGCAGTGCGCAAACGCATAAGTGCCTATCGAGTCCACGTCGTTTTCAAACACTACGCTTTCGATGCTGAAGCAAGCAAAGAATGCGCTTTCGCCGACGTTACGCGACTTAATAGTTACCTTTTTCAGATTGGTGCAGAACGAGAACACACCACCCATGTTTCTGGGCGACGAACCGGTCATATACAGCGTATCGTAGCCCAAGGAAGTGTTTTCAGGTATTACGACGGAAGTTAATTGTTGGCAATACGCAAACGCGCCACCGCCTATCATACCTACGCGCGACAAGTCCAAAGTGCTGACTTGGCTGTATGCAAACGCGTATTTATCTATGTAAGTGCACTTGGACAAATCCGGATTGGCTATAGCGCAACCCCAGAACGAAGAGTCGCCTATGGACTGAACGTTGCCGAGATTGATTTTTTCCAGCTTGTTGCAGTTGGCAAACGCCAAGTAGTCTATAGTGGTAAGCGATTCGGGCAGAACTACCTCGCGCAAGTTGGTGCAGTTAAAGAAGGTTGCGCGCATAATGGTGGTTATGCCTTCCGGTATAATAACCTTTTCTATATACTCGTTGCCGTAGAACGCACTGGGATATATGGTCGAAACACCCAAGTCGTAGGGAATTTCCACAACGTTGTGTTCTACTTCTCCCTTTTCGTTGACCCAGTCTCCGCCGCGGCCGGTGTACGAACGCAAGTACACGTTGTCGCTGACGGTAAACTCTTGCAATACGTTAATATCGCAATAGCCTGAATCGTAACGTCCTACGAGGTTAGCCTTTACGCGCGAATAACCGCTCTTTAACGCTTTGAGCGTTATGGATTTTCCGTCCTCGGCCACCTCGTACGAAACTATAAAGCCGTCGCCGGTAGCTTCCCACGAGAATTGGTAATCGCCCTCGTAATCGTACGGCTTGACGCGTGCGGAAATGGTAACCGTTTCGCCGCGCTCCAAATTGAGCGTTGTTGCCGACATTTCAACGCCGGTAATCTTTAGTCCGCCAGCCAATTCTTGATTGGTTACTATTATCTTGAATTTAAGACAATGCGTAGTATCGGTTTCGACGAACCCTTCTACGTTGGGAGTGTGAACGGTAACGTACGTTTCGCCGGTCTTTTTAGCCCTAAGCATACCCTCTTGGGATACAGAGGCAACGGATTCGTCCTCAACTTCCCAAACGAGATTTTTCATCCAGTATCCTTCTTGATACTGCGGGGGCAGATCGGTGCCCTCGTTGATGTTTGCGCTTACGGTAAGCAAGGTCGTAAAGTCGAGCTGCTCGTTGATTTTTAGCGTATAGTCGTCGCGGACGTTACGCTTTTTAGCAACTATCAAGTCGGTCTTGGGCGACACTATCAACGACGCGTCGGGACTGGCGGAGCCGTCGCCCAACTCGTTGATAACTACCTCGAACGAGCTGAGGTTTTTGGCATAGTCGTACAAAGTCAAGTACAGCTTGCCCTCGTTTTCCATTATTTTGTTCCAGTAGCCGGAAACGTCCAGCGTGAACAACGTTTCGGTATTGAACTCGCCGTTTACCGGAACCAAGCCGTCCATAATGTTGGTTTGGTCCATAAGGCGTTCGTAACCGTTAATAACTTCCTTACTGCTGTACGTGTACACGCCAAAGCCTTGCATGTAGTGATTATCGTACAAGCCTAACTCAAGCTGGTATCTCGTGGTCGTGCCGGTTTCTATTTTGCGAACGGACGCACGCGTAAGCTGAGGCGCTTCGTTGTCCACGGTGAACTCGAACGAGAAAGTATTTTTGTTACCGTACTTGTACTCGTCCATTTTGTCTATTTGATCGGTGTAATCGCCTATATAGTCGTTGTCTTTTTTCCAGTCGAGGTAGCACGTCATGTTGAACGTGTACTTGGCGTTGTTGGGCAAGTTAAGCTTGCGAATATCAAGCTCTATAAGCACCATACCGCCGGTCTGCGCACCGCCGCTGGAATGGGATTTACGCGCATTGTAGTCCACGCCCGTCCAAATAAGCTCGCCGGTCGCGCTGTTGCGAATTTCCATTTCCACGTACTTCGCGTTACGCAACAAGCCGGCGTTAATCATATACAGCATGTAATCGCCGTCGGAATTGGTGGTAAGCGCGGCGTATCTTTCGCGCGTTACCGGCTTAGCGTAGCCGGTAGCTACGTTGAACGCAAAATCGCCCATACCGTAGTAGCCGATATTATCGGTAGACCAAGCCGAATAGAAGCCGGCATACGGCAGAGTTGCATGAACGTCGGCCTTAAGCTTTTCGTCCTCTAATACCGAAGTATCTACGGCGGACTCGCCTACCTCGTACTCCGTAACGTCGAGCATGGGCGCGTCTGCCCAATCGCCGTAAAACGCCATATACGGAATGTTAAGGTCAATACCGTCGGTGTTCTGGCTCTTAAGAAGCACGTAGCCTTCCACGAACATACCGTTAATGAACAGTGTGTTCAAATACTGCTTGTCGGCGTCCGAAAGTGCGATAGTTACGGTAATCTCAGCTTCGCCGTAGCCACTGAGCGAAACGCTGCGGCCATTAAGCTTAGCAGTACCCTTTTTGGACTCCACCTTGTATGTGTTGGTAGTGTCGGTAAACAAATGCGCTTTTTCCGAAACAGTGCGGTCGTCGCTGGACATGCTCTCCGTCATTACGAACTGGTCGAGCGAGTAGCTGATAGCGCTTGCCGAATCGTTGACAAGGTTGAACTTCAATTCGTACACGCCGGTGCGCTGAGGATCGTCACCGAGCGAAAGCTTAGGCTTGTTAAGTCCGTTTACGGTAAGATACGCTTTGGTGTTGATGGAATGCGAAATATCGGCAATGCCCGCGCCTTGCTTACGCGGCGAATAGGGATTGCCCTCCTCGTTTTTGACTATGGTAGCGGTGCTCATCATACGGCTGTACGATTCGTCGCGAATAGCGCTCGTGGACGCATTGCGTTCCTTTTCCTTAACGAACTCGCGCACCAATATGAGCGCGCCGGCAAGGTTGGGACTGGCCATGGACGTGCCGCTGAGCTTGTCGTACTGATCGCCGCCGGCAATAGCCGAGTTAATCTCGCCGCCGTGCGCAGTGATGTCGGGCGCAAGGATAAGGTTGGGCAAGCAACCCCAGCTGGAGAAGTCTGACATAAACGGTCCGGCAAGGTACGAAGTGGAAAGCTTAATCTTGCCGCTACCGGCCGCTACCATGTCCGCGGAAAGGTCCATAGTAATAAAGCAGCTGGGTATCATAAGCTTGGTACCGACCGACATGGAAATGGTACCGGAAACGTTGTTATACACTATAACGCCGGCCGCGCCTTGATCGCGCGCCGCACGCACTTTGTCCTCGAAGTTGGTTACACCGCGCTTGACGACGGCTATTTTGCCGATAACGTTGATGTTGGCGTAGTCGTTGTCACCACCTACACCGGGGATAACCACGTACTCGAACTCGCCTTCCGTCTTGTCGCCAAGCAAGCCGGCCACGAAGTCGTTGGACTCGATTTTGCCGACCAAGCGCGATTCGGCAAAATACTTCTCTTTGCCGTTGTACATAAAGTATTTGGTTTTTACGCCACTGACGGAAGCGACCGAAAGCGCGGCGTTGTACGAGCCGGGCGAGCCTACCGTGCCGGAATCGGGATTGCTGGCAAGGTTGGTATTACCCCATGTACTGCTCTGCGCGGACGAACCGTCGTTGCTGGCCGCAACTACCAAGCATATGCCCGCCTCGTTGATGGAGTCGTAGACTTGGTTGATAAGCAACTCGTCCACCTCGCGCGAAAAACCGCACGACGTGCCGAGCGACATGTTTATGGCGTCAACGCCGAGTGCAACGGCGTCGTTAAGACCGGCCAAAATCCACTCGGTTTTTGCACCGCTGTTATAGTCGGAGAAAACCTTGATAGTGGCAATCTGTGCGCGCGGCGCAACGCCGGTTATCGTATTGGACTTGCCCGCTATAATGCCGGCAACGTGCGTGCCGTGAGATTCGTGCGGGTAAACGTTGGCGTCGCTGTCCGCATAGTCGTATGCGTAAGGAAGCTTGGAGCTGATATAAAGATCGTCCTCGGTAATGCTTTCCCCTTGCAACGCCGAAAGCGAGGTTGCGGTAAGCGCGGACGCAACGGCCTTAACGTCGTCCTTAGATATAGCAAGCGTATCGGCGTCAAGCTCCATGTTAAATACTTCGTGAGTGTAGTCCGTGCCGGTATCGACGACTGCAACTACGGTGCCGGTGCCGTCGTAGCCTACGCCCTCGGAATTGAATATACCAGATTCGTAAACGTCTACGTAATTTTCGGTTACGGCTTGAGGCGCGAGATAGGTTTCGGAAATTATTACGTCCTTAACATGGCTGTTGCGCTCGATAGCCGCAATATCGCCGTAGCGCACGGATGCGGAAAACGCATTCATAACCGTACTGTAGTCGTAACGCTTTTCGATAATATAAGTAGACAAATCGCTCGCCGCGCTCTCGCGTATGCGACGAAGGTTATCCAAATTCTTTTGACCGCCGGCTGTGGCGACCGCTTGCGCAACGGACAAGCCTTTGTCCGCCGCATAGTTCATCATGGGAGTGCCGTCGAAAGATATAATAACGTCAACGATTTTGCTCGGCGCGGGCGTGGCCTTATTGGACGCACCCCTAACCGATTCGTCGGTAAGCATGTAATCGTCGTCAACCAAACCGTTTTCCGCTTGCTTATAAGTGACCGAAACTCCATTCATGGAATCGGTACCGGCGTTGCCGCCGTTGCTTGTATTGGGCGCGGAAACGATAGCGGGCGCGTATACCACTTGCAACGCCAAAACCAGCGCCAACAACGCCGCCATCAAAATAAGTATTAGTTTTTGGTTGAGTGCCTTTCGAGCTGTATTAGTCATTATGTATCCTCTCGAACGTATCGTTCCGTTGCCGGTACGAACCGTATCTTATTGGTTAGACTTTTTCGTTCGGCGACGTGCCGTAAACCGAGCCGCCGTTCCGTCGTATTTTGCCGTCTTTGCGCCGAAAAACGCAAGATTTTTTATACGACAATATCGGCATTGGCCGACACCTTTGTCTAATCCAAAACCGATACGTACTAATTATTATACCGCATTGACAAGCATTTGTCAAACATAAATACCTTTTAACAACCAAAATTTCGCACTAAATTTACAAGTTACTTGCCGTTATACCGTAATTTTATCATATTGTAAAATTATTTTATATAAAAACAAATCCGTGCTACTTATTTGCAAGAATTAGTTTAGCGACTTCATTAGGCGAAGCCGTCTTCATTATTCATGCCGCGCACGCGGCGCTTCACTGAAAAAGACCTTTGCTGTAGCAAAGGTCTTTTTCAGTGGTGCACCAAGACAGACAGAGTTTGAACCTCAAATACTTATTTGTAAACGGGGTTGCGGGCTTTGTCGCAAAAAGGTAAAAGTAAAACGGCAATGAGTTTAGACTC
>JAIDCZ010000028.1 GCA_029055565.1 Clostridiales bacterium
TATATAGGCTACGACCGAGCGGGCAGTGCAAAGGACTTGTGGGACAGCGCATTCCCTTTGGCGGCGACCAGCGGCAGCTACACGGCTATACGCACCAACGACAACGGTAGCGTTATGCACACCGAGTTCACGGTAAGCACAGTCAACAATCCGTCCACGCAGACCGACGAGTCGGGGAATAGGGCGGAGCAGCTGCATGTGATACTTCCGCATATAAATACCGATGCGGCCAAAAGCCGTCCGTCAAACTACGACTTTGCTATAGACAAGCTGGAGCGCGAGGTCGAAGTAACTTATTCCGACGAACTGTATTCGGCGGCTCAGAGCGGCGTTAAGCCGGTGCCTAAGCAAGGTTCTACGGCGCAAGCGGTGTACGCGCAAGCGCGTAGCGTACTGCGCAGTATTTGCACGGACGATATGACAGACGTGCAAAAGGCGCACGCCATTTACGACTGGATTATGTGGCACGTAACGTACGACATGCCGGCAACGCTTATTTTGAACGGCGGCGAAAGCTTGTCGGCGTACTATCTGGAGAGCGTGTTCGGCGACGGCGCGACGACGTTTGGCGGGGTTGCGTACAATCCCAACGCGGTGTGCGACGGTATGAGCAAGGCGTACGCGCTTATGTGCAATATAGAGGGCATACCGTGCGTACGCGTAGTCGGCAGAGCTGGCAACGATATAACCACCGCCGGCGGACATGCGTGGAACAAGGTGTATGTGGCTGGCGGGTGGTATATGGTGGACTGCACTTGGGGCGATTCGCATGTTACGCTGGGACTGGACGGCGTTGAACGCGACTACGAGCTCGGCTTGCACAGCCACTTGTTTTTGACCGACGCGCAAGTTGCCGCTACGCACTTCGAGCCGTATAGGTACGAGCAAAACGCCGTGGTGCGTTACGCGCCGCAAACGGCAAAGTCGCCCATAAACGTGTTTACGGACATGACGGTAAACGGCGTTGCCGTAAATTGCTATATAGCCAAAAACGAAGATAAAACGAGCCGTTTGCGCGAGATTGCCACGGCGTTTGCACGCGCGTATAGGTCCGGACGAAAGGTGTCGGTGCCGTTAAGCGGCGAGCATACGGTGGAATATCAAGCGATAGAGGTTTGCGCCGAGGACGGATTTTCCGCCGTGCAGAATATAACGACGGTAGTTTCCGAAGCTGTGTGGGCGGTAAATAGAACGGCAACCGTGCGCACGCTTACGCTGGATAATTCGATATTGATATTGATAAACGCATAATGCGCCCGATCGTCGAGCGCATTGCGTAAAACGTATTATATAAATTAAAGAGTTACAGCAAAGAGAATTTTTTGTAGAACTCTCGTGCCGGCGCGCGCCAAGCAAGCTCGTCGTGCTTTGCCACGTTCGTTACGGTAAGGTCGAGATCGACCACGCCGCTTTTGCGCAGCTCGTCCGTAATGACGTAGGAGTCTGTAACGAACGATTGCTCTTCTATTTTCATTAGCTCGGGCTTATCCGTCGTTATCTCGTTGCCGCCGACGTAAACCTTGTAGTAGGCGTCGGCGTCGAACGTGGCGGTTTTAAAAAACTCGGCAAACGCTTTGGGACTGACGAACAGCGGGGTGGAGAACAATCCGTACGCCTTGACTCGTGCGTTTTTCCGTGCCGCAAAGTACAGCGTTGCCAGCCCGCCGTTGGACGAGCCGAGCATGCCGTAAAACTTAAAGCCGAACCGCTTGTCGAGGTAGGGAATTATAATTTCCTCCAAGTATTCCATATACGCGTCGGCCTTGCCACCGGTCGTGGGTATTCCGTATTCGTCCAGCTCGGACGGAAAGGGCATATAGTCGTAATCGCGGGTTGCCGTGCTGTCTATGCCTATAATAGCCGTGTTTTTTATTCCGGCCGCCTTAAACGCGTCGAGTGCGCGCCAGCTTTTTTTGTAGGTGGCGTCCTCGTCGTAAAACACATTTTGGCCGTCGTGCATAATTATTGCGCGGTCGGCCTTTTTCGGCGCGTAAATGCGCACCGTGCGCGCAAACCCGCCCTTGGATAATACGGCTATTTCGTACTTGCGTTTCATGTTCACCGTCCTAAGCTCGTTTATGCGTATTATATAATAAATCCAATTAAAAGTCAATATTTACTTAATAAGCTTGATTTTATTCGTTTTGTATGGTAAACTCTAATCACCAACGATACGGATACGGATATGAAAATCAATCTTGACGAAAAGTGCGCCAAATTTATAAGCTCGCTCGGCGATAATATTTACGTCGTGGGCGGGTACGTTCGCAACAGCTTGTGCGGGTACAAGTGCACCGACTTGGATATAGCGGGGCCTATACCGGCGCTTGCATTGACTTTGCCGCCGCGTGCGACCATGACTATGGTCAATCACCGCATGGGCACGGCGCAAATCACGTACGACGGAGTTAAGTACGAATACACGCCGTTCCGCGTGGAGGAGTACGGCGAGGGCGGCGAGCATACGCCTATCCGCGTCAGCTTTACCACCGATTTGTACGCAGATGCGTGCCGTCGGGATTTTTGCTGTAACGCAATTTACTACGACGTAAAGCGCGACGAAATAGTGGACCCGCTGGGCGGCGTGCGCGACGCCGAAATGAAGGTGTTGCGCGGCTGTAATAAGCATGTTTTCGAATCGGACGGACTGCGGCTACTGCGGCTCGTGCGGCTTGCGGCGGAGCTTGAGTTTAAGATAGAGGGCGAAACCGCGCGCGCGGCCAAGGCTATGAGCGGCAATCTTGCCGATATAACCGCCGAACGCAAACGCGTGGAGCTGGATAAGATTTTGCACGCCGACCTCGTGAACGGCGTAAAAAACGCGCACTACCGCGGACTCAGATTGCTTAAGCAACTGGATTTGTGGAAAAACCTAATACCGGAGCTCGTCGAGTGCGACGGCTTGGCTCAACCCGAACAGTACCACAAGTACGACGTTTTGGAGCACAGCTTCCGCACGGTGCTTGCCGCACAGCCGTTACACAACGTCAGGCTTGCGGCGCTACTGCACGACGTGGGCAAGGCGTATTGCTTTAACAAGTTCGGCAATTTTTACGGCCACGAAAAAAGCTCGGGCATAGCCGCGCGCACCATACTCAACAGACTGCGCTATCCCAACGACGTAATAGACCAAGTGGTGCGACTGTGCAGTGCGCATATGTACGATATGCGCGGCGACGCGCGCGAGGCCAAGGTACGCGTGTTCGTGTCCAAAAACTACGATATTCTGGATAAGCTGGTCGCGCTTATCCGCGCGGACAAGATTGCTACCGGCATGGTAACGCCCGAGGCCGCGGCCGAGCCGCATAGGTTCGAGCTGGTGCGCGAAAAAATGATACAGGAGGGCGCGCCAATACTCAAAAAATCGCTCAAAATTTCGGGCCGTGATCTTGCCGACATGGGCTTTGAAAGCGAGGCAATATCTGCTGCGCTCGACGTTTTGTGGAAGGATTGCATAATCAATCCAAAAAACAACAATATCGAATTTTTGCAAAAAATGGCGCAAAGACTGCCCAAAACTCCGGCGGAACTGCCCAACAAAAAATCTTAGCAAACGATAATCCGCCGCATACTTTCGATATAATTCGACATACTACTGGCGTATGAAAAAGCTCGGTAGATCGATATACATAATTGCGTTTTTGGCGTGCGTGCTGTGTGCAATGGGCGCGGCAAAAGCGCCCAACGGCGAGGAGCCGACGGACTATCCGGCGCTGACGGTTACGTGCGGAACGCATAAGCTGGCGTACGTGGATACGCCGGTCGAGCCGTCCGACTTTACGGTAATAGAACAGATAGCGGCGCGTAGAATAAACGCACCGTTACCGCAAAAGATAGAGTATATGGACGAGTGCATTGCTCGCGGCGCAGACTACAAGACGGCCGTTAAGCAATGTTTTCCCGTACTTGTGCGCGAGCTGGACAAAATAGCGGACGACGTGTTTTTGCCGCCTACGGACGCAAAAACGGCGTATAACGGCGGCGTATTTTCAGTCGTGCCCGAAAAGGCGGGTAGGCGCGTCAACGAGGACAAGCTGTACGCAAGCGTGTACTGCGCGTTCAAGTTTTCGGGCGGAGGTGAAGTGAATGCGGATTTAATTGACATCCCGCCAATAATAACGGCCGAGCAACTGCGTGCGGAGCTACAGCCGCGCGGCGCGTACACCACCGATTTTTCAAGCTCGTCGGACGAGCGTGCGCACAACGTAAGGCTGGCGCTCAGCAAGGTTGACGGCATTATCATTCCCGCCGGCGAAACGATGTCGTTCAATGCGGCGGTGGGCGAGCGCACGGTTGCAAACGGATTTAAGCAAGCAAAGATAATAGTGGACGGCAAGTACGTGGACGGTACCGGCGGCGGGGTGTGCCAAGCTTCCACCGCGGTGTATAACGCTGCGCTTATTGCGGGGCTTAGCTGTGCCGCCAACGCGCATTCCATTTGTCCGTCGTACTGTCCGGCCGGACTGGACGCTATGATAAGTTCGGTAAGCGACTTGCTTATAACCAACACCACCACGCGTACGGTGTATATTGCGGTGCAAGCGTGGGGCAAAAAGGCGACTGTAAAGATATTCGGCGAAAAACCGGAGTACGATATTAGGCCGGAAAGCGTGGTTCTCGGCGTTGAAAAGTTTGCCGAGCAAGAGGTGGTGGATAACGAGCGTAAATACTTCGAGCACGGCGAGCAAAGCGGAAAACGCCGGCTCGTGTCGCTCGGCAAGGACGGTGTTACCAGCGAAACTTATATCTGCATGTACAAGGACGGCCAACTGCTAAAGCGCGTAAAGGTGCGGGAAAACGTTTACCGCGCCGTTCCGCAAGTTATTGCGGTGGCGCCGTAAGTAATTGAGAATTGTCAATAGAAAATACTGTAGTCGTGGCGTCGAAAAATATATAATTGCGCATAGTTAAGCGGGTGAAACGAAAAACGAACGGCATAGTAAACACACGCTTATAAAAAGACTTGACAAATGAATGGTAAAAGGCTATAATCGGGTTATGAATTCTTTAGCTTTTATCGGTTCGTTTAATTGGTACGGATTGCTTATGGCGACCGGAATAATGCTCGGCGTCGTCGGCTGCTACTTTGCGGCCAAGCGCCACGGCTTGGAAGGCGACGTTATAATCGACATGATTATAATTTGTCTGCCGCTTGCCATACTCGGCGCGCGTATATACCACGTCGTATTTGACGTGATAGAAGGCAATTCTTGGACGTTTGCCGAGTTTTGCGGATTTTCTGGCGGCGAGTTTAAGGGCCTTGCCGGCCTTGCCATATACGGCGGACTTATCGGTGCAATCGTGGGCGCGGTTATATTCCACTTTTGGAAAAACAGAAAAAAATTGCCCGAAAATAAACGCGTGTCCTTTTGGCAGATAGCCGACGTCGGTTTTGCTTTTATTATGCTCGGCCAAGTGATAGCGCGTTGGGGCAACTTTGCCAACGGCGAATGCTACGGCGAGGTGGTTACCAATCCCGCGTTTCAGTGGGCGCCGCTCAGCATGAAAGTGGGCGACGAGTGGCGCACGTCCATATGGTTCTACGAATCGCTGTGGAACTTCTTTGGGTTCTTCGTGCTGTTGTACTTGTACCTCGGTCGGCATAAAAGCTTTGACGGGTTCGTTTTTGCCGCATACGGCATATGCTATGGTATAGGCAGAGCGTGGATAGAGGCTATCCGCGTAAACGACGTTTTGTATTTGGGCGGAATGCGCGTAAGCGTTTTCGTAAGCGTGCTGTTTATAATTATGGGTGTGGCCATAATAGCTACGCATATTATTCGCGCAAAGCGCGCCGGCAAAAAGGTGTTTATATTCGTCGATCAAAAAAAGCTTAACGACGATTACTTCGGTTACGACAAAACCAAGCTTGCTCATCCCATGCCGGACATCGTATTCTTTAAGGACAGAAAAAAGGTAAAGAATAAGGAAGAGATTATCGTCGACGAAAGCGGCGTTGCCATCAAGGTAAAGGCCGATGACGCGGAAGGCAACGATGCCGATACGCAACCCCAAAAGGCGACTAATCAAGTAGATACGAAAGAGGTCATATCGGACGACGCGGAGGATGCGTATGAAGACAAGTGGGACGACTGACGTCGTACTTCCTCTTTCCAAAAAGCAAAAATGCGCGTGTAATATCGTTATGGGCTGTCTGCTCGTCGTTGCCGGCATAATTTTGGTGCTGGCCGGTTGCGGGGTAATCAAGGCGGCCGTGCGCGATATTGCCGCGCCTACCGTGCTGTTCGGGTTCGGCGTCGCCGTGCTGTTTAGCGCGATTATAGCAAAAAATTCGCTGTCTATGTGGTTCGCTGGCGTGGTATTGGCTTGCGGACTTACTTCGTTGTTGGCGGTTACTACGCCCGCCGGCTACGCACAGCTCTATCCCATATACGTAGCCGCGCCAGCTATAGGGTGCGTATTCTCGTTATGGTTTGCGCAAAGCAAATTGCCGCAAATCAAGGCTATAGTATTTTTCGGCGGTATAGGCGTTATATTGGCGCTGGGCGCGTCGGGTGCGTGCGGCTACGGCTTGGTAGGCGGACTGCTTGCGGCGTTTGGCGGACTCGTGGTAATAGCCATCGCGGTTGAATCATTTTTAAAAAAGGACAAATCAGACAATGCGTAATCTTACTATGATGACGGACCTCTATCAGCTTACTATGATGGACGGATATTTTTTGGGGGGCAAGGCGCACCAAACGGCGGTGTTCGACTTGTTTTTTAGGCAAAAGGACACGATTAACTACGCGGTGTTTGCCGGCCTCGATCAAGCAATAGACTACGTAAAGGACTTGCATTTTTCGGCGGAGGACATAGCGTACTTGCGCTCGCTCAACGTTTTTCACCCCGAGTTTTTGGACTACCTAAAGGACTTTAGGTTTACCGGCGACATGTATTCGGTGTGTGAGGGCGATATAGTCTATCCTCAAGAGCCTATAGTCATTATCAAGGCGCCGCTTATCGAAGCACAGCTTGTGGAAACGGCGCTACTCAATATTATAAGCCACCAGACGCTTATTGCCACCAAGTCGGCGCGTATAGTTTCCGCGGCTATGGGCAAGGGCGTAGTGGAGTTCGGCTTGCGCCGCGCTCAAGGCCCCGACGCCGGCATATACGGCGCGCGCGCCGCAATAATAGGCGGATGCAACGGCACGAGCAACGTTCTTACCGGCCAGATGTTCGACATACCGGTCAAGGGTACGCACGCCCACAGCTGGGTTATGAGCTTCGACAGCGAGCTTGAAGCATTCCGCGCGTTTGCCAAGGTCTATCCCGACGCGTGCTTACTGCTCGTTGATACGTACGATACCATTCAAGGCATAAAAAACGCGATAACGGTCTTTAAGGAGCTTAGGGCGCAAGGTCATAAGCCGGTGGGCATTAGGCTGGATAGCGGCGATTTGGCCTATCTTAGCAAGGTTGCGCGCAGAATGCTGGATAACGCCGGCTTTAAGGACGCTATAGTAATGGCGTCCGGCGATATAGACGAGTATCTGCTGCAATCGCTCAACGCGCAAGGCGCCAAAATAGATATTTACGGCGTGGGCACCAAGCTGATAACCAGCGAGGACACTCCGTCGCTCGGCGGTGTGTACAAGCTGTCTGCAATAGAGCGCAACGGCGTAATGGAGCCGCGCATGAAGATTTCCGACTCGCTGATAAAGGTTACTAATCCGGGGTTCAAAACGTTGTACCGCGTTTACGACAAGGATAGCGGCATGGCGGTTGCCGACCTTATAGCGCTAAGCGGCGAAAAGATAGGCAAGCCGTTGGTGCTTACGCACGAAACGGAGCGGTGGAAAACTACCACGCTGGACGACTACGAACTGCGCCCTATGCATCACAAGATATTCGAGGGCGGCAAATGCGTGTACACCAAGCCGACGCTTGCGCAGATAGTGGAGTTTGCCACTGCGGAAAAGGCGAAGTTTTGGGATGAGTACAAGCGCATAGACAATCCGCAAATATACAAGGTGAACGTATCCGACGGACTGTACGAGTTAAAGCACAGAATATTGAAAGAGCGTAAGCACAAATAATATAATTACCAAAGCCTACAAAGAATATATAAGAGAGAAGGAAATGAAGGGTAGAAAAAAATACACCCAAGTCGATTTGGATAACTACGTTGAGGCCGCGCGTAGCGAATGTGAAAGCACTATGCGCAGTCAGCGCGAACGGATAGACGAGCTTAAAAGAAGCCTTGCCGACGCGGAGAGCAAGATAGCGCAGTACGAAAGTCAAAAAGCGCTCGTGTACAAGGCTATAACTTCCGCACTGAAAAAGGCCGACGATATAGAGCGCGTGTCGCTGATTAAGTATAATCAAGAAATAGCACAGCTAAAAAGCTTCCACGAAAAGTGGCAGTCCTACTACAACCGGATTATAGCCGAGTACCCGCTTGGCGCCGAGCTTAAAGAGGCGAGTAGGGTAAACAGACAAATATCGGATGTATTGTCGCGCGCCGGCGATATTGACGGACAGTACCAAAAAGAACGTGAAAGGCTACAGCAATCGCTGGATGAAGAGGACGACGGCGACGAGGGCCGAGAAGCGAGCGCCGCAGTAGACGACGAATATACCGATAGGTCGCCCGCCGGATTTTCGTTTGCCGAAGCGCTTCACCCCAAAGAGGATCTAAAGGACATTATGCGCGAGCTTGGCGTAATTATGGACGACGAATAATTAAGAATTCAGAATGTAGAATTAACGTTTAATTCGGAATTCGGAATTCGGAATTATGAATTCGGAATTAAAGAATATGTTTAAGATTTTTAGTTATATATTGCAATAGTGGCGTAAAGAAATTCCTAATGCTCGGTAATTTATTGGGTGTAACATAAAACCAATTACAAAAGCAAACACACAACACTAAAAAATCGCTCCCGATAGGGGAGCGATTTAATATTCGGTTTAATTATTCGGCTTTGGGCGCTTCTTCGGCTTCTGCCTTTTTGGTGGTCTTTTTGGGCGCCTTTTCCTTTTTAGGCTTGTCTTCGGTAGCCTTTTCCTTTTTGGGTTTTTCCTCGGTTACCTTTTCTTTTTCCTTAGTGGCCTTTTTCTTTTTCTGCTCGGCCTTGTCCGCTTCCTTCTCTTGCTGTTTGGCGCGGAATTCGGCACGAGCGGCGTCGCGCGCTTCCTTGGCGGCACGCGCTTTTTCGGCGGCAATGGTCTTGTTATCCTTTTTGACGGTAACGGTTACTTTGCCACTCTTGATGTCGCTGAGTCTTTTGCTAAGTGCCGATTTTTTGTTGGCGGCGGCGTTCTTGTGCAGAATGCCGGCGGTTACGCCTTTGTCGATAATCGACATGGTGATGGGCAACAAACGCTCCGCTTCGTCAATGTTAGCCGAGTCGATAGCTTTGTTAAACGCCTTGATCGCGTTGTTGACCTTGGAACGGTCGGAACGGTTGCGGGCATTTTTCTTTTTCGTAATAAGTACGCGCTTTTTAGCGGATTTAATGTTAGGCACGATTTTACTCCTTTATCGCCGTTTTTCTATTTGCCATACAATTATATCACATTAAAATTACTTTTGCAACTGTTTGTCGGGTTTACGACTAAATTTTTTTCTTTTACAAACAATATTTTTATGGATAATTACGCTGTTTATACCGATATGGCAGTGGAATTTTGCAAGCACGAGCACAACAAAGACGACGGACTTATTAAATACTACGAAGTTACTGTGGACGAAAGCATGTCCGCGCGACTGGGCAAGCCGTGCGGAAAGTATGCCACGCTGGAAACTTCGGCCGTTATCAACGGACAAAACGACGCGTATAAGCGGGTTATAGACGCGCTTGCTTCCGGACTGAAAAGCTATTGTGCCGGTTGCGGCAAGGTTATGGCCGTCGGCCTCGGCAATCCCGATTTGACCGCAGACGCGCTTGGCGATAGGGTGTTCAAGCGGCTGTCCGTCAACCGGCACTTACGGCGCGACGGCGATAACTACCTTTGTGCGCTTACGCCCAACGTGCTCGGCATGACCGGTATAGAAAGCTTCGATATAATTTCGGCAGTGGCGGACAGAGTTAAGCCGGACGTAATAGTCGTCGTGGACGCGCTTACCGCCGCGGCGGCGAGCCGAATAGCCACGGCCTTTCAAGTGACGGACAGCGGCATAACGCCGGGGAGCGGGGTGGAAAACCATAGGCGTAGGCTGGACGAGCGCACGCTCGGCGTGCGCACCGTATCCGTGGGCGTGCCGCTCGTCGTATATTCGTCCACGATTGCGCGCGACTGTTGCGGTTACGACGGCAACCCGCGTTGCGGCGATATGATAGTCACGCCCAAGGACGTGGATATACTGGTGGAGGACTGCGCAAGCATAATTGCCGGCGCCATAAACAACGCGTTTTCGTTCGGGCGGTAGGGCGAGCGTTGTAACCAACCGCGACTGCCTTGCATATACAAAAAGCGTTATGCAAGGACCGATAGGTGTATTCGACAGCGGCGTGGGCGGGCTTAACGTGCTTAAGCATTGCGTGGCGCTGTTGCCGCACGAAAGCTTTATATATCTTGCCGACGAGGCTAACATGCCGTACGGCACTAAAACTAAGGACGACATAGCGCGCGCGGCGTTTGCGTGCGCGGATAAGCTATTTTCGCTAAACTGCAAGGCGCTCGTTATAGCGTGCAATACTGCGACGGTTACGGCGGTAGATCGCATACGCGCACTGTACTGCACGCGCGCGGTAGTAGGGCTGGAGCCGGCCGTTAAGCCGTGCGTAAAAGAGCTGGGCAAAAACGGCTACGCCGTAGCGCTCGTAACCGACGCGACGTTCGCTTCGGATCGGTTCAAAAGACTGCTGGAAAGCTGTGACAAACGCGTTGTGCCGCTTGCCGCGCCAAAGCTTGCAAAGCTTATTGAGGACAATCAAGCCGATATAACGCGCATTAAGCCGTACTTATGCGAAGTGTTTAAAAAGTACGGCGACGCGGAAGCGGTAATACTCGGTTGTTCGCATTACGGTTACATATCCGGACTTATAAGCGAAATATACGGCGGCAAAATAAAAATCTACGACGGTGCGGAGGGCGCGGCGCGTCGGCTCAAATACTGCTTGGAGCTGTCCGGACTGACGGCGAAAAAAGGCGAGTGTAAGCCTACAATCAAGTTTTTGTCTACGTATAAAAAGTAATAAATAGATATTGCGTTATAAGCGTATATGTGATATAATGATACGTATAAAATTTTTTGTTTGTTCCGAGAGGTGCTTATGAAAAAACGTTGTATCGCATTATTATCGACAATAGCCGCCGCGCTATGCTTAGGTGCATTTGTTTCGTGCGGAAAAAATTCAAACGATAGCAACGCCCAGCAACACGTTTGGGGCGACGAATATACAATGAGTGCGGCATACAAAAAGGCGACAGAGCTCGGCTATACCGGCACTCTGGAAGAATTTATCGCTATGATAAGCGGCAAGGACGGCGTGGGCATTAAGTCTGTCACTGTTAATGCGAACGGTGAAATAGTAATTACCAATACAAACGACGAGATTATTTTCAAGCAAAAACTGCCGTTGTGTCAGCATGATTATTCGGAAGTGGAAGTGGGTTTGCCCGCGGGCTGTACTTATGCGGGTTACATTGTTAAGGTTTGCGAAAAGTGTGGGGATAAGGATTATACCGTTTTACAGCCGATAAACCATGATTGGGATAACGGCACTGTGGTTTACGATCCGACTTGCGTAAATAACGGATATATGTATTACACTTGTGAAAATTGCGGTGAAACAAAATCGCAGGTTTTGGATGCCACAAGCGAGCACAGCTTTAAAAACGGCGCATGCGAGGTATGCGGCTTTAAATACTCGGTATACATAGACGAACATTATAACAACGATTACGGTTACCGTTTTTTGGCAACCATGCGCAACGGTGAAGCGCTTTGCGCGTTTTACGACGATATAGCAACAGCCGTTACTGCTTTTCACGGCGACGATTCCGCCAATGCGCAATATGATGAGAGTGAGGGTTACTATATTTTGGAGTACGTAGACTATGCAAAATACGGACTTCAAGGCGAAGAAGCTGTTGCAGTGTGGAAGACATATACGGATGACAAACCGTTGTATTATTGGCTGTTAAAAAGTACGACGACAGACGGCGTGTATTTGGCGCTCATGGTGCAGGACGAATACGCCGACGGCAGAGTGCGCACGGCATACAATACTAAGCTGTATGCCGCAATCGAGGACTACGTCGCGTTGGCGAGCGGGGAAAACGATTATACCGTTTCGCTTGCTTATCACGATAAGATTATAGAAGCAATAGATTATGCTTATGACTCCGACAACAAGCCGGAAGGCGCCGCATGGGCGCACAATATTACCGGCGTATTTGACGGCAAGGGCGCTGTGTGCGAAGGTTATGCTCGTGCTTTTCAGCTACTTCTTAACGTTCGGGGAATAAATAATTTGTTTGTCACCGGACAAGGCGCAAATACAGACCACGCATGGAATTTGGTCGAGATAGACGGCGAGTGGTATTGGTTTGATTTAACGTACGACGATACGTCCGACTATAATTGGGGAATAACGCATGATTATTTTTGCGCTACGGATGAAAAATTTTTGAAAAACCATACTGTCGATAACGGAACCAGAGTGCATTTTTTGTATGATTTGCCCAATCGTGCGCAAAATCCGTATGCAGGAGATGATGCGATATTCTTGGATTTATTAACCGCAAGTGATGCTAAATATGCAATTGTAGGTTACGATACGGTAGCAGTTTCGAGTATAACGGCGAGCGGCGATTTTGTTATTCCGGATAAAGTCAGCTATCGCGGGCGTGAATACTCGGTTGTAAGCATAAAGGGTTATGAGATTGGGTCAACGGTGTTGTCCGACGGTGTCAAATCGTTGCATATTCCCGCCACAGTCAAGCATATCGACAGCGGTGCATTAAGAGGATCAAGTATCGAAGCGTATACAGTAGATGAAGCAAATGCGCTGTTCACTGCACAGGACGGAGTACTTTTTTACAAAGACAAGTCTGTTCTTATAGCTTATCCTGCCGGCAAAAAGAGTGTGGAATATAGAATTCCCGATCAAACCAAGTATATAGCATATTGGGCGTTTAGTAGTCCGGCATACGGAAAAACATTGCGCTTGGAAAAGCTTATAGTCGGTAAGAACGTGCGAATGTCGGGATATGAAGAATATGGCTTGGGAAATATAGGTGGCGTGTTAGGAGGATGGAATGAAATATTGACTATTTTGGGTGGCGCCAAACAGCTTGAAATAGACCAAGAAAATCCGTATTTTGTTATCAAGGACGAAATGCTGTTTAATAAATCGCTGACCAATCTGTACGCGGGTTTGCCCGGTATTAAAACTGCTGTAATACCGGAAAGTGTAAATTATGTCGAATGTCGCGCGTTTGAAAAGTGCAGCCGGCTTACAAGTGTAAAATTCTGCGGAGGGATCGAAAAGCTTCCGCAAAGTGTGTTCCAAGATTGCACAAGCCTGAAAGAAGTTATTTTACCCAACCCGCTTTTAATTATAGAAAGTTTTGCTTTTGGACGATGCTCGGCATTGAAGTCGATAAGTATTCCGTCAACAGTGCAATGTATAAAAGATGGTGCGTTCAGCGGTTGTTCTGAATTGGAAAATATTGTTTTACCGGATGGATTAAATTACTTGTACTATAATGCCTTTGAGCGTTGCGACAAAATCACAGAAGTGGTTGTGCCCAAAGATGTCGACTTTGTGATTGCCGACGTATATTACCCGCTTCCTAATCTGTATTATCAAGGTACCGCAGAGGAGTGGGAAGCAGTAGATACCAAATTTACATATTTTAGCTATCCGGGTGGCAATACCGTAAATATTTATTTCTATTCGGAAGCACGGCCCACGACCGAGGGCAATTACTGGCATTACGTAGACGACGAGCCCGTCGCTTGGTAAATAGTACAAACAAAAAACTGCCTTTGCTTTGTGCAATGGCAGTTTTTTGTTGATTACTTTTTATTCTACCGTGACCGATTTGGCGAGGTTGCGAGGTTTGTCTATGTCGCAACCGCGTTTGGCGGCGACGTAGTAGGCGAATATCTGCAATACTACTGCCGTCAGTATGGGCGTTACGTCGTCGTCGCAAGCGGGGATTGTAAGCAGTCCGTCCGCTTCCTCGCCGATTTGCTTGTTCGCTTGCGACGATATTGCAAGCACGGTGCCGCCGCGCGACTGTACGGCTTTTATGTTGGACAGCATTTTTGCGTACAATCCCGCTTGCGTAACGAGTGCGAGCGTTACGGTACCGTTTTCTATAAGCGATATCGTGCCGTGCTTAAGCTCGCCTGCTGCGTACGCTTCGGCGTGGATGTACGATATTTCTTTCAGCTTGAGCGCGCCCTCCAGCGACGCGGCGTAGTCGGTGTTTCGGCCGATAAAGAACACGCATTTATGCTCCGCGTAGCTTTCGGCGTAGTTCTTTATTTCGTCGGTGTTTTGCAGTATTTCGGTTATTTTTTCGGGTAGGCGAGTAAGCTCGTTAAGTAGCTCCGTATACCGCGCGTCCGATATTACGTGCTTTACCTTGGCTATTTTAAGGCCGATAAGATACAGCATTGCCACTTGCGTGGTGTAGCCCTTGGTCGTGCATACCGATATTTCGGGACCGGCGTAGGTGTACAGCACGTCGTCGGCCTCGCGCGCTATTGCGCTGTGCAAAACGTTGACTATGGCTATGGTGTGCGAGCCGAGCTTTTTTGCAAGTCGAAGCGCGGCAAGCGAGTCGGCCGTTTCGCCGCTCTGGCTTATCACTATGGTAAGCGTGCGATTGTCCGTTATGGGATCGCTATATACGTATTCGCTGGCAAGCTCGCAGTTTACCGATATGCGACAATACTTTTCTATAAAGTGCTTGCCCACTATGCCGGCATGATACGCCGAGCCACAGCCTACTATGTTGATTCTGTTAATACGGTTGACGTTGTTGGGGGAGAAGTCCACCTTGTCGAGAATAATATTATCGCCCTTTATACGCGGGCTTATAGTGTCCTTAATTGCCTTGGGTTGCTCGTGCACCTCTTTCAGCATAAAGTGCGGATAGCCGCCCTTCTCCGCGGCGGAAATATCCCAGTCCACGGTGTACGGCGTCTTTTTGAGCGCGTTGCCGTCGCCGTCGAAAAAGGTTGCCGCGCGTGCGGTGAGTCGCGCAATTTCGCGGTCGTTAAGCTGGACGAAGCTGTGCGTATGCTCGAGCATTGCCGAAAAGTCGGAGGCAATAAAGTTTTCGTTTTTGCCTATGCCGACGATAAGAGGACTGTCCTTGCGCATGGCGTACATGCTGTCGGGGCAGTCTGCGCAGATTATGCCTACGGCGTACGAGCCGCTTAGTCTATCCATAACCTTGCGAATGGTGGAAATCATATCGCCGTCGTAAAGGTATTGCAATAATTGTGCGATTACCTCGCTGTCCGTGTCGCTGACAAAGGGCAGGCCGTGATTGACGAGCTCTGCCTTAAGCTCGACGTAGTTTTCTATTATTCCGTTGTGAACTATGCAAAACCTACCGTCCGCCGATAGGTGGGGATGGGAGTTGACGTCGCTTGGCTCGCCGTGCGTTGCCCAGCGCGTGTGGCCTATGCCCATATTGCCGCTAAGCGCCTTGCCGTCCGCAGTCTTTTGGCAGAGCGTGGCAACCTTGCCGCGAGCTTTGATAACGCCTATCTCGGCGCCGTCGTTTACCGCTATGCCGCTCGAATCGTAGCCGCGGTATTCCAATCTTTGCAGTCCTTTAAGCAGAACGGGCGCGGCTTGTTTGCCGCCTACGTAGCCGATAATTCCGCACATAGCGTACACTCCTTTTTAGTCTTTGTCTGTAGCTTCGTCGTCCGCGGCGGTAAGATCGTTATGATTTTCGCCGTCGGTCTTGGGTTTATACAATATAAGTTTTATGATAAGAACTGCCACAACCGTTACTGCGATTATAAAAAATGCGAGCGTTATATAGTTGACGTAGTCCTTGAACAAAAACGATATAAGCGTGATTATGGCGCAAGCAACGGCGTTGCCGGCTACAACGCCAATTAGCGCCTTGACGAATCCGATTTTGAGTATGGAAGCGACCGCACTGCCGGTCCATACGCCGGTAAGCGGTAGGGGGACTGCGACGAACAGTGCCGTGCCGCCCATTTTTTTCCAGTCGCTTTTGGTCAATAACGGCTTTTTGCCGTCGTCGCTTGCGCGTTCGTCACCGACGGTATCGGCCAGCGAGCGCGATTTCTTTTCAAACTTTTCGTACAAAAACTTGCCGATTTTGGAAAAGAACTTCGTTCTTGACAGCGCGTTTATCGTCGGGATAAAAACTATCAGAAGTATGGGCGCTATCAGCGACGAGCCTAAAAACGCCCAGCCGAACGCCTCCCACGGCGAAAGCCCCATGCTTATGCCGAACGGTATGGCAAACCGCGCTTCGGCTATCGGTATGATGGATAGCAATAATACGCTTAGCGGCGCGCCGAGCGCACCGTTCATGGACTCGGCTATGCCTTGTACAAATTCACTCATACCGTTATATTATAAGCCATATTTCGCGGTTATGTCAACCGTTAACAAATAAATGTTTGCAAATTAGACGTTTGGGCAAGTTCGTGTAGCGTTTATCGTCGTGTCGATTGCGGATTTTTGCGCATATATATTGACAAGATAGCTTGGGCGGTATATAATCTATCTTAGAATTTTATGCGCATATTGCGGCGCAAACGGAGATATAAATGGGCAAATATTTCGGCACCGACGGCATAAGGGGTAAATACGGCGACAATTTGGACGCGGCATTGGCCTACAAGGTAGGACTCGCTATAGTCGCGTACTTCGGCAAGGGAATAGTGGTCGTGGGGCGCGATACGCGCGTGTCGGGACCGGAAATTCAAGCCGCGCTTATAGACGGACTTAAACGCGGCGGCGCGGACGTGCTGACCGTTGGCATACTGCCCACGCCGGCCATAGCGCGTATGGCAATCAAGTACGAGGCGCTTTGCGGCATAGTTATATCGGCGTCGCACAATCCGCCCGAATACAACGGCATAAAGATATTCGACGGTAGCGGCGTAAAGCTGAGCGAGGAGCAAGAGGGCAGTATAGAGTACTATATAGAAAACCCCACCGAGGCGCGCGCGGTAGGATCCGTTCACGAAATTCCCGACGCACAAAAACAGTATATAGATTATCTTGTTAAAACGGTCGACTACGATATGACCGGCGCCAAGGTATGGCTGGACTGCGGCTACGGCGCGGCGTCCACCGTCGCCAAGGAGGCGTTCGAACGCTTGGGTGCGACGGTAGAGATAGAAAACTACAAGCTGCGTGGCGAAAAAATAAACTGCGGTTGCGGCGCGCTCCACCCAGACTACGTGTTGCATTCAATGGCCGGCACAGACTACAAGCTCGGCTTTTCGTACGACGGCGACGCCGACAGACTGGCGTTCGTGTTTGACGGCAAGGTTATGGACGGCGATTCCGTGCTGTACAATATAGGTAGGGAAATGGCGCTAAAGGACAACGTTATGGTAGGCACCATACTGTCCAATACCGCGCTGGAGCGGCGGCTGGAAAAGGACGGTCGGCGACTGGTGCGCACGCCGGTCGGCGACAAGTACATTTGCGACCTTATGTTCAAAAAGGGCTACAACCTCGGCGGCGAGCAGAGCGGGCACTACATCGTTTACCCGCAAGCCACCACCGGCGACGGCATAATGTCGAGTATGTTCCTTACCAAAACGTTGTTCAAAAAGGGCAAGCTCGGCGAATTTATAGAGCTTAATTTGTTTCCGCAAAAGGCGATTGCCGAGTACGCCGATCAGTCCATAATGTACGAAAAGGGAATGATCGACTTGATAGAGGAATACACCACGCAGTTATCCGGCATAGGCAGACTGATAGTACGTATGTCGGGCACCGAGCCTAAGGTGCGCGTAATGTGCGAATGTGAGGACCCGCGCAAGATAGACGAGGTGCTTAGCATATTCAAAAAGTATATAAATACCCGCAAATAGCACTTTTCGTTGCCAAAAGTGCGCCTAATGCGTATATATCGACACAATTTTACCCCATGGTGTTGACAAAGTTTGCGCATTGTGGTAATATACGAAGTGATATAGGGTATAATTGAGGGGTAATGGCTAAACAACCGAAAAATACCGATAATAGGTCGGAACATATCGAAACGAAAAAACGCGCTAACGTAAACGTTAAAGCGCTGTTTTCGCCGCGCTACCGCGGGGTTATTTTGACCTTTATATTCGATATATTGGTGTGCTTAGGTGCGTTTTGGCTTGCTCGCAAGGCAATGTTCAATCAAGTGTCGGTGTCCAAGCCGCTCAATTATATTAACTTCGAAATACCGATTATGATAATAATGACCGGTATTCCGGTATGTATGCTTGCGCTATTCAACTGCTACAACGTGGTGTGGAAGTTTGCGGGGCGTATAGAATTTATCAAGTTCGTCGCGTCGTACGTAATGTCGTACTGCGTGCTTTTGATTATGAAGGCCGTGCTTTACGCGGCGTTCAACGTGCAGCTTTGGGGCACTCAAATTTTGCTGTACGTATTTTTGGCGTTGGTCTTTACTGCAGTACCGCGTTTTTCCAATATGCTTATCGGCTATTTTAAGCACGTTCAGCGCGGAAACTTTACTGCGAGCGACGAGAAAAAACCGATACGCACCGTTATTTACGGCGCCGGCAATATCGGCTCGGTGCTTAACAATCGCTTTATATCCAACGCCGACGAGGGGTATATGCCGGTCGCGTTTATGGACGACGACGCGGACAAGCGCGGCAAGTCCATAGGCGGCAACCTCGTTGCCGGCGGCTTGGACGACGTGGAAACAATAATCGAGGATTATTCGCCCGATATGTTCGTAATAGCCATTACGGACATTACCAAGTCGCGGCTTAAGGACATATACGAGCGTATTTCCAAATACAACGTTCCCATCAAAATGTTGCCGCCCATAAGCGACGCCAATGCGGCGGCTACTTCGTCGCTCGCTCTGCGCGATATAAAAATCGAATCGCTTTTGGGTAGGGACGAGTTCAAGGTAAAGACCGAGCTTGTGGACGTGTCCGTCAAGGACAAGGTCGTTATGGTAACCGGCGGCGCCGGATCGATAGGCTCCGAGCTGTGCCGTCAAGCGCTTACCTTCGGGTGCAAGCACTTGGTTATTTTCGACCAGAACGAAAACGGCATGTTCAATATCGACCAAGAATTCCAAAAGAAGTTCGACACCTCGCGGTATTCGCTTATTATGGGTACGGTGCGCGAGGCGGGCAAGCTTGCCGACGTACTTAACAGATTTAAGCCGGAAACGGTGTTCCACGCGGCGGCGTACAAGCACGTGCCGATGATGGAAATTGCGCCCACCGAGGCCATAAAGAACAACGTTTTCGGCACCAAAAACGTAATAGAGCAGTGCCAAAAAGCGGGCGTAAAGCGGTTTGTACTCATATCCACCGACAAGGCGGTCAATCCCGCCAACGTTATGGGCGCCAGCAAGCGACTTGCGGAAATGCTCGTTCAGACCCGCGGCGCCGACGGCGATATGCAGATGGCGGCGGTGCGGTTCGGCAACGTTTTGGGTTCGTCCGGCTCTGTTATTCCAACGTTTTTGCGGCAGATACAAGAGGGCGGGCCGGTTACCGTTACCGACCGCAACATCAAGCGCTACTTTATGACGATACCGGAAGCGGTTAGGCTCGTTTTGCAGACCGGCGCTTTGGCAAGCTCGGGCGAGGTATTCGTTCTCGATATGGGCGAGCCGGTGTATATTTACGACTTGGCGTGCAATCTTATTCGGCTTAACGGCTTCGTGCCAAACAAGGATATTCAGATCGTTATATCCGGCTTGCGCCCCGGAGAGAAGCTGTTTGAGGAATTGCGCTACGACCAAGAAAAGGTCGATCAAACGATGCACGAGGGTATTTTCGTTACCAAGCTTGAAGCCATAGACAGAACCAAGTTTGACAAGGATCTTGCCGAGCTTAAAAAGATAGCCGAAAAAGAAGACGAAGTCGGCATCGAAAAAAAGGTGTTCGAGGTAGTGCCGCGCGCGGCAAGGGAGCAAGCGTTGAAGGAACGCGAGTCCAGTCTTCGCGCCGCCGACGCGGAAGCCAAAATGGCGCTTGCCGCGGCAAATGCAGTCGACAGCGCAAGCGACGCGGCATAGCGGTAGCGTAAATATCAGTTTTGTTTGACCGAAGCGAGTAATAATTTACGTATTCAATTCATTATTATATTGTGACGGTTGTACGGAGGTAGACTTTAATGGTTTGGTGGCAAGCCATGGTGCTGGGGCTGGTGCAAGGACTGACCGAGTTTTTGCCGGTGTCGTCCAGTGGACATCTTATACTTACGAGAGAGCTGATGGGACTTAACGACGGCAGCTCTTTTTTGCTGTTTGACGTTATGGTGCACGTCGGCACGCTGGTTGCCGTAGTTATAGTGCTGTACAAGCCTATTTTGGAGCTGTTTAAAAAACCGTACAAAAAGCTCGGTATGCTGGTGATTGCTACTATTCCCGCCGTAATAGTTGGGCTTGCTTGCAACGACTTGATAGACGAATATTTTTCTACCGCCAAATATTTGTGCTTCTTTTTCGCCTTTACCGCGGCGATTATGCTTATAAGCGAAATCGTTGCAAAGCGCAACAAAAAGCCAAAGGAGCTGAATTGGGGCGGGGCGGTTGCAATGGGCCTTATGCAAGGCGTCGGTGTTCTGCCGGGGGTGTCGCGGTCGGGTTCCACTATATTCGGCGGAACGGTGGCCGGCACGGACAGCAAAAGTATAGCTACCTTTTCATTCCTTATGAGCATACCTATCATTTGCGGCTCGTTGCTGTTCAGCGTGGTGGACGTTGCGCAAGCGGGCGCGCTGGGCAGCGTGGACTGGTTCGGCATGTTTATCGGCGCGGCAACGGCGTTCGCCTCGGGATATATAGCAGTTAGGGTTATGCTAAAGCTTATAGCCAAGGCCAACTTCAAGTGGTTCTCGCTGTATCTGTTTATCGTTTCGATTTTAACGTTCTCGTTCTATTTTTTGTAGAAGGTTAAGCGACTGGCGGACACTATAAGTCCAAACGCCGTATTATGGGCTATTTTGCCCCTTATGTCGCTTGCCGTACATCATTTGCACAGTACGACTGCGCTCCATAAGTGTCAAACTATCTCCAAACTACGGCGTTTGGAGCATAGTAATTTGTATAATCAATTCGTCTTATAGTGCCGCCGTCGCTTAACCTAATCATGATATTGAAATTTCAACAATTTTGGTATATTCAATATAGTTTAAGAATACATATAAAATCTATCACAATTTATTTACGGCAATCATATACAACAAGTATGATTGCTGTATTTTTCGGTGGACGGTCGTGCGAGCACGACATTAGTATAATTACCGGTCTGCAAGCCATGTCCGCGTGCAAGCAGAAATGCGTGGGCGTGTACATAGACGGCGACGGCGCGTGGTGGGCGGCGCAGTGCTTCGACAGCGTGTCCGCCGTGCGCAATAATAGGTTCGACGGAAAAAGGGTACACCTAAGGCCGGACGACGGATACTTGTACCACAAAAACAAAAGGCTGTACAAGGTGGACGCCGCACTGCTTTGCATGCACGGAATACTGGGCGAGGACGGCTCGCTGCAAGGCTTACTGGAGATGTGTGGTATTCCGTACACCGGCAGTAGCGTGGCGGCCTCGGCTATAGGCATGAACAAGGTGCTATCCAAAATAGCCTTTGAGCACTCGGGACTTAAGGTATTGCCGTACGTAACGGCTACGCACGCCAAGTATAACGCCGAGCAAAACGCGGTTATCGAGGCGGTGGAAAAAATGGGCTATCCGGTTATAGTCAAGCCGTGCAACTTGGGCAGTTCCATAGGTATATCGGTGGCCGACGATAGATCGGCGCTTTACGCGGCAATGCGCGTTGCGTACGAGTGGGACGATTTGGTGATTGTGGAAAAAGCGCTGACCGACTTTACCGAAGTGAACTGCGCGGTGCTTGGCGACAGCTACGACGAGGAGCTGACGGTGTCCGAAACCGAACAGCCGGTAGGGTGGAAAACTTTTTTGACCTTTGCGGATAAGTACGCCGGCGACGTCAAGTCGCTAAAGCACAAAATCCCCGCGGGGATAGGCGCGGAAAAGAACGAGATAGTGCAAGGCTTGGCGGAGAAGGCCTTTCGCGCTATAGGCTGTAGCGGTGTTGCGCGCGTGGACTTTATGGTAAAAAACGACGATATATACGTCAACGAAATAAATACGATACCGGGGTCTTTGGCGGCGCCGTTGTTTGCAAAACAAATGCCGTTTTCCGAGCAGATAAACAAGATGATAGACTGCGCATACCGCCGCAAACAGCGTTTTGACGCGCTGAAACGCACGTATACGCCTACTACGCCCATTGTCGGTAAATAGAGTAAAATAGTATATTAGTAAAAAATACGGTATTCGGTTGTGTCCGATACCGTATTTTATTTTGTTATTTGTTGCTAATAGGTCTTACGCAATAAATGATGATTTCGCAAATAAACATAATGTCGTCCTCGCAGTCGTTTCGCACCCACTCGTTGATAATGGCGTCTATACCTTTCAAAAAGTACTTTTGCATGTAGTAAATAAGCTTTTTATCGGTAACGCCGTGTTTTGCGTATATGGGAACGAAAAGATTTTCAATCATGTAATCGTCCATTTCGTTCGCTTCAAAGGCGGTAGCGTTTTCGGCGTAAATCCTAAAAAGCCGCTTGTGCGATTGTATATATTTCAAATACGGCAATAGATATTTGGGCGTAATAAAATTCAAATCGTCCTTATCGAGTTTGTGCATATCGGATAAGTCTGCGGGATCGTCAAAAGTGCACTCGGACAAAAAGTTGCCTATCATGCCTTGATAAGTTTCTTTTAATAGGTCGTACGTATTTTCGTAGTGTGCATAAAAAGTCGAACGGTTTACGCCAGCAGTCTTGCAAATATCCATAATGGTTATTTGGGAAAATTCTTTTTTCTCCAACAAACTTATAAGCGCGCCGCCCATTTTATTCGCCGTGTTTTGAAATTTGGATTCCGACCTATTCATAGTTTACCGCCATAATTGATTTTGTTAATTGTATCATAAAAGAATGTAATAATCAAGTAGAAACCGACACTTTTCGGTTTTTATGTTGTGGTGTTTATGCGTACAATGCGATAAAATGTAAATGTAATTAGGAGGCATTAGGTTGCTATGAATAACGACGTAACGATAACGGCACCGGAAGAATCCGTTGCAATAACAGAAAAGGACTTTCAACAGTTTTTAACGGCCACGGGCGATGAACAGTGGAAAATACTTCTTTCCCACGCCGAAAGAAATAAAAAAATCATTCAGATAAGGAGATTAAAAACCATGAACGAACAGTACAACGACCATCATTACGAGGAAATCAGCAAGCAGTTTGAGGAATTCTGCCACACCAAAGGCATTGCGGCAAAGTTCAAAGTAGCATTTGCGCAAATGGCCGAAAACACCAGAAAGCAGAAGGAAGCGGACAAAGCGCAGCTTGAGGAAGTCAAGCGTCAGTCGGCGGAAAATAATCCCGAATTTACCGAGTTTTTGCACACCAAGGGCTTTAAGGCCAAGGTTAAGCTGATTATCGAAAATATAAAAAACGGCGCAAAGGAGAGCAACGAGCGCGTGCGTAAGCAGATAGAGCAAGCAAAGCACGGCGTACCGGCCGCGCGCACGTCGGCCGCAACGTATTCGGCAGAGGAGCTTTCTCACGAATTCAACGCGTTTTTAAAGTCCAAAGGTCTTGACGGAAAATACGTTGTGAAAGTTTCCGATTCGGCCGAATAACTCTATGAAAAGGAAAATCGTAATAAACGATGGCAACAAAAAAGTGGAGCGGGAAGTAACTTACGTCCCGTTCCGTTATATCGTTGCAATTTTACTTGTAGTGCTGGAAACGCTTGCTGTTATTGCGGTAATGACTTTTCTTACGATATATCTGCCGTACTTTTACTTTGCGGTAGTGCTTACGCAGTTTGTCGTTGCTATAGCAATTATCAACCGCAAGGACAATCCGGACTACAAGCTGCCGTGGCTGTTTTTCGATATGCTTATACCCATAGTCGGGTTTATGCTGTACTTTATGTTTTATTCCCGCAAGCTGAGCAAAAAGCAAGTAAAGCGGTTGAATAGAATGGTTGCTCAGCGTACGGAAAAGGACGACGGCGCGGAACTGCAAATGATTAAGGAGTGCGACCAAACTATAGGTTCGCAAGCGGTAATGCTAAAAAAGCTGTCCGATTCGCATGTGTACGCCAACACCGATATTCGCTACTATCCGCTGGGTGAGCATACGTTTGCCGCCATGGTCGAGGATCTTAAAAAGGCCGAAAAGTTTATCTTTATGGAATACTTTATAATAGAGAACGGATTGTTTTGGGACACGATTTTGGCCGTGCTTAAGGACAAGGTTAAAAGCGGCGTGGAAGTGCGCGTTATGTACGACGATATAGGCTGTATGACTACGCTGTCCGGCAGTTACTACAAACAGCTCCGCAAATTCGGCATAAAAGCCGTGCCGTTTTCCAGGCTTCGCGGACAAGCCAACAATGAGTTTAACAACCGCAACCACCGCAAGATTACCGTTATCGACGGCAAGGTGGGGTACACCGGCGGCGTGAATATTGCCGACGAATATATAAACCGTATCCAAAGATTCGGGCATTGGAAGGACGTAGGCTTGCGCTTGCAAGGCGAGGCGGTAAACGAGCTTACTCGGCTGTTTTTAATAGACTACGGCATAAGCGACAAAAAGGCCGACGATAATTTTTCCGATTACTACTGCTACGAGCAATGCGAGCAAGACGGATATTGCATACCGTTTGGCGACGGCCCCAAGCCGGTGTACGATAGGCAAGTTGCCAAGTCGGTTATTCTTAATATGCTCAACCAAGCCAAGCGCTACGTGTATATTACAACGCCGTATCTGATTATAGACAGCGAGCTTATAGAGGCGCTGGAAAACGCGGCTATCCGCGGTATTGACGTGCGCATAATCACGCCGCACGTTCCGGACAAAAAGCTCGTGTTTCTTATGACGCGCAGTCACTATAACAGACTGCTGGCGGCGGGCGTAAAAATTTACGAGTACGAGCGCGGGTTCGTTCACGCCAAAACGTATATTTCGGACGACGAAACGGCTATGGTCGGCACGGTCAATATGGATTACCGTTCACTCGTGCATCACTTTGAAAACGGCGTGTGGATTTACAAGCACGACGTTATAGCGGATATAAAAAACGATTTTCTTTGTACGCAAGAGCAGTCAATAAACTTCGAGCTTGGTATGCTTAAGGAAAACCTATTCCAAAGGTTTATCCGCGCTATGGCAAAGGTGTTTTCGCCGTTATTTTAAAAAGTTATCAGAAACCGACGTTTTTCGGTTTTTGTGTTGTGGTGTTTTTGCCGCAATCGGATTACAATGTAATTACAAAACACGGAGGACTTAAATGAACGCAATAGAAATAAGGAATTTAAGTAAAAGCTTTCGCGGTATGCACGCGGTGGACAACCTTAGCATGACCGTTCCGGTAGGCAGTATTTACGGCTTTATCGGCGAAAACGGCTCGGGCAAGTCCACTACGGAAAAGCTTATTTGCGGCCACCTCGTTCCGGATAAGGGCAGTATAAAGCTGTTTGGCAAGGACTACACCGACGCGGGCGTTCGCGCAAGGGTGGGTGCGCTGATAGAGAGTGCGGGGTGCTTCCCCAATTCCAGCGTGTGGGCAAACCTAATGATGCAAGCGCTTAACTTGGGCATTAAAAACCGCGACGAGGAGATTAAGCGCGTGCTTAAGATAGTACGTATGGAGGACAACGCGCGTATCAAGTTTAAAAGCTGTTCGCTGGGCATGAAACAGCGTATAGGTATTGCTATGGCGCTACTAGGCAATCCGGCGCTACTTATACTCGACGAACCTATAAACGGCTTGGACACCGACGGTATGCGCATTATGCGCGAGATTATAGTGGACATTACCCGCAACCTCGGCTGTACCGTTTTAATCTCGTCGCACATACTGGGCGAGCTGGAAAAGATAGCTACACACTACGGCATTATCCGTCAAGGCAAGCTGATTCAAGAAATGTCGGCAGAGGAGATGGACGCGCGCTCGCGCGTGTTCACGTCCGTCAAAACGCCGCACGTTCCGTCGGCGCTTACCGTACTGCAACGTAGGTTCGGCGACGTTCGCTACGAGGACGAATGCATACGCGTTTACGGCGTGGACGATACCGAAAGCATAGTGCGGTGCTTGCTGGACGGCGGACAAAAGGTGAGCGAAGTGCAAAAGAACAAGATCGGACTCGAGGAATACTATATCGAGCTTATGAGTAAAAAGGAGGAGGCGTAATTATGGAAAACTCAACTACGTTGCAGTTTGAAAAACCGAGCTTTTTCAAAAGACTGAAAGGCATGCTCGGCGTTGACTTTTACCGTCTGTTCCACACGCCGTTGTTGTATATATTCCTCGTGATAGCCGCGCTTATTCCGGCGCTCGTATCTATGGGCGCGATGGGCGGCGGGGCCGAGGGTGCGGCTACCGAGGCGACGGCAATGTTCACAAATGCGTGGCAGATAGTGGCCGCAAAAGGCCCGCTGTACGTCGAAAACGACATAGGCGACTACGCCAATATGAACATGGTGTTCATTTTCGGCGGAATAATGATCTCCATATTTATCGGCCATGACTACAAAAGCGGGTACGTAAAACAGTTGTTTACCACGCATTCCCAAAAGCAAGACTATATGATTTCCAAAACCTTGCTCGGCGCCTTTTCTATGGCGTGCATGTGCGTTACGTACTTAATTGGCGGTATGATTTCTGCGGCCGGCACGGGATTGCCGTTCACCGTCAACGCCGGCTCGCTTATCTGCGCCATACTCGGCAAAATGATTATGAGCCTCGGCTGGGCAAGCCTTTACACCTTTATCAATATTATTTTCCGATCCAAGTTCGGCATATCCATTGCGCTGTGCTTCGTGCTGGGCACCGGCATTCCGGTAATAGGCGCGGCGGCGGTTGTCGGAAACACTCCCGCGCTCAATATATTCCTTTACGGCTCGTCGGTGTACGCTTGCCTTAGCTCGAGCTTCGTAAGCGTAATAGTGTGCCTTGCCGTTTCGGTAACGTGGGCGGTAATATACAACGTGCTCGGCACGGTTATTCTGAATAAACGCGACTGCTACTAAGAGGTGAATAATGAACGCGATAGAAATAAAAAATCTTACTAAAAATTTCGGGCAAAAGCAAGCTATTAACGGTCTGAACATGACCGTGCCGCAAGGCGCAATCTACGGCTTTATCGGCGAAAACGGTTCGGGCAAGTCGACTACGGAAAAGATTATTTGCGGGCTGATACTGCCGAGCGGCGGCGAGGTAAAGCTGTTTGGCAAGGACTACAAGGACGCTGACGTTCGCGCGAAAATAGGCGTGCTTATAGAACAACCGGGGTGCTTTCCCAATTACAGCGTGTGGAACAATATGATGCTGCAAGCGGCCAATCTCGGCATAGAAAACGCCGCGGAGGAAGTGCGCAAGGTGCTTAAGGTAGTGCACATGGAAGGCTCGGCAAGCAACAAGTACAAAAACTGCTCGCTGGGCATGAAACAGCGCATAGGCATAGCGTTTGCGCTGCTCGGCAAGCCGTCGTTGCTGATACTGGACGAGCCGATAAACGGCTTGGACGCCGACGGTATGCGCATTATGCGCGAGGTGCTTACGGACGTTACCCAAAACTACGGTTGCACGGTGGTAATCTCGTCGCACATACTGGGCGAGCTGGAAAAGATAGCTACGCACTACGGAATAGTGCGCGGCGGCAAAATGATAGCCGAAATGACCGCCGAGGAGCTGAACGCAAACTGCCGCACTTATATAGCGCTAAAAGTACAAAATACCGAATCGGCCAAAGCACAGCTGGGGCGCAAATACCGGCGTATAGAAACGGACGAGGACGAGTACGTTCGCATATACGACGGCGTAACGGCCGAGGAGGTTGTGGACTACCTTTACGGCAACGGCATAGTGGTAACGGAAATCAAGACGAGAAAAATCGGCTTGGAGGAATATTACGTCGACTTAATGAAGGAGGGTAGATAGATGGAAGCTAAGTTTGAAAAATATACCTTTAAAAAGCGGCTGAAAACGATGCTTAAGGTAGACTTTAAAAGAATGTTCACAATGCCGCTGGTGTATATTTTGGCGGGCGTAAGCCTTGTAATGCCCATACTCATTTTGGTAATGACCGGTATGATGGGCGGGGAACCCGACCCGACTATCGGCGCCCAAGCGGCGGCAACGTTCACCAACGTTTGGCAGGCTATAAGCTCGGTAAGCGGCGCGAGCGGCGGGGACGCGGCCATGGCAATGGATTTGACTACGATGTGCAACATGAACCTCATGTACTTTATGATTGCCGTGCTCGTATGCGTATTCACCGCCGCGGATTTTAAAAGCGGCTACGCCAAAAACTTGTTTACCGTGCGTTCCAAAAAGGTTGACTACGTTTTTTCCAAAACGCTCGTATGCTTCGTCGGCGGCGCGATAATGATGCTCACGTTCTTTATTGGCGCAATGATAGGCGGCGGCATTGCCGGACTTCAGTTCGCTATGGAAGGCTTTAACGTCGGCAATCTTATAGCATGCTTGTTTGCCAAGATATTCCTCGTTGCCGTGTTCGTCGCTATATTTCTTGCGTTTGCGGTGGTCGCAAAACAGCGCACTTGGCTTTCCATACTTCTTGCAATCGGCGTGGGCGCGTTTATGTTCATGATGATCCCCATGATGACCTCGCTCAACGCGACGTTCATTCACGTAATAATGACGCTTGCGGGCGGCGGCTTGTTTGCGGTAGGCCTCGGCGCTGTAAGCAATATTATTCTCAACAAGACGAGCCTCGTATAGGCTTGAACCACTAAATTCCTATAATTAGGTTTTTGCAAAATAATCATAACGGCATTATTTTCGTCATATTGATAATCGTAAAGCAAATACGCCGCTTCGGCGGTGCTGAAAGGAGATTGATATGCGAAAAAAACTCATTGCCGTAATAGCGGTTGCGGCGCTGTCGCTGCCGCTTTTTGCTTGCTCGTCGGGCGAGAAAACCGAGCTTAGCAAGTACACGATTGACGCGACGCTTTCCGCCGATAATATTCTTACCGCGACGGTAACTTGCGACTACGTAAACAACAACGACGTGCCGCTTAAGGAGTTGTGGTTCCACTTGTATCCCAACGCGTACCGCGACGGAGCAAAGTACAGTCCGGTAGCCGCCAATCGCGTTACTGAAGCTTACCCGAGCGGAAAAAGCTACAGCGTAATGAAAATAGACGGCGTATCAGTCAAGGGCAAGGCCAAGGAGGTTACGGTGTCGGGCGAGGACGAAAATATCCTCGTCGTGCCGCTGGGCGATACGCTCGACCCGACTGAGAAGACTTCCGTAACGATAGAATATTCGGTTAAACTGCCCAAGGTTAAGCACAGATTCGGCTACACCGACAAGTCGGTCAACCTTGGCAATTTTTACCCGATTGCGTGCATGTACCGCGACGGCGCGTTCGTTGCCGATCCGTACTACTCGACGGGCGATCCGTTTTTCAGCGAGTGCGCCGATTATTCGGTAACGCTCACCGTGCCAGACAAGTATGAGTGCGCCGCTACCGGCGAGATTACCGGCAAGACCGAATCCGAAAACGCCGTTACCTACGAGATAGGCGCAAAAAAGGTTAGGGACTTTGCGGCGGTGCTCGGCGAGTATCAAAAAATGAGCGGGCTCAGCGGCTCGACCATAGTCAATTACCTTTACTATTCGGATAGCGAACCGGAAAAGTCACTAAACGCGGCAATAGATTCGGTGCGCATATTCGGCGAAAAGTTCGGCGCGTATCCGTACAAGGAATACACCGTGGTGCAGACCGGATTTTTGCAAGGCGGCATGGAATATCCGATGCTTTCCATGATTTCCGACGCGTACAGCGGCGACAGCAAGCTGGATATAATAGTGCACGAAACGGCGCACCAGTGGTGGTACGGCACGGTAGGCAACGACGAGGTTAAGTATTCTTGGCTGGACGAGGCTATGGCCGAGTATTCGACTATGATGTTCTACGAATACGCGGAAGGTTATAAGTACACATTCGACGCCAAACGCGCCGATGCGCTGGCCGCGTACATTCTGTACTGCGAAACGTACAAAAACAACGGCCGCGACGATACGTCTATGACGCGTGCGGCCAACGAGTACGCCAGCGAAACGGAATATACCTATATGATTTACGTCAAGGGCGCGTTAATGCTGGACGATATACGCAACACTGTCGGCACCGATAAGTTTATGGCCGGATTAAAGAAGTATTACGCCGACAACAAGTTTGGCATAGCCGAGCCGCAAGACCTTATGGGCGCGATGGAAAAGGCGTCCAAGCGCCAGCTTAAGCCTCTGTTCGAGTCGTGGCTGGACGGTAACGTTCAGTTGTATTCCAACCACTAATCGGTCTAAACAGTGCATAAGTATGCGATTTTATGCACTTATGCACATAGTTATGCACATTGTGGATAAGTAAAATGTAGAAAAGTGCGGAAAAACGTAGATTGGTAAAAAAGACGTTTTGGGAGGTACTGCGGCGGCATGGCGTTCGTAACGATAAAAAGGAAAACTATAATTGCCGTACTGTCGGTTATATTGGCGCTGATTGCCGCCGTCACCACAGCGGCTACCGTAATAGCTTCCGCCAAGCCGACCAACGGCATGACCATAGTAATAGACGCGGGGCATGGCGGCGCCGACGGCGGCGTTACCGGCATTACTACCGGCACCAAGGAGAGCGACGTAAACTTATCCATATCCAAGTACCTTGCCAAGTATTTGCAAAACGACGGCTATACCGTAGTGCTTACGCGCAGTGATTCGGCGGCGGTGAGCGGCGGACTTAAGTACAGCAAGCGCGAGGACATGAGCGCGCGCAAAAAGATACTTACGGAAGCCAAGCCTGACTTGGTTATAAGCGTGCATTGCAATTCCTATCCGGTATCGTCCGTCAAGGGTGCGCAAGCTTTTTTTGCCTCGGCTGCGGGCGAGCGGTTCGCCAACGTCGTTCAAAACTACTTTAACGACGTGCTTAACGATCGCGCGCGCCAAGCGGCGGTGGGCGACTACTATATACTTAATTGCAGTGAGTATCCGTCCATACTGTGCGAGTGCGGGTTTTTGTCCAACGCGCAAGAGGAAGGCAAGCTGATTACCGCAAGCTACCAGCAAAAAGTAGCGTATACCATATATTCGGCGGTAAGCTCTGTGCTTAACGAAAACGCCAACGGCTGACGTAAACCAAAGTCGAGGATTAGTCCTCGACTTTTCGATTGTGATAAATTTACAAAAACACTTGCAATCGTGCACGAGCTATGGTACACTTATACAGTAAGTTTTGTATTATGGAGGAAAAATAATGCAATTATTATCTTTGTCGGGTGCTGTAATAGGCGGCATAGTCGGCGGCGCGGTCGCGCTTATCATCGTTATTTGCGTCATATGGTATATTACGACGCACAACTCGCTTATAGGGCTTAAAAACGATGTAGAGGAATCGTTTTCTGCTATGGACGTACAAATGAAAAAACGTTACGACCTTATTCCCAATCTCGTGGAAACGTGCAAGGGTTACGCTAAGCATGAGTCGGAAACCTTTACCCGAGTTACCGAGGCGCGCAATGCGGCTATAGCCGCCCGCAACAGCGGCGGTTCGTCCGCGGCGAGCGGTGTGGACAGAATTTCTGCCGAGCGCGAGCTTTCCTCGTCGCTCCGCACGCTGTTAAACTTCGTGCAAGAACAATATCCTCAGCTCAAGGCGGACAGTCAGTTCAACAATTTGTCCCGCCAGCTTGAGCAAGTGGAGGAGGAGATTGCGCGTAGCCGTAAGTACTACAACGCCAAAATCAAGATTTTCAACAACAAGATAGAAAAGTTTCCGTCCAGCATAGTCGCTAACAAAATGAAGCTGGAACGTAGACCGTTTTTTGAAATCGAGGACGCTTCGGAGCGCGTAGCACCCAAGGTAAAGTTTGACTAAATATGGCTTCACAAAAAAAGTTGACCGCCGTTTTCGGAGTTCTTTTCGCTACGGCGGTAATGTTTTTTATAGGAATATTCGCTTTTGCTTCGTTATACGGCGACGATGTAACGACTACGCAAACGATTGATACCGCGTTTTCCGTAGAGGAAATGCGCGTTGACGTCGATTGGAATAACGATCGGTCTTGCAAAATCAAGCAGTATATAGACGTGGAGTTTTCCATGTCGCGCCACGGCATTATAGTCGATATACCGGTCAATTCCGGCGAGCGCGTGCGCAATATAAAAGTGAGCGCAAGAAATCAATACAACGGCGTGCGTTACCAAGTGGAGCATTCCGCGGGCAACCGCTTAGTCAGCGTTAGGCTGGGCGACTCCAACGTATACATGAATAGTGGAGAACATCTGTTTTGCACTATCGAATACGACTACCTTACGCCCGAGCATCCCGAAAACAAAAACGCGTTGGATATAAACCCCATAGGCTACGGCTGGCCGTGTTATATACACAACGCGACGGTTACCGTCAATTTTCCGACGGCAGTCCAAAACGGCGACGTGTCCGTGTGGGTTAGCGGTAATGAAAAACCGACCCTACTCGACAACGACGGCAAAACGATTATAGTGGAGGCCGATTCGTTGGACCCTTTCCACGGCGTGCGCGTAAAGGCGATTATGCCTAACGGCGCGTTAAAGAGCGGTAGCTTCGAGGGCGTTATTACCGTAGTGGTCGGCGCGGTGCTTTTGGTCGTGGTCGTATTGCTTATGGTGTTCGTTGGCAAGGACAAGGCGCTTACGCCGGTAGTCAGCTTTTACCCGCCGCAGACCGACGGCAAAGACGGCCGCAAGCGGCGCATGCTGCCGGTGCAGTTGGGCAAGATAATCGACGGCACATGTTCGGCGTCCGACGTGACGTCGCTGATATTCTACTGGGCGAGCGAGGGGTATATATCCATAGAGGAAAAGGACGAAAACACCTATATAACCAAGCTTAACGAAATAGATCCGGTTACCGAATACGAGCGCGTTTTGTTTACCGAAATGTTTAAAAAGGCAAAGCGCAACAAAAAGACGGGCGAGATACGCGTAAGTATAGAAAGCTTGTCCGGCTCGTTTGCCGACAAAATAAACGCCGTCAAGACCGGCGTAAACAACGAGTACCGAGGCAAGTTTTACAGCTCCGGCTTTACCGTACTGTCAGTGGCCGTAATGGTCGTTACGGCGCTGTTTGCCGTGCTCGGCTCGGTGCTTTGCACTCTACGCATTGCAAGCGGATTTTTCAACCTTATCGGCGTGGTTACGCTGGTGCCCGTAGTTGTTGCCGGCGTGCTCGGCTCAATGCTGGTGCGCAATTACTTTAAGCTGAGCGACAATCTGCGCAAAACGTTTTTGGCGCTGTATCTTATGGCGGTGATAGTCGTGTCGATAGCCGTTATGCTGGCCGTCCCCACCGACGCTATGGTGTGGACTGAAAAGGCGATATTTGCCGTTTGCATAGGCGCAAGCGCGGCGCTGGCGCCATTCCTTACTCGGCGCACCGATAGTTATACCGAACAGTTAAACGAGATTATAGGCTTCCGCAACTTCCTACGCGACGCAGAAAAAGAGCAGTTGGAAATGATGTTGCAAGAGGACCCGCAATACTACTACGATATTTTGCCGTACGCCAACGTGCTCGGCGTGTCTAAGATTTGGCAAGACAAATTCCAAGGCCTAAGCATAGAACCGCCTACGTACTATCACGGCAGTTCAAGGACGTCGATATTCGATTTGTACGTATTGTCGCGCTTGTCCAATTCCATGGCCTCGTCGTTGTCGTACACGCCGCCCAAGGCGAGTAGCGGCAGCTTTTCGGGCGGCTCGTTCGGCGGCGGCAGTAGCGGTGGCGGTTCGTTCGGCGGATTCGGCGGCGGCGGTGGTCGCAGCTGGTAGCGCGGTGCGTACGAGCGCAATAAATACGGCCGTATGCGGCTTAATACCCGCCTAAATACACAAGCTTAAATCATGCGAGGAGTGCGCAGTATGACAACTAATTTACTATACGGTAAGGATATTCGTAGCGATATTGACGTAGCGTTGTCGCTGTGCGCAATGGTCGTTACGGATGACAACGTGGCACGGTTGTATCCCGAGCTTACGAAAAACGCGTTCGTCATACCGGCCGGCGAAAAGAATAAAAATCAGCAAACGCTGTTTGTGCTGTTGACCGAAATGAACGCGCGCGGCCTTAAGCGCGACGATAAGATTGCGGCGCTCGGCGGCGGCGTGGTAGGAGATATAGTGGGACTTGCGGCGTCGCTGTATATGCGCGGTATAGCGTGGACGTGCATACCTACGACTTTGCTTGCAATGGTAGATTCGTCCATGGGCGGCAAAACGGCCATAGACTTTTTGGACGTAAAAAATCTTATAGGTGCGTTCTATCCGCCCGAGCGCGTCATTATATCCTATCATTTTTTGGAAACTCTGTACGAGGAGGACTGGCTGTGCGGTTACGGCGAGATTATTAAAACGTGCTTGCTTACCGAAAAGTCGTTCGACTTGCTGACGGAAAATCTCGACCGCATTGCGGAATACGACCGCGACGCCGTGTACGAGCTGATAGAAAAGTGTATCGAAATTAAGCAAGCCGTAGTCAAGGCCGACCCTAAGGAAAAGTGCTTGCGCAAAATCCTAAACGTGGGTCACACAGTAGGCCACGCGCTTGAGTCTGCGGACGGATACAAGTCCACGCACGGCGAGTACGTGCTTAAGGGTATAATGACGGAATGCGCAATGTGCAAGGATATAGTGGACGAGGATTTTTACGATAACATAATATCCATATGTAGGCGGTTCGTCACGCCGCCGCGCACTTCGGCAAACAACGTAAAGCAACGCGCGTTCCAAGACAAAAAGAACTACGGCGAAATGATCACGGTTATGCTACCCGCCGCGGCCGGCGAAATTTTGCACGTGCGCATTGCGCAAGACGATTTTGCCGAGCGGTACGACAAGGCGATAAAGGAACTGAAAAGGGTATGAGCGTTAGCACCGTACAACGCAATAAATACGATATACTGCTGTGCGACGCCGACGATACCGTGTTGGATTTTCAGCGAGCAATGCACACGTCCATTATTGGCGCGGCGCATAGCTGTGGAATAAAAGCGGACGACGAAAGAGTGGTAAAGGAGTTTGGCGAGGCCTCGCATATAGTTTGGCGTAGGCTGGAGGACAAGCAGATAGAACGTTGCGACTTGGATAGGCTTAGGTTTACTATGCTGCAAGAGCGGCTTGGCGAGAGCTTTGACGCGATTGATATGAGCAAAAGGTTTTTGGCCAACCTACAGCAAACGCGGTTTTTGCTCGACGGCGCTACCGACTTTTTGTCGGCCGTACGCGAGCGCGGCGTAAAGGTTTATATAGTTACCAACGGTCTTGCCGTAGTTGCGCACGAGCGGCTCAAGGCGTTGGACGGATATATAGACGGCGCGTTTATTTCCGAGGAAGTGGGGTATAATAAGCCCGACCTACGGCTGTTCGATTGCGTGCTGACCAAGCTTGGCATTGCCGATAGGAGCAAAACGCTTATGCTCGGCGACAGCGTAAACTCGGATATTCGCGGCGGTATTAACGCCGGCATAGACACTTGCTTATTCGACCCGAGCGGCAACAAACAGAGCGACGCAACGTACGTCGCGCACACGTTCGACGAGGTATTGAAAATACTGTAAAGCGGTCTATTCTTGCCAAAAAGCTCGATTTTGCGCTAAATCATTTGTCAAATACGACAAAAAGTTATATAATATTATCGTAACATGCGTTACGGAGGTGGTATGAATAATTACGGCATATTAAAGAGCGGAACGGATATTCGCGGTAGAGCGATTGCCTCCGAGGGTAAGGACGCCGTTCTTACCGAGCAAGCCGTTAGGGATATTGCCGCGGCGTTTGCACTGTGGGTAGTGCGGCGAATGGACAAGCCCAGATGCAAAATAGCAATCGCTCGCGACAGTCGATTGACGAGCGAAGGCTTTGCCCGCGCAATCGTTGCCGAGCTTAAATATGCCGGACTTGAAATTTTCGACTGCGGACTGTTTTCTACGCCAGCGGCGTATATGGTTACGCAGTTTCCGTCAATGTTTGCCGACGGCGCTATTATGATAACGGCCAGCCACCATCCGCGCGATATAAACGGACTCAAGTTTTTTATATCCGAGGGCGGCTTAAACTCCGCTCAGCTCGACGAGATTATAGAGCTTGCGGACAACGGCGAAAAGCCGGAGCGGTCGTCCACGTCCACCGTTATACGTAGGGATTTTTTGCGGCTTTACTGCGATTCGCTTACCGAACTGATACGCAAAGGTACCGGTCTTTTCCTTCCGCTGAAAGGATTGAAAATTGCTGTCGACGCCGGCCACGGCGTTGGCGGGTTCTTTGCTAAACGCGTTATAGAGCCGCTTGGCGGCAATATTGCGCCTTCCCAGTACTTGGAGCCTAACGGCAACTTCCCCGCGCACGCGCCCAATCCCGAGGACGCAGACGCTATGCAATCGCTGAAGAATCGCGTTATTGCTACCGGCGCCGACTTGGGCATAATATTCGACGCCGACGCCGACCGCAGTGCGGTAGTAACGGCCGACGGTACCGAAGTCAACCGTTGCAGACTGATTGCGCTTGCCGCGGCAATGGTGTTGCCGGATCACCCCGGCGCTACTATAGTTACCGACTCGGTGACCACCGAGGGCTTGCGCAAGTTTATAGCGGCGCACGGCGGTGTGCAACGTAGGTTTAAGCGCGGCTACCGCAACGTTATTGACGAAGCCAAAAGGCTATGCGACGAGGGCGTTGACGCTCCGCTTGCAATAGAAAGCAGTGGACACGCGGCGTTTTCAGACCACTACTTTTTGGACGACGGCGCGTACCTTATAGCAAAAATACTTATAGTCATGTCCGCGTTGCGTAAACAAGGCCTTACGCTAAACGACCTTATTGCGGACTTGGAAGTGCCGCTTGAGGAGCGCGATATTCGGCTTAGCTTTACTTGCGAAAACTGGCGCGACGTCGCGGACAAGATTATAGCGCGGCTTACGCAAATGTCGGAGCGCATGCTCAAGCTGTCCGACGATAACGACGAGGGCGTGCGTGCGTTCGTGTCGCATGCCAACGGCTACTTTATAGTGCGCACCAGCGTGCACGACCCAGTACTGCCAATATATATAGAATCGGACAAAATCGGCGGTTCGCTCAGCATTGCGCGGCTGTTGTATTCGTTCCTTAACGGCTTTGCCGGCTTGGATTGCACGCCGTTGTACGAAATGATAGTGCAAGCCGAGCAAGAACAAGCGGCTATGCAAGCCGAGCGTGATGCCGAAGCCGAGCAAGAGCAAGAACAAGAGTACGTCGAGGACGTGGGCGAGTATGCCAAACAGTCCGACGAGGCGTACGAGGCCGCGGAAAACGCTTACGCCGCGGAACAAACGGACGATACCTACCAAGCCTACGACGGTGAACGAGTGGACCAAGCGGATGGATACTCCGAGCAAGAGTTTACAGAAGGTGACGGCGAGTACGGCGCAGAACAACCCGACGGCGCGTACGAGTATGCAGACGGCGACTACGCCGCGGAACAAACGGACGATACCTACCAAGCCTACGACGGTGAACATGTAGACCAAGCGGATGAGTACACCGAGCAAGAGTTTGACGAGGGCGACGGCGCGTACGCCGAGCAAGAGTACGAAGCCTACGACGGCACGGAGCAGTCCGAAGTAGTAGATACGGAAGAATAACGAAACTTGTAAAAGGAGATAAATATGACGAACAACGAACAACTTACTATATCGACGTTGCGCTTGCTTGCCGTCGAGGCTATAGAAAAAGCGAAGTCCGGTCACCCCGGTATATGCTTAGGTGCGGCGCCTATGGCTTACACTCTGTTTGCCAAGCATTTAAAGCACAACCCCAAAGACCCTAACTTTTTCGACCGCGATAGATTTATACTTTCGGCAGGGCATGGCTCCGCTCTTTTATACTCGCTTTTACACGTGTTCGGCTACGGACTGACTAAGGAGGACCTTATGCGGTTCCGCCAGCACACGTCCAAAACCCCCGGACATCCTGAGTACGGCGTTACTGCGGGCGTTGAGGTTTCCACCGGCCCGCTCGGGCAAGGCGTTGCCAACGCAGTCGGCTTTGCGTTGGCGGAGCGCATACTTGCCGAAAAGTTCAACAAACCCGACTGCACGCTCGTAGACCACTACACCTACGCGCTGTGCGGTGACGGTTGCATGATGGAGGGCATCGAAAACGAGGCGGCGTCCTTTGCCGGTACGCAAAAGCTGGGCAAGCTGATAGTGCTTTACGATAGCAACCGTATTACCATAGAGGGCAGTACCGATATAGCGTTCCGCGAGGACGTTGGCAAGCGCCACGAAGCGCTTGGCTGGCAAGTTATTTGCGTGCAAAACGGCGAGGATATAGACGCCATTTCCGCAGCTATTACGCTTGCCAAGGACGAAAAGGACAAGCCGTCGCTTATTATAGTCAATACTACCATAGGCTACGGTTCGCCGCTTGCCGGTACCGCAAAGTGCCACGGCACGCCGCTCGGCGCGGACGGCATTAAGGAACTGCGCAAAAAGCTCGGCTACAAGACGCCCGCGTTCGAGGTTGCGTCGGCCGTTACCGATTATATTGCGGAGCTTGCGCCGACGTTTGCCAAGTATCAGTCGGAATGGAACAAGGCCGTCAAGTCGTATAAAACCAAGTACCCCGAGGAATACGAGGAATTCCAGTCGTGGCGCAAGGGCGTAGTCGACTTCGAGGAACTGGACAGTATTTACGAAAAGCCTAACAAGCCCGAGGCGGCGCGGTCGTCTTGCCACCGTATTCTTAACAGCATAGCGCAAAAGAATCCGTTTATAATCGGCGGGTCGGCAGACCTTTCGCCATCTAACTTAGTGGAAATTACCGACGGCGGCGACTTGTCGGCTACCGAAACCGGACGGAATATTCACTTCGGCATTCGCGAGCATGCTATGGGTGCAATATGCAACGGAATGTACTTGCACGGCGGCATTTTGCCGTTCTGCTCCACGTTTGCGGTGTTTTCCGACTACATGAAAGCGGCTATCCGTATGAGCGCGCTTATGAATATTCCGGTCGTTTACGTGCTGTCGCACGACAGCATAGGCGTGGGCGAGGACGGTCCTACGCACCAGCCCGTGGAACAGCTTACAGGACTGCGCACCATCCCCGGCATAAAAGTTTTCCGTCCGGCGGACGCTACCGAAACGGCGGTTGCGTTCGAGTCGGCGTGGACGGGCAAAAGCCCTACGGCCATTCTTACTTCCCGCCAAAATCTGCCGCAGCTTAGCTGCACGAGCACGGACGCGCTTTACGGCGGGTATATTGCCGCCGACAGCAGTAAGGAAACGCCGGACGTTATACTTATAGCTACCGGCTCCGAGCTTTCGCTTGCGCTCGACGCCAAAAAGGCGCTCGGCAAGGAGGGTATCGACGCGCGCGTGGTAAGTATGCCGTGCATGGAATTGTTCGATATTCAAACGACCAAGTACAAGGAATCGGTATTGCCGTCAAATGTTCGCGCTCGCGTGGCAATCGAAGCGGGCAAATCGAATATTTGGTATAAGTATGTCGGCCTTGACGGTGAGTTGTGCTGTATGGACTGCTTTGGCATGAGCGCGCCCGCGTCCATACTGTTCGAGATTTGCGGCTTTAACGTAGACAACGTAGTTAAGCTGGCAAAAAAGACCGTTCGTACTTGCAGTAAAAACGAAGCTCTTTTCGGAAATAAGGAAGAGGAATAATGGTAAGCAAATTCTTTGCGTTTTTGGACAGAATGAAGCTGATCGATAGGTGGGCGCTTATGCGCAACACGTCGGTTGAGGACGTTGCGCAGCACACTATGCAAGTGGCTATGATAGCGCACGCCTTGTGTCAGATAGAAAACACGCTGTACGGCGGCAAGCTGGACGCGTGCAAGGCCGCGGTTATAGCGTTGTACCATGAATCGGCGGAGGTCGTTACCGGCGATCTGCCCACGCCGGTCAAGTACTTTGACGAAGACATTAACCGTGCGTACAAAAAGATAGAGCATCGCGCCGAGCAAAAGCTGGTTGACACCTTGCCCGAGGAGCTGAGGACGGCGTTTTCGCCGTACGTCAAGGCGGACAGAAAGGAGCCGGAATACGTATTCGTCAAATACGCCGATAAAATGAGCGCGCTTATAAAGTGCGTAGAGGAGCTTTCGGTGGGGAACAAGGAGTTTGAAAAGGCGTATGGCGTTACGTACGATAGCTTTAAGGACGTACCGCACAAGTCGGTGCGCTACTTCCTCGACGTGTTTATTCCCGCGTACTCTATGAACTTGGACAGTCTGTTGGATTAAATGCGTAATAATAATGCGATAACTGAAAAAGCAATAGCGGCGCTAAAGCGTTCTATTGCTTTTTTACTATTCTTATTTTATCGTGCGGATAAATATATATTTAATTTTCCTTGCGGCTGTCGCCGGTAAAGAACAGCGCTACCGTTCCGGGGCCGGAATGACTGCCTATTACGTAGCTTAGCGGCAATATTTTAGGCTGTACGCCGAACTTGGCCGTTACGGCGTTGGCTACGAACTTGGCGTCCTCGTAGCAGTCGCCATGCGTAATGTACACTATATCGCTGGCCTTGTTGTACCGCTCTATCATTTTTTCCACGAGCATGCTAAGCGATTTCTTTCGGCCGATAACCTTTTTTATGGGGATAAGTCGGCCGTCCTCGTCGACGTGCAAAACCGGTTTTATGTTTAGCATATTACCGAAAAACGCCGAGCCTTTGCTCAGTCGGCCGCCGCGGGCGAGGTACTTCAAGTCCTCAACTACGAAGTAGTGAATAACGTTGTCGCGCACTTTGTCGGCGTACTCGCACGCTTCGGCAAAGGTGGCGCCTTCGTCGCGTTTTTGCGCAACCAACGTCACGTACAAGCCCTCTCCGCCTGACGCGCATTTGGAATCCACAACGTAAACTTTCTGCTCGTTTTCGGCGTTAAGCTCGTCCGCCACGCGCTTGTAGTTGTCGTACGTGCCGGATAGGGCGGAAGCAAACGACAAGTACAGTACGTTTTTGCCCATACTGAGCAGTTCGGTCAAAAAGTCGCGGGCAGTTTGCTCGTTGATCATTGACGTGCCGGTACGTGCGCCCGCACGCATGGCATCGTAAAATTGGTGAAACTCCAGTTGGTTCGCTTCGTCTTTGCCGTACGCGACGTCGTTTACGAAGTATGTCATGTCGCGCGAATATACTTGCATGCCGCGCAGCATTTGTTTGGGGATGTCGCAAGTGCTGTCGGTCGCTATAATGTAGTCCATAGTACAATAATCCTATTATTGGGTAGCATTTTTGCTTGCAATTATAAGCATGACTAAAACGTGCTTACTGCAGAAATGCGGGGGATAAATCTACTCCGGAATCTTGCTCTAACTCCAGCACGAACAACGCGCGCACGTATCCGCGGTCGAAGGTGGTGGAATGCACGAAAAACTGTTTGCCGTAGTAGTAGCGTGCTAGGCGGTAGTATTTTGCGTTGGTGTGCAACGCTATGGCCTTGGCGCCGTTTTCGTGCGCGTAGTTTACGGCTGCGTCCAGAAGTGCCGAGCCTAAGCCGGTATTGCTTATTTTGGGGCTTACGCCAAAGCGGTAGACGTACCACAAGTCGTCGGACAGCTTTTTTATGCGGATTGCGCCGACGAGCACGCCAAACCGTTCCACTACGAACACAGCGTTTTCGCGTATGTCGCGCAACGTGGATTCTATAGTTTCCTTAAGCGCTTTAACCTCGTAGTTTACGTGCAGTTCCTCTTGGTAAAGCGAAAAAGATTCCTTTGTTACTTTCAAAACGTTGTCGACGTCGTCGTCCGTTGCGCGGCGTATTGCCAAATACATTGCCCTAAACCTTGTCCTTTGCCGTTTATTTTTTGCCCATAAGTAGGCACATAATAGCTTTTTGTATGTGCAGACGGTTTTCCGCTTCTTGGAAAATAACCGAGCGCTCGGAATCTATAACGTCCGCAGTAACTTCCTCGCCGCGGTGGGCGGGGAGGCAGTGCATAAACACGGCGTCCTTTTTGGCCATAGCTATAACGTCGGCGTTCACTTGGTAGGGCATAAGCGCCTTTTCCTTTTTCGGGTCCTTGTCCTGACCCATGGAAAAGAATACGTCGGTGTACAGCACGTCGGCGCCGGTTGCCGCTTGCTCAACGCTGTCCGTTACGGTAACGTTGCCGAACTTTTGCGCCGCGGCCGTTACGTCGGGATTGGGTTGGAATCCCTCGGGCGAGCAAATGCACACTTCCATGCCGGTCTTTGCGCCGGCAAGCATAAGCGAGTGCGCCATATTGTTGCCGTCGCCGAAGTACGCAAGCTTTATGCCGTTAAGCTTGCCGTACTTTTCGTATACCGTAAATATATCGGCAAGCGCTTGGCACGGATGAAAGTCGTCGGTAAGTCCGTTGATTACCGAAAACGTGCCGTAACGCGCTAAGTCCTCCACGTCCGATTGCTTGAACGTGCGGATCATTATGCCGTCAATGCCGTAGTGCGACAGCACGCAAGCGGTGTCGTGTATGGTTTCGCCGCGGCCGAGCTGAATGTCGTTGCTCGACAAAAACAGCGTGTGTCCGCCGAGCTGGTGCATGCCCATTTCAAACGACACGCGCGTGCGCGTGGACGATTTGCTGAATATCATGGCAAGGGTTTTGCCCTTTAAAAACTCGTGTTTTTTGCCTTTGTGAAATGCCGTTTTTAGCGATTCCGACAAGTGCAAAATCTCGTAAATGTCGGCAGTGGAATAATCGAGCAGATTAAGCAAGTGCTTGTGTTCTATTCTGCCCTTCGGTTTGTATGACGATACGTCCATTAAAATCTCCTTAATATGCGTACGACCGATTTGCGGTCGCTTTTGTCTTATTGTTGACTTATATAATATTGTATCATTAAAATAATATTAAATCAACTAAAAACCTACTTCTTTTGTAAAAGAAGTAGGCAAGAAAACTTTTATTGTTGTGTGTGTACGCGGTGATTGGTTGGTCGTTACACCCAATTAGCTCCGTGTCAATTATAAATTACTCGACGCCACTCGTTATCGGAAAGTAAAAGTAGTCTAATGATAATTCCGAATTTCTAATTCCGCATTCCGAATTTAGTTATGCACGTATTTCGTCGCACACATCGTCGAGCGCTTTTATAAGTCCGTCGATTTCTTGCTTGGTTATGGTAAGCGGGGGGATAAGGCGAAGCGTGTTGTTGCCCGCCACGTTTACAAGGTAGCCTTTGTCGCGAAGCTTGCTTTCGAACGTCGAAGCGGGTACTTTGTCGGCCAGCTCTATGCCGCGCATAAGGCCCAAGCCGCGCACGTCGGTAACGAAGTCGTATTTGGAAAGGTGCGCAAGCTTTTCGCCGAAGTATTCGCCGAGCTTTGCCGATTGGTCAATCAATCCGTCTTGCAAAATTTCCAGCACCTTGTCGGCCGCAGCGCATGCAAGCGCGTTACCGCCGAAGGTCGAGCCGTGGTCGCCGCGCGAAAACGCCGTGCCCACTTCCTCGGTAGCAAGGCAAGCGCCCATCGGTATGCCGCCGGCAATGGCCTTTGCCATAGTTATTATGTCGGGCTTTATGCCGAAGTGCTCGAAGGAGAACAGCTTACCCGTTCTGCCCATGCCGGTCTGCACCTCGTCGACTATAAACAGTACGCCCTTTGCCTTGCACAGCTCGTACGCGTTTACCAAAAAGTCTTTGGAAAAGGGGCGTACGCCGCGCTCGCCTTGTATGGTTTCCAGTATCACCGCGCCGACGTTGTTCGTCAGCTTGCGCTTAAAGTCGTCCAAGTCGTCGTACTTAAAGCTGTCAAAGCCTTGCGGGAGCGGGGAGTAACGCTCGTGCTGGGCGGTGTTGCCGGTTACGGTTAGCGTGGCAAGCGTTCTGCCGTGAAAGCTGCCCTCGGCGTACAGAACGGTTTTGTCGCCGCCGTGGTTTTTGAAGTACCGCCTTGCAAGCTTGATTGCGCACTCGTTTGCTTCCGCGCCCGAGTTGCACAAAAACACGCGGGCAAAGCCCGACGCTTGGCACAGCCGAGTTATATACTGCGACTGTATTGCCGTGTAGTAATGGTTGGACACGTGCATCAGTTTTTTAACTTGATTGCACACCGCCTCGGTATATTGCGGGTGGTTGTAGCCGAGCACGTTGGTGGCAATGCCGGCCACGAAGTCCACGTACTTATTGCCGTCAATATCGTATACGCAGTTGCCCTCGCCGCGCTCGAGCACCAAGCTGTCCCGAGCAAATACCGGCATGTAGTGCGTGGCTTCGGCGTTCTTAATTTTGGTTATATCCATTTTTTTCGACCTTTTGCGGTTTGCCGCAACTTATTATATTTTTCGTCTTAGTCGTGCTCTATCATAGTGCCCACGCCGCTGTCGGTAAACAGCTCCAGCAGTATGGAATGGGGGAGCGTGCCGTTAAGCACGAACACGCTGTTTATGCCGCGCTCTATCGCGTCGATACAGCTTTGCGCTTTTGGCACCATGCCGCCCGATACCGTGTCGTCCGCTATCATTTTTTTAAGTCCCGATACCGATATGCGGTTGATAAGCGTGTCGGCGTTGTCCTTGTCGGTCATAATGCCGTCTATGTCGGTAAGGAACAAAAGCTTCTCCGCATGCATTGCCGCACCGATTGCTGCCGCCGCGACGTCGGCGTTCACGGTGTCGCTGTTGCCTTTTTCGTCGGTGGCTATGGCCGCTATTACCGGTATAAACTCGTCGCGTGCAAGAATCTCTAAAAGCTTGGCGTTGATTTCGGTTATCTTGCCGACGTAGCCAAGCTCTGGGTCGAGTCGTTCCGCCTTTATCAGCTGTGAGTCCTTGCCGCAAAGGCCGATTGCTTTTACTCCCAAGCCGTTAAGTTCGCCAACGATGTTCTTGTTTATCTTGCCGCACAAAATCATTTGCGCAACCTCCATCGTTTGCTCGTCGGTCACGCGTAAGCCGTTTTTAAACTGCGGCTGTACGCCGAGGCGGGAGAGCATTTTGTTTATTTCCGGCCCGCCGCCGTGGACGAGTATGGGGTTTACGCCGACTATCTTCAAAGCCGCTATGTCTTGAAGTATGGTCGTGGTAATGGCCTCGTCGTTCATTGCGTTGCCGCCGTACTTAATAACCAACGTCTTGCCACTGTACTTGCGTATGTATGGCAACGCTTCGCAAATTATGTTTGCGCGCTCGATGGTAGACTTAATCGAATCCTTCATAATGCTTCCTCTTTTTGTTGACCGAATTATTATATGCTGAAATATTCCTAAAAATTAAATTGGTGCGTAAAGGGGCAATCCCGCCGTTTCGTCCAGTCCGAACATTATGTTCATGTTCTGCACGGCTTGGCCGGCCGCGCCCTTTAGCAGATTGTCGATTACCGATATAATTATGCCGCGGTTGCCGTCGAACCGACAGCCGAACATGCAACGGTTGGTGTGCGACACGAACGCTATTTCGGGCAAGGCGTCGACGTAGTTGACGAACGGCTCGCCGTCGTACGCCGTTTTAAGCGCGTTTAGCGCGGCCTCGGGATCTTTCGCGTCAAAGTATATAGTGGAAAGTATGCCGCGCTTGATCGGCAAAAGGTGTGGAGTGAACAGCAGCTTTTGACCGAGCTTTTCGGCCATTTCGGGCGCGTGACGGTGGGTGAATAGGCCGTAGGCTTTAAAGTTCTCGTCCAGTGTGCAGTATGCGTACGCTTCGTCCGCTTTTCTGCCAGCGCCGCTAACGCCGCTCTTGCTGTCCGCTATTATATCGGAAACCTTCGTGGCCTTGGTTATGGCGAGCATTGGCAAGAGCACGCTCGTTACGTAGCAACCGGGATTGGCTACCAGCTTGGCCGATTTAATCTTATCGCGGTTGACCTCGCACAGTCCGTACACGGCCAGCTTGTTAAGGTCGGGGCGGGGATGAGTAACGCCGTACGTGCGTTCGTATACCGAAATATCCTCGAACCTATAGTCGGCGGATAGGTCGATAACGCGCACGCCGGCGTCCATAAGTTCGCCTACGAGCGCCGCGCCCGCCGTTTGCGGTAGCGCGGTAAAAACTACGTCGCAGCTTTTAAGCGCGGGGTCGGTCGAATCGGTAAACTCCAAATCGCAAGGCAGAGCGGGGAATGCCGAGGCTACCTTTTTGCCGAGCTGGGCGCGGCTGGTAACCACGCTGAGCTGAGCGGCGGGGTGCTCGGCAATCAGCCTAAGCACTTCCGCGCCGGCGTAGCCGTTGGCGCCTACTATACCTACTTTAATCTTTTTGCTCATAGTCAGTCCCCAAAAAAATATCGTGTATATTATATAACATACAAACGAAAAAGGCAACCGAAAATTATAAGCCAAATCATATTGCAAAAAAATGCTTGACAAATAACTGTAAGTGTTGTAAAATAACTATGCTTTGCCGGTGTGGTGGAATTGGCAGACGCGCCGGACTCAAAATCCGGTGGGCTAATAACCCGTATCGGTTCGACTCCGATCACCGGCACCACAAGCAAAAAAGAGCCTATTAGGCTCTTTTTTGCTTTGTATTTGTAAAATTAAACTTTGCCGATAGTCAATATATAAATTTTTTAGTCGTTATCGTCGGGTTCGGATTTGGTTTTGTACAGAACCTCTTGGGTGAGCTGGAGCTGCATAAGTTCGGCAAGATCCTCGTTTTGGCCGTATGCGCCCATGGAGGACGATACGGCAAGTGCTTCGTACGCTATTTCAGCGTCGCGCTTGGCCGCTCGTGCTTGGCCGGCTTCGTCCTCGGCGCGCGCAGCTGCGTTTATCGTATCCTTGTAGTCGTGTTTGTCCATACGTATAGTATGGGCAGTGGGGCGGCGTTGTATGCGCTAATCGTCGTACAGCTTGGTCATGCGTATTGCTTCGTCGCGCAGTGCGTCGCGTATGTCGGTGGGTTGCAGTACCTTGATTGACGAGCCGTAGGTGAGTAGGCGCTTTATCAGCGCGTCGTTCATTGGTACTTCGGCGTGCGCCACGAGCTTGGTGCCGCGTTCGGTTACCGCTTGCATGCCAAGCCAGTCGACGACGCTTTCCCGTACCGCGGAAAAGAATTCAAATTCCAAATCGACGTATATTTCGTTGTAAAATTCCAGCTCCAATTTTTCTATCAGCTTGCTTTCCAGCTTGACGAAGCGCTTGCTGGTTTTTCTTAAGTCGCTTATTCTCGTCAGCTTGAACAAGCGGAAGTCGCCGCGTAGCCTACACATAGCGTAGATATACCACGCGCCGGCTTTGAATACCAGCGTGTACGGCTCGATAGTGCGGTAGGACACGGCGCCGCGCGCGTCGGTGTACTTTATGTCGGTGGCGCGCGTTTGCTCAATCGATTCGGACAGAATTTTTATTTTGGACTTTATTTCGGCGGCTTGGCAGTCGTCGTAGTCTATGTACAGATTGTCTTGTTTGACGACGTATCTGTCTTGCGCACGCACGGCGTCCACGGCGTTAAGTTTTTCGATAAGCGCGAGGTTTACCTTGTCGTCGTACTGCCGTGCGGTTTTGCTAAGTGCGTCTTTTATGCGCAGTGATTCCGCCTCGGTAATTACCGATTTGTCCACCACGTAATCGTCGGCGAGCGAGTACCCGCCGTGGTGACCGGACGTGGAAATAATGGGTATGCCCGCGTCGATAAGCTCGGTTATATACCGCGACACGGTGCGTTTGCTCACCGAAAACCGCTCGGCAAGATAGTCGCGCGAAACCCTGCGTTTGGCGAGCAAAATCATTAGTATAGCAAAAATCGTCGATTGCGACATACCGTATATATCCTTTCCAATCATAAGTATAGGATAAAAAAGGGGTAGTGTCAAGACAAAAATTTTTAAAAATGCCGCTAATTTAATTGTAATAATCTTTTGATTATGCTAAAATGGGAGTATAACTATAATTGTATTCGGAGAAGCAATGGATAACGAAGAAAACGTAGTCGAACAAGAGCAGACGTCCGTAACGGACGGCGCGGCTCAAACTGCGGAAAGCGAAAGCGCGCCTCAAACGGAAACGCCCGCTACCGAGCAATTGACCGAAGCGGAACAGCCTACCCAAGCTGACGAGCAAGCTGAAGTGGGGGAACCTAAGGCGGAAGATTCGGCAGTAGAGGAAAAACCGCAAGCCGACAAAAAGCCGGACAAGGTTAAAAAAGAAAAACCGCAAAAGCCGACCGTCAAAAAGACTGCCGAGCAAAAGACTAAGCTGTTTAGGGTAATATACTATCCGGTTATAGCTGTGTTCGTATTGCTTATGCTCATCTTTTCGGCGCTGGACGGCGTTACCGGTTACAGCCCCTCGGCGTACGGCGACAAGTACTACACGGCGGTAAACAAGCACGTTAAGCAGTTGTCGGTAGTCCGTTCGGCCATGGCGGCGGACGGCGACGGCGGCGTTGATTATGCGCGCAATTATATAGTCGGCACGCTGACTGCCGGCGGATTTACCGAGGTTGCGGAAAGCAAGACCGATCGCGACGAGGACGGCAAGGATGACGAGCGTCAGACCACCGTTACCGACTGGGCCAAAGACGGCACGACGAAAAAGGCGACCGTTACCGTGCAGACATCTAAGCTTGACGCGGATTTGCAAGACGAGCTTGGACTTGCCGAACATTTGGTTGGTAAAAATATATCCAACGTTATAGCGGCTATTCCGTCTAACAACGCCAAGGCGGGCGCTGTGGTTATTACCGTGCGCTACGACGGACGTTCCGATACGACCGGTGCGGCGAGTGCTGCGTTCGTTGCCAACGCAATGCAGTCGCTTATAGAAGCCAACAAAATGGGCGCTAAGCTTAAAAACGATATTATAGTAGTATTTACCGAGGACTTGGATTACTCCTACGGCGCGTACGCGTTCTTTAACCTTTTCGAGGGTTTGGACGGGGTAGTGGCTCGCGCCAAGGCGGGCGTAAACCTCGAAGCGTACGGCAACGGCGGCACGCTGGCGCTTACCGACGCGTCAAATGCCGGACTCGATTATATTTACGCGTATACCAAGGTTGCGGACAACGCGCTTAATTTGTCCGTTATTCCTTCGACCTTGCCCGACGAATTGAAAAACCGCGACGCGGTTAAGGCGTTCGGCAAGATTCCCGCAGTGCAAGTTGCCGTCGTCGGCGGACTTGACTCTGCGCAATCGTCGCTTGACAATGCGGACGAGCTTTCGCAGTCCGTAGTAAAACAGCAAGCGCGGTTCGTTAAGGACTATATACAAGCGTTTGGCGCCGATACAGAAACCTACGGCGCAAAGGGCGACGATAACACTGCGTACTTCTCGTACCTCGACGGCGGCACCGTTGCGTACACCGCAACCGCATCGTACGTGGTGGGTGCGCTTATCTTGGCGGTAGCGGCGGCGGTCGTTATTACTATGATATTCAAAAAGACCTTCTCGCTTAAGAATATGTTTATAGCGCTGGGCGTACAACTACTCGTTATTATTGCTACGCTTGCGGCTATGGTTGCGGCGTACTTCCTCGTAACGCTTATGCTTACCGGTTTCGGCGTACTGCCGTTGCAAGCGATTACGCACTTGCATTACAGCAACGCCGGCATAATAATTGCCGCTATGCTTATTACGCTTGCCGCATCGTTCGGCTTTACCACGCTGTTCAAAAAGCTGTTTAGGGTTACTTCGTCCGACACAGTGCGCGGCACGGCAATGCTGTTCGGCCTTGCCGGCGCGGTTATGAGCTTTGCTTGCCCCGCGTATTCGTATATCACGTCTTGGCTCGGCCTTGCGTTGCTTGCCGTGCTGTTGACGTCGGTATGCTTGCACAAAAAGTTCAAGGCCAAGTTCGGCTTCGGTATGGACAGACTGTACTTGTTCGTAATACCGGTAGTGCTGTGCTTGCCTCTCGTCATGCCTACTATAACGGCGCTTGCGGGTATGCTTCCGCTCGTGCTGTTGCCGGTGCTGTTTACGCTGTTTACGGCGATGCTCGGCGTAGGCGTTCCGTACTTGGATCGCACTCAGCCCATACTTGACAAGGTAGCCAAAAAACTGCCTATGCGCACGATTAGGGTAGAGCGAGTAGTGACCGAAAAGATTGAGGACCGCGCCAAAAAAGGCAAGTTTACCGAACGAACCTTTAAGCGCGTCGAAAAGGAAAAGGTTGCCGTCAATTACAAAAACTACTTCGGCATTTCCGTCGCCGTAGTGCTCGGCATAATTATAGCGCTGTTCTCCGGCGGCTTTGGCGTAAACTTCGACAAAACGCTGACCAACTACTTTACCTACGACAACGCTATCTACAACGACTCTATAGTGTACGAGCTGACAGATGGCGACGCACAAAAGATTGTGGTAGGCGACTTGATGGCGTATAAGTTTATACGCTACCATGTAGGCGACCTCGAATGGGACGGCGAAGGCAACAGATACAGCAAGACCGTAAACTACAATATCAACGAAATTATCGCGCGCGAGCCGGCCATATCCAAGGACGGCAACACGTACACCGTAACCACGTTTGACGGCGGCAATTCCAACGTAGTAATAACCATTCCGTCGGCGCGGTCTATCACTCGCATAACCGTCAAGGAATATTCCAAGACCAACGGCGACTACGAGGGTTACGTGTACGACTACGAAAATTGCGACCAAATTACGCTTCGCTTGCCGTACGGCTTCGACTCCGTGTTCACGCTGGAGGTAGAGGGCGGCACGCTTAGCAAGGTATCGTACGAGGAGTACAGAACGGTAACCGATGGCGACACTTTGCTCGACGCAGTAGACGAATGGAACTTGGTTAAGGGCGACGCCGATATGCGCGGTTTACGTGCCGGAATAGTGATTAAGCGCACGCTCAGCGTATAACGATACCAACCGAAATAACTTGCAAAATGCCGCACGGTGACGTGCGGTTTTTTGTATTTAAAGCGCTGTTTTATCGACTGCACAAGTGATATTCATGTGCATAAAAAGCCGCGCATTTCCGGCCTATAATTTTTGCCTTGGTCATGTTTCGGGCCGTTTAGGGCAAAAAACGGCTGATTTTTTGCGTTTATTTGCAATTTGGGCCATAAAAAGGTTGTCGAATAGTAGACAAACGCGAGAAAAAAATGCTATAATCTACCGGTAGAGATTAAGCGGAGGAATAAGAAAATGGCAGTAGCACGCAAGCCTAAAAACACGTTAAAATTTTCACAGCCGTCGTCGTGGTGGGGTAGTCGGTGGCGCGAGGGGTTGCCTATCGGCAACGGCGTTATCGGCGCCGATTGTTACGGCGGCGCGGCGTCCGACGTGCTTATGATTACGCACGCTGATTTGTGGTGGCAGGGCAAGGACTCTGCTCTTCAAGACGTGTCCGACAAAGTGCCTACCGTCCGCAAAAAGATTGCCGAGGGCGATTTTTTGGGCGCAGAGAAAATTCTTTCCACCGAGCTTATTCGCAAAGGCTACAGACCGCAGCTTTCCTACCCGTTGCCGCTTTGCGATTTCGTAATAGATATGAAGGTAGACAAGGGCGCAAAGGAGTATTCCCGCACGCTCGATTTGGAGAGCGCAGAAGCTTCCGTGTCCTTTAAGGACGGCGGCACTCGCTTCGAGCGCAACGCGTTCGTGTCACGCGCACGCGACGTTATAGTGTACGAAATTACCCGCGTCGGCCAAAAGAACATTGACGCCAGCTTTAAGTTTGCACTGCACGACAAGTTTAACGCACGTACGCAAGTAGCAGTTTCCGCAACGCCCGAAAACGTTACCGGCAAGTGCGAAAACTACTGGCTGTATTTTTCGGCGCGCTCGTCGACCGGCGCAGACTTCGGCGCAGTGGCCAAAATCAACTTTTTTGCCGGCAAGCAAGAGATAGTAGGCGACAGCATAGTCGTTACCGGCGCAGAAAAAATTCTCGTCATAATCAAGCCGTTTATAGAAGCACAGCGCGACAAGGCGTGGAAGGACTGCAAGGCGTCCATAATGGAAATTAAGCTCCCTTACGACAAGCTGTTGAAGGAGCATCAGACCTTGCACCAAAAGCTGTTCTTTTCCGCAGAGGTTGACTTTAACGCCGAGCAAGGCGCGCGCGACGCGTTTGTGGACGGCGCCATTGCCGAGGCGGTGCAAACCGGCGACACAAATGCCGCGCTGTTTGAAAAACTGTGGGCGTACGGCAGATACCTTATGATTACCGGCTCCAAGCCCGAGGGCAGACCTTTTGCGCCGTACGGACTGTGGTGCGGCGACTACAAGGCCGAAAATGCGCAAATCAACGCCGCCGGCAATCTGCAAGCTGTGTACGATATGACGCAGGCGGGCAACCTTAACGATTACGCCGAAAGCGTGTTCCACTTGTACGAATCTGTTATGCAACAGCTCAAGCTTAACGCGTCCCGCCTTTACGGTTGCCGCGGCATATTCGTGCCGTACACGATGTCGCCGTCTACCGGTTACCTCGGTGATATAACCGACGCTATGATTCACTTTACCGGCGTGGCGGGCTGGTTGGGCAATTTGTTCTACGACTACTCGTTGTACACCAACGACCAAAAGTTCCTTAAGACGCGTGCGTTGCCGTTTATGAAGGAAGCGGCAACATTCTACGAGGAGTTTTTCAAGCTCGTAGACTTAAAGTACTACGAATCTACACCGTCGTATTCTCCGTTCACGACGGCGGGAAACCTTACAAATACCGAAAACAAATCGAGCGCTTTGGCGTCGGCTGTCGCTACGGCAGAGGAGCACGCTATTGCCGCCAATGCAACCGTGGACTTTGCCATTGCAAGGAGCTTGCTTACCAACCTTATAGAGGGTAGCAAAGCCGCGGGTATGAACAAGGCAGAGGTAATCAAGTGGGAGGATATGCTCAAAAAGATGCCGCCGTACAAGTTCAACAACGACGGCACGGTTAGCGAGTACATTGACGAGCGTTGCACCGACAATCCGTGCGCACCGTCGTTGGCGATGTTCTATCCGGTTTATCCCGACTACCGCAGTCGCGACAATATAGAGCTTAACAAGAGCTACGCCGCTACCGCAAAAAAGAAGAGCGTTACCGCGCGTGAAAATATGAGCGCGGACGTTTTGGCGGGGTATGCGCAAGTGTTTGCGAGGCTGGGCGACGGCGATCAACTTTACGACCAAATAAACGCGCTCGTGCGCGGAATGGCTATGAACAACCTTACGTTCGCCGCCGACGATTGGCGCGGTATGGGTAGCGGCAAGCACGGCTTGTGGGCGCAACCGGTTCCGTACGTAAACGTTATGGTAGCGGGCGCGTTGCAAGAAGCGCTCGTTCAGTCCACACCTACGCTTATACACTTACTGCCCGCAGTGCCCGCCGAACTTAATAAGGGCGCGCTTACCGGCTTCCAGACCAGAGCGGGCGTAGAGGTGGCTATGGAATGGGATATACCGCGCGGCAATCTTAGCGTTAAGCTCAAGGCCAAACGCGCCGTGACGATAGACGTACAACTGCCCAAAACGGCAAAGCCGCCCAAAAAGGTGGACGCGCAAAAGTTTGACGACCTTCGCGGCTTGCTTATCGGACTTAAGCTTGCGGCAAACAAAGTGGTACAGTTGGATATCAAATTCTGATATAACGGTAAATAAAAACACGGACGGCATAACACAGTCCGTGTTTTTTCGTGTATTGGTTTCACGTCGTAAATTCACGTATCTACCGAATTATAAAAGCGTTTTTACTAGGTCGTCCATGTCGTACAGCGCCGGCTTTGCGGACAAAAGGAAGTCCGCCGCCTTGTACGCGCCCGCGGCAAACAGCTTGCGCGACCGTGCCGAGTGCGATATTGTTACTATTTCGTCATCGCCGTAAAAACCTATTTCATGCTCGCCGACTACGCCGCCGCCACGCACCGAGGTTATGCCCACTTCGCCGTGATTGCGCTTGCCCTCGCGGTTTATCACTTGGTCGTCGCGAGAGGAGAGTGCGTCGGCAAGCAGTAGCGCTGTGCCAGACGGATTGTCCAGCTTTTGGTTGTGGTGTTTTTCCACGATCTCTATATCGAACGCATCTCCGAGTATTGCTTTTGCGGCAATAGCCGCCGCCTTGGTTGCGGCAATGCCGAGGCTCATATTGCCAGAGCGAAAAACAGGTACGCGTTGCGCCAGCATGCCTATGGCGTGCAACTCGCTTGCGTTGTAGCCGGTAGTTGCAATTACCACCGGTTTACGCACGCGCTCCGTAAGTGCGATAATGGGCGACAGTAAGTACGGATTGGAAAAATCTATAATAACGTCGAAATCGACCTTTACGTCGTTGACGTCGTGGTATACCGGAATATCTCCGTCGCGCGGCGTTTTGTCAAACCCGCCCACGATAGCGTAGCCGTAGTCGGCGGCGCTTTGCACGAGCATTTTTCCCATTTTTCCGTCAATGCCGAAAATAAACGCTTTTTTCATTATATCAACTCCAGTCGTTGCATAGTGGACTTTAAAAGTTCGACGTGTTGCGGTTCCAGCTCGGTAAGCGGTAGGCGAGGCGCGCCCACTTCAAACCCGATAAGCTGCATTGCCTTTTTTACCGGAATGGGGTTTACCTCGCAAAACAGCGCGGCAATGAATTCGTTTAGCTTGAATTGCAACGCTTGCGCTTTGGCAAACTCGTTTTTCAAGCACAGCGCGCACAGCTCGCTCATAAGCTTAGGCGCGGGGTTGGCCGCGACCGAAATAACGCCTTTGCACCCCATAAGCATTGCGGTGGCCGTTATGCCGTCGTCGCCGCTGTACATGGATAGGCCGGTCTGCGCGCACACGGCGGCGGTGTTTTGAAACTGCTCTATATTGCCGCACGCTTCTTTAATACCTACTACTCCGTCGATTGCCGCAAGCTCTTTTACCGTTGCGGGCAGAATATTTACTCCTGTGCGCGACGGAACGTTGTACGCGATTATCGGTATGCCGGCCTTGGCTACCGCTTTGTAATGCTCCACGATTCCGCGCTGTGTGCATTTGTTGTAGTAGGGCGTGACGACCAGCGCGCCGTCGGCGCCCAAGCGCTTTGCCGTGCACGCGTGGTCGTAGGCTGCGGCGGTGCTGTTGCTACCCGCGCCGACTATAACCGGCACGCGCTTTTTGGCGTGCGCTATTACGAACGAAATACCTTGTTCGTACTCGGCCGCGGTTGCCGTTGCCGGCTCGCCGGTCGTGCCGAATGGGATAAGCGCGGACACGCCGCCCGCGATTAGATGTTCTATGTATTCGTCGAGTACGGCGTAGTCAATGCTTCCGTCCTTGCCGAACGGCGTTACCATTGCCGCGCCCACACCTGTAAACAGCGTCATAATTCTTTTACCTCTGTTATCTATATATCGTTTTGCTCGTTATTATGCTTTGAGCAAAAGCTCGGCTATCTGCACGGCGTTGGTTGCCGCACCCTTGCGTATGTTGTCAGCCACTACCCAAATATTAAGTCCGCTATCCACCGAATCGTCTTTGCGCACGCGTCCGACGAACACCTCGTCGCGGCCCGCCGCGTCAATAGGCATAGGGTATACGTTGTTTTGCACGTCGTCGCAAACGATTACGCCCTCGGCGCCGCTAAGCACATTAAGCGCCGCTTCGCGCGTAACGGGGGAGAAAAACTCTATATTTATGCTCTCGCTGTGGCCGTAGTACACCGGCACGCGCGCCGTGGTGGCCGTTATGCGCATACTATCGTCGCCCAAAATCTTGCGCGTTTCGTTTATCATTTTCAGCTCTTCCTTGGTGTAGCCGTTTTCGGTAAAAACGTCTATGTGCGGAAGAATATTATGCGCTATTACGTGCGGAAACTTTTTGGGTTCGGCGCCCTTTTCGCCCTCGGCGAGGTCTAATAGGCCGGCCTTGCCCGCGCCGGACACCGCTTGGTAGGTGGAGTACACGATGCGCTTTATCTTAAACGCGTCGTGCAGAGGCTTTAACGCGACTACCGCTTGAATGGTGGAGCAGTTGGGGTTGGCTATTATGCCGTTGTGCTCGAACGCGGCTTGGGGATTGACTTCGGGCACGACCAGCGGCACCGACTTATCCATTCGCCATTGCGACGAGTTGTCTATAACCACGCAACCGTTTTTTGCAAAAATCGGCGCAAAAGCTTTGGACACTTCGCCGCCGGCCGAAAACAACGCGATTTCCGCATTGCAAGCCTTTACGTTCTTTTCGGTCAGCTCTTGCACAACGTAGGTTTTGCCCATAAATTCCACCGTCTTGCCCGCGCTCTTTGCCGACGCGAACAGAGTAAGATCCTTGATGGGGAATTTGCGCTGTTTCAATACTTCCAGCATTGTGCGCCCTACCAGTCCGGTAGCGCCTACTACTGCTACGTTTTTATACATAACTGCCTCCGTCGGGTGCGGCTGTGGGAAGTTGCGCACCCGCATATTATCTTAGCAAACCGTGCGTGCAAAAGTCAAGTAATAAACATGTGTAATGATTTTGTAAATTTTAAAAATCGGCAATATTTACTTGAAAACGTAACGTAAAGGTGGTATACTGGTAATATGGACGAGCAGTCTTTGCAGTATCTTACTTTTGCGCGGCGCAAGCTGCACGCAATGGCGGAGCTATCGGGCGCGGAATACAACACGTCCGCATTTATAGTGGAGGAATTGAAGCGCTTTGGCTACAAGCCCAAGACGATAGGCACCGGCGTGTACTGTGACGTGGGACGAGGCAACAACAGGCTCGCGTTCCGTGCGGATATAGACGCACTGCCTATCGTCGAGGACGTGGCCGCGACGGGTATGAAGGAATGCGCGGCGGACGGCGTTATGCACGCTTGCGGGCACGACGGCCACACCGCCAATCTTTTGAACGTGGCGAGGATTGTTGGCGGCAAAAGCGACGTGCCGCTTAGGTTTATATTCCAGTTTGACGAGGAAGTGGCCGGCGGCAGTACCGTTATGATAGAAAACGGAGTGCTGGACGGTGTGGCGGAGGTGTACGCGTTGCACCTTTGTCCGGAGCTGGAGCAAGGCAAAATAGGCCATTGCTACGGCGCTATGTTTGCCGGCTGTTGTGAGTTCGATATAGACTACTCGGGTAAGGCCGGACACTGCGCCAGCCCCGAGCTGTGCGCCGACGCGGTGCGTGCGGCAGTGGGGGTGGCTACCGAGGCGTACAAGCTGGCCGGAGATCACAAGCTTCAGCTAAACCTCGGCAAAATGACCGGCGGTTACGCTCGCAATATTATTTCGGATAATTGCAAGCAAGAATATACCGTAAGGTTTTACGATCAGTCGGCTTGCGAAAGCTTTATGATAGCGGTCGAGCGCACGGCGCTAAGCGCGGACGACGCGTACGGCACTACGCACAAGATAGTTACGGACGCAGTTTACCCGCCGCTCGTAAACCACGCGATTGCCGTGGATAGGGTGCGTAGCCTAATGGGCGAAAAATGCGTGGCCGTGCCGCCGCGCAACACCGCCGAGGATTTTTCCAACTTTTTGGAAAACGCTGTAGGGTGCATGGTGTGGCTGGGCACCAAGGCGGAAGGGCATACCTCGCCGCTACACAGCAAAAGCTTTTCGTTTGACGAGCGCGCACTACTTACCGGCACCGAGCTTTTTATTAAACTAATCGAGTCTTACAAGGCGTAAATAGGAGTTTGTATGGCAAAAGCTGAAAAAAAGAAAAGAAAAGGATTCGTTCACAAAATGATGTTCGGCAACGAGGACAAACCCGACCTCACGCCCGAACAGCTGAACATGTCCAAGTGGGCAACGTTCAAGTACATATTTTTCGGTAGATTCGGCACGACTGTGTTTTTGAACCTATTGACGTTGTTTTTTGCATTGCCGGCAATAGCCGTCATGCTGTTGTTTTACCTAAACTCGGCCGTCGCGGCGGGATTTATTCCGTACTCGTCCAATATAGGCATAGGGTATCCGGTGGTATCTAACGCGGCCGCGCTCGGCACGATAACCGATTTTACGTACAGCATTACCGAATACTTGATTTTGATACCGTGCATAATGGTGTTTGCGCTTGGCGTTGCGGGCAACTTGTACGTAGTGCGTAAGCTTATTTGGCAAGAGCCGACGAGCACGTTTAAGGACTTTTTCCGCGGCATTAAAAAGTGCTGGATAGGCGCGTTGTTTATGGGTCTGCTTTTCGGCCTTGCGCTGTTGCTTGTAGTATTTTCCGTCGGATACTTCGACGCGTTTAAAATGCCTGTGGCGTACAAGGCGGTTATGATAACCATATCCATAATACTGCTCGTGTTTATGATTATTTTCGCGTCCTTCTTTATGACGCAAAACGCGGCGTTCAAAATGCGCCCGATGGCGTTGATACGCAACTCGGCGCTGTTCGTGTTCGGCGCGTTCTTTCAGTCCATAATATTTATCGGCGTGGGCCTTGCGCCCGTGTACTTGATATTCGTACCGGGGATAACGATGTTTTTGGTGCTGATATACGTGTTTGTAGGCTTTTCGTTCAGCACGATAGTAATATCGTTGTTTTGTCACTTTTGCTACGAAAAGTTTTTGTACGACAAAATTACAGACAAGCCGGCGGCGGTGTACAGCAAGCGCGAGCGCGACGAGCTGTCCGAACCCGAACGCGCCAAAAAGAAGCAACCCACCGCGTACAAAAATCCCAAAAAACGCAAAAAGTCTATTGACGAGGGCACTTCCATAACTCCGCTTACGCCAACCTTCCGTCGCGAGGACTTGGAACGGCTCCAGCGCGAGCACGAACAGATTATGCGCGAGGGCGAGGAGGACGATACTCCCGACGACTCGCAAGAGACTGCTAACGCCGAGCCGACCGAAACTCCGAGCGAAGCGCAACCCGCCGCCGCTACCGACGCCACGACCGCCCAAATGCCGAGCGAAAAGTCGGACGAGAAATCGGACGATAAACGACAAGACGACAAAGCCGAGAAATAGAGTAATTTGATAAAAAAGTTCAACGAAAAAGGCGCTATTGCGCTATATAAACGTGAGTTTGCCGAATGCTTGGAAAAGTGCGATTACGAGGGCGCTATAGATATTCTGCTCAAATTTTCGCAAGCCAGGCAAAATCCATATTTTCATTCGGCAATGGGCGTGCTGTATTTTTTGCTCACTCAAGACAGCGAGGATAGGGAATTGCTTCCACTCGCGTACCGCGAGTTTTTGATGCACTTAATTACGCATCCCGACGATCGTTACGCTTACCGCAACTTACTGGCCGTGGCAATACTCCGCCACGACCCGAGTTCCATTGCCGAGATTAGCGAGTTTATATCGGCGCGCGGCTACGACGTAAAGTCTATAGCCGGCGAGCTGTCCGAATACGGACTGGATATTTTTAACGACGACAGCGCGTATATCGACTTGGACGGTCTGTTTTTGCCCGCAGATTACGGCGAGATAGCCGACGATATGGTAGTTGGCATTGACGAGCGTGACGACGTTTCCGAGCCGCCTATGCGGCGTAGCGACGAAAAAACGCCTACGTCTAAGCCTAAGGTAATTAAGTTTAGGGGCGGCAACGCCGGCGAAACGGCAGATAGGCCGTCGCCCCAAGGCGGCAAGATTATCAAGCTGAAAAGCGACGAGCCGATAGAGGAGCTTATCAGTCCGAGCGAGATGTTCGACATGATGATGGAGCTCGTGCGCGGCGCTAGCCAAGGCGACGATAGCGACGGCGACGACTTTTTGCCGAGCACCGACGATAGACCGTCCGACCTTTCGGCTAAGCTGGCGCTACGCAACGCGCAAAGCTATTGCATAAGGGGCGATTACGAAAAGGCGCTTTCGGCCTTGGACGAAATAGACAGAAGCACCGGTAGGTTGTACTACTGTGGGGAATGCGTGCGGGCGAATATAATGGTCGATATGAACATGTACGACGAGGCGCAAAAGGCGCTCGACCGCGCGTTTGAGGTAATTCCCAACGGTGCGCTGGCCGGCACGCTTCAATGCTCGCTGTACGAGATTGCGGGCGAGTTCGGCAAGATTCCCGACGCGCTAAAGCGCATAGACGTAGCCGACTACGTAGATTCCGACCACGTGTACAAGGCGCTTAGATTCGCCGTTAAGTATTGCACAGAGGCTGACGCGCTAAAGCTGATAGAGGACTACGTGGAAGAGTTCAACTCGTTCGATCTGCGCTCGGTGTACGCGCAAATGCTGTACAATGCCGGCGAAAAGGACGCGGCGATAAAGGAGCTTAGAACCTTGTCGCGCATACAGTACGACGACTTTAACGCGCAGTACTATTACCTTATGGCCAAGGCGGGCGTCGACCAAATGCCGCTCGAGGACGAAACTCCGCAAAAGGTGCTTGGCATACTGGTTGATAATATGATAACGCTCGTCCACTCGGACATGTTTACGGCCGGTACCGAAATAATAGACAGCGAGGCGTTTACGTACGGTCTGGAAGTGTTTTTGACCTTGGAATTCCGCCACACGCGAGGTATAGTAAAGATTATGTTTGAAACGCTTAACCGCCTTGCAAGCGATGAGCGACTGCAAACGCAAATGCGCAACGCGCTGGTATCGCCGTACGTAGAGGATTTGGTAAAAGCCGTTATACTGGGCAAACTGCTGGGCGCGGCAAACGGTAAGACAGAGTTCTTGCTGGAACAGTCGTTTTGTCCCATAACAAGCGAGGTTTTGCCAAAAGCGGGCGAGGACTGCGGCAAAGGGTTTTATACCGCGTATGCGCTCACGCTTATGAGCTGTCGCAAGGCGTTGCCGTTTTTGATTGAGTATTACGCAAAAATACGGCCGCTCGTGCAAGCAAACGAGTTTGCCGACCGCGACGTAGCGTACTTTTTGTGGCGTGCGGTCAAGGCGCAGTACAAGTTGGACAACAAGGACTTTGACGAGCGTATGCACTTTGCGCTCGGCTACGAAACCAAGGCGCAAGCAAGCGCGGCGTACAAAGCTATGACTGCCGTCATACCCAAGCCGTAACGATTAACGATATAATAAAAGGTGATTACTATGGAAAACAACGAAAAATACTTTATCGACTTCGATAAGCTGTTTGAAAACTATGCCGACAAGTACTACGGCGCTCACGAGAGTGAATACGAATCGCCCGACGACTTTGCGCGCGACCTCGACAAGATTTATCACGAGTGGGCAACCTCGCCGCAAGACGTTATAGGGGGCATTTCGCCGAGCGAGTTTTTCAACCGCATTCCCACCGCCGAATTGATAGATATACTAAAAGGCTCGTGCGTTGGCGACAACAACCCCAACTCGTTGTTGTTTGACAGAATAGCTACCGAGCCGGAGCTGCTTCCAGACCTTGTGGCGCTTGCAAAGACGGCTACCGACGAAAAGCTTTTGCTCGTACTGTTAAGCTTGATTAACGAGCTTGGCGGCGCCGACGACGAGTTCTATCTGGATATGATAGAGCGCGATATAGACGCGTGCGTAATAGAGGAATGTATCGAGGCGCTTTGCGATCGTGCGGAAAGCGTAAAAGAGGAGCTGTTAAACCGCGCGCAAAACACCGACGACGTGGGCAAGATAGAAAGCTATGCCGAACCGCTTACTTTTTGCGAGGCGGGCGACGACAGAATACTCGCGCTGTTGCGCACGCTTTTGGCTACCGATCCCAACGTCGCGTACGTTGCGGCGCTTATAGGTAGGTACGGCGACGAGCGCGCTTGCACCGACCTTTACAAGCTGTTGGATGACTGCAACTACGCCGAGTTTTTAGAAATCCGCAACGCCATAGAAACGCTTGGCGGCACGGTGGACAACCACTACCGCGACTTTTCCTCCGACCCGCTGTACCAAGCGATCAAGGGCAAAAAATAAAAATAATAAGGTTGAGATTCCTCGTTGCACTCGAAATGACAAAATAAATATTACTTTTGTCCTACGAAGCAACCGGAGGTTATTCTGAACAAGCGAAGCGTAGTGAAGAATCTCAGCCGTTTTATAAAATATCTTGAAAACGACTTGCATACAATAAACTATGTTCAAGTCGTTTTTGCGTTCGGTATCGGTGTCAATGCTTATAGTCGGTACGGTAATCGGCGCGGGGTTCGCGTCGGGTAGGGAAGTCGTAACGTTTTTCGGCGCGGTGCCTAACGTGTTTATTGCGCTCATTGCCGGCGTTATGGTGTTTGGGTGCTCGGTGCTTTTTCTGTTTGTCGGGCGGCGTGCGCAAAAGACGGACATGGGCGAGGTGAACGGTGCGGTGTTCGGCAAGGTCAGACCGGTGGCCGACGTGTTTATGCTGTTCAATTCGGTTACCGTGCTCGGCGCAATGCTTGCGGCTACCGACAGCCTTGCCGCCGAGTTTATAAATATCCGTCCGCTCGCTTCGATAGTTTTGGGACTGTTGTGCGCGTTGATAGCGGTAAAGGGATTGAAGGGCGTAATCAAGGCTAACGCCGTGCTCGTGCCGATAATGATAGTATTTTTGTGCGTGTGCACTCTGTCGGCAATAGACTTTCCGCTAAAGGCGCAAGGCGGAAGCATAAACGTGTACAGCATAGTTTTGTACGTGGCAATGAATATGATACTGGGCGGCGGGGTGCTGACTACCGTGCACAAGCTTTCCCCGCGCGAAATACTGCTGTCGTCGGCTATTGCCGCGCTGATTATAGCGGGACTGTTGGTGTGCATTATGGGCGCGTTGCAGTCTTGCGCGGCGGCGCATGCCGATATGCCTATGCTGTTGATTGCGCTTAAAAGCGGCAGAGTGACGTATATGATAAGTTTGCCGGTTATAGCTGCTTCGATATTCACTACTATGCTTTCGGCGTTTAAGTCGGTGTACGATTATATTCACGGCTTTATCAAAAACAAATTTATATCGGCCGGAGTGGTGCTGGTTGGCGGGCTGGCCGTGGGCGCGCTCGGCTTCACCTCGGTGGTGAACATGCTGTACCCGATAACGGGCGCGATAGGCTTGCTGTATATAGCGTGCAACTGCTGGTTCCTAATCCGCACGCGCGTCAAAACCAAAGTAAAAAGAAAAGCACGCCGTATCAAGACCAAGGTGTGTAAATCGAATTAGTGTATATGCGGTACTTGCTATTATGCAAGTGCCGTTTTTTTGCTTGAAAAATATTGTACGGTATGTTATAATTGTACTATATTGATTTTGATAACGTTGGGAGGTTGATATGTTTGGCGAAGTACGTAAAAATTTCGGGTTCGGCTGTATGCGTTTACCTATGAAAGGCGACAACGTAGATTATGTCGAATTCAACAAAATGATTGATGCGTTTATCGATAACGGCTTTAATTATTTCGATACCGCGCATGGGTACTTGCAAGGCAAAAGCGAAACGGCGTTGCGTGACTGCCTTGTAAAGCGTTATCCGCGCGACAAGTACATACTTACAAACAAGCTGACGCAACCGTATTTCAAGACGGAAGCTGACGTGCGCCCATTCTTTGAAAGGCAGTTAAAGATTTGCGGCGTCGATTATTTCGATTTCTATCTTATGCACGCGCAGAGCAAGGAAATTTTTTCACATTTCAAAAAGTGTCGCGCGTACGAGCAAGCGTTGGAGTTTAAGGCGGAAGGTAAAATCAAGCACTTCGGCATTTCGTTCCACGACACTGCGGAAGTGTTGGATCAAATTCTTACCGAGTATCCGCAAGTCGAGGTTGTGCAAATTCAGCTCAATTACGTCGACTACGACGACCCAGCCGTGCAGTCGCGTAAATGCCTCGAAGTGTGCAACAAGCACAACAAGCCCGTTATAGTAATGGAACCGGTTAAGGGCGGCAACCTTGTCAACCTTCCCGAAAACGCCAAAAAGTATTTTACCGAGCTCGGCAGCGCAAGCACGGCAAGCTATGCCATACGCTTTGCGGCGGGGTGCAAGGGTGTGTTTATGGTTTTGTCCGGAATGAGCGATATGCCGCAAATGCAAGACAACTTGTCGTATATGAGCGACTTTAAACCGCTTGACGAAAAGGAAATGCAAGCCGTTCAAAACGTATGCAATGTATTTAAGGGTATGAACTTGATTGCTTGTACCGCTTGCCGCTACTGCATTGACGGTTGCCCGAAAAGTATTTCCATTCCCGATTTGTTTGCGTGCATGAACACCAAAAATATCTACCACGATTGGAATGCAAATTATTACTACGATGAAGTGCATACAAAAAACAAAGGCAGGGCATCCGATTGTATAAAGTGCGGCAAGTGCGAAAAGGCGTGCCCGCAGCATTTGCCTATACGCGATTTGTTAATGAACGTTGCCAAGGAGTTTGAAAAATAAGTGATAAAATGACTGATTTACAAATTGCAAAAAACAATCTTGCGGGGCATACCATATGCTTGTGTAGGGATGGTCAATGCTTGTACAGCGGAAGCAGAGGAATTGCGCCGATGATGAACTTTATCGCAAACGGCGTTGACCTATCCGGATATTCGGTTGCCGACGTCGTGGTAGGCAAGGCGGCGGCGTTGCTGTTCGTTAGATGCGGCATAAAAAGCGTGTTTGCCAAAACGCTGTCGCAAAGCGCAAAAAACGTGTTTGAACTTTACGGTGTAGCTTACGAATACGAAACGCTGACCGAGCGGATAATCAACCGCGCGGGCACCGATACTTGTCCGATGGAAAAAGCTGTGTGGGATATTAACGACCCCGACGAGGCGTATTCTATTTTGGTAGATAAGCTTAAAACTATGCGCGATAAACAATAATTTATCGGAGGAATTATGATAGGAAATATCGTAAAAGTAACAATCGACCGTCCGCTCGGTAGTCGCCATCCAAAACATAACGATATAATATATCCTATTAACTATGGATATATAAAAGGTATTATTGCTCCTGACGGAGAAGAGCAAGATGCCTATATTTTAGGGGTGAATACAGCAGTTGAGGAATTTGAAGGGAAGGTTATTGCTATTATTCACCGTAATGACGATATAGAGGAAAAATGGGTAGTAGTACCCGACGGTGTTGATTTTACCGACGAAGAAATAGAAAAACAAGTGCACTTCCAAGAACAATATTTTGATAGCGTTATTATAAGATAAATTTCAATTTACCGTACTTATGCGTTCGATTATACGCAGTTAAACCTCTCGACAATTTGTCGAGGGGTTTTTTGCGGTCGTTGCGTTTTAATCTATTTTATATTTCTTTTTGGTCAGTTTTTCTACACCGGCGACGGCGAGGTACATTACGGTTGCCAGTATGCACAGTATTACAGTGCTTGCCATAACGAGGTCCATTTTGAATACTTGACTGCCGTAGATAATAAGGTACCCAAGTCCGGCCGTGGAAACGAGGTATTCGCCCATAATGGTGCCTACCCAAGCGAGGCCTACGTTTATCTTTAGCATATTTACCAGTGCGGGAACGTTGGCGGGCAGTATAAGCTTGAACAGTATTTGCAGCCTCGTCGCGCCCATAGACCGCATTAAAAGTATTTTGCCCGCGTCCACCGACATAAACGCGCTAAGCACGCTTATTACGGTCACGATTATGCAGATCAGTATGGTCATTACCACTATGGCTTGTGCGCCCGCGCCCACCCATATAATTATAATCGGGCCGAGCGCGATTTTGGGTAGGGCGTTGAGCACGACGATATACGGCTCCAGCACGCGCCGCAATTTGACAAACCGCCACAACAGCACTGCTATCAGTATACCTAGTCCGCTCGCCGCAATAAAGCCGATTATACATTCTATCAGAGTGTAGGCAATATGCACGAACAGCTCGGTGGGATCTATAGTGCCCAACACCGATACTATGCGCGACGGACAAGAGGTGATAAACGGATCTATCCAGTCCAGCCTTGCCGCAAGCTCCCAAACGCCTATTACGGCAATCAGCACGCCTATTTGCAAAAGTATCGTGGTTATTTTGTCGTTTCGGCGTTTGGCTAAATATTTTTCGCGCGGAGTTTTTACGCGCGGCATGCGGCATGGTAAACTGCTATTTATCTTCATGTTAGGCTCCTTAAAAGCGTTGGGTTAGTCGTGTTTTGCTTTGTCGTCAGTTCCGTCGGCTTTCTTTTTGTCGGCGTTTGCGACGACGCTTTTTATTTTTACTATTACGGCTCTGCCGAGGTCGTAAATGAATACGCCCGCGTCCTTAGCCAGCGTAACGGCGTCAAGCAGAACTCGTTTGCCGGTAATGCGGTCGGTAGTTCTTTCGTCCGTCATAGCGTTACCTCCTTCCATACGCGGTCGAACCAGTATGAGAATTTAGGGCTTTCGCGGCGCCGTAGCGGTGTGGGCGCGTCTATATCTACGGTAAACACTGTTTTTACGGTGGCGGGGCGCTTGGTCAGCACGACTATTCTGTCCGCCATGGACACCGCTTCGGAAATGTCGTGGGTGACGAGTAGCGCGGTTTTGTTCTCGTTTTTTATTATGGAGTGAACGTCGTCGCACACCGTCATTCGCGTTTGAAAGTCGACGGCAGAGAACGGTTCGTCAAGCAGTAACAGTCGCGGCTTGAATGCGAGCGTGCGTATCAGCGCCGCGCGCTGGCGCATACCGCCAGACAGCTCGGTAGGGTATGCCGACTTAAATTCGCCCAGTCCGTACTTGTCAAGCATGCTTGTTGCGTACTTCTTTGCTTCGGGCGTAAGCTTTTTTTGCACGGACAGTCCCAGCATTACGTTTTGCTCGATAGTGCGCCACTCGAACAGATTGTCGCGCTGAAGCATGTATCCGACGTTGCCCGAGCTCGCCACAACCGGCTGACCGTCTATGGTTATAGTGCCGTCGGTGGGCGGCATAAGTCCGGCTATCATGGACAATAGGGTAGTCTTTCCGCACCCCGACGGGCCGACGAGAGCGATAAACTCGCCCTCGTCGATCGATAGGGACAGGTCGCGCACCGCCTCAGTTTCGCTTTTTTCTGTCTGATAGATTATATCTACATGATTGATGTCAAGTAAAGCCATGGCGGGTCACCCGTTATCTATATATGCAGCTCGTCGACAAGCTGGTTGGCAATGGTGTTGTCTACGGCAAGCTTGTAGTCGGCGCGGCTGTTTAACGTGCCGGCGTTTTCCATAATGTCTTGAAGTCTGTTGAACGCCGACTCCGCCATAACCGGCGTGTGCGACCATGCGTCGATGGCAAGATAGCTCTTTATCGCCGCCGCGGCAGACTGCTCGCTCGTGCCGGGGAAGGATTTTACAAGCGATTTGGCAACCGTTTCGGGCGTGTTTTCGGACATATATTGATAGCCGCGAAGTACCGCGCGAAGGAATGCCTTTGCCGTTTTGTCGTTCTTGTTAAGCCACGATTTTTGCGCCGAAAACGCAGTGTACGGCACTTCGCCGGAGTCCTTGCCGACCGAGGCAACTATATAACCCTTGCCTTGCGCGACGAACTCGGACGCTGTCGGCTCGAACATAGTGGTGTAATCGACCGTCTTATCCGTATCGAACGTGCCGACCATGGCGTCAAACCCGACCGACGTGTCGAAGTTGGGCGTGTCGGTGTTTACGCCGTTTTGGTTGAGCACCCATTGCAGAGTCATTGCGGGCACGCCGCCGGGGCGACCGGCGAGTATATGCTTGCCTTCGAGGTTTTTCCAGTCGAAGTCGGGTTCGGGATTGCGCCCGACGAGGAAGGAGCCGTCGCAACGAGTAAGCTGGCCGAATATTACGGGATAGTCGCGCTGGCCTTCGACGTGGCAGTAAATGGTGGCCTCGGGGCCCATAAGCCCAATATCGGCCGAGCCGGATATAACCGCCGTCATAACCTTGTCGGCGCCGCCGCCGTTGCTTAGCTTAAGGTTTATGCCCTCGTCTGCAAAGTAGCCGTTGTTTTGGGCGACGTACAACGGCGCGTAAAAGATGGAGTGCGTTACCTCGCACAGCCTAACGGTGGTCTTGCCGTCGTCCTTGCAAGCAACGAGGGCGAGCGGACATACCATAAGCATGAGCGCGGTAAGTATTGCGGTGAGTTTTTTCATAAGTCCTCCTAATATATGATATACCACAGTCTATGCCGGTTTTGGTAAGGGAGTGATTGTGCAATTAAGAATTAAGAATTGAAGACTGTGCAAAAGCGCCCCACATTAAATAATCATATATAAGTCCGAACAATAGATAATTCCGCATTCCGAATTCCTAATTCCGAATTAAATAAGGTTGCTATTTTGTTTGCATTGTGTTAAAATGCTATATAAAGGAAAGTAGGAGCAAAACGAAATGGATAAAACGTACAATCCGCAAGGCTTTGAGTCGCGCATATACAAGCGCTGGTTGGATAACGGTTGTTTTCAGCCGCGCCAAGGCAAGGCAAAAAAGAAATTTTCCATAGCGTTGCCGCCGCCCAACATTACGGGACAACTGCACATGGGTCACGCAATGAACATGACTATACCCGACGCAATAGTGCGGTATAAGCGCATGAAGGGTTACGAAACGCTTTGGGTGCCCGGCTACGACCATGCCTCTATAGCTACCGAGGTTAAGGTGGTAGAGGCTATGCGCGAGGAGGGCCTTAGCAAAGCCGCCGTCGGACGTGACGGATTTTTGCAACGCGCTTGGGCGTGGAAGGAAAAGTACGGTAATCGCATAGTCGAACAGCAAAAAACCATGGGGTTCAGCCTCGATTGGTCGAGAATGGCGTTTACTATGGACGAAAAGTGCAGTAAGGCGGTGCGCGAGGTGTTCGTGTCGCTGTACGAGCAAGGCTATATTTACCGCGGCGACAGAATAACCAACTGGTGTCCGGGGTGCAAAACTGCCATATCCGACGTCGAGGTGGACTACACCAGCGAGCCGTCGCACCTTTGGCATATAAAGTATCCCTTTAAGGACGGAAGCGGATATATAACGGTAGCTACCACGCGCCCCGAAACGATGCTGGGCGATACGGCTGTGGCGGTAAGTCCCAAGGACGAGCGTTATGCCGGCATGGAGGGTAAGCTGATAGTTTTGCCGCTTGTCGGGCGCGAAATACCTATCGTATACGACGACTACGTGGAAGCGGACTTCGGTACCGGCGCGGTTAAGATTACGCCCGCGCACGACCCCAACGACTTCGAGGTTGGCTTGCGCCATGGCTTGGAGGTTATACGCGTCATGAACGACGACGGCACTATGAACGACAAGGCCGGAGCATATCAAGGCATGACGCGCGAAAAGGCGAGGGAAGCAATAGTCGCCGACTTGCAAGCGCAAGGCTATATGGAAAAGATTGAGGACTATACGCACAACGTCGGACATTGCAGTCGTTGCAAGCAGACGATAGAGCCTATGGTTTCCAAACAATGGTTTGTAAAAATGACCGAGCTTGCCGCGCCCGCTATCGAGGCGGTTAAGACGGGCAAAATTAAGTTTATACCCAAGCGGTTTGAAAAATCGTACTTTAACTGGATGAACAATATCCGCGATTGGTGTATATCCCGTCAGCTTTGGTGGGGACACCGCATTCCCGTTTACTACTGCGACGGTTGCGGCAAGGAAATGGCCAGCAAGACGGATATCACCGTTTGCCCGCACTGCGGCGGAAAGCTTAGGCAGGACGAGGACGTACTCGATACGTGGTTCAGCTCGGCTCTGTGGCCGTTCTCCACGCTCGGCTGGCCGGACGATACCGACGACCTTAAAAAGTATTATCCCACCGATTTGATGGTTACGGCGTACGACATTATTACGTTCTGGGTGTCGCGCATGATATTTGCCGGACTCAAGTTTACCGGCGAGGTGCCGTTTAAGGAAGTGTATATACACGGATTGGTTCGCGACGAGATGGGGCGCAAAATGAGTAAGTCGCTTGGCAACGGCGTAGATCCGATGGAGGTGGTGCAGTCGGTTGGTGCGGATGCGTTGCGTTATTCGCTCGTCAACGGCATCGCTCGCGGCGGCGACGTGTGCTATTCCAGCGCCTCACTCAACAGCTACCGCAACTTTATGAATAAGCTGTTCAATGCGGCCAAGTTCGTTATGAATGCGTGCCAAAACGGCTACGCCAAAAATCCAAAAGCCGCTACGGCGGCGGACGGCTGGCTGTTCGGCAAGCTTAACGAGCTTATTGCCGAAGTAAACAACGCTATGAAAAAGTACGACGTCGGCCACGCGGCGGAAGCGTTGTACAACTTTATTTGGGACGAGTTCTGCGACTGGTACATCGAGTTTGCCAAGGTGCAGTTAAAGGGCGACGACGCGCTAAACACCGCCGGCGTGCTTCGTTACGCGCTTGAGGTGCTGTTAAAGCTCGTGCACCCGATTATACCGTTTATCACGACGGAAATTTACGACAGTCTGCAAGGCGCGCAAGGGGAGCTTATGCTCAGCGAATTCCCCAAAAAGAAACGCGGCGACTATTCCGCCGATATCAAGCTTACCGAGCGGCTTAAAGACTGCGTTCGCGCAGTGCGTAACCTTAAACAAACCAACCAAGCGGTTGCCAAAACGCCCGAAGTACTGTGCGAGGGCGACGAAGCGCTTTGTAAGCTGCTTACCGAATACTTGCCCACGCTTGCCAAGACTGCGGAGGTTAAGCACGGCAGTCAAGAAAACTGCGCGCTTATCGCGCTGGACGGCATAAAGATTTTCGTGCCGCTTTCGGATACCGAAAAGGAACGCGAACGGCTGGAAAAAGAGCTGGAAAAGTGCAAGAGCGAGCTTAAGCTTGCGCAGTCCAAGCTGAATAATGCCGGATTCTGCCAAAAGGCGCCGCAAAAGCTGATAGACGCCGAGCGCGAAAAGGTGGAAAATTACACGGCGCGCATAAAAGTTTTGACAGAAAAGTTGGGATAACGCACGTTTAGTTATTTACTTTTTGATAATATTGTGTTAAAATATACAGCACGCCACTCAAAATATTCGGCACGGAGAGGAATTTGAAACAGTCCGACGAAGAGCTTATTTATAAACTGATTGTGTTGTTCGTGTTCGACAAAATGGACATTTCGCTCGACTACAATACCATCATCAGCATTTGCTACGCGCAAAACGGCTGGATGATGCCTTTGTATTGCATGGACGCAATAGATAAGCTTACCAAATCCAACTTTTTGCATAAGTTTAAGCGGGACAAAGAGGAACTGTATTCGTTGACTCCCGACGGTAGGGCGTGCCTTGCCGACTTTTACTCGCGCATACCCGAATCGTTGCGGCAAGAGATTAGCGACTACGTTAAGGAAAACCGTATGTCGTATAAGCGCCGCCAAGAATATAAGCACACTTACTACAAAAACAGCGACGGCACGTACACCGTGTGGTTGCGCGTTGTGGAGCCTTCCGCAACGCTGTTGGATCTCAAGTTCGTAGTAGCCAACAACCGTACCGCAAAGTACATTCACGAAAATTGGGAAAAGAACGCCGCCAGCATTTACCTAATGCTACACGACAAATTGACGGAATAGTAACTACTTATCGGCATAGTAATATAAAAGGAGAGTAAACGCATTATGTATTCCTACAAAACTCACGGAACTTGCTCGCAAGAGATACTGTTTGATATAAAGGACAACAAAATAACCGAGCTTAAATTCATTCGCGGCTGTGCTGGCAACACGCAAGGCGTGGCCAAGCTTGCTATCGGCATGGACGTGGACGAGGTTATTGCGCGGCTTAAGGGCGTTCAGTGCCGCAACGGCACGTCTTGTCCCGACCAGCTTGCGCAAGCGCTTATCGAGTACAAGGAATCAATTAAGAATTAAGAATTCAGAATTAAGAATTGCGGACTGCGCTTCGCGCTTATTCTGAATACCTCCGGTGCTTCGTAGGACAAAAGTTTTGATTACATGCATAAATTGCTTTTGTCATTCCGAGCGGCGCGAGGAATCTCAACCTTAATTCCGAATTCCGAATTCATAATTCAGAATTAAAAGTTATGTCAACACGTCGCTTAGTTTATATAGCAATATTCACCGCGCTTATAATAGTGGGCGGACTTATTTCGGTGCCTATACCGTTTACGCAAGTCCAGCTCTCGTTTCAGACGGTGTTCGTAATAACCGCGGGACTGGTGCTTGGCGGTAGGGACGGTGCGCTTGCCGTACTCGTTTATATTGCAATGGGGCTTTTCGGCTTGCCGGTATTTACGGCGGGCGGGGGACCGCAGTACGTGTTTATGCCGTCGTTCGGGTATTTGATAGGCTTCCCGATAGGCGCGTTCGTAAGCGGCACGCTTTGCAAAAGAATAAAGGTGCAAAGCCGCGGCAAGACGTTTTTGTGCGCGCTCGTCGGTTGTATACCTATCTACGCAATAGGTGTGACGTACCAAATACTTATACTGTACTACTATATGCACAACGCGTGGGCGGCCGTTATTGCCGGCGTGCCGGCGGTAGGCGTTCTGCTTGTTAAGGACGCGGTTATGTGCGGACTTAGCTCCATTCTTTACCCGTCGCTTATGCGCGCCGTGCGCACAAAAAAGTCGGAGGCACTGCGCAAGTGATTTGCCGCAATCGTGCAATTCATATATTATTTGCCCCGCAATGGTTAAATTAGCCAAAAAGGCGGGGTATTTTTATGCAAAATTATATTGAAATTGCTTGCGTAATGGTGTATAATAATTAAAATCACAAAATCAATAAGGAGAAAATTATGGCAAGCTTGTCTTTAAGACATATCTACAAGGTGTACAGCGGCGGCGTTCGTGCCGTCAGCGACTTCAACCTCGAAATCGACGACAAGGAGTTTATCGTTTTCGTCGGTCCGTCCGGTTGCGGTAAGTCCACTACTTTGCGTATGATAGCCGGCTTGGAGGACATTTCGTCCGGCGAGCTTTATATAGACGACCGTTTGGTAAACGACGTAGAACCCAAGGATCGCGATATAGCGATGGTTTTCCAAAACTACGCGCTTTACCCGCACATGACCGTTTACGACAACATGGCGTTCGGTCTGCGCCTTCGTCACGTTCCCGCCAAGGTGATTGACGAAAAGGTGCAAGAGGCGGCGAGCATACTCGGCATTCAGCACCTTTTGAGCCGTCGTCCCAAGGCGTTGTCCGGAGGTCAGCGTCAGCGCGTTGCGCTTGGCAGAGCAATAGTCCGCGAGCCTAAGGTATTCCTTTTGGACGAGCCGCTCAGTAACCTTGACGCGAAGCTGCGCGTGCAAATGCGTACCGAGATCACCAAGATCCACCACAGACTTGCCACTACGTTCATTTACGTTACTCACGACCAGACCGAGGCTATGACGATGGGTACGCGTATCGTCGTTATGAAGGACGGTATCGTTCAGCAAGTGGATACTCCCACCACGCTTTACGACAATCCCGCCAACCTTTTCGTAGCGTGCTTCCTCGGCTCGCCGCAAATGAACATATTCAAGGCCAAGCTCGTCGAGGAAAACGGCAATCTTTACGCGCTTATCGGCGAAATCAACAAGGTTATGATACCCAAGTCCCGCGCACAGCGCATTTTGGATAGGTCCATTATCGGCAGCGACGTGCTTTTGGGCATTCGTCCGGAGGACGTGCGTTACGAGCAAGCGCTTATCGACGCGCATCCGGAATCGGTTATCGAGTCGACTGTAGACGTTATAGAAAACCTCGGCAACGAAACCATACTGTATCTCAACGTCGAGGGCAAGGACGACTACACGATTGCGCGCGTAAACGCTCGCTATTCGTTTGAGCAAGGCGAATCGCTCAAGATGTATCTTGCTACCGAGCATGCACACTTGTTTGACGCCACTACCGAGACTACGCTTATGGGCGTGCCCGATTACAACCTCATTCCCGCGCAAGCCGTTGCTATGGAAAATACGCTTGCCATTATGTTCGGCGACGTTTGCGTCAAGCTTCCCGAGGGCTTGCTTAACCGCATCACCGACAAGTCCATTATCAATAACAAGGTTACGCTCGGCATTCCTCCGACCGCGCTCAAGGCGGAGGGCACGGAAGGCGACGTTTGCATCGAGGGCATTGCGGAATTCTTCGACAATTACCCGCGCTTTAAGGCGGTGTACATGTCGGTGCCCGGACTTGCCAACAACGTTATCGTTGCGCGCCCGCTCGACTACGAGTTTATGGGCGGCGAAACGCTCAAGGTTTACCTCGATCCCAGCCAAATCCAGCTGTTCAACATCGACGGCGAGCGCATAATTGCCGACAATATCGTAACCGGCAACACCTCCACCGGTACCGTTACCAAGGTAAACGAATCGTACAACTACAAGTTTGTCGGCGCCAACGGCTCCAAAAACAGGCTTACTTACGAAGTTAAGCCGCAAAAGGTTGAGGGTGAAGGCGAGGAAGGCACTGCCGTGCAAGCTCCCGCAGTATATATTCCCACTGCGGAAAACGACACGCCTATGTACATTTTGCCGCGCGGTTTGGCTATCGACAAGGAAACGATTGCGCAAACGCCTAAGATGGTGCTTCACGGCGTGATTAAGCACCTTGACGAATACCATAGGGACGCCATTATCACGGCCGAGGTTGCCGGCTTTGACGAGGATATGACCGTTATTATCCGCAACTTCTCCGGCTACAACACCGGCGACAAGATAAGACTTGCTGTTATTCCTCAAGCCGTACGACTTGGTAAGTACGAATCCTTTGCCGAGGCCGTCAAAAAGCAAGAGGCGCAAGAGGAAGGCGAGGTGCGCTATAAGGAGCTTACCCAAGCCCGCGAAAATGAAAGGGCTATAGAGCAAGCTACCGCCGCCGCTACGAATGAAACCGTTGCGGTCGCCGAAAAGCCCGCCAAAACGACTGCCAAAAAAGCCGCTCCCGCCAAAAAGACTACTGCGGTAAAGCGCCCCACGGCTAAAAAGAAATAAGACAACGCTATTGCGTTCGTGCGGCAATCTTGCCGCGTCACTTCATAATCGTTGTCTTTTTACTTAATAATTAAAAAATCGAAGGTACGGTTAATTCGTACCTTCGATTTTTGATTGTAAATAAAAAGGTTGAGATTCCTCACTGCGTTCGGAATACCTTCGGTGCTTCGTAGGACAAAAGAATTTGCTACATGTATAATTACTCTTTTGTCATTCCGAGCATTTTTTGCC
>JAIDCZ010000029.1 GCA_029055565.1 Clostridiales bacterium
GCCTACGCCCGCGTCGGCTGTTCCGCCGGTTTTTCGGTCGGTTCGGTTTTAGGTTCGACCGTAGGCTGTTCGGCGGTCGGCTCGGCATTGGCTTCGGGTGCCGTCGTTTCCTTCATTTTGTCGGCAAGCTGTTGTATTGCTTCGGCGCGCTCACGCATCTTTTCGGCGCGAGCTTCGGCCTTGCGCGCTTTTTCCTCGAGCGCGGCTATCTTTTGCTCTACCGGCAAGGCTTTGCGCTCGGCCGCTTTGAGTCTGCGCGCTTTTTTGCGCTCCTCTTTTTTGGCCTCGGCGGCTTCTTGCTGTTTGACTTCGGCAACGATCTGTTTTGCTTCCTCGTTCTTTTGGTTGGCACGGATTGCGGCGACCGTTGCGTCTACCGAGGCTTGGGTGCGAATGTTGACCATCATCTTGTCGGTAAGCAAACGAATAACGCCGACCTTAATAAGTATAAGTATGACGAGTGCCACTACGAGCAGAGCGCCCAATACGATAAGCACAGTGACCCATACCGGAATGCCCGCTTTTTCGTGAACGACAAACATCGTGCTGTACGTAAGACCGTTGTAGTCGTTGGTGCCCATAACCGTTGCGGTAAGCGTGTAGCTGCCGGCCTTGGCGGTGCTCAGTCTGTTCACGCCGGTGGCGGTGTTGTAAACGTCCTTGCCCGCTTCGTCCTTAATTACGATATGCGCGTTGCCGTACAGCGCTTTTGCCGTGGGAATGTTGACCGATTTATATTGGCCCTCCGTCCACACCACTATGGACGGCATAATCTCCCAGTTGTTGGTCGTGGGGAATACCTTGAACGCCACGCCGCGCTGAACGAGTTGTTTGTAGTTGGTGCTGGCCTTGACGGACGCGAACAGATAGTACGTGCCTACGGGAAGCGCGTTGAGCGCGGCTGCCACGTCATCAGAAACTATGCCGTCGGTCAAAAGGAAGCTGGCCAGTGCGTCGGCCGCGGGTGTCTCGCCCGCTATGTCGGTCGTCACCTTGAACGAAATATCGTTGGGGTTATCTAGGTAAACCGGTCTGCCGCTGATAAGGTTCATTTGTTTGTCGTAGTTGCCGAACGTCCAGTACATTATGCTGGGCACGTCTTGCCACGAATTGACGGCTTGGGTAATCGTGTACTCGTAAATGCCGTCAAACGGAACGCTACCGCTAAAGCTGCCCTTGCCGACGAACATGAACGTGGCCTTACCGACCTTTACGTTGTGGCTGGTAAGCGTGTAGTCTACGTCGTACTCCAGCTCCATGCCGCGGAAGGTAACCACGGCTTCCGGAACGTTGTTTTCCATACCGTTGTACACAACGCTGTCGGACTTGAACTTGATAACGATGTCCTTGCTGTCGTCGTCCACCGCCACGCTGTCCATAGTGATTTCGTACGGAGTGACGGAAAAGCTGTATGCGCGGGAAACTGCGCAGTATACGATGCCCGCCGCTTCCGGAGCAGCGTCGTCCCACCAGTGCGTGTGATCGGCTGTTGCAACGTATGCGGGAACGTACACCGCAAGCTCGTACGCGCCCATCTCCAACGATGCGTACTGCTCGGCAAAGTAGTCGTTATCGAGCGGTTTGGTAGTGTCAATAACGTAATTATCGCCGTCGGCCGTTACGTCGTAGTAGCCGACGCTCGACCCGACGTACCGTATGGCAAAGCGGCCGACTACGGTCTTGTTTACGGCGTTGCCATCCGAAACAACTTGGGACAGCGTGAACACCGCGTTGTCGCCATGCTCGGGACGAATGGAAAGCGTGGGGATAGTGTCGCCGAACGCCCAGCCGCCCACTTCGGTTTCAAGCTCGCCGTCAAGCGTTCTCAATACGTTGGGGATAGTTACTATATACCATTTTTTAATGAGCGTAATCGTTCTTTCTCCGTCGTCCAGTACCCAGTTGTCGGTAAGCGTAATTACGGCGGTTGTCGTTATTTCGTTGACCTTGTTCGCGTCACCGGTCTGCGCTTGCGCCGGAGTGTACTCTACGCTCTTTACGGCCGTCATATAGGTGGACAACGCAACGCCGTCTACCTCGTAGTCCTCGTTGAGAGCAATGGTGTACGGCTTGCCGGTGTAGCGCACGTACGCGTTGTAAAACACGCCTTCGCTTACGGTTGCGCCGTACTCGCCGTCGTACTCGCCGTCGGGATCGTAATACGTAACGGTATCGCTAAGCGCGGCAGTGGCTTCGCCGTCCTTAAGCACCCACAGTCTGTCGTGAGTATCCGTGCCGGAATATTCGATAAAGCTGTTCTCGTTAAGCGCGAACGTTTGCGGCGCGATTTTAAATGTTATCGTCTTGTCGTTGTCGGCAACGTACGCGGGCGCGCCGTCTATGGTAACGGTGTATTCCGCGGCGTTCTGAAGCTTTTCCTCGGCCTTAAGCTCGTCGCCGACCCTAATAGCAAACTTCAAAGACATGCCGGCGGTATTTGATGCGTTGCCGCTGTTATAGACCTCGGTCGTCGTTTCGCCTTGCGTAATTACCGCGCGTACGAGCGGGCTGTAGTCCGCGCCGTCCGCGTAAGTAAACGGCGTAAGGCCGTTGACAAGCGGTTGCCATTCGGTAGCGATGGAGTCTGCCTTGTACTGCCATGCCACGGTGTATTCCACCGTTTCGGTAGGCTCCGCCTCGTCGGCCGAAGCACCGCCGCGCGGCAATAGCAAAACTACCGCAAAAGCGACGGCAAGCGCACAAAGCACTGATATAAGCGCTTTGAATAGCTTGGTCTTTTTCAGTGTAAACGTCATGGTTATCCCTCCGTAAAGGTTTGGTGCGCGCTTTGCCGATTGTAAAAAACGACAAAAAGCGCGTATACATATATACTATTGTATTATATATGCTACGCGCCCTTTATGTCAAGTACTTTAAGGAAATCCCCATACTTCTTTTTAAAAAAAGAAGTATGCAAGAAAAACTTAATTTAATTATTACAACTCGATTCGACTTATCAACTAATTTGTTACAACTCGATTCGACTTATCGGTTTATTATTCGTTACAGCTTGAAATTGCCTTTTAGGAATCGTTCTTGGCTGTTCACTTCCTCGCCTATTACGTCTATGGGCGTATACGTGCCTTGGTTAGTCAGTCTGCGGCCTTTAACGTTATCTGCGAGCATGACGGACAGCATGCCGTAGATCTTGTCGGCTATTTCGCCGTTCAGCACCGGCGTGGCTATTTCCACGCGCTTATCTGTATTGCGCGTCATAAAGTCGGCACTGCTTATAAACACAGCTCTGTCATCGCCCGAGCCGAAGCAGTATATGCGCGAGTGCTCCAGCATTCGTCCGACTATGCTTATTACCGAAATATTTTCGGTCTTGCCCTTTACGTTGGGGACCAAACAGCAAATGCCGCGCACCAACAGCCGAATCTTAACGCCCGCCTTGCTTGCGGCTATCAGCTTGTCGATTATGGTCTTGTCGGTAAGGCTGTTCATTTTGGCGTCGATGTACGCCGGCTTACCGCTTGCCGCCTTTTGCGTTTCGCGCTCGATATACTTTATAATCCCGCTCTTTAGCGATTTGGGCGCGATAAGCAGTCTGGAATAGTCACAGCTTTCTATATTGCAGATTGCGAGGTTACGGAAAAACGCCACCGCGTCCCCGCCTATCTTTTCGTCCGACGTGATTATATTAAGGTCGGTGTACAGCTTGCTCGTTTGCTCGTTGTAGTTTCCGGTGCCGAGGTGAGTAATATACCGAAGCATGTCGCCGTCGGTAAGCACGACCGAGATTATTTTGGAATGCACCTTGTAGTTGCCGCAACCGAATATTACCGTACAGCCCGCTTCCTTAAGCACCTCCGAAAAATACAGATTGTTCTCCTCGTCGAAGCGTGCGCAAAGCTCTATAACTACGGTAACGTCCTTGCCTTGCTCGCTCGCCTTTTTCAGCGCCTCGACTATGCGGGAACGGTGGTCGAGCCGATAAATGGTTATCTTGATCGACGCAACGCGCGGATCGACCGCACACTCGTCCAGCAACCGCACCAGCGTATCCATGCTGTCGTACGGATACGCCAAAAATATATCGTGGTTAAGCGCCGCCTCCAGCACCGAGCTTTCGGGCGCGACCGGCGGCATAAGCGGGCGCTGAGGCTTGTATTTGAGCGCCGATACGAACTCTGGATTGAAGTATCCGCCGAGCGACATTAAAAACTTAAAGTCGAACCCATGCCGCGCGGTGAAGCAGTGCTGTTTTTTCAGTCCCAACAGCTTGAGCAAAAACGCCTTAATGTCGTCGGCGCCCTCGTCAATTTGCAGTCGCACGGCGTCTTGCATTCCGCGCAACTCCACCTTGTGCTTGAGGAACTTGGAAAAGTCGAAGTCGCGTTCTATATCGTTGTCGTCCAGATTTGCGTCGAAGTCGGCGTTGCGCGTAAGCCTAAGCATTGCTTGACTGCGTATTTTGTAGCCGTCAAACGCCATGTACCCGAACGTGCGGATAAGCTCCTCGACGGTTATTATGTTCACCTTTTTGCCGCCGTCTATCTTGAACACGCGCGGAAGCTTTTGATTGATAGCCATTACGCCGTACATCAGTCTGTCCGACTTGGTCAGCTCGAACATCATGTAGCTGTCCAAGTTCTCGAACTTAATCATGGGGTGCTTTGCGTCCAGCACCATCGGCGACAACAACGGCAACACCGATTGCGTAAAGTACTGCTTGCACTTGGCGTACTGCTTTTGGCTAAGCTCCTTGCCCGACCGAATTTTAAGTCCGTTCTTGTTCAGCTCGGACTTGAGCTTGACGTACACCGTGTCGGCGGACTTGTAGTAGTCCTTTGCCAGCTTTAGCACGCCTTCCACTTGCTCGGACGCGGTAAGGTCGGTCTTGTTCTCCTTGGCGTCGCCGCTAACCTTGGCGTCGTTGATAAGACTGCCGATACGCACCATAAAGAATTCGTCCAGATTGGAATGGAATATGGACAAAAACTTGCACTTTTCAAGTAGCGGATTGGTGGGATCGGTGGCTTGGTCCAAAACCCGCTTGTTAAACATCAACCACGAGTATTCGCGGTTAATATATACGTCCTTTATAAACTTGTTCTCGCTTGACATAATAAACCTTATTTAATTAAGAATGCAGAATGCAGAATTAAGAATTATTGATTACTCGCTCCGCTCGTCCCTCATTTAATTTAGTAAGGGCGCGTTAGCACAGTCATTCAATTCCGAATTATTTTTTACTTTTCTTTTTCCTTGACTGTTGAGTAATTTCCGGCATATACGTGGGCACGCTCTCGTTAAGGTCAATAGGCACGCCCGCTTGCGCGCCGGCCGCTACCAGCGACAAGTACCCTTCCTTAACGCCGCAGTCGCTTATCATAACGGCGGACGGCTTGAACCTACGTAACGTCTCTTTAAGTACTATGGCGGCAACCGGCAAAACGTGAATCTTTTCCGGCGCAACCTTCATTATAAGCCGCGTGCGGTCGGACGAGGAAAGCAACCACTTGCAAAACTGCTTGTACGTTACGTAATCGAACTCGGTGCTTAGCCGTTTCATTTCGCAGTACTCGCTGTACGCCGCGTATATCGCGTCGTTAATCGACCCGACTAGCACCGCCGTGGTGAACTCGTTTTTGCCGGCAAGCCCCGCTTCGTCAGACTTTTTGCGCACGTACTTCTTTATGCTCTTGGCTTGATCGTCCGTCGGGTAAATGTCCACGCCGTACTTGTTGCGCAGCTTAATCGGCCCGAAGTCGAGGCAGACCATTTCGTCCTTGCTCTCTTTTTTAAAGTCGCAAAGCTCCACACTCCCGCCGCCCACATCGATAAGAATAACATTTTCGTATGCCATGTATTTGCGGTTGGACAAAAAGTCGCAATACGCTTCGGTAACGCCGTCGAGGTAGTTTATAACTATGCCGGTGCGCATACGGATTTTTTCCGCAACTTCCTCTATGTTGTCTATGTTGCGAAGCGCCGCCGTGGATATGCAATAGCACTCGTCAACGCCCATCGCCTTTACGGTGGAACGCGCCGTTATCAGCGCGTCTATAAGCTTTTCTATGCCACGGCGGGAAATGGAATGCCCCTCAAAATAATCTGCCACGGCAATGTTGGCGCGGTCCTTGTACACCGCGGTAAAAATACCGGTGGCCTTGTCGCCCTCGGCAACTACTATCGACACACCGGTCGAGCTTAAATCTATAACTGCGTATTTCATAAAAAACTCCGTTTTTTAATTCGGAATTATTTATAGGTCGCCCCGACGCCCTTCGGGCACCTTTCCCCACGGGGAAGGTCACCACTCTCTTTTGTCATCAGAGCGTAGCGAAGGATCTCAACCTTATTTATAATTCTGAATTCTGAATTATCTACCGAACGACACTCCAATGCTCTCCGCCGCCTTAATCTCTTGGCAATCGATTGGAACGAGCTTGGCCTTGCCCGCTATATCGGCGAGCGCGTTGTACGTTACCTTGCCGCCGACAAGCGCGACGGTAACGCCGAACTTGCCTTGCTCTACCAGCTTGCCGGCAAAGCTGCCGAACTCGGTGGAAAGCACGCGGTCGTACGGCGACGGACTACCGCCGCGCTGGATATGACCCGGCACGACTACGCGCGTTTCGACCTTGGCCTTTTCGGCTATTATCTTGGCGAGCCGGTTGGTTATGGTCGTATCGGTACCACGCGCCGCCGCCCGCTCCTTCTTTTTCATTTTGCTTTCCTCAACCGTCATTGCGCCCTCTGCAACGGCGACTATGCTGAACGCCTTGCCAGCGTCGGCACGGCGCTCAACCGCCTTGGCCACCTTGTCCGGCGAGAACGGAATTTCGGGCAAAAGTATAATGTCCGCGCCGCCGGCGATGCCGGCAAACAGAGTAAGCCAGCCGGCCTTGTTGCCCATAATCTCTACGAGCATGGTACGGCCATGGCTCGCCGCGGTGGTGTGAATTCTGTCTATGCAGTCGGTAGCAATATCCAGCGCTGTGTGGAACCCGAACGTAACGTCGGTGCCCCAAATATCGTTGTCTATGGTTTTGGGCAAGCCGATAACGTTGCAACCCTCGGCGGAGAGCAGAGCCGCCGTCTTGTGCGTGCCCGCGCCGCCCAAAGTGAGCAAGCAGTCCAGCCCCATCTTTTTATAATTCTTTTTCATAAGGTCGAGCCGCGTCGTGCTGTTTTCGTCCTCGACGGTCATGAGCTTGAATGGCTGGCGCGACGTGCCGAGTATGGTTCCGCCCAGCGTAAGTATGCCCGACAAGTCTGCGGGCGACATTTTGCGGCACTCGTCGCGAATAAGCCCGCCGTAGCCGTCAGCAATGCCTATAAGCTCGACGTTTTTGATGTTCTCGAATGCGTACTTGCCGAATCCGCGGATAACGGCGTTAAGTCCGGGGCAATCCCCGCCCGACGTAAGTATACCTATTTTCATACTCCCTCCAATATTACTGTAAATGATACCACATTTCATAAACGCAGTCAATAGGAAAATAAAATAAGCGCCATTCTTAATTTTAAATAATTTTAAAAAACATATTGAAACCTGCGTATCGCGTATGCTATACTATGTTTAACAAGGAGTAAATATGGGGAACGTGTTGACCGATAAGGATAGAACGCTGTTGACGTCCGGTATGAACGGTACCGGCATATTCGTAACGCTCGGGCAAAAAACGCCAAACGTTATGGTTGCGCACTGGGGAACGTTCGGCAAAATGTGGGGGCGCGACGTGTTCGTGTTGCCCATACGCAGCAGCAAGTATTCATACCAAATAATAACGCATACCAAAAGCTTTGCGCTGAACGTACCCGCGCACGATATGCGCAGTGAAATAGCGCGGTGCGACGCCATTTCCGGTTACAGCTGCGACAAGTTTCAAGAACTCGGCTTGCACACCAAACGCGCCAAGTCCATAGAGGCGTACGTGCTTGGCGAATGCGGACTCATAGTAGAATGCAAGGTTATAGCGCAAATTCCGCCCGACGCAATAACCACCTTTGCCGATACAAAAATTTCCTCGCACACCCTTTTCGTCGGCGAAATTGCGGAATGCTATAAACTTAATTAGGAATGCGGAATTAGGAATTAAAAAGGATGAGATTCCTCGCGTTGCTCGGAATGACAAAAGTCAATTATCTTTTTTGTCATTCCGAGTGCAACGAGGAATCTCATCCTTATTTTTATATTTATTATAATGTCCTCATCACATGTAAAGGCTTAACCACCCGCGACCTTCCCTTGGGGGAAGGTGTCGCGTTAGCGACGGATGAGGGCAATCACTAAAATCTCATCCTTATTTTTTCATTCTGAATTCTTAATTCTGAATTACCTAATAAAGTTCGTATAAAACTTTTTTTCGTTTTGCGGCTTGGTTATGCCGGCGGCCTCGCCCGCCTTAATGCACTTAAGTAGCCACGCCATGTTGTGCGCAAGATTACGCATAGTCTGTAGCCCCTCAAGGTCTTGCTTAACCTCGTCGGGCGTTTTGCCGTGAACCATATTCCAGTATGTGGACGACACCACCGGCATTTGCGCTATGGTAAGGTGCTTGGTAAGCGCGTCCAGCGACGCGGTAGTGCCGGCACGTCGCGCCGATACTACTACCGAAGCCGGCTTTTGCGCAAAGTTTTTTCCGCCGGCGTAGAACAGTCTATCCATAACGCACAGTATGCGACCGTCGGGGTGCGCGTAATAGACGGGCGATCCGAACACGAACCCATCAGCCGCGGTCGCCTTTTCTATCCACTCGTTCACGTCGTCGTCGGCAAACACGCACTTGCCCTTGCCCGCACAGCCGTTGCAACCAATGCAGTCGCGCACCGGCTTGTTGCCCAGCCAAACGATTTCCGTTTCTATGCCCTCGGCATTAAGCGTTGCCGCAACCTCGGATAGCGCGGTAAACGTGCAACCGTTCGCCCTCGGACTTCCGTTAAACAATAATACTTTCATACTCACCTCTCTTTATGCTGAATAATAGCACAAATTCGGTAAACTGTCAATCAGCTTATTCTACCTTCCCTTGGGGGGGAGGTGTCGCGTAGCAACGGATGAGGGCAATTCTTAATTATTTATAGTATCCGCCTTTGTACGAAAACGGACGGAAGCGTGTTTCGTCGTAAACGGCGCGAGTGTCGGCAAGGTGCGCATAAGACTTTTGGTACAGCCTTAACGCCGTGCCGTCAAACGGCAAGCGGTACAAATACTTGGCGTCGGTGGCGGCGCGTTCGTAATCCGTTCCCGCAAAGTTGCCCACGCATAGGAATATATCAAAGCCGTATTTTTTAAAGATATCGTTCTTGGCGCTTTTTGCCTTGTGCTCGCCCGCGGGATAGCACAGCACACGCGTATCACCGACTATCGGCGCAATATGCTTTTGCCACATGGCGCAATCCTTTTCTATCATGCTCTCCGTACAGCTGTTAAAATATTTGTGGTAATAGGTATGCGAAGCAAATGTGTAGCCGAGTTCTTTAAGCGCGGCGACCACCTTTTTGCACTCCTCGATTTCCTCCGCTTGCTTTTGCTCGGACACCTTGCAGTCGGGCGTGCACCTATAACCGAGAATGCCGTTATAGCCGTTTACGCACAGCGTTGCCCGCGCCCCGTCATGCGAAAAGTCTGGGTGCGCCTCGATAAAGCTTTCGAGTATTGTAACGTTTTCGCGCTCGCGCGACACCTGCGGCTGCGCGTTTTTTGTATAGTCGCAAATCTTGCCGTCCGATAAAATAATCTTATCTATGCATCCGCGGTTAAACGTGTCGTAAGTCATATCGTCAAACGACATTACAAACGGCTTTTTGCCATGCGACACCGTAATTTTATCGCCGTTTATTACCCTATCGAGCGACACAAGCACGTAATCATTTTTGTACAACTCACCGAGCAACGCCTTAAATTCCTTAGCCGTCAAGTGATCTTTATCGAAGCAATCGCGCACAGAATTATTCGGCGCAAACGCCTTTGCCGTATCGAAAATCAACTCGTGCGTAAATATGTGTTCAACCTTGCCGTCGTATTCAACAAACTCCGTAGTGTCCGCAAACGCTTTGCCCGCAAACCCGAAGCCCAAAACAAAACACACCGTGATTATAACAAAAATCACCGCCGCAAAAATCCGTCGCTTAAAAATACCGATTATATTATACATATTTATATCTTGCGTTATTGCGGGATATAAATACAAATTAATTGCTTATAATTTCGGTTTGGAAGTACTTTTCTTGAAACTCTGTTTTTTCGCGTATTTCGTCGTCGGTCAACGATACCCCTTGCGGCGCGACCACCCACTTATCTTCTTCGTCGTCAAGTCTGTGGATTATGGCCACGACTACTCCGTCAAACTCGGATATGGGCTCGTCCACGCCGAGAATATACGCGTCTTGCGCTTCGCCGTCCCCGCCCATAGCAGTCGGAACAAACCCGTAATTAACGCCGTATACAATATCGTCATGCTCGGGATGCGTAGAGCCGAGCGGGCGGTCAACCACAACATGGACAATCTTGCGCAGTGCTGTTTTGTCAGGTCTAACGCCGTCGATACGCTGCCATGTACACCGTTTGCGCCTACGGCGGTTTTTAACGTTCAAGCATACCATCACAACCACTACGTACACAAAAAGCGCGGACAGTCCCACCGACAAGCAAATAGTCCCCGTAGTCTTGTCGTCGGGTAGCTTTGGCGCAGCAAGCATAATCGCGCCGAAAATGATTGCAAACCACATGGCTAAAAACGCAATTACAATAAATACCAAAATCAGTATGCGACAAAGCACGGGCATTTTTAAAAACCGATTAGACCGTTCCAACTCCTCGCACGGCTTTTCAAAAAGCAACGAAACAATCGGCGTTAAAAATATATTTGCAAGTATTTCAAACAGTAAATCCATACGGTTAAATACTAACACATATTATTTATAATTGCAAGAGTATAACAATAAGCGGTTGTCGCTGCCACGAAAAAAGCACCCGTTAAGGGTGCTTGTTCATTATAGACTATAAAAATAAGTAATTAAGTTAGCGCGTGATTGTTTCGTCAAACTCAAACCTACCGACGTCTGAAATAGTACTTAAATACTTTTCTTGTATATATAGCCACATCTCAGTGACCTCAATGACATCGCCGTTCAAAAATTCAAACTCAAATATATAGGTAGTAACTTCTTGTCCTTCCGGCCCCAATGCACGACTGAATTTGTATTTTATTTTGGAGTTGGTAATTTCCCCATCAATAATAATATAGACATAGCCGTCGGAATCGAAATAATATCCGCACTTTTGAGCATTATGATAATCGTGCATCTTTCCGTCGGGCTCCAAAACGCTGACGTTACCGTCGGCAACCCATGCGCCGTGAACGGCTTTTAACGCGTCATCGGTATAGTCCTTATCGTCCGTACAGCTTATAAATAAGCAAAGCGACATAGCGATAAGCAGCATAATAGGTAAAAGTAATTTTGTTATTTTCTCATGATTTACTCCGCAATTATTGTATAGTTGTTATACCACTTTATTAAAGTGCTGTCAATATGTTTTAGGACAATCGATATAACAGCGGCAACCGGATTGCCCGCGAACTGCGCGGGCGGCCTTTGCGCTTCGCGCAAGCGGCTAGCGAACCGCGCGCCGAAATATCATAACAATAATAGTGCGTAAAATTTCTTTTATCGGTTTATCATAAATTGTGCAAAACTTCGGCGCGCTACGAATACAGTGCCGATACTAAAATACCCCTCGCGTTAAGCGAGGGGTATTTGGTAGCGGCAACTGGATTCGAACCAGTGACCAATCGGGTATGAACCGAGTACTCTAGCCAGCTGAGCTATGCCGCCATAGCAAGATTTATTCGAGGAATAAATTTGCCCGCTTGCGGGAGCAAATTTACGACGAAGACAAATTTACATCTCTGCACCGTTGCTTGCAACGGAAACGCGCGCAAAGCACGCGTTTCCAGAGCTTGCTCTGGCGCAGAATGTAAATTTATTATATCAAATATTATTTTATTTGGCAAGGGATTTTAACAAGGTTTTTTCTGTTTTTTATTTTATAGGCGTATTGCAATCTTACTTTAAGTATGGTACAATTTATACGAATGAGGTAAACCGATATGTGTCTTATATGCGACAGAATAGAAATGATTAAAAACGGCACTAATCCGTACTTCGTTAAGGAACTGCAAACCGGCTACGTAGTAATCGGCGACCACCAGTATTTTAAGGGTTACACTCTGTTCCTATACAAGCAACACAAGACCGAGCTGTTTCAGCTCGACATGGACGAGCGCACTTTGTTCTTAAAGGAAATGTCAATCGTTGCCGAAGCGGCGAGCAAGGCGTTCGGTGCGCAAAAAATGAACTACGAACTGCTTGGTATGGGCGACAGCCATATGCATTGGCACCTATACCCGCGCGCATTCGGCGACCTCGGCGAGTACGGAGTGAACGGTAACGGTCCGGTGTGGTGGATACCGCTAAACAAACTGCAATCGGACGAATGCCGCCCTACCACCGACGAGCTGAACGAAATGAAAGCCAAATTACTGACCGAACTAAACAAACTGATATAATTGCGAGGAAAACGACATGAACGTATACGAAAATTGCCCGACGTATGAAAACGACGAGTTTATAATCCGCTTGACGATTGAGCGAGATATTGCCGATCTATTAAAGGTTTACAGCGACGAAAAAGCGTTGCCGCTGTTCAACAGCGACAACTGCCACGGCGACGACTTTCACTACACCACGCTCGAACGCATGCGCCAAGCGTTTGAATTTTGGGAGGAAGCGTACCGCAACGGTTGGTTCGTGCGCTGGTCGGTCGTGGACAAATCGACTAATGAAGCGGTGGGAACAATCGAGGAATTTCACCGCGACGCCGGCGATCACTTTGACCACTGCGGACTGTTGCGCTTGGACTTGCGCAGTGACTACGAGGTAGCCGACAAAATAGCGAGCATTCTATCGCTTATAGTCCCGCCCTCCTTCGACTTATTCGGTTGCAAAATGGTAGCCACCAAAGCCCCCGCCGCCGCGACGGAACGCATAAAGGCACTGACAAGCCTCGGCTTTACTCCGTCCGACAAACCGCTCGTCGGCCACGACGGTACCAAGTACTATGCCTATTACGAATTGAATAAGTAGTTTATTTACCGCAACAAACGACTCCCGCTGTCATTGATTAACAGCGGGAGTCGTTTGTTGTATTATTTTATGTGCGGCTACGCCTAGATTTCTCCGCTTCGCGCTGACGCGCTTCGGTCGAAATGATGGGTAGTTGGAATTTTCTTTTTAGAATAGTCATGCCTATACTCCCATCATCCCGAGCGCAGTCGAGGGATCTAGGCGACCCGCCGCATTACTGTTGCGCTATTACTATTTTAATTCTGAATTCTGAATTAAATTAAATATTGAACGCTTTTTTAATTTCGTCGAGCGAGGTTAAGCCGATAAACTTTTCCACGACAACGCCGTCGTCAAACAGCACGAGCGTGGGAATACTGCTTACTTGAAAATCCATGGCAAGGTCGTCGCACTTATCGACGTCCACCTTGACTACCTTTATATCTGTGGTTTTGGCAAGCACCTCCACTATCGGCGCTTGCATTCTGCACGGCCCGCACCAGCTCGCCCAAAAGTCCACAAGCGTTTTGCCGGTGCCAGTAATCTCATTAAATTCGTCAATTGTAGGGTTTTGTATTTCCATTATGTTTTCTCCTTGTTTTTAGTATTGTACTTTTTAATTCGGAATTATGAATTCGGAATTGCGGCGGCGTTGCCGCATTAAGGGTGCGATTGATAATGTGCAGCTAACGCCTAGATTTCTCCGCTTCGTTCGCTATGCTCACTACGGTCGAAATGATGGGTAATTAAAATTGCCTTTTTTGAATAGGCTTGCCATACTCCCATCACACCGAGCGTAGTCGAGGGGTCTAGGCGAAGCCGCACAATCTATAAATTTTATCCTTATTTATAATTCTGCATTCTTAATTCTGAATTCTCTACATATTCGCAAGCTTCTTTGCCGCGGCGAGGTAGATTTCGTAGTTCTTAAACAGCTGGCGCACGGGGAAGTTTTCGTCGGCGCGGTGCATATTTATGTCGATATTGAGCGGAGTGCAACCGAACGCCACCGCGTTGGGCAATTCCCTTGCGTACGTGCCGCCACCCACTTGAAGCGGCGGGGTCATATCGCCGGTAATGCCCCTATACACCTCGAGCAACGCCGTGATAAGCGGCGAGTCCTCGGCAATATACAAGTTTTCGTGATAATCGCGCACGGTCGCAACGCAACCGGTTTTTTCCTCGAGCTTTTGCGCGACGAAGGCCGCATTCACGCCCAGCGGCAGACGGAAGTCTATAAGCAGTTTAAGCGTATCGCCGTCCAGCTCCGCTTGCGACAAGCACATAGTGGTGTCGCCGCTTTGAGGATCGTTTACGTACACGCCCAAGCGCCGTGCCGCGTCCCTGGAGCAAAGGTATTCGTCAATCTTGGGCAAGCACTCCGCGCCTATAGCGCCGTTGCACGCCGCCAAAAACCCGAGCGTTTTCCACAACGCGTTGTCGCCCTTGTCGGGCGTGGACGCATGCTCGGCGGTGCCTACAGCGGTAATATCAATGGTCTTGCCGTTGTAAATTTCGTAATCGGCAAAGCTTGCGCCGCCCTCGACGATACGCGCGGCAATAGGCTGTTTTTTAAACAGCTCGGCGGTAACCGTGCCGCCGCACAGCTCCTCCAAATACTTGGCAAGCGGACTGCCGGCCGCAACGCCGACGGTGGACTTATCCGGCACGGCGTTGGCGCATTCGGCGCCGGTTATAGCCGTAATATTTTTTGCGAGCTTTTTGTCCTTAAAGCTGAGCACGATATGTGCAATGCCCTTTTCGGCGTTTATAAGCGGGAACTCGCTGTCGGGCACGAACGACGTTACCGGAACCTCGCCGCCGTTGTTAAGGTAGTAGCGTATGCACGAACTGCCGCGCTCCTCGTCCGCGCCGACGATTAAGCGCACGCGGCGCTTGAGCGGCGCGCCTTGAAGCTTGAGCGTCCTTAGCGCGTGCAAGCACACCACTACGGCGCCCTTGTCGTCGCCCACGCCTCGGCCGTAAACCTTGCCGTCCTCCTCGACCATTTTGAACGGATCGCTCGCCCAGCCGTTGCCGGCGGGCACTACGTCCAAGTGCCCCAAAATGCCTATACATTCCTCGCCCGAACCGACCTCGGCGTACGCGCAGTAGCCGTCCATAATTTCGGCCTTAAGGCCGTAGTTACGCGCCTTGGCAACGAACCAGTTAAGCGCGTCCAAGCAAGCTTGGCCGTACGGCGCGCCGGCCTTGGGTTCGGAGTACACGCTGGGTATAGCCACGATTTCAGCAAGGTCGTCCAAAATTTCGCGAGTCAACATTTCGTCCATAATACTATCCTTTTTGCTTGCGTTTTAAGCGCAAAAGCATTACAATTATTATGGCTTTATTATACTACTATCTTACAGACAAGTCAAGGAGAGAATATGGTTCGTACGAGATTTGCACCCAGCCCCACGGGGTACTTACATATAGGCGGACTGCGCACCGCGCTGTACGCCTACCTTTTCGCCAAAAAGAACGGCGGCAAATTTATACTGCGCATAGAAGACACAGACCAGACTCGCGAGGTCGAGGGCGCCGTGGACATTATTATTTCCGCACTCGACAAAGCGGCAATCCACTACGACGAAGGCCCTATAGTCGGCGGCGACTACGGCCCGTACGTTCAGTCCGAGCGCAAGGAGATTTACCTTAAATACGCGCACAAGCTTGTGGAAAGCGGCGATGCGTACTACTGCTTCTGCTCCAAGGAGCGGCTTAGCGAGCTTCATGAAAAAGGCGCAACCAAGTACGACAAGCACTGCTTGCACCTTAGCAAGCAAGAAGTGCAAGACCGCATTGCGCGCGGCGAGCCGTACGTAATCCGTCAAAACATACCCGAAACCGGCACCCACACCTATCACGACGAGGTGTTCGGCGACGTTACCGTGGACTACAAGGACCTTGAGGACAACATCCTAATCAAGTCGGACGGCATGCCCACCTACAACTTTGCCAACGTTATCGACGACCACCTTATGGGCATTACGCACTGCATACGCGGCGTGGAATACCTTATGTCCACGCCCAAGTACAACCTACTGTACGACGCGCTGGGTTGGGAACGGCCGGTGTATATTCACCTCCAGCCGATTATGCGCGACAGTCAGCACAAGCTGAGCAAGCGCGACGGCGACGCCGGCTTCGAGGACTTTTTGCGCAAGGGCTTCCTCCCGCACGCCATAGTCAACTATATCGCGTTGCTCGGCTGGAACCCCAAGGACAACAACGAAAAAATGTCCATGGCCGAGCTTATAGACAAGTTCTCTATCGAGGGCTTGCAAAAGTCGTCGTCCATATTCGACGAAACCAAAATGCGCTGGCTCAACTCGCTGTACGTTAAGGAAATGAGCGCGGAAGCCTTCCACGCGGCCGCCACCCCCTACTACGACGAGTATTACCCCAACAAGAAAATCGACTATAAATACCTTTCCGAACTGTTGCAGTCGCGCGTGGAAATACTGACAGATATTAAGGAACGCGCGGCATTCCTAAATGCGTTCGACAACTTCGATACCGAGCTGTTCGTCAACAAAAAGTGGAAAACCACCGTCGACATGGCGCGCGAGCTGATTGACGACTGCATAGCCGCTACCGACAGCGAGGATATGAACGCGGCACTCGAGCAGCTGGCCGAAGCCAAGGGCTTGAAAAAAGGCCAAGTGTTGTGGATACACCGCATAGCGCTTACCGGCGCGGCGGCGACCCCCGGCGGCGGCGTGGAAATGGTAAAGCTTTTCGGCAAGGCCGAAGCAATGCGCAGACTCCGCGCGGTAAAAAAGATTCTCGGCGCGTAATCGTCCTATTGCGGTGTCGGGGCGACATTTTATAAAATTAGACTTGACAAGTCGAATAAAAAAGGTTACACTTATATCGTTATGGAACACAACGCACAATCCAACAATAATAGCACGATTGCAAAGCTGATAGGCGCGTCGCTCGCCTTGCTGTTTTTGTTGCTCCTTATCGCGCTGATAGTCAATCTTGTCAAGCTGGGCGCGGCAAACGATCGCAAGGACGCGTTGCAAGCGCAAAGCGCCAAGCTCGACCGACTGATAGAAAAAAACGACGATATGATAGAGTATTGCGGTTCCGCCGAGTTTATAGAGGAATACGCGCGCGAATATCTGGATATGGTGTATCGCGGCGAAACCGTTATCGGCGGCAAAAACGACAACGAAGAATAATCAACGGTTATATAAAAGGTCGCGGTTATACCACGACCTTGTTTTTTAGAAAAAATTAAAGGAGAACGCTTATGCGCGCGGCAATAGATATAGGCTCCAACTCGATACGACTTTCATTTTCCGACGGCACCACCACGTCGCAAATAACCCAGCTAGCACTCGGCTTGCGCGATACCGGAATGCTTTCCCCTATCGGCGTTACCGCGACGATAGACGCGCTAAAGCAATTTAGGGCAATTTGCGACGAGCGCGGCGTTACAGATATTTTTACGTTCGCGACCGAGGCGGTGCGCCGCGCCAAGGACGGCAGTGAGTTTTGCGCCAATGTAAAGCAACAAGCCGGACTGACGGTAACCGTGCTGTCCGGCATGCAAGAGGCCGAGCTTGCGCTTAAAGGCGTAACCAAACCGGACGGACCGGTTACGGTGTGCGACCTCGGCGGCGGCAGTCTGGAAATAATTTGCTCGCGCGACGGCAAGACGCCCGACTACGTAACCAGTCTCCCACTCGGCGTGGTGGTGCTGAAAAACATGTTCAACGGCGACTACCGCAAAGCGATAGACGATATGCCTAATGTACTGACGGAATGCAGCAGCGTGCCGCGCGGCAATACCGTTGTGCTGTGCGGCGGAAGCGCGTGCAACATTGCCGCCGCTATGCTCAACCTAAAGGTGTACGACAAAAACGCAGTAACCGCCAAGTTCACCGCAAAACAGCTGGACGATATTATGCCCATACTGCTAAGCAAGCGACTGACGGTACTGCGCCCCATCTGCACCAAGCGCGCCGACACTCTGCCGTACGGTGCGATACTTATACAAGCCCTACTCAACTACCTCGGCGCGACCGAGTTTTACGTATCCGACTCGAGCAACCTGGAAGCGGTGCTGAATAATTAAGAATTAAGAATGCAGAATTAAGAATTGTAAATAAGGATGAAATCCCTCACTGCGTTCGGGATGACAAAAATAATTTTCTTGTCCTACGAAACACCGAAGGTATTCAGAACAAGCGCGAAGCGCGCAGTGAAGAATCTCATCCTTTTTATTTTTCTTTTTAATAGAACGTAACAAATTTAATAGAATAAATATCCCCGAAGCAAAGCTTGTCGCCGCACGACAAGCCTATGTACGCGTTGCCGACAAGGTATATATCGCCGCAAATGGCGCGCACCGTGCCGTCGAATAACGACAGCTCCACCTTGACGCGCTTGCCTATGTTCGCCGCAAACAGTTGCTTCCAGAGTCCGACGTTGTTTTCCGAATTGTAATCGGGCAACGGGTCGGGAATGTTGATGTCTACCGGTCTGTTTTCGCAGTCCATATACGTACCTCCAATAATAGTGAATAATGAATAGAGAATAGTATGAGAATTAAGGTCGCCCCTCCTACTAAGCAACCGTAGGTTATCATGTGGTTAAGCTTTTCCATATGAGGACCTTCCCTCGGGGGAAGGTGTCACCGAAGGTGACGAATGAGGGCAATTACTAAAATCCAATCCTCTCTACGTATTATAATAACTGCTTGTCGGCGAGTAAAAGCAATGGTCGCCTATACGCGTGCGCAAGTAGCCGTTGTTGTTGGGGAAGTTGCTTCGGCACGTCGCGGAATACGGATTGAAAAACCAAAGTGCGTCCGCAGTGTCGTGCAGTCGCCCGCCGTTTATCGCCCACTGCGCAATGTCGTAATGGATAGGCTCGGGCGTAAGATTGTATATGCTTTGTTGCTGATCGGTTGCGCACTCAAACTGGCGCGGCGCAAAAATAACGTCGCGTATAGTGTTGTACCTACCGTACTCGCCCCTATCCATATTAACTCTGTTCATTAAAACGGACGCCACGGCACGCATACCGCTTTCGCCCTCGCCTCCCGCCTCGCACTTGATAAGCCTTGCCAAAAGTTCCAGTTCGTCCATAGTAATAGTGTTTATGCCGACAAAGCTTATAGTGTGCAAATATAATTCGGAATTAAAAAATAAGGTTGAGATTCCTCGCGTTGCTCGGAATGACAAACCAGCTGTACTGCTAAATTACTTTTGTCATTCAGAGCGAGCACGAAGTGCGAAGCGAAGAATCTCAACCTTATCGTAATTCTGCATTCTTAATTCTAAGCAGCGTTAAGATATTTATATAGACTCGAAATTCATTGGGTGTAACGCACAACCAATCGCCGCGTAAACACACAACACTAAAGGTTTCTTGCCTACTTCTTTTCAAAGAAGTAGGGCTAACCTAACCGCGGCGGCCACGGCGACGTGCGTAGAATCGGTCGCCTTCAAATCGAGAATGGTATTAGGCTCCCACTGCTCGCCGGACAAACTGTCGGCGGTTATAAAGAACGTATAGAACTCCGTGCCGCGAAAGTTAGAGCACGCCTGCAACGCCGCGCTTTCCATATCCACAGCCACGCAACCCGCTTCCACCATTTCGTTAAGCCGCGTACGCGTTTCGCGGTAGAACCCATCTGTAGTCCACGCCCCGCCGACCAGCGTTTTTATACCCGCGCTTTCCAGCACGGACTTAACCTTGTCGGCGTTCTTTATTTCCACGTACTCGCTTGCGGGCATGTAGTGATAGCTCGTTCCCTCGTCGCGGTACGCGCGCGTAGGCACTACGAATAAGTGCGGCGAAGCCTCGGTAAGCGCACCGCAAATGCCGAACGCAATAACCTTTTTCACCCCGCACGCCAAAATCTCCTCCAGCGCCGATACCGCCGCCGGCGCACCGACCGGCGTATGATACACTACGATCGTTTTGCCGTCGTCGGTAAACGTGTAAAGCGGAATATCCACCGACCCATACATAACCCCCGCTTGCTTAGCGCCTGTACGCTTTAACAGCGTGTCGAATATGAACGTACTAAAAGTTGTGATAGCAACATCCGCATGTATATGTTCGCCGCGCGGCGATATAAGCCCTTCCTCGTCAATAAACCTAATCATGATGTATACTCCTTGCAGAAAGTATAACATATTATAGTATGTTTTTCAAGTCCTACCGCCGTCTATTTAAATAATAGATATGGACTAACATTCATTATTCTTACTACCTTACCTAGCGAAACCAATCTAACGTTTTTACCGTCTATAATTTTGTAATACGTACTAACACATATACCGCACTGCTTGCAAAAGTCATTTACAGTCAAATCATTTTCTTTTATAAACTGCATTATAATATCGGTATTTATTCGTGTGTGCATTGCTACCTTCAAATAATAAATCTATGGCTATTAGCCGTAATTATTATATATGGCTTTAAGCAGTATGTCAAGATAAATACGGCTATCAGCCGTATAATTATATTATGAATAAATTTATTGAACGTTTAAAAGAAGCGTTAGCTGAAAATAATTTATCACAAAATGCACTGGCACAAAAAATAAACATGTCGCAAAGTGTAGTAAATAATTATTTTACCGGCAAACGAGAACCGTCACTGGACGTTTTGATTTCAATTTGCAAGGAACTTCAAGTAAGTGCCGATTATTTATTAGGATTGACCGATTATAATAATCTTTAATTCTTAATTCTGAATTCTTAATTCATAGTGGCGTCGCGCTATTTCTATCGTCACAAAACTATTCGGGCGCAACAACGAACCAATTACTTAGCACACACACGACACTAAAAATTTCTTGCATACTTCTGTTATACAAAGTGGCGTCGCGCTATTATTATCGACTCAAAATTCATTGGGTGTAACGCAAAACTAATCACACTGTAAACACACAACACTAAAAGTTTCTTGCCTACTTCTTTTCAAAGAAGTAGGTTCTTAATTGCAAAAACCCCGCCGTTGCGGGGTTTTTGCTTAGCCGTTATTTATTTCGGTAACTACGTTTTTGAGCGCGGCGTACGCCTCGGTGGTATTGGCTCTTACCTTGACCGGCGTAATTTTGTACGTTTCGTAACGCGTGCCGTCGTCGGCCACTCGGTTGGTGGCATACTCGTAAATATACGGATACAAGTATATTTCGCCGACGCTGTTATCGGTATTGCCTATAAGCACCTTTACGCGGTCGAAGTAAATGGTTTCGCCGTCCACTGTCAGCTTTTGCGCAATCGACTTGTTAAGCTCGCCGTTCACTACCGAATCGGTATAAATATATTCCACCATATACTCGGTTTCGGTGGAGGTTATTTCGTTAATCTCGCTCGCGGACAGCGTTATTTTCTTGTCCTTGTTGTTGCGCGCAAAGTTATACGAATAATCCCAGTTCCATTGCAGAACGGCGTTCATCACGCTGAAATCCATCGTGCCGAGCGCAGAACGGATTTTGCTTTGCGCCTTGCCGGTAGTCATAAGCGGCGCGGAGCTATCCAGATCGTACAGCTCGTAACGCTCGCCCTTTTTGGAATCGGGCGTTTTGAATCCGTCCATAGGATCGACGCGAACACCGCACATAACCGCTATAGCTATAAGCAAAAGCGCGGCAATCGCGGCTACTATAATAACCACTATGTTCGCAGTTCTGTGCGAGGTCTGCACCGCCTCGGCTACAGATACGTTGTTCTTTTTGTTCTTCTTTGCCATATTGTTTTCCGTCCGAAAAAATGGTTTGTATTGTTATATCGAATTATTTGTCTTCGCCGTTATCGCCGTCGTCCGCCTTTTTGGTCGAACGCTTGCGCGTCGTAGGCTTTTTGGCGGGCGCCTTAGCTTCCGCTTGCTCGGCCGGCTGTTCCGCTTGCTCCGCGGTTTGCTCGGCGGGTTCGTGTGCGGTTTGCTCGGTCGGCCGTTCGGGTTCACTCGTCGACTGTTCGGCCGTAGGCTCTACCGGTTGTTCCTTAACAGCGTCCTCGATAATGGGCGCCGGCTTTTCCGTGCCCTTTACCGGTGCGAAATCCGAAAGCTTTTTGATAGGCGCTTTTTCCATTGCGTCTCGGTGCGCAGCTTTACGGTCCAACCGCTCGTTAAGCGCTTTTTTAACTTCCTCCGGCGTAGCGCCGTTGACTATCATTTCTACTTCCTCGGCGTAGATGGTTTCGCACTCTATAAGCACGCGCGCCATCGTGTCCAGCATCTTGCGGTTGTCGGTAAGCACCTTTACCGCCTTGGCATGCGCCTCGTCTATAAGCCGCTTGATTTCCGCGTCGATTTGCGCGGCAACGACGTCCGAATACGAATGCTGGGACTGATAGTCGCGGCCCAAGAACACCTCTTGACTACCGCCGTGGAACACCGTGCCCACCTTGTCGGACATACCCCATTCGGTAACCATTTTGCGAGCAATGTTGGTGGCCTGCTGAAGGTCGCCCACCGCGCCGGTAGTGTAGTCCTCTATAACGAGCTCCTCGGCCGCTCTGCCGCCCATAGCGCTGGCAAGTTTGCCCAAAAGCTGGTTGACGGTGATAAAGTTGTTGTCGTTGTCCGGACGGTACATAGTGTACCCGCCCGCTTGACCGCGCGGAATAATAGTCACTTCGTGAACGGGATCGCAGCCCTTGGTCAAGCACGCGACTATGGCGTGGCCCGCCTCGTGATAAGCGGTTATGCGCTGATCGACCGGCGTGACGAGCCGAGATTTCTTTTGCGGGCCCATTTCCACCTTGTCGATAGCCTCGTACATATCCTCCATGCTTATGCGCGTACGGTCCTCGCGTGCCGCAAGTATAGCCGCCTCGTTGAGCATGTTCTCTATGTCGGCGCCCGAAAAGCCGCTGGTAATGCGCGCAAGCGTTTGGAAGTCAACGTCGGACGCGAGCGGTTTGTTGCGCGCGTGCACCTTGAATATCGCTTCTCTGCCGCGCACGTCCGGAAGGTTGACATAAATCTGACGGTCGAATCGACCGGGGCGCATAAGCGCGGGATCGAGTACGTCGCTGCGGTTTGTCGCCGCCATGACGATAATGTGCTCGTTGGATTCAAAGCCGTCCATCGCCACGAGCAGCTGGTTGAGCGTTTGCTCGCGCTCGTCGTTGCCGCCGCCCATACCGGCGCCGCGCTGACGACCCACCGCGTCTATCTCGTCGATAAACACTATACACGGCATGTTCTTTTTGGCTTGGTCGAACAAATCACGCACGCGCGACGCGCCCACGCCGACAAACATTTCCACAAAGTCCGAACCGGACTTGCTGAAAAACGGCACGTTAGCCTCGCCCGCGACTGCCTTGGCGAACAGAGTTTTACCTGTTCCCGGAGGGCCGACCAGCAGTACGCCGTGCGGCACTCGCGCACCGACAGCGGTAAACTTTTGCGGGTTCTTTAGGAACTCGACTATCTCTTTGAGCTCTTCCTTTTCCTCTTCCGCGCCGGCAACGTCGCTGAACCGTACCTTTATTTGTTTTTGGACGTTGTTCTTGGTCTTGCCAAAGTCCATTGTCGAGCGCGTGGAATTGCTCATCGCGCGGAACATAAACACCATAAGCACGACCAAAAGCACGAGCGCAAGCACCGGAATAATATAGTCGGTTATGGAAGTTGCATAACGGTCGTTAAACGAAAGAACAATCGGCTTATCCTTGTACTCGGCATTGTAGAGAGGGTCATCCTTGTCGGTGACATGACTCTCGTACTCCTTAACGGCGTCAATAACCAACTCGTAGCGTGCGTAAACCTTGTAAGCGTACTTTTTGCCGCTCTTGGTCGTTTTGACGTACGCCGTATCGTTTTCCAAATAGATTTCTACAATACTGCCCTTATTGATATCGCGGTTAAGCTCGGTATAGGTTTTGTCCTCCACTCCGGTGGCGGCGTAAACCACTACCCACACTATCACTCCTATAAGAATAACGCTTATAACCGCAATTAAAACCTTAGTACTCGTTTTCAACGTGGAATCCTCCGCATACTGAGTAGTATATCACACTTGCGAGAATTGTACAAGCGTTTTGCCGCCTTTGCGTGATTTTTAATACAGTTTTAATCTTTATAAAGCGGCGCAAGCGCCTAATAGAATAAATAAGAGATAAGATTGAATAGATAAGAATGAATGAAAAAATTTTATTTAAATTTAATTAAATGAGGGACGAGCGTAGCGAGTAATCCGTCACTATTCACTATTCATTATTCACTATTCACTACGCTATCGCTCTCTTTACCGCGTCGCGCCAGCCGTCTATCAGCATATTGCGCGCCTCGCTCGGCATATTCGGTGTAAAAACGCTATCTCCGCTTTGCGGCGCGGCAAGAAATTTATCGTCGTAAACGCTCGTCGCAAGCCCCGCAAGATATGCCGCGCCGAGCGCCGTCGATTCCACAACCCCGGGGCGCACTACGTCGTAGCCGGTAATATCGGCGGTAAACTGCATCAAAAAGTCGTTGGATGACGCGCCGCCGTCCACAGCAAGTCGCTTGCCGCCGCGTGGCGGACAGTCCTTTTCCATAGCGCACAGCACGTCGTTCACTTGGTAGGCAATGCTCTCCAGCGCCGCGCGAATAAAGTGATCGCGGTTTGCGCCGCGCGTTATGCCGGTAATCGTGCCGCGTGCGTACTGGTTCCAGTACGGCGCGCCCAAGCCGACGAACGCCGGCACTATGTACATACCCAAGGTGTCGGGCACGCTTTTGGCGTACTTCTCGGTTTCCGCCGCCGTGCGCACCAACTGCATTTCGTCCCTAAGCCACTGCACCACCGCGCCGCCTACGAACACGCTCCCCTCCAAGGCGTACTGCGGAACGTTGCCTCGCATTGCCGCAAGCGTGGTTATAAGTCCGTGCTTGCTAACCACCGCCTCGTCGCCGGTGTTCATAAGCAAAAAGCAACCGGTGCCGAACGTATTTTTGGCCGCGCCGCGGGTAAAGCAACGCTGACCGAACAGCGCCGCTTGCTGGTCGCCCGCCACGCCCGCAATGGGTATTTTCGCGCCGAACACGCTCTCGTCGGTAAAGCCGAAAATGCCGCTCGACGGCAGTACGGTAGGAAGCATACAGCGCGGAATATCAAACAGCCTAAGCAACTCGTCATCCCACTTGAGCGTGTGAATATTGAACAGCTGCGTGCGCGACGCGTTGGTGTAATCGGTTGCGAAAATTGCGCCAGCCGACAGTCGCCACATTAGGTACGTATCGACGGTGCCGAACAGCAGCTCGCCGTTTTGCGCTCTTTGCCGCGCTCCAGCCACGTTATCCAGTATCCACTTAATCTTGGTCGCCGAAAAATACGCGTCTATAGGCAGACCGGTTTTGTCATAAATAGTATCGGCAAGTCCGTCCGCTTTAAGCTTGTCGCACAGCCCCGCCGTGCGCCGACACTGCCACACTATGGCGTTGTACACCGGCACGCCGGTGCGCTTGTCCCACACGATAGTCGTTTCGCGCTGATTGGTTATGCCGATAGCCGCTATATCCGCGCGGTTAATACCCAGCCGTGCAATCGCCTCCGAAGCGGTGGCCGCGACCGATGAAAAAATCTCTACCGGATCATGCTCCACCCAGCCGTCGCGTGGATATATTTGCGCGTACTCGGCTTGTGCGCGAGCCTTTATTTCCCCATTGCCGTCAAATATGATAGCGCGCGAACTTGTAGTGCCTTGGTCGAGCGCCAATACGTACTTGTGATTTGCCATCGTTTTCCGCCGTAAAAATAATGTATGATTTATTGTAACATTTAAATGTCGTAATTGCAAGCGTTTATAAAAAAGGTTGAGATTCCTCGGCGGGCAGAAAATGCTCGGAATACCTTCGGTGCTTCGTAGGACAAAAATTTTTCTTGTCCTACGAAGCACCGAAGGTATTCAGAACAAGCGCGAAGCGCGCAGTGAAGAATCTCTACCTTAATACGGCGTAGTCGCCATAATTCTGAATTCATAATTGAAAAAACCGCCCGTAGGCGGTTTTTGTGTTAATCTTCGTCTTCCTCGAATTCTTCGTCTTCCTCGTAGTCGTTGGGATCGACGTTAAAGTCAAAGTCGTCCGGCTCGTCGGAAACGGTTTCCACCATTTCGTCCTCGTCGTCCTCTTCCTCCTCCTCGTCCTCGTCGAGAATCTCTTGCATGCCGTCGGGCACTTCCTCCTCCTCGTCGTCGGCAAACGGATCCCAGCTGTTGGCGCCGTCCTCGTCGTCGGCGTCGACCTCCTTGGATTCCTTTTCCTTTTCCTCGCGTTCCTTTTGGCACTCGAAGCACACTTCCTCGTCCTCGCCCAAAAGGTTCACTTGGCAGACCGGACAAATGCGGTTATCGGTTTCGTCCTCCTCGTCGGGCAAAAGGAACGACGAATCGCCTATGCCCATTTCAGCCTTGCAGACGGGGCAAAGCTTTTCGCGCTTATCGATATAATTGATTTCACAACGCGGGCAAAGAATGTATACGGGGCGTTCGTCCTTGTTATTTTTTTCGACTTTTTTCATAAAAGTTTCTCCGTGTCAGATTACCTATAAATCGCACCTATTATATGCGTTTTATTCGAGTTTGTAAACTGTTTTAACGCCGTTTTCCTATTTTTTTATTTCTTTTTTTTAAAACGTTCAATTCCGAATTCATTAAGTATAATTATTAACGGATTTGGCGACAATTATTTACGGCAAAAAATATAAATTGCGGAGGATATTATCATGCGCCGTCGCGCCGTAAACATACAAGAAGTCAAACAAAAAATCGCGTCGCTTCGCGGCAAAGATTTGTCGCTCGCCGTCAACAAAGGCAGAAACCGCATAACCAAGCTTAACGGACAGATAGAAGACTTGTTTCCGTCGGTATTCACCTTTCGCGCCGCCGCCGGCGATTTGGTGTCATTCTCCTACTCCGACATTATATGCGGCGATATAAAGATAGGTTATAGCAACGGCTAAACCGTACAGACCAAGCAAAAACCGGCAGAACGTATACGCTCTGTCGGTTTTTATTTTCTTAATTATCCATAATTCCGAATTCTTAATTCCGAATTCCGAATTATTAAAGTCTATTGTACTTAGCCAGCATGTCGTGTATTTTGTCGGTCAGCTGTTCCCAATCGGGATAGGAGCGCCATGCCCAGTTGCCGCCCAGCGTGGACGGAATATTCATACGCGCCGATGTGGGCAAGTCCAAAAAGTCTTGCATGGGAATGATAACGGTATCGGCAGCCGACGAGAACAGTCTGTCCACTATTTCGCCAGCAACGTTGTCGCCCCAATAATTGAGCGTGCGGCGCACCAGCTCCTTTTGTCCGCCGTCAAGCGCCTCAAACCAGCCGCGCGTAGTATCGTTGTCGTGCGTGCCGGTGTACGCCACGCAGTTGTTGCTATAATTGGTGTAGTAGAAGTCGTTGTACGGATTGCCGTCAAACGCGAACTGCATAATCTTCATGCCGGGGTAGCCGGTATCGCGCACGAGCCAGCGCACGCAGTCGTGAAGCTCGCCAAGGTCCTCGGCAATGATTGCGGGGTTGTTAAGCTTTTGGTTGATAACGTTGAACAACGCCATACCCGGCCCCGGCTTCCACTCGCCCACGCGCGCGTCGGTGCGGCCCTCAGGGATTACGTAGTAGTCGGCAAACGCGCGGAAGTGATCGATACGCACTACGTCGTACAGCTTGAGCGCCATAGTCATGCGCATAACCCACCAGTCGTAATTGGTTTCGCGCATGTAGTCCCAGTCGTAAATAGGATTGCCCCAAAGCTGACCGTCGGCAGAGAAGTAGTCGGGCGGTACGCCGGCAACCACCTTTTTGGAAAGGTCCTCGTTAAGCAAGAACTGCTTGGGATTGCTCCAAACCTCAACCGAGTCGTGCGCGACGTAAATGGGCATATCCCCCACTATTTTAACGCCGTGCGCGTTGGCGTAGTTTTTAAGCGCAAGCCATTGCCGGAAAAACTCGTACTGCAAGAACTTGTGGAACTCCGCGGCGTTGGCAAACTTGGTCATGGAACCGGTGCGGTGCATGTACTTAGGCTCCCAAGTATACCACGGCTGCATTTCGTGCGCTTCCTTAAGCGCCATAAACAGCGCGTAGTCGTCCAGCCAGAACGCGTTTTCGGTCTTGAACTTTTCGTAATCGGCGGGCGGCGCCTTTTTGAACCGACGGAACGCCTTACGCAGAGTGTCGAACCGCTCGTAGTAAATTTCGGCGTAGTCTATTTTTTTCAACTCGTAGACGGGCGCTTCATCTTTTTTGAGCAAGCCCTCGTCGATAAGCATATCGAGATCTATAAAGTACGGATTGCCCGCAATCGCGCTGGGCGACTGGTACGGCGAATCGCCGTACGACGTGGGGCACAGCGGCAAAACTTGCCACAGCGTAAGACCTGACTTTTGCATAAAGTCCACAAACTTATAAGCCGACTTGCCGAACGAACCGATGCCGCGATCGTTAGGCAGCGACGATACGTGCATTAACACACCCGCTTTTCTTTCCAAAATACACCTTCCTCTCAATGTAGTATTTACAGCGTAAGTATAGCACAATCATATAAAGATTACAATACGTTTGAAAAAAAATTTCTTTTTTAATTCGCATAATGAAGTCGCAATAATAACAAACAATTTCTAATCAATTTTTAACCTTATTCTTGTTGATTACTAATAAAAGTGTGATATAATTTTGTGACGACGGCCGCGGTTATTTCATGGTATGACGATCCGGAAATCAGTTATTACACAAGTGAACATAAAAAAGCACTCTATTCAGTTAGCCTACCGGTAATTTGTTTCTTGCCTACTCTCGTATTTTACTTGTTTTTTTCTTGGATATTCCTAATAAAAAAGCACTAATGTTTATCGTATATATTGCAAACACACGTACGTTAATTCCTAAACACAAAACACGCGCCCGAATAATGCTATGCTAAAATCAGTTATCTTTCTTATACTATTCGCGACTGACGTAGGATTCTTGTAAATTTTTTGCGTTTTGCTCCGGATCGGATACGGTCATATCCGTCGGCGCGTTATACTGATATTTACATTGCCAATCGGAAGTATCTTCAAAAGTAATTTTATTTAATTCGGTATTAGAAAACGCATAGGTGTGAATAGTATATTTATTTCCATTTACCGTTGCGGGCAGAGTGATTTCATTTTCGTTTCCGGTATAGCCCATCAACCAATAGCGAGCGTTTTCGTCTTTCCAAAATATATAATTGCCAGTATTATCCACCGCACTCTCGTCCGCCTCGCTAAGCGTTTTAAAGTGGAATGAAAGGCTATAAATATATTCGGGCGCCATTCCATTGTCGATTTGGTCTTGCGTCATTACCAATCTCGTAAGCATATAATTGCTTGTAGCCGCGTCGTCGCCGAGGCTTTGCAAATTTTGCGGCAACGTTACGAGTATCAATCTGCAATGTGCAAATGCACATTCTCCGATTACCGTCAAACTTTCGGGCAGATTAACGGAATAGAGTGGGCAGAAACGAAACGCGCTCGCTCCTATCGCGTACAAGCCGTCCGGTAATTTTGCCGTACTGATAGACGCCGCATAAAAAACATAGTCGCATATTCCGCATTCGCCTATTCCCGCAACAAAAAACACCCGCAAAAACTTGCGAGTGTCTTTTTGTTATTAAGCAAATTGTAATTATTTGAGCTCGACGGTAGCGCCGACTTCTGCAAACTTCTTTTTGATCTCTTCCGCTTCGGCTTTGCCAACGTTCTCCTTAACGGTGGAGGGAGCGCCGTCGACAAGTGCTTTCGCTTCGCCAAGGCCGAGCGAGGTAAGCTCACGAACAACCTTGATGACGGGAATCTTGTTGGGACCAACGTCCTTAAGCACAACGGTGAACTCGGTCTGCTCTTCCGCTGCGGGAGCCGCGGCACCGGCCGCGGGAGCTGCAACAGCCATAGCCGCTGCCGATACGCCAAACTTCTCCTCGATTTTCTTAACGAGGTCGTTAAGCTCGAGAACGGTCATTTTTTCGATCTCTTCGATCATCTTATCCAAATCTGCCATGATAGAATTTTTCTCCTTAAAAATTTTTTGCGGGCCTCTATCGTTTTGCCCTATTGTTTCGGCGTTTCGCCGACGGAATTCAGAATTCAGAATTATGAATTAAGAATTAAGAATTGATTGGTTATTTAGTCGTTGTTTCCTAAGTACAAAGGCGCGAACGTATACGCGCTCGAATACGTGCTTAGGTTATGCCTTTTGCTTTGCAACTTCGCTAAGCGCAATAGCAAGCGAACGCATCGGGCTGGTAAGCAAGCCCAAGAGCTGTGCCAAAAGCACCGGTTTTTCGGGTATGCTGGCGAGCGACTTGATGCCGTTCTCGTCGAACTTTTTGCCTTCCACAACGCCGCACTTAATAGTCATGGGCGTTTTGCCGGCGAAATCGGCAAGGATACGGCAAGGCGCTACCGGATCGTCCTTCGGGCCGAACGCCGCGGCGGTGGGGCCGTTAAAGTATTCGTCGAAGCCGGTGTTACCGGTCTGCTCGAACGCGCGGGAAAGCGCGCTGTTTTTGATTACGTGATACACGACGCCCGCGTCGCGCAACGCTTTACGCATAGCGGTGTCTTGGGCAACGTTTATACCACGGTAATCGACCAAAACTACGGACGAGGAATTGTTGATTTTCTCAACCACCTCGGCGACATAAGCTTTGCGTTGATCAATATTGTGTGCCGACATTTTAACCTCCTTGAAGATTTAAACGGTATGGACGAAGGTTATTCGCCTCGTCCACTGTCCCAAACGAAAGCGGCGCTCTACTTATCGAGCGCCGCAAAAAATCCAACGTAAAAACCGTCAAATCATTTAGTGCCTCGACAAGTCAGCTCGTAAGCCGTTTAAGTTCCCGCTTGCGTCTTGGGCGCGAGTTGATTCTCGCTATTATAAACTGTTTGAGTACTTTGTCGCCAAAGCGACTTTGTTATGCGCGAACGTTTACGCGAACGCCGGGGCCCATAGCGGGCGTGACGTACACGCTCTTAAGGTAAGTGCCTTTTGCCGCGGCCGGTTTAGCCTTGATAATGGCGTCCATAAGCGTATCGAAGTTCTCTTTAAGCTTGTCCGCACCAAAGCTCTTTTTGCCGATAATGCAGTGCACGATAGCCGTTTTGTCAACGCGGTATTCAACCTTACCCGCTTTGGTTTCGGCAATCGCCTTGGCAATGTCTTGAGTGATTGTGCCGGCTTTGGGGCTGGGCATCAATCCTTTGGGACCGAGGATACGAGCTACACGACCCAACTGGCCCATCATGTCGGGCGACGTAATAATTACGTCAAAGTCGAGGTAGTTTTCGTTCTGAATCTTGGCGATAATCTCTTCCGCGCCGACGATGTCCGCGCCCGCCTTTTCGGCGATGTCCGCTTTTTCGCCCTTGGCGATAACGAGCACGCGTACCGATTTACCGGTGCCGTTGGGCAGAACGACGGTGCCACGCACTTGCTGATCGGCTTGACGAGGGTCAACGCCGAGCTTGATATGCGCTTCAATCGTTTCGTCGAACTTGGCGGTAGCAATCTCTTGGATCTTGGCAAATGCCTCGGTTACGTCGTAAATTTTGCTGTTGTCAACGAGTGCCGCGGCGGCAGTATATCTCTTTCCGTGTTTCATACTAATCCTCCACCACAACTCCCATAGAGCGCGCCGTGCCCGCAACCATGGACATGGCGGTTTCGAGCGAGCCGGCGTTAAGGTCGGCCATCTTCATTTTGGCAATTTCCTCGATCTGCGCCTTGGTTATTTTGGCAACCTTGTCGCGATTGGGTTTTGCCGAAGCGCTCTCGATGCCGCAAGCCTTTTTGATAAGAACAGCGGCGGGCGGGCTTTTGAGCACGAACGTGAACGAACGGTCGGAATAGATGTTAAGCACCGCGGGGATAATAAGTCCCACTTGATCCTTGGTGCGCTCGTTGAACTCCTTAACGAAGCCCGCAATGTTGATGCCGTGCGGGCCTAAGCTGGAACCGACGGGCGGTCCCGGCGTGGCTTTGCCGGCGGGAAGCTGAAGTTTTACAACAGCATTCAGTTTCTTAGCCATAAAAGTTTCTCCTTGTAAAATTTATTTACAATCGCGGTTCTGACGAGGTTTTGTCCCCTCTCCCGGAATAGTAACTAATTAAGTAACAGTGAATAGTTTCGAATTGCAGCTTTGCCGCCGCACATTCTTTATTGTTCGGTCTATACCGAACGTATATGAGAGTGCGGAGAGCCGCGTTAGACAAGAAAGTCCGAGCGCCGACCGATGGGAATTTAGACCCACCTAAATGACCGAGGGCGGCGCGACGGCTGACGCCGTATCACGCGAGCTATACGCGCTCGAAGTTAAAGGTCAATCTTCTCAAGCTGGTAGGTATCCAACTCCGCCGGCGTAAGCCGTCCAAAAATGTTTATGTCTACCATGCACTTGCCGGTGGTGGCGTTTATGCTCTTTATCTCGCCGGTCATATCGGCAAGCGGGCCGTTCACCACGCGAATGGAATCGCCTACGGCAAAGTCCGTTCTTACCGTCACCTTTTCAAGCTGCATACGGCGGATTTCGTCCTCAGTAAGCGGCGTGGGCTTGCCTTGCGGCCCAACGAAGCCGGTTACGCCGCGCGTGCCGGTGATAAGGTGCCACATATCGCGGGTATAAATCATTTTTACCAATACGTACGAGGGGAACATTCTGCGGTGCACGACCTTGCGTTTGCCGTTTTTCTCCTCTACTATATCTTCCATCGGGATACGAATATCTATCAGACGATCCTCTATGTTGTTCTTTTGGAACGCCGTTTCAAGGTTCACCTTAACAAGATTTTCGTAACCGGAATAGGTATGCAGAATAAACCACTGCGCTTCGGGAAGCTCTTGCTCTGTCATAGCAATCCTCCTCCGCCGCCCACGAGCGTGCTAAGCGCCGTAACGCCGTCCACACTCAAGCCGCCAAGCAGCAAATGGTACAAATATCCCAAAAGCGAGTCGAATGCCAAAACCACGAGCAAAAAGCATACGGTAACCAAAAGCACGGTGCCGGTTTGCTTAAGCACCTTGCCGAACGTCGGCCACGTAACCTTTTTCAGCTCGGAAAAGAAATCCTTGAACCAACGGCGAACCTTGCCCGGCTCCTTTTTCTTTTTGGCTTTGTTTTTATCCTTCCCTTTTTGGGCGGATTTTTCCTTAATCTCGTCCGCCATTATTTGGTTTCCTTATGAACAGTGCGCTTTTTGCAAAAACGGCAGTACTTTTTAAGCTCGATCCTATCGGGATCGTTCTTTTTGTTTTTGGTAGTATCGTAGTTGCGCTGCTTGCATTCCGTGCATTCAAGCGTAATGCGTACGTTTCTGGGTTCCATACTTTCCTCCGAAAAGTCGCTAAATAAAACACCGCGTAACGGTGCTTATTAAGATTTTACCACAGCGCCCCTATCTTGTCAAGCGTTTTCCCGCACTTCTTTCACTTCTTTTAAAAAGAAAAAGCACTCGCATATACTTTACAAAAACAAAAGCACTCAAAAAATCCCACAAAAAGCCACAAAAAATGTTGACTGGCAAATCGGCGCGCTGTAAAATAATTATATGAAACGAAAGATAATTTTCATTGCGCTTCGGCGCTTGCTAATCATTCTCGGCGCAGTATTTGCATCGATTGCTTTTTGCACTTGCGCCGACAAAAAATCGTCCGCCAACGAAACGCTTAGCGGCGTTTATGCATCCGACGTTTCGGTCGTATACGACGGCAGACCGCACTCAATTACAATAATGAACGTATTGGAAAACGACAGTGTTTTGTATTCGACCGACGGTGTAAACTATTCCGTTGTTCGCCCGACCTTCATTCTACCAGACCAATACACCGTGTATTTCAAGGTAAACCGCTCAGGCTATAAAGAGATTGCTTCGTCGGCGACCGTCACAATTTCGCCGTGCATACTTACTGATATATCCGCGCAAAACGTTTCCGCAAACTACGACGGCCGGCCGCATACAATAACGATAATCGGCGCACTGCCTACGGATACCGTAACCTACTCAACCGACGGATTCACATATACGGCGGAACAACCAAGCTTTACCGCCGTCGGCGAATACGTTATTTATTACAGCGTGGAACGCAACTACGGCTATTACAAATCGTCGTGCGTATTGACTATTAAACCCACAGTCTATGGCAAATACTTCAACCGCGACTTCGGCATTCTGGAGCTTTCAACCGACAACACAACGGTCGATGCCAACGGCTTTTCGGGATTTATCGACGACGAGCCGTTTTCCATAGCCGACAGCGTACTGTCATATAGAGATATGGATTTTATCGAACTGGCCGATACCGATTTAGTTTACAAACTGATAGCCGCGGAAGGCGTCATATACTTTTGCGCAAACCCGTTCGGAAAGCTGGATATTTCGTTTACCGACAGCTCGGCAAATATAAAACTCGGCGACGATACTCTCCTATCGGTACCCGATTACAACTACTGCGAAAGCGGCACGGTTACCGACTATATAGATTTGCGGTTCGAGCAAGCGTTCGCACACACCTCAGACGTTACGGATATTACGGTTGTGCTATCCAAGCGCGAGCAAAATCCGATAGCATTCGACCGCAAGTACGTAACGTACGACGGCGAGGCACACGGCTTCGACTTGCCATCGTCAGCCACGATTATTTCAGAGCAAAAGGAATTTAACGAAGTTGGTACTCACACAGTTTCCGTGCTAATCGTTTCAGATGAATACTTGCCGTGCGTGACCGAATGCACAATGGTAATACTTGCGGATATTTCCGGAACGTATGCATCTACAACGCACGTAATGGAAATTGCGAACGGAAAAGTAAAACTCGACGGAACCGAGTGCGGCGAGCTAAGCATTGCAGACGATAAATGGTCGCTTAACGACAAGCCGATAACGACGACGAACGATGGGATTACGTATGACGGCGAAACTTATATCGCAACGAACGACTCAATGCTGATTATAAAAGTGAACGAACAAACGAGCGCCGCGGTAAAGCTTCCGCAAGATATAGACCAAATTATCGTAATCGACGACGGCACGACTCTGCGCTTTGTTGCCGACGAGGAGCTGATAAGCATACCGCACGACGGCAACGTCGTTACGATATACATAAATGGGAATGCCCTCACACCATTTGAGAACGACGGAACCGAGATTTATATAATAGGCAGTGCAGATTTAAATGCGCACATAACGATTATCGACGTAAAAACGAAGTAAATAAAGTCGGTTTGACAAACGCCGTAAAATCGCTTGACAAAAAGCATAAACCGTGATAGAATAACAACACTGTGGCCCCATGGTCAAGCGGTTAAGACATCACCCTTTCACGGTGAAATCATGGGTTCGAGTCCCGTTGGGGTCACCAGACGAGGTGTATAAGAACACACCGAAGAAGAAACCGAATTTTCGGTTTCTTTTTCTTTTTCGCCGTTTTCACCCTCGTTCCCGTCGGGATAATCGGGGAATATCAAGTTCAATAATAGTTCCTCTTTCTGCCCGCCTTTCAAGTGGAATAACACTTTCATTTTATCGTCGCAAAGCACAATGCGATAAATAAAAATATTGATTAGCTCCTTGCGGTGCTTGGTCTTTGAATAGTCAAGGGTGCGAAAATGTAACAGCCATTTGCGAATGTCAGAATAGCAGTATTTCATTTGCATTGCCTTTTCCATTGCTACGGCGTCCGCAAGCTCCTTGTTTTCGTTCTCTAACCGCTCGACTTGCGACAGTATATAATATAAGAAATAGGATATAGATGAATATTGTGTGCTTTAAATATTGGAATGCCTTGAATAACGTAATTCATAAAATGAATATAAAAATAGGCCTTTGTGACCGGCGCACAACTATTGAAAACAAAATAATACAATTATAAATAAAATGGTTATTTTTAGTTTAGAGTCGATCTCCACCCATCCTCCGGATTTTTCAAAACGTCTTGTTTTCTTAGCCAATAATATTGTGAGCTAATAGGATTGCCGGCTTGACTTATTGTTCATAGAGCTTATCTGTCGGGATATAATCTTGGAGGAATCCATTTCATTTTGACATTTAGCAATTCGTGATTGAATATCAGCTTCTCACCCCATCCAATAAAATTATTGTCCCCAGTCTATCATCATTGATTGTAACGTTTTATCAATATAATTTTCTTTAAAAACAAAAACATTTCACATTGCTATTTCTTTATAAGTTTTGTTTTGAATATTGTTTTAATCGTAAAAAAATAAAAAGGTAATTAGAGCATACCGAAACAATAACAATATCTCAATGGTTAATTTTGTTATTCGCTGTCGTGCTTAAACACAAAAAGAACCCCCAGTCAAACCATTTTGGTAACGACCGGGGGGGGCTTTTATATTTATTTTGTTTCCAAAAGCTTGGTGACAAGATCAAACAATCTGTTTTCGTCTTGCCCTTCCTCTATTCGTATAAAATACCTATACCCATCGTATTCTAAAATACAATAAGCATTATCTTTTTTTATGCCCCATTTTGCCGTATGATTATCAACTGAATACTTATTTACGCAACCCTCAATAATTATGTCAAACTCACTTAAATAAACGTTTGATTTCGTAATGGATAATTGTACCAATTCGTCTGATTGTGGTAAATATGCTTGTTCTTGCAAACATAATACCTCATTATCCACAATACTCGTATAGCAAGCAGTGTTAAAATCTTCGCCTATTTCATACCAATTAAAATATAAGAAGTTGCAACCGTTATTTTCTCTATACTCTAAAATAGTATATTCCACGTCATGTATAACATACTCATCTTGCGTGCAATAGCGATTATTATCTTTACCTCCGTTGTCTACACCATTATTACCATTAGGCAAAAACACGGCGCACGGTACTACAATCGCCGCGCAAACAGCTGCGGCGGCAAGTGCCGAAATAAACGCAAATCGACGCTTCCGTGCAGGCGCTTGTTTTACTTCCGACTGCTCGTCGTATTGCGGATAACGGCGCTTCAACTCCTCGAGAATATCCGATTGAGTATCAATACCGTCTTTCTTTATTGCTTTGTTAAGTTTACGTTCCTCGCGCATAACCGTACCTAATTTATTGTTACTTGATAAGTTGCGTCGACATAGGTGCCGATTTTATAAAATGCTGTTGGATCTGTAGATAAACCAGTCGCAACACGCAAGTACTTATCTATTCTTGTTCTGTTACTCAAAGTATATTTAACCTCATAATAACCATAAGCTACCATAACATGATTACCGCTTATATTACCCGAAGTAATAAGATCTTCATTTTTACGTTCATCCAAAAGATAAATATTGCTTGACTGAACGAATAATACGGTAGGCTGGTTGTTATTAACAGCAGTTTTAAACGTGCCGTAATTAAAGTTGTTTCCTGCACCAAGCGAAGTATATTGTATATTATAGCCATGATTTACAACGTAGCTTTTTAACCCGTTTTTAAATTCGTCTTGAGATACTCCGGGTGCAACAATATTGGTTTGCATAAGGTTATATAAATCTTGAATAAGCGAGTAGACGTATGTTTTGTCTTGACCTTTATATGTACCCGTTGAGTAATATGATGCCCAATTCGGTATTAGATTTTCGTAATATTTGTCATAAAAACCAACAATAATAGCCCCTACAATCGCTCCACAGCCATTTTGAATACTATCTATTGCTCTATATTTAGGCGTGCCGTTGGCAGTAGAAATATCCTCAACAACTTGCTTGGATACATATGAAATGGTTTCGTTGGAAGCGTAAGTAGATATCAATTCGCCGCCGACGTATCTATCCGATTGCTCGGCAGCAGCAGATACGCTCGTCCAAGCTCCGCAAAAAGGCAAGCACAATAATACAAACGCTACGGTTTTTATTCTATTTATTTTTTTCAAGATAATCACCTCTATTTAGCTATATCGCATCCCGCGCTGTAATTTTTCCAATCCTACGAGATATCTTCATTGATTTTTCGAACGCTTCTTTTAAACCGCTTATACACTGTACCGACGTACATGTTCAGTTCACTTGCTATTTCTTCAAAAGTCATATCATTGATAAGACGAAAAACCACTATTTGCCTATCCGTCTCATCCAATTCACTTAAAGAGTTTTCAACGGAAGCCATAAACTCTGACCTTTTAAAATCGTCAGTCGTGCAAGCGACTTCATCTCTAACTTCGTCCAAAGATGCATGATTATGTTTTCTTTCGCGGTTGTTAATCGTATACGCTTCATTTTGCGCAATCTTACTTATCCATGCTTTTCCGCTTTGATTCTCATCGAAATTTTGAATATTGTCGAAAATCTTAAAAAGAGTACTATTTACAACGTCGTCCACAAAAGATTTGTCCACCAAGTAATAATAGGCGACGAACTTAATATAACCGGAAGCCGCGCTGAAAAATTTTTCCAAACATCTCTCACCGTTTTTCAGCCGCTTCAAGTATTCAGTTATCTCATTTGCAGACTTCATAGTTTTTATCATATCATATAACGCCTTGAAATGTCAAGCAAGCCCCTTACGTGTTCCACCAAAAAACGACAAAAAACACAGTCCGTTGCGGTGTATGCGATTCTTTATCGCATACACCGCAGTTATATTTGCCGATAAATCGGCAAGTGATATACTAAGTGTTATATTTCGCCTTTGGCGAAGTGTTCGGCAAATATAATATCACTTTGCGTTAGCAAAATATCACTGTTTGCTTTGCAAACGATATCACTTTCTGTATTAAAAGTATAGCCCACTATACTTCGCTTACGAAGTTAGTGGGCTATTGTTTTTCCATAAGAAAATTCTCTATGAAAAACACCCCTTGGGAATGTGTTTTTTCGTGTTACGTTATCGCTTATTTTTTGGACAGATACTCGTCGATTGCCTTTGCCGCGACCTTGCCCGCGCCCATGGCGGAAATGACGGTTGCCGCGCCGGTAACTGCGTCGCCGCCGGCGTAAACGCCCTCGCGCGAAGTAAGTCCGTCCTCGTTGACGATTATGCCGCCCCAACGATTGACCTCCAGTCCCTTGGTCGTGGACTTGATTAACGGATTGGGACTGGTGCCGATTGCCATTATTACGACGTCGACGTCGAGGTCAAACTCGCTACCCGCTATTGCGACCGGTCTGCGCCTACCGCTGGCGTCCGGTTCGCCAAGCTCCATTTTGACGCAACGAATAGCCTTGACGAATCCGTTTTTGGGATCGCGCGCGTCGTTCTCGTTATTATAGCCGAGAATTTCCACGGGGTTGCACAACAGCCTAAAGTCGATACCCTCCTCCTCGGCGTGCTCCACCTCCTCTCTGCGAGCGGGAAGCTCCTCCATAGACCGACGGTAAACGATGTAAACCTTTTCTGCGCCGAGCCGCAAAGCCGTTCTTGCGGCGTCCATTGCGACGTTTCCGCCGCCGACGACAGCGACCTTACCGCCCTTCATAATGGGCGTTTGCGGCTCGTCGAGGTACGCTTTCATTAGGTTACTACGCGTTAAAAATTCGTTGGCGGAATACACGCCCTTGTATGCTTCGCCTGGGATATTCATAAAGTTGGGCAGACCGGCGCCCGAGCCGACGAACACCGCCTCGAACCCCATTTCAAACAATTCGTCGATAGTAAGGGTTTTGCCGATAATGACGTTTGGCTCAATATCCACGCCAAGCTCCTTGAGCGTTTCCACCTCTTTTGCGACGATCGCCTTGGGCAGACGGAATTCGGGAATGCCGTACACAAGCACGCCGCCGGCGGTATGTAACGCCTCGTACACCGTCACCTTATAGCCCTTTTTGGCAAGATCGCCCGCGCAAGTAAGTCCGGACGGACCGGAACCGACCACGGCAACGCGGTGGCCGTTGGGCGCGGGAATTTTCGCTTTTTCCTTGTTGTGCTCGTTGTGCCAATCGGCCGCAAAGCGCTCAAGCCGGCCGATACCTACCGGCTCGAACTTTACGCCGAGCGTACACTTGGATTCGCACTGAGTTTCTTGCGGGCAGACTCTGCCGCAGACTGCGGGAAGGGACGAGCTTTTGTTGATAATAGCATACGCGCCCTCGAAGTCGCCGTCCTTCATTTTGGTGATAAAGTCGGGAATATTCACGTTTACTGGGCAACCGGAAACGCAAGGTTTGTTTTTGCAGTTCAGACAGCGCTGAGCTTCCTTGACAGCGATTTCCGCCGTATAGCCGAGCGCGACCTCGTTAAAATTGTGCGCACGCACTTGCGCCGCTTGCGTGGGCATTTCGTGCTTTTTCGGTTCAATAGCCATACTTCACCTCTTACGCCTTTTTGAAAAGATTGCACACGGCTTGGTGCGCGTGCCGTTCAAAGTCCGCATACGTTCTGCCGCGCGACATAGCCTCGTCGAAGTCTATCTCGTATGCGTTGAAGTCCGGACCGTCGACGCACGCGAACTTTGTAACGCGCTTACCGTCTTGAACGAGCGTGATACGGCAACCGCCGCACATACCGGTTCCGTCGATCATGATAGGGTTCATGGACGCCGTTACCGGAATTCCGAACGGCTTAGCCGTCAACGTTACGAACTTCATCATGACGAGCGGGCCGATAGTGATGATCATATCGAACTTTTCGCCGGCCTCCAGCATTTCCTTTAGCGGCACGGTAACGTTGCCTTGCCGCGCATACGAGCCGTCGTCGGTCATAACGACCAGCTTATCCGAGCACGCTTTGAACTCGTCCTCGAGAATGAGCAAGTCCTTGTTTCTGAACCCGATAATACTCGTAACATCGGCGCCCAAACGGTGGAACTCTTGTGCGACCGGCATAGCGATAGCGCAACCCACGCCGCCGCCGACGATACAAACCTTTTTGATTCCGTCGGTATGCGTAGCGACGCCCAAAGGCCCCGCAAAGTCTTGGATATATTCGCCCGCTTGCTTATGGTTCAAAAGCTCGGTGGTCGCACCGACTACTTGAAAAATAATCTTGACGGTGCCCTCGGCGGGATTACTGCCCGCAATTGTGAGCGGGATGCGTTCGCCCTCCTCGTCGACGCGCAGAATAATGAACTGCCCCGGCTTAGCCTTTTTGGCAACGAGCGGCGCGTCGATTTCCATTTGCGTAACGGTGGGGTTCAATACTTTCTTTCTAACGATTTTATACATACGAATCCTTCCCGAAAAATTTACGGCCGCTGGCCCATTCCGCCTTCCAGCGTAAGCGTTTCGCCCGACATGTACTTAAAGTCGGGAGAAGCGAGCTGAACGCACACTCTGCCTATTTCAAGCTCGGAGTTGCCGTAGTGCCCCATGGGCGGCATGTGCACGTTGGCCTTGAACGCGTCGGGGTACGCTTCTTGGAACTGTTCGAGCTGCGACGTCCACGCGAGCGGGCAGACGACGTTTACGTTTATTCCGTCCTTGCCCCACTCGGTAGCGGCAACGCGGCTCAAGCCTCTTATGCCCTCTTTTGCGGCGGCGTACGCGCACTGACCGTAATTGCCAAACAAGCCTGCGCCGCTTGCAAAGTTGATAACCGAGCCTTTGGTTTCCTTAAGATAAGGATAGCACGCCTTCATGTAATAGAACGCAGAGTACAGTCCCGAATACATTGCAAGGTTGAACTGATCGGTGGTGTGGTCGGCAAGCGTAACGCCCGAAGCGGAAGCCTGCGCATTGTTGATAAGCACGTCGATTCTGCCAAACGCCTTTATCGTCTTGTCGATTACGCCCTTAACCACGGCCTCGTTGTCCGCACCGGCGTTGATATCCGCCGCAACGGTAAGCACCTTAATGCCGTACTGCTTTTCCAGCTCCTCTTTGGCCTCGACAAGCTTTTGCTCGTTGCGGCCGGTAAGTACCAAGTTGGCGCCCTCCTTGGCGTACGCGATTGCAATGCCGTAGCCGATTGAACCGGCCGAACCGTCCTTTAACGGCTTAGCTCTGCCGCCGCCGGTAATGATGGCGGTTTTACCCTTTAAAAATCCCATAATGATTCTCCTTATATATTAGGTGCGGGCAAGCCCGTCAACGCTCAACACTACGCCGGTGATGTAGCTTGCCTTTTCCGAAGCAAGGAACACGAGCGCGTTGGCAATATCCTCCGGCTTGCCGATACGGTGCAAGGGAATGGAATTGATAAGCGGCTCGATAACTTGCTGAGGCAACGCCTTGACCATATCCGTTTCGGTAACGCCGGGGGCGACCGCGTTTACGCGCACGCCCTTGGGCGCAAGCTCGCGTGCGAGCGAAAGCGTAAAGCCGTTTACCGCAAACTTGGACGTGGGATACGCAATGCCGGCGGGCTGTCCGTAACGGCTGACCATGGACGATACGTTAAGAATGCAACCGTTGCCTTGCTTGACCATGTAATCGCTGACCGCCTTGGAGCAGTTGTATACGCCTTTAACGTTCAAGTCCATAACGCGCTCGAACACCTCCTCGGTATAATTGAGGAAAGGCGTGTTTTCGGAAACGCCAGCGTTGTTGACCAAAACGTCTATTTTGCCGTACTTTTTGGCGACGGAATCGAACGCTTCCTTAACGCTTGCGTAGTCGGACAGATTGGGGCAAATGCCCTCCACCTTGGCCTTGGGGTCCTTGGCCTTTATGCCGTCTACGGCTTGCTGTGCGGTTTCCTTGCGACTGCCGCACAAAACTACGGTAGCGCCCTCTTTGAGAAAGGCCTCCACCACGGCAAGGCCGATACCGCGACTGCCGCCGGTAACGATAGCTACTTTGTTCTGTAAATCCATAATGAAACTCCTTTTAAAATTAACAAAGAATTAGCCATAAGTGCGACTAATTCTTTATTGACAAGTTTATTGAAAATTATAAATCGACTTTAAAACGGTAATCGCGGGAATTGTGAAATGTACCGTCATAGATAAAAACTCCTTTGATTTGTCGATACTTTGATTATATCATTTTTTTCGGTTTCGTCAAGCGTTTCGAGCGAATTTTCTTGTCCGTCATCACCACTCCTTATCTATTATTAACTGCATTATACGATAATATTACGCACGTATCAATAAGTCGGACTATTACTCAAATCCATACCGCGCATGTTACGAACACAAAAAGCCTTGCGTTTCTTTCGCAAGGCTTTTAAGTTGACGTACAACTATTTATTCGGTTGTATTTTTTATCATTGCGCGTAGTGCCGTTGGTCGTGCCGATCGTGCCGCTCGTAGGCCGCGTAGGCGACAGCCTTGCGCGGCGCAGTAAATTATGCTCGCATTATATAATATTAACACCGTTTGTCAAACGGAAATACCGCCAAACGGACGCCCAAACAACTTGTAAAACGACAAACGGCTCTCGGTTTTTTCGAGAGCCGTTTTTGGGTCGATACTATTTATTTAGTATATCTCTTAAGGTTTCCATCAGCTTGTCAATTTCGATAGGCTTGGCGGCGTAACCGTTCATGCCGGCGTCGAACGCTTCCTTTTTGTCCTCCTCGAACGCGTTAGCCGTCATTGCGACGATAGGAATATTCGCCTTGGCCTTGGTCTTCATAGCGCGGATTGCCTTGGTGGCCTCGTAACCGTTCATTATGGGCATTTGCACGTCCATAAGTATAAGGTCGTAGGTGCCGGCGGGTTGCTTTTTCATTTTGTCCACGGCTATGCTGCCGTCGTCAGCCGTATCTACTACGAATCCCGCCATCTCCAAGATGGACTGAGCAATCTCTTGGTTAAGCTCGTTGTCCTCGACGAGCAGTATCTTTTTGCCATCGAAGCTCGCTTGCGGCTCGTCCTCTTTTTGCTTGCCGCTATCCTTGGTAAAGGGTGCCGCCAAGATCTTGCGCAGTTCGGAAACGAACAGCGGTTTGGAACAGAACGCGGTTACGCCCGCTTCCTTGGCTTCCTTTTCCATATCCGACCAGTCGTACGCGGTGTTAATAATTATCATAGGTTCGTCGCCTATCGCCTTGCGCAGTCGGCGCACCAGCTCCACACCGTTCATATCGGGCATTAGCCAGTCTATTATGTACACGCTGTACGGATCGTTTTGCTCCACCGCGAACTTACTGCGAACTATAGCTTCCTTGGCGAGCGTAGTCCAGTCGGGGCGCATACCGATAGAGGAAAGCATTTTGCTCACGCTCATACATGTATTGACGTCGTCGTCCACGACGAGCGCTTTTTGGTTTTCCAGTTGGACCACCTTTTGCTCGTCCACCACGGCGTCGGCCACGCGGAACCTAAACGTAACTATAAATTCCGATCCCTTGCCCAGCTCGCTCTTAACCTTGATAGTACCGTTCATCATGTCGACGATATTCTTGGTTATGGCAAGGCCGAGACCGGTGCCTTGAATACCGCTTACCGTCGCGGTCTGTTCGCGCTCGAACGGCTCGAACACGTGCTTTAGGAACTCGGGGCTCATGCCTATTCCGGTGTCCTTAACGCTGAACGTAAAGGTGGCGTAGCCGTCCTCCGCTTCGCCCGTCTGCGCCACGCGCACGCTGACCGTGCCACCCGGCTTGGTGTACTTCATAGCGTTGCTGAGAATGTTGAGCAATACTTGGTTCAAGCGCAGCTTGTCACAGATAATGGTTTCGTTTGTTACGTCCAAGGTGTCGAGGTAGAATTCCAACTGCTTGGACTTGACGTCGGCTTGGACTATGGTCTTAAGGTCGTGCATGATTTCGGGCAAGCTGGTTTCCTTTTCCTCTATCTTGACCTTGCCGCTTTCGATACGGCTCATATCCAAAACGTCGTTTATTAGGCTGAGCAAGTGGTTGCCGGACGTCATAATCTTGCCCAAATAGCTACGCACTTGGTCGGCGTTTTCCGCATGCGTGGTGGCCAGCGACGTAAAGCCGATAATGGCGTTCATAGGCGTGCGAATGTCGTGCGACATGTTGTTGAGGAAGGTCGTCTTGGCCTTGTTGGCGTACTGGGCTTGTGCAAGCGCTTCCTCCAAAATGACCTTTTGCTCTTGCTCCTTGCGGATAACCTCGTCTATATTGCGGAAGCCGACGAGAATAAACCCGCCGTTACCATTGGCGTCGTCCGAAATTTTGAGGAACGCGTACTGCAAGTGGTGAACCTCGTCGCCGTCGAGTATACGGTAGCTGCCCATATAATTGGGGTGCTCGCGCAACTGCTCTTGCACCTTGTCGAGCGCCATAGCGGCAATAAGCTCTTCTTGGTCGTCGGGATGAACGCGAGTACGGATATAGTTTTCCAGTATGGTCTTGTAGTCGTATTCTTCGGTCGAATCCTTGTTGATGCCTTCGGTTACGTACCCCTCCAGCTTGATTATACGCGCGGTCGACTTCTTTTCGTTTATGGAGTAAACGTTGGTATAGTCGCGGCTAAGCGCTTCGACTATGGCAAGCTGTTCGCCCATCTTTTTGTTGGACTGCTCGGTGTTGTGCAACAGCTTTTTGTTCCAACGCCCGCGAAGGTACAGCACCACGATAACGCCGATAATAAGCGCAAGCGCCACGAGCACGGCTACTATTATTATTGGATTCTCTTTTAAGTATTCCCAAAAACTAAGCTCGCCCACGGTGTAGGTTATGTACTTGAGCGACAGCTGGTTAATCGTATCATCCGGCGTGTACTTGATGCACTTGTTGAGTATTGTAATCAGTTCGTGATCGGCGTTCTCCCCGACGTGCATGGTAAACCGTGCGCTCAAGCCGAGTACGCTGTAGTACAAGGAATCGGTGGTATCCTTGTCGACGAATACCTGCGCGGTGTACGCGTACACGTACGCGGCGTCCACCTTGCCGTCTTGCACTGCGCGCATAGCCGCCTCGCCGGTCGCGTAATCCTTAATAATATAATTGTTTTTTAGGCTGTCGATGGGCAACAAGCTTTTGCCTTGCGATTCCGACACGGCTATAGTCTTGATAGAACCGCTGTGGTCGTTACGCGTAACGCGCGCCATACGCACCGACATATAGCTTTCGGTATTAAAGCCGCGCTTGTCGTCGTCCTCGTACGTATCCTCGGCGCCGAGGCTGTCTATAACCACGTCCACGGTGTTGACGAGCTCGGCGTACTCCTTTTCGTTTTTGGGCGCGACGAAGGTATACGGCAGTTGGTCTACGCCGTCAACCTCGTTGGCGATAACCTTCATAAGCTCGGCAAAGTAGTCGGGCATAATGCCTTTTAGCGTGCCGTTTTCGGTATAGGAGTACGGCGCGTTATTGCCGAACGCCGTTACGGTTATCGGCCGATCCAGCTCGAGCAATCTGTTTACGTACGCTATTTCGCGCGCAGTAAACGCAATCTTATCGGAATACGCGGGGCCGTAATACTTGTAGTACAACGTGTTTTTCCAGTCGCCCTCGTTAATATCCATCTGCCCGATTGCGTAGTTGATTTCCCTAAGCAGCTCGAGGCCTTCCGCATCCTTGCGCACGATTGCGTAAAAGTCGTCGCTACCGATAATTTCCAAAGTTTTTTCGTGCTCGGCTTTTCGGAGATCGCTGGTTACAATCGCGTCAATCTCGCCGCTCTTAAGCGCGGCGGCAAGCTCGGAATCGTCCTTGTAATCATTCTTTATAATGGGAGTAAAGCCCTTGCGCCGTATAAATTCATCCAGCTCAGCTCTTTTGTTGTTGCCGAGCAAACCTATTCTCATTCCGTTGTAGTCGGAATAATCGCCGTCATCATAGCGCGTATCGTTTTCTCGTATGGATATTACGGTGTTTTTTCTACCGATAGGCATGGAATATGCAAACTCTGCGGCACGATCTTCGCTCCAGCTGACCGAGGTCACAACGTCGAATTCCTTGTCCTCCAGCTTTTTGCTGACTACCGACCAGTTCCAGTCGAGATCGTAATCCACGTATTGAAAGTTGAGCCGCGAATGCTTGGACACGAGGTTCAAAAACTCTATGCCGTAGCCGGATAGCTTGCCGTCGTCATCCTTCATGTGATAGCCGGCAAAGTTGAAAACGCACGCCTTGTACGTGCGACTATCAGACTGCGTTTCGCCCGAAGCCGCCTTGGGGCACGCAAAAACGAACAACAAGCTCGTTGCAAGTATCAATAGTATAGCGACGCACGTCAACACGCGCGCCTTAACCGAAGCGAAGCCGGCGCACAGCGCCCTTTCCCCGCGTCCGTGCGATTTTTTATATCTAAAACTGTTATTCATTTTTATCTCCACCATAACATTATATCACGTTTGCACAATTAAAGCAATACTTTACAAGACTTAATTGCATAATGCCTAATATATTCAAAAAACAAACCCCATGCGCCGTGCGTATGGGGTCGATGCGTAGCGAATGCTGAGTTTACTTCTTTACCAAGCAGTGCAAAAACTCTACCGTCTTGTCCGTTTTGGCCTCCCTTGCGCTGTCGGCCTTGTATCGACGGTGGTCTTGGATAAAGTATTTATACTTGCCGTGTTTTTTCATTATACGCTCTATGGCGTCGCACGACATAAGCCCCTCGTTGTTATAGCTAAGGAATATATACTTGAACTGCGCATTTTTGATAAGCTCGGCAAACGCCTTTTCCACTTGACCCTTAATGCAAAACACGCTCTTTTGCTCGGAATATTCCCTAAGTCCGGTCTTGCCGTAAATGGCGGGATCGTCGTACCGCGCAATAGTTTCCAGCAAATGGTAGTTGGTGCAATACTGCCGCGCGTTGTACGGCGGGTCCAAGTACAATATATCCCCCGAAACGCGGGTAATAAGCTTGCTTATGTCCTCGTTGTAAACCCTACAATTAACCTCGGTATCGGACAACGGCAACGGCGTAAGCTTCATTTCGTTTTGCGCGGACTTTTTTATCTGCTTTAGGTACGCGCCGTACACCGAAGCCGTGTTGGCGTACTTGTCTATGCTGTTTATAAGCGAGGCGAGCAAAAAGAAGTATTCGTTGTCGTTGATTTCACCCTTAACGTGCATGTCCTCTATAGCCAAACGCATACCGTCGCACTTTTTTGCGTTGTGCTCGGTAAAATACATGCGCCTATGCTCTTGCCCTTCCGTACCCTCGTAGCAGTAGTTTTTGTATATAAACCCTTCCACGCCGTCCACGGCGTTGAGTTTGTCGATAAGCCGCAAGCATGCGCCCTCATCCAGCTTGCCGCCGTTTTCTATGGCGTGCTTGTTTATTACGTAGCTAAAGTACTGAATATCGTTTGCTATAATGGAATATCCGTCTTGCATAAACGCCGCACTCACTACGCCGGTTCCGGCAAAAAGATCAGCAAAAGTCATTTCGGCCGGACTGCGCGTTTCACCGTTCGCTTCCAGCGTTTTGGCGACCGACGACTTTAAAAAATTTATCAGCGAATATTTGGACCCGATATAGTTCATAGTTTTTCCTTAATCGTTATTGATAATATAATACCACTTTTTGCGCAAACAGTAAAGCGGATAGCTTAACTTTGAATAAATAATTGGATACAACGCAAAGCATTTGACAGAATTATCAAAATACAATAGAATAACGGTATGGGAGATATTATGGATAACGAACAGTTCAAAGAGAAAATGAAAGAGCGCGCCTATATAGAGGCTGGGTCGGAAATGCACCTACACATGCACGAAATGGCGCAACGCGCAAGGACGCTTACCGCGCAAATGAACGGCGGCTATCAACCGCCAGAGCGGCTGCGTGAACTTTTTTCCGAGCTTATAGGCCGACCGGTGGACGAAGGGTTTGGGCTGTTTCCGCCATTCTACGCAGACTACGGCGGAAATATCACCGTCGGCAAAAACGTGTTTATCAATTCCGGCTGTTGCTTTCAAGACCAAGGCGGCATAGAAATCGGCGACGATGTGCTTATCGGCCAGCAAGTGGTTATAGCAACGCTCAACCATGACTTAGCCCCCGCAAAGCGCGCCAACATGCTGCCCGCGCCGGTAAAGATTGGCAACGGCGTGTGGATAGGCGCGCACGCCACCATACTCGCCGGCGTTACCATAGGCGACGGCGCAGTGGTTGCCGCGGGCGCGGTAGTAACCAAGGACGTGCCGGCCAATACCGTGGTGGGCGGCGTGCCCGCAAAAGCAATAAAAACCGTAAAGGAGTAAATATAATGAAAGAAGAATTGAAGCTTTCGCAAGAATGGGACAAGACGTTCCCAAAAAGCGACAAGGTAAACCACGAAAAAGTGACATTTCACAACCGCTACGGCATAACGCTTGCCGCCGACCTATACGCGCCAAAAGCCGCAAATTGCAAGCTTGCCGCCATTGCGGTATGCGGACCGTTCGGCGCGGTCAAGGAGCAGTCGTCCGGACTTTACGCCATGCTTATGGCAGAGCGCGGATTTTTGACTATTGCCTTCGACCCGTCGTTTACCGGCGAGAGCGGCGGTCAGCCTAGGTACGTCGCTTCCCCCGATATAAACACGGAGGACTTTTGCGCGGCGGTGGATTACCTTAGCTGTCGCGACGACGTGGACGAAAACAAAATAGGCATTATCGGCATTTGCGGCTGGGGCGGTATGGCCATAAACGCGGCGGCTGTTGACACGCGCATCAAGGCTACCGTAGCTTCCACCATGTACGACATGACGCGAGTAAACGCCAAGGGCTACTTTGACGGCGCGGACAGCGAACAGGCCCGCTACGAAACCAAGCAAGCGCTTAACGCCCAGCGCATACGCGACTATAAAAACGGCAGTTACGAGCTTGGCGGCGGCGTGGTTGATCCGCTGCCCGACGACGCACCATTCTTCGTAAAGGACTACTACGACTACTACAAAACCAAGCGCGGCTATCACGAGCGTTCGCTAAACTCCAACGGCGGCTGGAACAAAACCTCGGCGCTTTCGTTTATAAACATGCCAATACTCGCCTACTCCAACGAGATACGCAGTGCCGTGCTCGTTATGCACGGCGACAAGGCGCATTCGTGCTACTTTAGCAAGGACGCGTACAAAAACTTGAGGGGCGACAACAAAGAGCTACTGCTTATAAAGGGCGCCGTCCACACCGACTTGTACGACAGAACGGATATTATCCCCTTCGACAAGCTGGAAAGCTTTTTCAAAGCGAATATGAATTAAGTAATGATTTACAAACAATCGCCGATGTATTTGATAATGCAACGGCGATTTTCAATATTGACTGAATATATTAAATATGCTATAATGTTTAATATGGTAGATAACAAAATGAAAATAACCGTTATAAACGGTACGGAAAAGCACGGCGTTACGTATAAGCTGAAAGAGCTGTTTTTGGATCGGTTCAAAGCGGTTGCCGAAATTACGGAGTTTTACTTGCCCAAGGACTGCCCCGAATTTTGCCTTGGCTGTACGGCGTGCTTTACCGACGGTGAAAGCGCGTGCAAGGATTATGCGTACGTAGAGCGCATAGAAAAATCGCTGTTGCAAGCCGATTTAATAGTTATGACTTCCCCCGCATACGTTATGCACGCCACCGGTGGAATGAAAGCGCTGTTGGACCACTTGGCATACCGCTGGATGCCGCACCGCCCCGCTCCGCAAATGTTCGGCAAGCGCGCGGTAATAATAACGCAGTGCTTGGGTGCGGGCGCAAAATCGGCGGCAAAGGATATACGCCACAGTCTGTCTTGGTGGGGCGTATCCAAAATCGGGCTGTTTTGCGGCGCGCTTATGAACGATATTGTTTGGGATAAAGTCGCCGACAAAAAGCGTAAAAAATTAACGAAAAAGATAAATAAGCTTGCCCGCAAATTTGCAAAAATAAACTACGCCAAACCCGCGCACACCAAGCTTATTACCAAACTAAAATTTGCGCTTTGCCGCATGATACAAAAAAAGGTGAGCAAAATCGGCGTACAAAGCTTTGACGCAAAGTATTGGCAAAACCACGGCTGGCTGAATAAAAACCGTCCGTGGAAAAAGCCGAAAGTATAAAACAAATCGAGTATTTGCATACTCGATTTTTCTTTTACTTATTTTCGGTATCGGTCATTATTTGAATGATCGTCTTGTTTGTTTGCGCCATGCCCTCGCCCGCTATGCGCCCGATATTGCATACCGTGTCGTTTACGCTGTCGCCGGCTACGCCGTCGCCCGCATTAAAGTTTTTGCGGGACCGCGCCATCTCGAAGCCCATAATGCCCGCTTCCACGGCCATTGCTATTTTGGCGGCGCACGACGCCTTGGCGCCGTCGCATATCGTACCCGAAAGTATAACCACACTGTTTACCAGCGTTTGCGCTATCTCGTCGTAATCCCCGCCGTTGTGCAAATAGCTAATTCCGCAACCGCTTCCGCACCCCGCGCTTATGGCGCCGCAGTATGCGGACAAACAGCCTATCTCCGTCTTTTGGTACAGCGTAGTCAAGTTGGCTACAATCAACGCGCGGAGCAGAGTATCCTCGTCGACGCCCAATTCCTCGGCGTACACAATTACGGGAAGCGAGGTAGTCATGCCTTGATTGCCGCTACCCGACACTATGCACACCGGCATTTCGCACCCGCTCATGCGCGCGTCCGAACCCGCCGCGGCATAAGCGCGCGCCTTGTTCCTAACACTGCAATTTCCGTTGTTGTACAGTAGCTTGCCTATGGACGCGCCATAGTCGCCATTCAGTCCCTCGGCGGCAATGGCAAGGTTGACGTCGATTTGGCGTTTTAGCAAAACGCGTAGCTCGTCCAAATCGACGGTCTTGGCAAACTCCAAAATATTCTTCATGTTAAGCACCTTGTGGTCGCAGTGCTTAACGGTGCAAGTGTGCGACTTTATGTACTCGGCAGTTATATCGGCGCCGTCTCTTTGTATAGCCACGACGTTGGTATGCTCGCCCACAATATGCACGCGGGCGGTGTGGCCGTCGTAGGTCGCCGAAAGGTCTATTTCAAATTCGTCCTCCGACTCTATGCCGTAAACCTTAACGTCTGCGGCGCGCATATATTCCTTTATTTCGGCATGCTTACTCTCGCCAAGCGCGCTCAAAACGTTCAAGCCCAGCTGTGGGCTGTCCGCGATAACGCCCGCCGCAACGGCGGCGCTTACGCCGTGCAGTCCGCCGGTAGCGGGAACAAGCACGCTCTTTACGTTTTTTATAATACTGTCCGAAAGCCCGACCTTTATCGCGGCCGGCGGGCGCCCGAGCACGTGCCTTGCAATCGACGCCGCATACGCGATGGAAATAGGCTCGGTACAGCCCATAGCAAGGAGTAGCTCCTCCCTAAGTATATCCGCGTAAGTCGAAAACCACGCCTTGTTTGCAGTATCGGTTTTGTCCATAGTAACCTTTTCTCCACTTGTTTTGCAGTGGTACAATTACCTAAAAACGAACAGCCGATTGCTCGGCTGTCGTGTAACGTTGTTTAACTACTTACGCTTTGAACTTGTTCAGTTCGGCCTTGACGGCGTTTATCACAGCGTCGGCGGCGCCGTCCAGCGCAAGAGTTTCTTTCATAGTCTTGTCGCGCGAAGTGAATTCCACGATTCCGCCCTTTATATTGCGCGGGCTTACTATCACGCGGTAAGGCACGCCCAATAGGTCTGCGTCGGAGAACATTACGCCGGCGCTTACGTTGCGGTCGTCATAAATAACCTCTACACCGCTTGCTTGAAGCTTGGCGTACAATTCGTCGGCGTACACCTTTATTTCCGGATCGTCGGCGCGGACTGCGCACAGATGCACTTGCCACGGCGCGACCGAAAGCGGCCAAATAGGTCCGTAGTTATCGTGATGCGCTTCCGCAATAGCGGCGGCAAGCCGGCCGACGCCTATGCCGTAGCAGCCCATAATGGGATACTGCGAATTTCCGTCGTTGTCGAGGTAGGTCATGCCCATCGACTTAGTGTACTTGGTGCCGAGCTGGAAAATATTACCTACCTCAATACCGCGCGATACCTTTATACTGTGCTTGCCGCAGACCGGACAAATGCCGCCGTCTACAATCTTGGCAAAGTCGTGGTATTCCGCGCCTTTTACGTCGCGCTCCATGTCAAGTCCGGTATAATGGTACTCGTCCTCGTTTGCGCCGCACGAAATATTATTCAAGCCTTTCAGCGATCTGTCGTACAGCACGGTTGCCTTTGCTTTAAGCCCCACAGGGCCTATGTAGCCGACATGGAATCCGCTCTCCTCGGTGATTACCGCGGGGTGGATATCGCAACCCAAGTAGTTGGTAAGCTTGGTTTCGTTCACTTCCAAATCGCCGCGGATAAACAGCACCACGTAGCTGTCGTCGGCGTTGCGCTGATACACAACCGCCTTGCACGATTCGGTCGTGTCACTTTTTAGGAATGTACATACGTCCTCTATGGTGTGGATATCGGGCGTGTGAACCTTGGTGAGCTTTTCGCTTTTCGCTTTTGCGGGCGCGTCCAGAACGCACTCCGCCGCTTCGACGTTAGCCCTATATCCGCAGTCGTTACATATAGCAATGGAATCCTCGCCGATAGCGGTAAGCAGCATAAACTCGTGCGAAATACTGCCGCCCATCATGCCGGAATCGGACTTGACCGAAATTACCTCGGGCAATCCTACGCGCGCGTAAATGCGCTCGTACGCCTTGTGCGCCTTGTCGTAGTATTCCTCCAAATCCTTTTGGCTCGTGTGGAAGGAGTACGCATCCTTCATAGTGAACTCGCGCACTCTTATAAGCCCCGCGCGCGGACGCGCCTCGTCGCGAAACTTGGTTTGAATTTGATATATCATAAACGGATACTTGGCGTAGGTCTGACCGTACTCGCGCACCAAATGCACCGCCGCTTCCTCGTGCGTCATGCCGAGCACAAGCGGGCTGTTGTTGCGGTCGTTAAAGCGCGCCATTTCCTTGCCTATGCTCTTGTATCTGCCCGACTCTTGCCATATCGACGCGGGCATAACCACGGGGAACTGCACCTCTTGTCCGTCAATGGCGTCCATCTCCTCGCGCATAATCTGCTCTATTTTTTTTGTTACGCGCTTGAGCGGCATAAACGACGAAAATATTCCGTTGGCAACGTACTTTACGTAGCCGCCGCGCACCATAAACGCGTGACTGTCCACAACGCAATCGGCGGGTTTTTCCTTAAACCGTTCGCCCACAAGCTTATCAAGCTTCATATAACTCTCCTTGTACGGAAACCGATATAGTATTTGCATTATAATAGATATAGTTAAATTTGTCAATCGTTTGCGCTCGGCGGGCGCGGTATTTGCGGCGCCGAGCGAACGCTAACCGCGCAACAAAAAACGCTCGATGCGGAGTATGCGATAGAAAATCGCATGCTCCGCAGTTATATTTGCCGATAAATCGGCAAGTGATATACTAAGTGTTATATTTCGCCTTTGGCGAAGTGTTCGGCAAATATAATATCACTTTCTTTATTAAAAGTATAGCCCACTATACTTCGCTTACGAAGTTAGTGGGCTATTGTTTTTCCACAAGAAAATTCTCTATCAAAGACGCGCTATGTCAATCGTTCTTTATACGTTTACTATATCGTAGCCGTGCCGCCGCCCGGGGTGACCACCGCCAATCCGCCGGGACGCATCGGAATTATTGGCAACGGGTCTATTTCGGGATTCTCTTCCTTTTCGGCTTGCTCCCACACCGAGTACAGCGTGGTGCCGACCTCGACCGACGATATATCCTTTGCTTCTATCAAGCTTTGGGTATCGCCCTCGGTCGTCGCCCAGCCGAGGAAGTTGTAGCCTACGCGCGTAGGCGCAGTGACGGCTATATGGGGATCGGCCGTCGATATAGTACCTTCGGCGATTGTAATCGACGCGACGTAGCTCTTGTCCGGTGCGAGCGTGCAACCCCATACCGTCGGGCGGTAGGACGAGTTCCACAACGGCGCCCACGTAACGTACTCGGGATAGGTTTCGCTGTAAAGCGTTGCGCCGCTCAAGCTAAACGCATGATTGCCTATCGACTCCACGCTACCGCCGATAGTTATGCCGGTAAGCGCGGCACAGCCGTGGAATGCAAAATCGCCTATTTCGGCAACGCTGTCCGGAATACTTACTGCGGTAAGCCGATTGCAGTCGGCAAATGCGTAGGCGCTGATAGCACGCACATGGTCGCCTATATTGACAGTTCTCAGTCCGGTACAGCCGTAAAAAGCACGCTCGCCTATATCCACAAGACTGCTGGGCAAGTCCAGCTCGGTAAGCGACAGACAGCCGTAAAATGCGCGATCGCCTATGGTTTGCACGCCGATGCCGAAGTCTATGCTCTTAATGGAAAAGCAGTTGTAAAAAGCGGAAGCGCCGACGCTCGTAAGCGAGCTGGGCAAAGTCAGCTCGGTAAGTTTGGAGCAGTTGAGGAATGCTCGGTCGCCTATAGTAGTAACGTTGTGCCCGATAGAAAGACTCGTCACTGCAAAGCAAGAGAAAAACGCGTCGCCTTCTATAGTAGTAACGCTGTCGGGAATATCCAGCGCGGTTATAGCGTTGCAGTACGCAAACGCGCGACGGCCTATTTCCTTTACGCCGTTGGCTATTTCCACGCTCTGCAAGCTGTAGCAGTTGAAGAAGGTGGAATTTTCTATGCGCTCTACGCCACTCGGAATATTTACCGACCGCAAAGCCGTACAGCCGTAAAACGCAAACGTGCCGATATAGCTGACGGTATTGGGAATAACCACCGTCGTTATACCGTCACAGTTATAAAATGCTTGCGTAGCAATGGCTTTGACGTCGTTGTCTATTTGTATTACGCCACGCGCGTCGGCCTTGCAACCGACAATCCAGCTGCCAACCTTAACTACCTTTTCCGCGTCCGACCACGCCTTGGTTTCGTTGAATGCGTACGGTCCGATATACGTTAACGACGCCGGAATAGTTACCGCGTTTGCGTCTAGATACTTGCAACCGTCAAACGCGTGCGCGCCGATTGTTTGCAAGCTATTTCCGGTACGGACGGTGCGCAAATTCTCGCAATTATAAAACGTGTAATCGCCTATGCTCTTAATCGAACCGCCCATCTGTATACTGCTCAACGCGGTGCAGTTGGCAAAGGCAAGCGAGTCGACAAATTCTACGGTGTCCGGCAGAGTGATACCGGTTATTCCGACGCAATTAGCAAAAGCGGAAGCACCGATATACTTAACAGTATTGGGCAATCCAACGCTGTTCAATACGGCACAATTAGCAACGGCTCTATCCGCAACGCCTACTATTTGATAAACGGTAAGCGGCAAAGTCTTAAGGTCTTTGGGAACTTTTACGCCTACAAGCCAGTTATCGATTACAACCGAATTGCCGGACTTTTCCCAATCCACCGTGCCGTAAAATGCAAACTGACCTATATGTTGCACGTTGACGCCGATCTTTATGCCCGTCAGCTTAGCGCAGTAAGCAAACGCACTTGAGCCTATTTTAACGAGCGAATCGGGCATTTCAACGGCTTCAAGCTCCGAGCAAGACGCAAACGCACCGGCGCCTATTTCGCGCACGCCGTTGCCAAGCACGAGGTCGGTAAGCTTTTTGCATTCGTAAAAAGCGTACGTACCTATAGTGCCGTTTTCGCTCAACACATGCGCCGAAGTCAATTCGGCGGCGCCCGAAAACGCTTCCTCGCCGATAACCGTAACGCTTTGCGGCACGGTTACGTCGGCAAGCACTGAGCAACGGTAAAACGCGCGAGTGCCCAAGCTTTTCACGCCGTTTCCCAAATCGACGGTCGTAAGTCCGCGGCAGTATGCAAACGCGTATTCGCCTATGCTCGTAACACTGTCCGGTATCGACACGTCGCTAAGTCCGTGACAGCTTTGGAACACTTTATCGCCTATAACAACCACGCCGTCGGGAATAGTTACTTGCTCCATAGTGGTGCAGTTATAAAACGCGCCGGCTTTAAGCTGCTTTACGTTGTTGCCTATAACGACGCTTTTTACTTTGACCGAGTTGGAAAACGCGTACTCGCCTATGCTCGTAATCGGCAAACCCTTGTACTCGTCGTCTATCACTATATCGCCGGTAGCCGATCCTACGCTAGTAATCTCGTACGACTTGCCGTCCTCGGCAAGCGTATACCTCAAGCCCGATTCGTATTCCTTTTCAAACTTCAAGGTTGCCCAAGCGGAATCCGAGTATTTGTCGCCGTCGCCGAGCGCCTTAACCTTGGCCGTGTAATTTCCGGCCGCAAAATCGGCTAATGAAACAGACGTCCTACGCGTGTCCATTCTCGTTCCGTTTACGTCCACCACGTAACCCTTGGCGTGCACGACGGCAGACCAGCTTAGCGTGTTGTTGTTGGTAAACGCCAAATCTCTCGGCCTATCAAGGTCGGGCGCACCGTTGCAAGCGACGAGTAGGAGTAATGCGGATACCGCCAAACACAAAACTATCAATATTCTATGCGATAAACGAATTTTTTTCATACTCACTCCGTATCACCATGCTCTTGCGCGGCGGCGCGTTTTTCACGTCTTTCGCGCACCAGCTCGTGAATCCACTTGAACTTAAATTTGCGTACGGCAATATCGAGCAAGAACAACACGATAGCTGTAATTATGAATATCCAGCGCGGGTCGAACTTGTTGTGAATTGCGTCCACGTCCTTATCGAACACCGTCCACGGCTCACTAAGCGAAACTACCTTACCGCCGCCGTCCCTGGCTATTTGCTTCATAAAGTTTTCGCACTCCTTACCGTCGACAAAAACGTCGTACTCCTTGGAATACGAGAAAACTCTGTACTCGCTGTGCTTAGCCAGCAAATTACCGTCGACGTCCAGCTTGGACACTACAACCTCGTACACTCCGGCATCGGTGATCTCGAACTTAATATTGGAATAGCCTTGCTCGGGCGTGGGCGCTATTTTGGTAACAAGCGCTTGCTCTTGCTCGCCGGTCGGCACGGTGTACACTGCAAGCTCTATTCTGTCGCCGTCGTTCATTTCGGTAAATATGCTTGCGGTGGTCGAATAATTATCCCCCGCAAAATTAACCGTCATTCCTGAGTAACGAATATCCACGGTGGGCAAAAGCGTCCTTACCGTGTTTTTGATAATTTTAACGCCGGCCTCGGACGACATAAATTCACCCGACCAACCCTCGCCGGTAAGGTCGCACATAAAGCTGCCTACTCGGCCTTCGCCGTAACGCCAGTGCGCGAGAATAGGCACAAACTCGCCGGAAAGCGGAACGTACAGCTCGTCACTGTCCTTTATTTTTGTGCCGAAGTATCCGCCGAGCTTGGGAATATCCTCGTTTTTAACACCGTTTACTACGCCGGTATGGTCGCTGATGTACGGCTTGAACGGCTCGGAGCTGATTGACGTGATTTCGGGCAACTTAAGCTCTTGACTGATTTTATCGGCCAGCGTACTGTCCCACACTCTGTAATATCTGCCATGGCCCAATTCTGCCGCACGCGCCATGTCTTGATCGTGCTGGCTGTTTTGGTCTATGCCGATTGCGACCATGGAGAACGTGATTCCCTTTTCGTAATTGGCGGCTATCACGTCGCCGTATTCCTCAAACGTTTTGTCGCCCGGCTCGCCGTCCGAAATCAAAATTATATGACAACGCTCGATTATATGTCTGGCCTTGAACGACAAAAGGGCCTCGCCCGCGCGCTTGATGGCGCCGGCAAACTGCGTGCCGCCGTTACTCTTGGTATCACCGATAGCAAAAAGCAATCGCGCTTGATTGGTCGCGGGAATAAGCGACTGCTCTATTTGGAACTCGCTGTCAAGCGTCATTATGCCACAGTAATCGCGTTCGCTCAAAGCGTACACGGCAGCCTCGGCTCCGGCCTTTGCCTCGTCCAGTCTGGTGCCGCCGCCGAGCGCGGTGTCCATACTGCCCGACTTGTCTATTATTATCATAACTCCAAGCGGAGGAGTATAGTCGATTGACTGAACGGGCAGCATTTCCTGATACAGCGTAGGCACCCTAACGCCGCCGTCCGAAATGGTGTACATATCAGCACGGTCGTACATGTTGGCTACAGTATTGCCGTACTCGTCCTCGCGCGTTCCGCCTACGGTAAACAGACCGCCACCTATATCGTGAACGTAGGAATACAGAATATCCACAAATCCGTCGGGCATATCGCGGTTGGCAATATTCATAAGCACGACCTCGTCGTACTCGCGCAAGGCGTCAAGCGTTTGCGGCATTTTTTCGCTGTCCGAAACGTTTACTACCTCTGCCGAATATTCCTCGCTTTCGCTCAATGACTCAATAAATTTTTCGGACGAGCCGCTATCCCTTTCTATAATAAGAATTCGATTGCTCGCCTTAATATAAACGTAAGCGTAATAGTCGTTGTTATACGAAATTTCGTCGTTGGCGCTTTGTATGTTGACCTTAAGCTTGTGTATGTTCGGCGTAGTAAGCGTAACCGAAAACTCAAACCGTTGCTCGGAAGCAACTATATCCACGTCCTTTGTTTCCAACAGCAGTTCGCCGTCGGCTGTGCAATCGTCGTACAACGAAAGCTTGGCATGACCTATACCGCCGTTGCGCGCGCGCACGGTTACCGTAACCTTAAACGGATCGTCAAGCGACACGAAGTCCTCGGGCAACTCTATATCCGAAACGAGCACTTCGCTTCTGCCTACATAAGTATTGGGGAAGTAAACGGAATTGACTTGAATGCCGTTGGCAGACATCATTTTTATAGCCGTCAAGGCGTCGCCGTCCGTCTGTTCGCCGTCCGAAATAAGCACTACCTTGCCGCCGTTTTGGTTGGTAAACAAACTGCGCGCGTAATCGAGCGCGCCGGCAAGATTGGTAGCGGAATCGTTAGGGGTTTGGGCGCTGAGGTAATTGCGATACACCTCGTCGGTGTCCGTACTCATTTTTGCGGCGTACACTTGGTCGTAGCCGAAAGTGACCACACCTACCTTGTACTTTTTGCCGCTTTCCTCTATAACGGAACGCACGAAGTCGTCCTTGTCATATTGCGAAGTACCGTATTGCTCACCGCTGTAAGATCTGTCTACAAGAATAAGCACCTCGTTGCTTACGTCCGCCTTGTCGTAGGTGAAGTAAACGCCCGACAGCGTAAAAATACACAACGTCACTATTACGAGGTGCAAAACGAGCGATATTATTCTGTTGCGGTTGCGCCGATACTTTTTGGCCACTCGAAAATGCGGAAACAGCGCAAGGAAAAATGCGGGCACCAACAGAACAAGCCACCAAGGGGAATTTAGAAATGCGATTTGAAAATTCGTCATAGTTCCCCTCCTATATCCTCGACCGCGATTGCAGCCACCATTCAAGGAGCAGCAACGCAACGAGCGCGGCGGCAAAGTACACGAGCAAATCGTCAAAGGTCATGGCCGGAACCGGCTTAACCACCGATCCGGGCATTAAGTCGATAACCATACCGATATTGCTTTCTTGGGTCGGCATCTTTACGAAAAAGTTTTCCGTAATTGCGTTTTTAACGCCGAACAGCGTTTGCGAAGTGGCGTAGCTACCCACTTGCTTAAGCAAATACTCTTTGGGAAACTCTTTAAGCGTTTCGGTATTTCCGCCGATAGTAAGCTCTAGCTCCGTGCCTCGCGCCTTAAACGTTATGGTATCGTTAACGTCGAATATATATTGCGTAAAGGTGGACGGAATAAAGTACTCGAACATGTTATAAATAAGCGTCGGGAATTCGACGGTAACCGCTATATCGGAATACGCGGTGCTAAACGTCATTATCGCTATTTTTTCGTCGGCGGTATTTTTGCTAATAAACACCGGCTTGCCGTCGCACTGCATGACTGTGGTGTAGCCTTCCGGATAAGTGCTTATACTGCTATAGCTCGTTATAAGCAGCTTGCTTATATCCATGTAGCTGATAAGCGGATGCGTATCTGGTGCTATAAGATTGGTTTCCACGCCGGATACTTGCTTATCGAGCATAACGCCTAAGTCCGGAGGCATAACCGTGGGATTGACCAAAAACACCACGCCGTCATGCGGCACTTCGGTAGGCATAGTGTGCTCGAATATATACATATCGTAGCCGCTAAGCTTGGGCACTGCCGTTTCACCGCGCACCTCGTCTATTTCTATGTCCCAGCGGCCGCGCAACGCATTGCTAAGCGACATAAGCGCCGAATAGAAAAATATGCTCGGTCTGGGACTGGCGTACTGAACCTTTAAGTTGGGCTTTACTCCGCCGTACAGCGTGACCGAGTTGTCCTCGACTATTGCGTCACCCGCGTATACCACGTCGGCGCTTGCCGACGAAAACGCCACTACGTATTCGTTTACGTTTCTGCCCTCGCCGTTTGTATCAAAAATTACGGTAGCCACCTCGCCGGACACCAGCTGTCTATGGAAGTGCGCTTCGACCGGCCGCACGTAATCGGCGTCTGCGCCGAACACGTTGACGTTAATCAAAAAGTTAATATCCACTTCGGCGTTTTCGCCGTACGACACCACGTCGGCGTAAAAGGTGTAGTAACCCTCCTCCAGCTCGGCGCGGAGATCGAGCACCGCTACGTTCACCTCTTGCGCGCCGCGCGATACGTCAACAACCTTAACTCCGTTACTGTTCAAGTACTTTTTGCCGGTAAACAAATACACCTCGGCAAGCGGGTTTTCGGTTGTTATATCCTCGGCTATCTTCATAGCGCCTTCTATATCGGCACTGCCGTACGTGCAAGCAAGCGGATTATTGTTGCCGTCCACGACGGATTTAAGCTCTTGCATGCGTTGCATAACGGCGATTTGCGAATCGGCCTTAACGCGGTAAAACTGCGCAACCGCTCCCTCATCCGTGCCATCAGCTTGTTTGTCGGTATCGTAAATAGCGTCAGTTATATCGTCGTCTTTAAAAATCGTAGCGTTGGATCCGGCGAGAATAACGGTCAGCATTCCGTCGTCGGCAAAGGTTTTTTCGGCAAGCTCCATAGCACCGTCCACTGCTTCCTCGAACCGAGTGTAATGCTCGTCGTCGTATAGCGTGGTGGCAAGCATGCTTGCCGACGCATCTATAACGATAACCTTTTCCTTACTGCTCAAATGCCGTTCCTCTTGCACGGCCGGCTGGGTAAGAATGAGCGCAAGAAAAACTATAATCAAAATCTGGCAAATCAAAAGCAAAATATTGCGCAGCTTGTTTATGGGCAAGCGCTTTTTTTGATACTTCAAACTAAGCTTCCACACGAACGTGCTGGAAAGCAGTTTTTGCTGATAGTTGGGCTTGATAAGGTAAATTATCAACAGCACCAAAAGTCCTATCAATCCGAGTAATCCCAAAGGCAGAAGCAAACTCATTCCATTACACCTACCTTTAATAATTGCTCGAACAGCGCGTTTTCTATCGGCCTATCCGTAACGAGCGAAATAAATTCCGCACCGCGTGAGTGACAAAAGCTTTTAAGCTCCTCTTGGTAATCGGCAAGCGCGCGAGCGTACGCGTCCAGCATGCCGCGGGTAACGCGCAGCTTCATGTTGCGCTCGTCCATATCGGTTTCCGCTTCCGCGTCTATCATATGCACTCGGCCGTCGTAAGTGGGGTCGGCCTCGTCGGGCGTAAGCACTTGGACGAGCAAGACCTGCCGCTTTTTAAAGCACAAGTAATCGACCGCCTTTTTCCAATCGCTGTCGGTAAAGAAGTCGGAAATTATTACGGTAAGGCCGTCGTTGGTACCGACGTCGCTGTTTACCACCGCCGAAGCGAGATCACACTCGCCGTTGAATTCTATATTCTCAAGTCCGCGGATTGCGCGAAAAAACGCGTTCTTGCCGACTATGGTGCCGTACGGATTTTGCGCGGCTCCGTCCTTAATAAGATTAAACGATAACTTGTCTGTATTATGGACAGCCAAAAACCCCAAAGCCGCCGCTACCCCTACGGAGTACGCGGACTTTTGGGGATTAACACGTCCCATCGACGCCGAGCAATCGAGCATTATCTGAATATGCATTTGCCGCTCGTCGGTGAACAGTTTTATAAAAAACTTTTCAAATCGGCTGAATAAGTTCCAATCTATACGGCGAAGGTCGTCGCCAAGCACGTATTCTCTGTAATCGGCAAACTCCACCGTCTGCCCATAGGTTTTGACAAAATGCTTGCCGCCGAAAAATCCGGCCAAATCAGCCCTAAGATTTAAAGCCAAAGTCTCCAACCGACTGAAAAAGTCATCATTTAAGTAAGAGACTGCCATTATTTTTTAGAAAATCTCCGCTTGGATTTTTTCGCTTTGCCGTCGGTCGCTTCCGCTTCGGGCGCTGCTTCGGCATTCTGCTCGGTCGCGGTATCGGCCGCAGTAGCGGGCGCTTCGCCGTCGTTTGCCACGTCAATCGACTTTGCGGTCGGGTCAAGCTTGAACAGCGTAGCCATTTCGTCCAAAATCATTTTTATAACCATGTCGGGCGTGACGCGTCCGGCAATGGCCTCGAAGTTCATTTTCATGCGGTGGCGCAAAACGGGATAAGCAATGGAATTGATGTCGTTGTACGACACGTTGAATCTGCCGTTCATAAGCGCCTTGACCTTGGCCGCGGAAATCATAGCCTGGCCGGCACGCGGGCTGGCGCCCAAACGCACGTACTTTTTGGCGGCTAGGGACGCGCACTCGCTGTCGGGGTGCGTAGCCGAGCAAAGCGTCATAGCGTAGCGCAGCACGTCGTCCGCAACCGGAATTTGGTTGGCGGTGGCGCGCATTTCCAAAAGGTCCTCGCCGGTACATGCGGCGCTCGCAACCTCGGCCATAGTCTTTTGCGTAAGGCTGACTATGTTCATAAGCTCCTCAAGACTGGGATTCTTGACGATAAGCTTGAACATAAAGCGGTCCATCTGTGCCTCGGGCAACGGATAGGTGCCGTCTTGCTCGATGGGGTTTTGCGTAGCCAAAACGAAAAAGGGTTCGTTAAGCTTGCGCGACACGCCCATTACGGTAACTGTATGCTCCTGCATAGCCTCAAGCAAGGCCGACTGCGTTTTGGGCGTAGCACGGTTAATCTCATCCGCAAGTATGATGTTGCTGAAAATAGGTCCGGCTTGGAACTGGAAGGACGAGTTGCCCTTTTCGTCCTTTACGACGATGTTGGTGCCGGTAACGTCGGCCGGCATAAGGTCGGGCGTAAACTGAATACGCGAAAACGGCAAGCTGAACACCCTACCGAGCGAACGCACGAGGCGGGTTTTGCCTACTCCGGGCACGCCCTCCAACAGAACGTTGCCGCCGGCTATCATAGCAATAACCGTACCCTCTACGATATCCTTTTGACCGATAACGTCGCGCTCAATTTGAGCAAAAATGTTTTTGCACTGCTCGCTGAATTTTGCGATATTCTTTTCCGTAACCATATTGTACCTCTGTGGAAGCACGCCGCATACTGCGGCGCGCCGATTGAATTTTTTACGATAGAGCGGAGCTTTACAGCAATATTCCGAAGTAGGCTTCCAACGCCGCAATCAGTTCGGGCGGGTAGCCATCCGTTCCGTTGGCAAGTATATCCATTGCAATTTGGTGAAAGTATTCGTAGTTTTCGCCGTACTGCGTTTCGCCGTCGATAATGGCATTGCCCGGTTTAGCGGGATTGCCGCCGCCGGTCGAACCGAGCGGAGGCGCGGGCGAATCGTCGGGATCGGGCATATCGGGCGGATTTTCGTTTTCGGAATTGTCTTCGGGATCGTTTGGATCGTTGTCGTCGGGATTATTTTTATTGTCGGGATCGTAGTAATAGCTGTAACCCAAATCCGGTTCATTGTCGTACTTTGCAAAAACTACGGTAACAGTCATATTCTTTTGAATATTGTCCGCAGAGAACGTAAAAGGCTGACAGCCGTTAGCGGGGTTAGGAAAATACTCCTTTCCGTTTTCGTCCACCCATTTGGCAACGTAGTAACCGTCGGCTATCAACGCTTTAGCGGACGAGGAGCCGCCTTTTACAACGCTATCCGTAGCGTTATCATTGGAACTGCTGGCAAATACATACCCTTCCTCCGCATCACCTACGCTAACCGTTCCGCCGTCAAAGTTGCCTACGTCTATAGTTTTTCCGTCTGCCGTTACGCCCACCTTGTACGTAACGGTAAACGTCGGCGTCGTCAATCCGCCATTGCCGCCCCAGCCGTCGCCGCTAATCAGCTCGTCAAGCGTGGGGATAACGTCGTAATCGCTAAGTCCGGTCACAACAGCCATACCGGCGCCGAACGGACACACGATGCTCGCCACGCAAATTATAGCCGTAGCAATTTTGGTTTTTATCAACCGTCCGCCGCTCGCCTTTACGGCAGTGCCAAACGCCGCGGCCGCGTCCTCGCGCTGGCGCTGAGCCATATACGATTGGTCGCCTTGCAGTTGGTACATGGTAATCATACGCTCGTCCAAGCCGGCGCGATCGATACGCTTCATAACATCTATATCGGAAAAAGTGAATATGGCAAAATAGAACAGTAACGCCCCGCCTATCCACGCGGCGGCTCCCAGTCCCAAGGACCACCAAAGCCCCTTATACGCTAAAGTCCACATTACGAACGCGACTACGAACATGACTGCAAAGCCTACAGCCATGCCGCAAAGCACGGACTTGATTATTCTTTCTTTTTGCAAGTCGTGCCGGCAGTTTTTAATAACGTCGGATTGGGAAGTATTCATAGATATATTACCTCTCTTATTATATTGTACCACAATCATCAAGCAATGTCACTCGAATTATGGTGATTTGAATATTTTTTTTAAGCAATATAGCGCCCACCGCGGCACCATTGCCGCGACAAGCACTATATTATATGAATTATATATTGCGTTTTGCGGAATGAATAGTACGTTACGCGGCGCCACGCGCGTTTTAGGCGTTATTCACTTCGTTTTCAAACTTACCGTCCGCATTGAGGAAGCCCTTATCCTCCGACCAGTACCACACCCATTTGGCGTCGCACTTGTGTAGCCATCTGTTCAAGGCCCACGCAGTATTGGGTCCAGGCAAGCCTACGACGTATATCGTAATATCACTACCCCAGCCGACGAACGCGTCGTTGTACGGCTTTACGCGATTGCCTATAATAAAGTTCTTAAGCTTGGGGGTGTTTGCAAATGCCTTGGGGTAAATAGTAGCGGTGGCACTGTTGCCGTCGGAATTTTCGCCCCATCTAACCAGCTCAAGGTTAGAACAATCGGCAAACGCGTTGTAATATATCGTGTAGCTTGCGGTGCCCGCCGTGGACGGCAAGGTTATTTGAGCAATAGCCGTGCCGGCAAACGCGTACGAGTAGATATACTTAAGCGATCCGACGCCGTTTTCGTCCGTTTCAAACGTAACGTTTGCAAGCGACGCGCAGTTGTAGAATGCACCCGCGGGATCTTTGCCGTCGCTCGATTCGCCGCCGATTTCGGTAACGGTACGAGGAATGGATATAGCGGTAATTCCGGTGCCGGCAAACGCCGATTTGGCGATTGACGTAAGCGCGCAGTTGCCATCCTCGTCACGCTCAAACGTAACCGAGGTGAGCGTAGAAACGCCGTTAAATGCATTCGCATTCACAGAAGTCACCAACCGCGGAATAGATATGGATTTGATCGCGGTGCCCTCGAACGAATACGTGCCGAAGGTCTTGAACGCGCAATTACCGTCTGCGTCCTTTTCAAACGTTACGGACTCGAGCGACGCGCAGTTTTGGAACGCCTTAGTTCCGAACGTGGTTACCGTTGCGGGAATCGCTATGCTCGTTATACCGGACGAATTAAACGCACTCTCGTTGATTTCCGTCAAAGCGGTACCGCCGTTAGCGTTCTTGGCAAACGTAACCGTTTCCAGTTGCTTGCAATTAAGGAACGCGTTTTTGTAAATTTTGGTTACGGTAGCGGGAATGGTGATATGCGTAATTCCGCTGTTCTCAAACATAGTCATTGGAATAAAGGTAATGTTCTCGGGCAAAATAACCGTTTCCAACATCGGGCAATTTGCAAAGTTCCGCGAGTCAACGCTCGATCCGATATTGCTTGCCGTCGTGGCTTGGAATCCGGTTACGCCACTGCCGGCCTCGAACTCGACCTTAGTCAGCTTTGCGCAATTATAGAACGCATAGTATCTGAATTTAGTTACGCTCTTGGGAATCACTATGCTTACGATTCCGGTATTATTAAAGGCGTATATGCCTATATCGTCAAGCGCGGTATTGCCTTGCGCGTCTTTGGCGAACACTACCTCGGTAAGTCCGGTGCAGTTTTGGAAGGCATAGCTGCCTATTGTCGTAAGCGTACTCGGAAGTGTAATCTTTTTAAGATTGGTTACGTCCTTAAACGCATTGTTGGCTATAGAGGTAATGCCCTCGGCAAGCACAACGTTTTCGAGGTTGGCGTTTGCCTTTAATGCGGCCACGGCGGAGTTGACGTCGCCGAACACTACCGTGCCGTCGATATACGCGTCAAGCTCGCCGTACTTAAGCTGAGTATCGGCCTTGAGCACGTTATCGAGCTTAACGCCGCTGCCGACGAACGAATCTAGCATTACCGTTGCACCGGTAGGCAGATTTACCGCAGTAAGCGCCGCGTCGTCGGCAAAAGCCTTGATGCCTATTACTGCGCCCTCACCCATCGCGACGGAGTTGAGCCCGACGCAACCCGCAAACGCGGACTCGCCTATCGTTGCGTTGTCGCCTACGGTAACGGAAGCAAGCTGCACATTGTCGGCAAACGCCGAGTTGCCTATAATTACGCCGCCGCCGAGCGTGACGGACGTAACGCCGCAACCCTCAAACGCGTAGTCGCCTACCGTAAATCCGCCGAGCGACACGTTTACGGCGCCCGCAAACTTGCTGCCCGCAAATGCGTAATCGCCTATCTCAACGACGTCGGAGGGTATTGCAAACGCGCCTTCGATGCCGGCCGCATACACGAACAGTATAGACTTGTCGGCACTGTACACCACGTTGTTTTCCACAACAAACGCTTCACTGCCGTCCTCTACCGTAAGCGAAGTAAGCTTGGAGCAGTATCTAAACGGATTGGCGTTGAGCGAGGTCACGCTCTTGGGAATAACGAACTCGGTAATCGAACTGACATTGAACGCGCCGGCGCCGATAGTCGTCAAAGCGCAATCGCCATTCTCGTCCTTTTCAATCGTCACCGAAGCAAGCGCCGGATTGTTGTCAAACGCATAGTTGCCTATTTCGGTTACCGATTTGGGAATAACTATCGACGTTATTACGGTGGAACGGAACGAGTTGTTGCCGATATACGTCAGCGCACAGTTGCCGTCGTCGTCTTTTTCAAACTCAATCGTTTCGAGCGCGTTGCAACCGCCGAACATGTAGGCGCTGATCGCCGTAACACCCTTAGGTATGATGATAGAGCTAATGCCGGTACCGTTGAATGCACCCTCGTTTAGCGTCGTCAACGCGCAGTTGCCGTCGTTGTCTTTTTCAAACGTAATCGTTTTAAGGCTGGGCGTTGCGCCGAACGCATAGTTACCTATGGTGGTCACCGATTTGGGAATGGTTATCGAAATCAAACCGGTTTTGTTGAACGCGTCGGCCGGTATAACCTTCAAGCTTTCGGGAAGCTTGACTGTCGTCAGCTCGGTATTGTAGCCGAACGTCCAACCCAAGCTTCGGCTATCCAGTCCGAAGGTGGTTATAACGCTGTTATCCTCGAACTCGACCGTTTGCAATCCGGCTTGGTAGAACGCCGCGTACTGCAAATCGCTAAGCGTGTTGGGCAACTTGAGGTTGGCTATAGAACCGTAGCCAAACGCCCACTGTCCTATGGACGTTATGCCGCGCGGCAAGTCAAGCTCGTCAATGGCAAAGCTGTACTCGAACGCCCAATTACCTATAGTGGTCGTGTGCGTCGTCATAGGTTCCGTTTCGGTAGCCGCCGTATCGACAGACCACTTTATTTCGTCAATATTGGGGCATTTGTAGAATGTGTAGTTAGGTATAGTCGTGATTTTGCGCCCCGACATATCGACCTTGGTAAGCTCGGAGCAGTATGCAAACGCGCCGTTGTAAGCTCTGTTGCTATCCGTATCGTTATCCGTTTTGGTACCCGCGGCAATGGTCACCTCCGTATCGGCGGCGGCAAACTCAATCTCCTTAATCTTGCTGTTGGTAAACGCCGCTATGCGGATTTGCGTCGTCTTTGCGGGGATTACGATTTTGTCTATATACGCGTTTTGGAAGGCTTGCGTAGCTATTTCCGTCGTTTCCTCGGACAGCTTGACGTCAAGGTTCATCGTATCGAAGAAAATCCACTTATCGGCCTTGGTTATTTTGCGTTTGGACATGTCGATAATATAGTTAGCCGCATAGGCCGCCTTAACCTCGTCGGTGGCGTCCGCCGCTTCGGCTTTTGCCTTAGCTTCCGCTCTGCCGTTGTCGGTGCCGCTATGCGCAAACGCGCCCAAATAGTTATAGCTATTTAGATAAGTGTTATTGTAAATAGAATACGCGTTGTAAGTGCCGTTTTCGACGGTAAGCACCGTCGATCCCTCGGCAAAACTCACTTTTTCCAAACGTGCACAGTACGCAAACGCACCTCTGCTTATTTTGGTGACGTTGGCGGGAATGGTTATGTGCTTAAGCCCGCTGAACGCAAACGCGGCGGTATTGATGGTGACAAACTTCTGGTTGGTGGGAAGCACAACCTCCTCAAGCGCTTCCAGCTTCATAAACGTGTCGGACGGGAGCGAAGTGAATTTGGTATTGTTGTTGTCCGACGCGAATACTACCTTTTGCAGCTTGTCGCAATAGACCGCCGTGCCGTCTATGTACTTGGCGTTGTAACTGAACGGCGCCGAGAACGACGTAACGCTACTCGGGATATACGCCTTTGTGACTTTTGTACCCGCAAACGCGGCAGAGCCTATCGTAGTTATCGAAGTGGGCAAATACAAGTCGTAATCGGTATTCTCTTCGTTGTAGGTTATCGTTGCAAGGTTGTAGCATTTTAAGAATGCCGAGCCGGCTATATTGGCAAGTCCACTTGCGGGCAACACAACCGCGGTAAGCGACGAGCAACCGCTAAACGCCGAACCGTCTATTTTTGTGACGGTAGAGGGTATTCTGATTCCCGCCTCAAGCGTCTGACCAGTCGCCGGTTTTTCAAAAGCGACGGTTGTAAGCGACGAGCAGTCTTGGAACATGTTCGACGTTATTGTGGTTATCTTGTTGGTGAATATAACCGACCGCAACTGCGAGCACAGCTTGAACATGTTGGTGCCTTGTGTTACAAGCACCGTATTTTTGTCTCCGGTAAATTCCACCTCTTGCAGATATTCGGAATTATGGAACGTATAGTTGCCGACCTTGGTAACGCTTGACGGTATTACAAGCTTAGTCACCTTGCCGAACGGGTTTCTGTTCTCGTCCGCCGTAGTGGAGCCCGCGGCAAATTCTTTCATACTCGGAGGAAGAACAAACGGGTTTTTGTCGTTTTCCTCTATCTGCTCACGCGTTCCGCCGTACTGCAACGCGGTGTTGCTAAACAAGCATTTGGTTATAACGCCCAGTCTGCAATTTTCGTCGAACGTGACGGTGTGCAGATTTTTGCAGAAGTAGAACGAGAAGCCCGAAATATGCTCGGTACGCGTGGGCAGATTAACCACCTCGAGCGACTGGCAGAAGGCAAATACGCCCGTACTCGTAGAGCCGTCACTGTTCTTTACCTCACCGGTAGTGGCGTTGACGGTGACGCCTATTTTTAGGCTATCCGGCACCGGAAGCAGTTTGTACACGTCCTCCGCGCCGTCGGGCGCTTTGGCGTATTCCTCCTCGCCGCCGTTTACTATCTTTATATAGCGGTCGCCGGTATAGGTTTCCTTTTCGGCGTCGGTCAGCTTGACGTAATGCAACGTGGTGTCGCGTTCAAACTCGACCTTTTTGAGCGACGGCATCATGTAAAACGCCTTATCAAGTATAAGCTCAACGGTGTTGGGGATTTTAATTTCCTCCAAATATCCGTTGTTCATAAACGCACCCGCCGCTATTTTGGTTACGCCCACGGGTATGGTATACGATTTGTCCGTTTTGCCGATGGGATAGTACGACAAGGTTTTGCCGCCGTCCAAGTAGATAACACCGTTGTCGCTGGTAAGCGTGCCTTGCAAGTCGTTGCCTTGTTCGTCTTGAACGGCGTAAATATCTAAGTTGGAAAGTGCATATGAGCCGGTGAACAATCCATCGAAATTCGTTACCGTGTTGGGCAGATGCACCGTTGCAAGCTTTGGACAGTTGCTAAACGCACCGACACCCAAGTTGAACGACTGCGCCGCCGGCACGTAGAATTCGGTCAACGCCGTGCCGTAAAAAGCCTCGACGCCGATGGCGGTAAGCTTGCTGTTTGCCGACACGCTAAACGTAGCAAGCTTGCTGTTGCCGCGGAATGCTCGATCGCCTATCGTGGTAACGCTATCGGGCAGAATGACGGAAAGCAATGCCGCGTCCGTATTGAATGCATCACTGTCTATGCTTGTAAGGCCGGTAGTGCCTTGCGCAAACTCGATTTTGGTAAGCGCCGTGCAGCCGTGGAAGGCATAAGACGTAATTTGGCTGAGATGCTTGGGGAAGTAAACCTCTTGCACCTTGGAGCCCGCAAAAGCGCCGGCAGAGGTTGCCATGGCGTTTTCGCCTATTACGAGGCCCTTAGGCGCGGCGGACGTAGTGGGTTCGTCGCCGTCCGCTTGCGTAGCAACGTCGGCCGACGTTCTTTCAAGGAAGGTCACCTTTTGTACGCCGACGTTTTTGTAGAACGCAAAGTTCTTTACCAATTCGACGGACGCGGGCACGTTTATATCTTTGGTGCGCGCAATCGGCACGTACACAAGCGCCGTTTTGTCCGCGTTGTACAATATTCCGTCGTCCGACGAATAGTGCGCTCCGCCGGTCGCCACGTTGAGCGTGGCAAGCTTGGTACCGTCAAACGACGGATACGCGCTGGTGTATGAGGAAGTATTGCTTTGATATCCTACACGTACGCCGCTTACCACCCAGTCCTTGCCGCTGGCATTTACGTGCGCGTCGGCAAGCCGCGACGGAAGGGTCATAGTAGTGATGCCCGAGCAATACTGGAAGGAGCCGTCGCCAAGTGAAAAATCGCCCGTGCCGCCGTCGGCAAACGTTACAGTGTGTAGCTTCATTGTCGGTCTGGTGTTGGTCGTCGACGCTTGACCGATAACGCCGGACGAAAACGCTTTTTTGCCTATTGCGGTAAGCTGGGTAGTACCTACGTTATATTCTCCGTTCCTTACACTCGCGGGCACATGAATTTTTTCAAGCGCCGTGCAGTTAAAGAAGCAGTAGTCTGGTATGCGTGTAAGGCCCTCGGGCAGTTCTACGTCGGTAAGCGATTTACAGCCCGCAAAAACTCCGTAATAGGAGTAGGTCGGACCACCCGTCGAACTGCCGGAGCCGGTAGACGTTTCGTAGCCGTCTTTCATGACCAGCGGCAAGGGTTTGCCGTCCTCACCGTTGTCGCGCTTGGCAAACGTTACGGTTTTAAGCGCCGAGCAGTTGGTAAACACGTATTCCATTTCGGTTACAGTACCGGGTATGTCGACTGTTGTCAAGCTGATACAAGAATCGAACATACCGGCCGGCATAGCCTTTAAGCCCTTAGGCAAGACAACCGATTGCAGTCTGATGCAAGACAAAAACAGCTTGCTTTCGCCTTTCTTTACGTTGACGGGGAAATATGCATCGAGCCAAGGCGAGGCTGTGTTGGCGGAATTCTTGTCGTTTTCAAATACCTCAAAAATCAAATCGCCGCTTGCCTTGTCCTCGAATCTGACCTTGGTTATATTGCTTTTATAAAAGGCCATGGCGCCTATTTCCTTTACCGACGCGGGAATAACCACCTCGTCGGTCATTTGGTCGCCTACCGATTCGCCGACGCCGGCAAACGCCATTTCGCCTATGCGCTCCGCGCCGCTCGGGATGTAAATACTGTCAAGCTTTGCCGCTTGCAACAGCATTCTGTTGGGAATGGACTTCACTCTTTCGGGCAAGCGGAATTCGGTCAGCTTCCCACAAACGGCAAACGCGCCGTCGCCTATCTTCAGCTCCGCAGTGCCGTTCGGCTCAAATATCACCTTTTCCAAATTGGTGCATTGACGGAACGCGCCATCGCCTATCTCTATTACGTTTTTGCTTATGGTTATTTCCGTAACGTTGGACTTGCCGGAAAACGCGCCGCCGCTTATTTTGGTAACGGTAGCGGGTATCTGGTAGTTACCCTCCTTGCCGAACGGATAGAACAATATTTCCGTTTTGTCCTTGCTAAACAGAACGCCGTCCACGCCGGTAAGCACGGGGTTGTTGGGATCTACTTCCACGGTGGTAAGGTTGTTACAGCCCGCAAATACGCCGCCGCTGAATTGGGTTACGTTGGCTGGCAGCTTGATAGTGGTAAACGACGTGCAGTTGGCAAACGCTTGGTCGCCTATTGCTATATCCTTGCCGTTGGGCGCGTACTCGACGGTGCCCAGCTTGTCGCAACCGTAAAACGCGCCTTCCTTTACGTTGGACAACGACGCGGGCAGCGTTACCTTGGTTATGGGGCAGCGCGCAAATGCGTACTCGCCTATTTCGGCAACGCCGCTGTCCTTTTGGAATTCTATGGTGCTGAGCTTACTGCAGAAGTACGACGCTGTTTCGGTCTTATTGCCAAATGCGTTTTTGCCGATAACGAGGTCGGCGGCGACGCCGTCACCGCTCTTAAACGTAACGGTGGCAAGCTCCGTGCAGCCGTATACGGTTGTGTCCGTCGTAGCGTCGGCCAGCCTTACCTTGTAGCCGGTAAAGGCTTCCTCCTCTATTTCGTTTACCCAGTTGGGTATGATAATCTGCGTTATCTTGCGGCAGTTGGAAAAAGCGCGCCTACCTATCTTCACTATACCGGCGGGAACGGTAAATACGCCCACACGGTCCTTAGGACAATACAGTATCGTGGCGTCGGCGCCCTTAGAGCAAAGCAAGCCGTCTATGCTTTGAAAGTACGCATTGCCGGAATCCACCTCGACGGTAGTAAGTGCGCTGCAGTTTACAAACACGTCTATATTAAAATCGGGATTGGCAATAGCCGCATTGGTCGTGGAATTCCACACTACGATCTCGCGCGCGGGCAACGTCACCTTGGTCGTTTTGCTAGCATTGTTAAATGCGCCGCTTTCCAGTCTCAACGCGTAGGACGCTTCGCCCGCCGCGGGAGAAAGGAAGGTTATAGTGGTGGTGTACGTGTAGTAGAATGCGTCCTTTGCTACGTACGATACCGACGCGGGAATCCTAACCTCGTCCAGACGAGAGTAGTACATGGCACGCGTAGGTATCGTGTTCACTCTGCTATGCAGCGTGTAAACACCGGTCTTTGCGCGCGGCAAGGCCCAAAGGTCTACCGTGCCGGCGGTGGCGTTGTTGTAGTACAACACGCCGTTGTCGGAATAATACACGTCTGCGCCGCCTTCCGCCGCGTATACGTTAATCTCCCGAACAGAGCTCATGGTTTCAAACATACGCGGCAAAATGGTTTCCATCGTGCTGGGTAAGTTAATTTCTTGTATGCCCTGGCAACTGTCAAACGCGTCCTTGGCAAGCTGTGTTATGGGATAAGCAATCGTATCACCCGCCATTTTGTACGTTGCGGGTATGGTAGCTACCGGCACGTCGCGTTTCGCTTTCGGGTTGGACTTGACCATGTAGTAGAAGCCCGCACTGCCGCCCTTGGTTTTTTCAAACGTAAACACGGACAGCCAGCTTGCGTACAGCTCGGTATCGCCGGCAATGCTCCATACGCCCAAGCCGTTGCCGCGCTCGTCGGTGTACGTAGCCGCCGTGCCTATACTGTTGGCGCACCAACCGCCGAACACGGTAGTGCCGTCCACTATGGTATCGGGCGTGGGGAGCTTAAACGGCTTGCCGTAGGTTACCGTCGCTTCCGCAACGCCGGTGCCGCCGCCGTTATAGTTGAGCGTAATCTTATACGTCTTGGGCACCCAGCTGGCGTAAAGCACCATGTCGCCCGCCGCCGTAAATGTCTTGTCGGCAAAGCGCGCGCCGTTTCCGTCGGGTCCGCTCGGCGTAGTGTAAAAATCGCCCAGCGTGTAGCCGTCCTTGGTAATTTGCTGTGCCGTGGGTAACGTTATTTCGTCGCCTACCGCGTAGTATTGGGTAAGCCGAACGCTCGCCGCCGCCACTCCACCGCGCGTGTCGAACGTAAGCGCGTACGCCTTGACGGACAACGGCGCCCAAGCGCTCGTTTCGTCGCCGGCAAAGAACCGTACTTCTATCTTGTTGTCGCCCGCTTCCGTCAACCTTACGCGCGCGGAAGCCGAGCCGTCGGTAACGCGCACTACGTCGCTCTCGTTTACGCGCACCTCGTACGCGGTGGCGCCGATAACCGGCCGCCACGACACGGTGTTTTTGGCGTACGACAGCGAGCTGTGCATTGCGTAGTAGCGTGCGTCAACAGCGTCGCTCCACAAGGACGACTGTCCGCCCTTAACCGCCTTTACGTAAATTTTGTAGTCCGAACCCTTGGTCCAGTTTACGCTTTGTCCGGCAAGGTCGAGCGAATTGGTAGTTGCTTCTATTTCCTTGTCGCCAATGCGCACTACGTATTTGTCCGCGCCGGTGCTATTCCAGCGGAGCGTGGTTTCGACGATGCGAATATCGCTCGGCGTGGCTGGTGCCGACTTTTGCGCGGCAGTTATAAGTATGGTCGTGGGATCGGGAGAATTGTAGCCCTTGGTGCGCGGCGTAATGCTGACCGTCAAGCCACCGTCGGGCACCGCACATTCCTTTACGCAATAGCTCGTCGCTCTGCCCAAATCGAGCCGCGTGTGCTCGTGTCCCGTCGTGCCGCACAGCACGGTAACGTCGTAGTTGGTGGCGTTGGGCACCGCTTGCCACGACACAGTTTGGGTAGCCTCGTCGTACGCCGGCGCGGGCACGGCGGCAAGATCCTTAGCGTACGTAAACGTTTCGGAGGTAGACGAAGTGTAGCCGTCGGCCACCGCGGTTACGGTAAACTTAATTCCGCCGCGTTGCATCTCGCAGTTGGCAAAGTTGAAGTAGGTGGACTTTCCGTTGTCGAACGCGGAATGGTCGTGCAGCTCGTTACCGCAATCGACGGAAACTATATACTTTTCGGCGTTGTCGACGGCGTTCCACAACAGCGTGTCGCCAACGACGCTGAACAGCGATACGCGCGCAAGCGGATTGTACAAGTACGTGCGCGTGGTGGGATTGGAATTGTTGCTTGCGCCGGCGGCCGAAACGGCGGTTACCGTAACCGTGTACTTGCCGACGACGGTAAACGCAACCTCCGTGCTCGTTTCGGTAACGGCACGGTCTATTTCGGCAAAGTTCTGATTTGCGTCGGCCGGCACGCACGACACTTGAACTCGGTACTGCGAAGCTTGCGCAACCGAGTCCCAAGATATGCGGTTGCCCACTACGCTGACGGCGGGCGAAGACAGCTTGCTGCCCTCCCTCGCGCCTTGCCATACGGCGTAAAGCGTGGTGTTCTCCCTATAAACGGTATCGGCGTCCACGCGGTTAGTCAGTTCGTCGGCCTTGCCGGTAGCGCTGTACCACCAGCCCAAAAAGGTATAGCCCTCGCGCGTGGGCTGCTGCAAGCCGTAAAGCTTGCCGCCCACCGTGGTTTTGGGTTCGGGATTGACCGCGCCCTCGTAATCGCCCACGTCAAACGAAACGGTGTACACGTTTTCGCCGAGCACGCTTTTGCCCCACTGCGCGTACAGCGTAGTATCGGCGCTTATAATATCCGACTCGAATATGAACGGCGTTTTGTATTCGTCGTCCTTAAACCAGCCCAAAAATGTGTAGCCGTCGCGCACCGGATCGATCGGCTTGGCAAGCGACTTGCCGTTGAGCACCTCAACCTTGGCGACCTCGCTACCCTCGGCGCTGTCAAAGCTCACGGAGTATATAACCCTACGCAAAAACTGCATGGGCACGCTGTTATAAGTAACGGTAATAACCGAATTGTCGGCGTTTATCTGCGCGGACATATTGCCTACGTCCCCGCCGTACTTAAACGAAATATCGTTATTCTTGCGCGTATAAGTTCCGTTGGCCACGGTGTTACCCATGATCACGGTAGCCTTGTTGCCGTCGGCAAGCGACAGCAAGTACTCCGATCCGCTGTAATCGTAGTAATACACGCCCCACTCGCTCTGCGCGGTGGGCTTCGGCTTTTTGTCGTCCTTGTTTCCGCAGCCCACGGCGGCAACGCCGAGCAGCGCGAATACGCAAACTATCAATCCTACCAATCTGCCGGATTTTTTCATATACATATCCTCCGATACGATACTTCTTTCAAATAAAAAAGCACAAGGGCGTCGTAAATCGCTTACAACGCCCTTGTTGTTCTAAAAATTATACCACAAGCGGTTTTTATATGTCAAGTATTTTCACAGTAGTTTTATAGTACTAACACAGTTTTTGCGCACCAAAAACCGCTTATTCTATATTATATTACCATTATACTACCGCTTATGAACGCTTACGCGTTTTGGGCGGGCGCCGATACGGTAACGAAGGTACGGTTTTCAAAGTCCAGCCTTGCGTACGCATGCTTAACTACGTAGTCGGTAGTGTCGATGTACGTTATGTGTATCAACGCGGAATGCTCGTCGCTTTCCTCTATAGTGAACTGTCCGCTGTAAACTCTGCCGTAGCCGTCCACGTAGTACGCGCCATTGTAGCCGTTGAGGTTGATTACCGTCAAGTCGTCGCCCTCGTAGGTGCCGAAGTAGTTCATATCGGCTAGCTCGGCAACGTACGAAACCTCGCCGGTCTGCTCGTCGGTATTCATTTGCAGACGGAAGCGGAACAATACCTCGGTGCTGTCCGCCGTAACGTGCAAGAACGCAAAGCCGTTGTTGGCGTACTGAACGTAAATGCCCATTATGGTTTTATCCTCGCCGTTATAGTCGTAATGCAAATACGCAAACGCCATACCGGACATTTCTATCTTGGTGGCAACCGCGTCATGCTCGGGCACCGCCGGCACAGCCTCGGTATCCTCGGTCGCGTCCTGTCCCTCGGTAGCGGGAACCTTGACTGTAACCGTTTCGGACAGAGTGAACATGCCCTTGGCTTCCGCTACGTAGGTGTTGTCCATAATGAACACACCCATGCCGGAAATTATCTTAAAGTAGAACTGCGCGCCGTTGGTAGCGGTAAGCACCCATATCGACCAGTCGTCGCTCCACTCCAGCACGCCTTGGTACTGCGTTTGGTACTGAGTGTTGGGATAGAGCGTAAGCACGTGCGCCGAATATCCGCCACCGCCAAGCGTGCCTATGCGCGCGGGCTGACCTACGCTTGCCGACATGTACAGCACGTACTGCGTTTCGATTTTGAGCACGAACTTTTTGAAGTATCTTATATTCGTTCTGTCTCGGCCGATGCCAAAGGTGAACATTTCGGTAACCTTGTTGCCATCGCCGTCCACGTCGCCCGTTTCGTAAGTAAAGTCGTAGCCGATGCCGAACGTGGAATCGTACAACGCACTGCTGTCCCTAGTCAGCTCGTACGTACCGTGGTACTCGGTGTACGACTGATTTTCGGCGTCGTATTGGTAGTAGGTAGCGCCGTACGTGCTTGCCTCGCCGTCTACCGCCTCGCCCGAAAGGTACATATAGCTCTTGCCGTCGTCGGCGGAAAGCGCGTAACCTTCCTCGCCGCTTACGCGACGGAAGCCGGATATTGCGCCGTTACTATACTCGAGCTTAAAGGTTATGGTCTGCGCGGTGGGCTTGGCGCCGCCGGACTGCTGGGTGGTATAGGTAAAGTACACTCGATCGCCCAGCACGCTATACGTTCCGTTATATTCGGTATCGCCGTTGCCGTCCGTACCCTTAACTATATAAGTGGCCGCGGCGGACGGTACGTTCACATTATTGCCTTGGCCGTCCGTCGTTTCGGTGACGGCAAGCGGCTTAAGCGTAAGCTCGGCCTCCGCGGTTTCTATCACTATCTCGTCACCGTCGTCGGCCGCGTTGCCGTCGTACACGTAAACGATGGTAGAGGTGACGTCTTGACCTTTGTTATCCTTGACGGTAGACGTGCGGATTACGAACTTAAAGTCCTTAATCATTTTGTTGACGGTAAGGAAGTCGTCGGAGAACGATACGCCGTCGTCGCGCACGAACTTGCCGCGCGTGTGCTCTTCGTCCTCCCACGTAACGGTGCCGAACGCAAACGCTTCGAACGTGGAATTGCTCGTAAACGTAAGCATCGCCGTGCTGTTTTTAAAGAACATCATTAGGAAGGGTATGTCGCTGTTGTTGGTGGCATGGCTTTTTTCGTACGCCACGAACTCGTCGTCGTAGTCTATAAACAGCACGGTTTCGTCCGGCTTTTTGGAGTCGGGAACGAGGAACAATCTTTTTATGCCCAGCGCCGTGTTGTATATATACTGAATATTGTCGCTTTCGCTTTCCGCAGTGCCGAAGCCGTTAAGCGTGTACTCTACGTCGTTATAGGTTACCTTGCGGTCGGCTTGGTAATCGCCTATTACCGTTACGTTGACGTACGATATGCGCTGGGTCGTAGCCGAATAAACGAACTGAAAGCGGAAGCTACCGAACGTGCCCACGTTGAGCACTTGGCCGTACAATGAGCGATACATATTGTACAAGTACGCAATAATCTGCGGGTTTATTTCCGCACTGAACTCGTACACGTTTGCGCGCGGGTCGGCGCCGCCCGTTTCGGTCTTGCCCTCTACCGCTACGGTAAAGTCGCCGAACACCATGCGGGTGTAGTCCATGACGACGTTGCCGTAGAAGGTGTCGTCGTACATAGGTATACGGAAGGAGAACGCCGCGCGGTTGTTGTTGTAAATGCTGAGCGTATATATAAGGTTGGGGCCGAAAACGGAATCCAAACCTCTGACAGCGTACTGACCGTACAGCTCGTCAACCGGCTCGAACACGGGCACTCTGTCGTCGCCCTCGCCGCTAAGCGTAATCTCGAATCTAAGCTCCGCGCCGCCCGCAGTCGGGATTATGCGCAGCGTGCCGGCGGTGCTGTCGTAGTAATACTTACCCTTGACGGTAACGGTCTGTCCCTCGCCGTCGGTGTAGGTATAGGTTGCGCTGTCGGCAACTACGCTGTAGCCGTCCAACACTATCTTGTCGGCGGTGGCGGTGTTAAGCGCCGCACCACCCTCGGGCGCGCCGTAAATGGTCGCCTCGAACTTTTGCAAGTACACGTTGGTGTACACGTTGGTGTCGTCGGTGGAAAGCGTGTGATAGGTGCCCTCCAAAAGCAAGCAGTCGAACTGCCGCATTTGAAGCGAACTGTTGAACAATCTTACACGCACCTCTTTGCCGTCGGTGCCGGCGTACGCGCCCTCGCCCGAGGTATAGCTATACCGACCGTTGAACGGCGTGGTAATTCTGCCGGAAAGACTGCTGTTAAAGCCGGACACGTACATGGTGGCGTAGCCGTAGCCGTCAAGCTGCATGGTGTACGTCAAATCCACGTTGCCCGCTTGTGTAATGTTATTCCACGTACCGTACTCGGCGCCGCGAATCATAAAGGTCGTAAATCCGTCCGCGGTATGTATCAAGCGGAACGCAAACTCCGCTTTGCCGTCTACGGTAAACAGCATGGATCCGTCACTGCCCGATACGTACTTGCCGTTGGTCGTATCGGTGCCGTCGCTGTAAACTGCGGTGCCGTCCTCGTTAAGCTTGAGCGTTACGGCAGAATCAACCGTTTCGTCAAGCTTTTGCAGCTTGTACGTAGCGGCGTTCTCCGTATTAAGATACGTAAACGTGTTATGCGCGCTGTCCGCAATGCCGCGAAGCAAAACTCCGTCTTGCTCGGACGCGTTCGCCTTTTTAAAGGTGAATATATGGTGGGTCGGGTCGTACTCGCCCGCAAGATCGCTAAGTCCGGTGCGCTCGAGGTAAGGCACTACGCGCTTTACGCCGTCAATCTTTTTTTCAATCAAGTACACGCGGTCGGAGGAGCGGCCGGCAATCTCGGTCATGCCCTTTACCCAACGCGCGTACATTGTAGTCGATTTTTCTACGGTAAACGTTTCGCCCTCGCGGTATTCCACCTCACCCTCGGGCATAGTGGACCAGCCGCTAAAGCGGTAGCCGTCCGCCTTGAATCCGGTTTCCGCGTCGTTGGCGGGCACGGTATATTCCTCGCCGTGGCCGCAAGTCATGGACTCGACCGAGCCGGTATATTCCACGTCGGCCGGAAGGTTGGCGTTAAAAATCACGTCGTAGCCGACGATTTTGAAGTAAAGATCGAACGCATTTTGCGCGCTGTTTTTGTTGAGATTGGCGTAAAGAACGTCGTTGTCCTTGCCGTCGTCGTAGTAGTAGCCGGCATAGGTCGGCAGTCCGGCAACCTTGTCGCCTACGAACGCCGATTTATTAACCACTTCGTCCGGCTGAGCCGCGTAGTTGCCGCTGTCGAATTTGGTTTCCAGATATACGTTAATCTTGTAGCCTACCGAATACTTGGCCACCACCTCGGCGTTGCCCTTGGGCATTTTTTGGCCGGACGTCGCCGTAATCTCCGACGTGCCGCGCAAAAACCAACCCTTAAACGTGGCGTCGCTGTTCTCGACGGTGGGCGTAATATCCTTGACCAAACCGTAAAGGTCGTCGCCCTCTTTTGCGATAACCGTCTTTTTATCGTCGGGAATAACGCCTATGCCGGCGTTAAAGTTAAGATTGTACCGTGCCGAAAAAACGGCGTAGTACGTGCGGTTGCCGGCCGGCATTTTGTCGGGCAGCGCTTCCACCGGACCGTTTGCCGTCTGGCTCCAGCCCTCGAATACGTAGTTGACTCCTCTGTCGGGATCCTCGTCCTTATTGAGCTTGTACGAACTGCCCGCTTCGACGGTAACGCTATCCCAGCGCACGGTGCCTACCATAAAGGTAAGCGTATACCGCGGCTTGGCGGCGCCGCCCTCTTTGTCGCCGCACGCGGTAATGCACGCCGCACCCAAAGCAAGTATAACGGCGAATAAAACCGCCAACAGCACTTTGCGAAATTTTTTCATATCCACCTCGTTTGCAGTGTCCGTATGCCGTCCGTAGCGCGACCGTCGCCCCGCTTGCGCGGCAAAAGCTCGCTCGATTTTTTGTAGCATAATATCGGCCTTGGCGGACACCCTTGTAAAAACCAAAGCCGATTGCTATTTTAAGTATAGTACAAATCGACGCTTATGTCAAACGTAAATACCTTTTTTGCCCGCTTTTGCTCGCAAAAAAGTTTTTTCGCACGGATAGGCGCTCACCGTCCACGCCGCAGAATAGCTTTTGAACCGGCCCCGACCGTTTCTAATCAAATTCTAATCTTTTTAACCAACGTTTTCTCTTGAATTTAAAATTTTTTAGGTGTATAATTTAATTACGAAAACCTTACGAGAGGAATAAGGCAATGAAATTTAAAAAGTACTTGACAGCCATTTTGACGGTAATCGCCGTTATCGCGTCGGTCGCGTGCCTTACCGCATGCGGCGGCAAAAGCGACGGCAACGGCGGTACCGCCCAACCCACGTACGTCGTTACGGTAAACGCCGACAAACCGCTCAACCTCGAAATCGGCGCCACCGTCGACTTCAAGCAGTATTTTACCGTTAAGGATAGCGGCGGCAACCAAATAGTGGTAACCGACGAGATGCTCGATCTTACCAAAGCGGACACCTCCAAGGCCGGCACCTTTACCGTCACCCTAACCGTAGGCAACGTCAAAAAGACTGTAACTTTTACAGTAATCGACGACGATGGCGGCAATGGCGGCGACCCTATATCCGTGCTTGCCAAGTACGCCGACCGCACTACGTGGAACTTTGCTACCACGCTTTCGTACACCTACGACGGCGATACCTACAGCGAGTACTACGAGCACAATGGCAACGCCACCAAGTACGTATACGACGAGGACGGCGACACCTACACCGATTACATAAGCTACGATCCCACTGCCGATACCTACTACTATTACTCCGAGCAAAACGACGGTAGCTACGCAAGGTACGCCGAGGGCACGGACGACTTCGACCAATGGTTTTGGTACGCCGCGCCGGTAGACCTAAGCGAAATCAAGGACTTTGAATTTACCGAGAGCAACGGCGTATATACGGCGACCAAGCCCAACGACGTCGGCAAAAGCGTTATCGGCGAATACACCGGCATTTCGTGGACGGCGTTTAGGGTAGAGATACAATTCGGCAATATACACTCGATTACCGGAGAAATGAGCGACGGCGAAAAATACGTCTACGTATTTTCCAAGCACGGCTCTGTAAGCTTTACCTTGCCCAACGTCGACGGCACGAGCGACACGCCCACCACCCCCACCGGCACGATGGATAAGCAGACCTACAACCCCAACGACTTCGACGACGAGCGCTTGCAAGACAAAATTACCAAGACGGGCGACGAACCAGACCCCGCCATCGGCTTGTCCGCTATCGGCAAGTACCACGCGCTCGTTATTCCGGTACAGTTTACCGACGATCTCATCGAGGACGGAGAGCTGGCAAAGCTTAACGTAGCGTTCAACGGCGATACCCAAAGCACCGGCTGGCAAAGCGTTCATTCCTACTACTACCAATCGTCGTACCAAAAGCTGGATATTACCTTCGACATAGCCGGATATAATATAGCGCAAAACAAAGCGACCTTTACCGCACCTAGCGGCGATTCCGCATACTACGCACGGCAAACGGCAACCGACCCCGACACCAATCAAAAATACAAAAACGGCGACAATCTGTTGTTGCACGAGGCGCTCAAGTACTACGACGACGTTATTGACTTTTCGGACTACGACTACGACGGCGACGGCACTCTGGACGCGGTATACCTTATATACACTGCCGATATAGAATATGACAGCGACGACTCATTCTACTGGGCGTACGTCACTTGGAACTACGAGGACGAACAGTACGACGAAACCAACGTGTTCTACTACTTGTTTGCCGGTGTGGACTTTATGATAGAAAGCGTTAAGGACGGATTCGTGGACGAGGAGTACTACCCCGAAATATCCGGACTTATCGTCAATGCGTCCACGTACATTCACGAAACCGGCCACCTTTTGGGACTGGACGACTACTACGACTACGACGACCGATCGGGCAGTAACGAGGGGCTCGGCGGCGCAGACATGATGGACGCGACGGTCGGCGACCAAAACGTTTATTCCAAAATCATGCTCGGCTGGGTTACGCCGCAGATAGTGGTATCCACCAAAACGGTAACGATCAAAAGCTCGCAGACCCAAGGCGACGCAATACTCATTCCGCTCAACTTCAACAATTCGTACTTCTGCGAATATCTGCTGATCGACCTATACTCGGCGGACGGACTAAACGCCATGCACGCCTCGGCAAGCAACAGCTACCTCTACGACGGCAAGGACTACGGCGTGCGCATATACCACGTTTCGTCGTCCATAGGCAACGGATACAGCACCGACTACGGCTCGTTTACCGACAACAACAATACCGACACGAGCTACGCGCTAATCAAGCTCGTCGAGGCCGACGGCACCAAAAAGTTCTCCAACAGCCAAGGCTACGCCGCGGACAGCGACCTTTGGCAAGCCGGCCAAAAGCTTAGCACGGTGTTCCCAAACTATACGACCAACGCCGGCAAAAAGCTTAACTTCGATATATCCATAGACAGCGTTTCCGCCGCACAAGCAACTATCACCATCACCTACGCCGCGTAACGTAACGCAAACGAAAAATTCCAAAACAAAAAATCCGAACTCGCCTATCCGCAGTTCGGATTTTTGTTTTGTCGTATTACACCACTCCGTCGTATTTGCCGTTTAGCGGCGGCGCGACGTCAAGCTCTATCGACTGTTCGTCCGTCGCGGTCGGGCGCGACAGTAAGCGCATAAGCGTGGCGTATTCCGCGGCGGAAATCGTGCTTTTTATTATCGGGTATGTCAAGTCGCCGGTAAGCTTAAACCTAATCCAAATATCGTCCTTGGTTTCGCGCACGTAGCTCACCTTGTCGTACGATATTCTGATTACGACTATGCTGTCTTGATTATGAACGCAAACCATTATGCAATCGGCAAAAATAAAATACTCGTTCACCGCTCCGATCTTAACGCTACGCGCGGCCTTACTCAATATATTGCGCAAGTAAAGGTAATATACGAGTGCGATTATAAAGATAATAGACGCCGCCCACAGCACTGCGATTGCCCATATCGGCATAGCTTCGCTTTTGTAGTTGAGTATTACGCTCAACAGCATTCCCACAAAACTGCATACGCCAATCAATACGGAAACTACGAACCTACTTTTCATAATCTGCTTATCGCGCGACACGTACTCGCCGAACTTGGATTTTATAACGCGACGGTTTTCGACGGACACAACCTCGGATATATCGGGCACGGCGTTGCCGTTTTCGGCGTACGCCGGCAACGCTACCTCGCCTATTCCATCAAGCGGCAGTCCAAACGTTCGGCGCACGGCGTTAAGCTGTTCGGGCGACAGTCCGTCTTTTGGAATAATATTGCCCGCCTTGTTCGGACTCAAAAGCTTAAAGTACCGCTTTTTCTCTTTGGCTACGGTAAAATCTCTGCAAAGGTACCGTTCCTCGCCGTAATCGCCGCGCTCACTCGTCCGCATTATCATATAGTCGGAATACAGCGCGGTGGTGATAACGCTTTGTCTTTTTTGGGCTTTTACTATGGTTTCCAATACGATAACGCAAAACGACGAAGCAAAAGCCGTACACAGCATAAACGCAAACGCCAAGATAAATCTATAGCGCGTCGCCGTTATCGCGTCGTTAAGCGTTACCGCAAAAACAACGAATCCAAAAATCGCGAACGCGGCAAACAGTATTATCTGTATGCGAAAGTATATCCAAAACATTTTGCTCGCTTGGATTTTGGTTTCTATCGGTTTCAGTTCGGTTTGTTCGTCCATAATTTTCCCTACGCCGACCGTTTACGGTAGGCTCTGAGTAATAAGTTTTTTATGCGGAATAGCTAAGCGTTATGCACGGCCGCACGCAATGGCTTGCGCCGTCAACTGCGTACTCGCTTAGGTAGCCGCCCGAGTTCACGTTCCACGCGCAGTAGTAATATTTGCCCGACGGCGACCGCGTCCAGTACGAACCGTTGTTCTTTAACCCGCTTGCCGTATTGCACCACGCGCCGCGTGCCCGCGCGTAGTCGGTGGTTTTGCACTCGCGCGTTGCGGACTTATCGTCGGCGGCCGTAGCAAAGCCGTAGTCTGCGGTTATATAATCTTGATAGCTCGGCAAATACACTTTGTCCGTGGTGTCGCCGCACGCGTATCCGTTGGTTGCCGCCGCCGTCGTGGTCGCGCCGTTACTCACCGTAGTCGTCGCAACGTACGAGCTGTCCCGAGCAAACGCCATCGCGTAAAAATAGCCGTTCAGCCAAGTCCGAATATCGCTCCGTTCGTAGTTGTTGGCGTAAACGGTATCGTCGCCCGTTTTTCTGTCGGCATACTCGGCGTAGTACGCATGCGTATCCAACAGCTTGTCGGCAAGCAAGTAGTACGTGCCGTTTTCGCCGCTAAGCACTCGCCACGTAATGACGTCGCACTTAAACCAGTATTCCGCGCCGTCCTCTATAGCCGTGCCGTCGTCAAATGCGTAGCTTTCACCGTTGCACACTTGCGCCGTCTGCTTGGCGTAAAAATCATTGCCCAGCAAGTACCAGCCGATAGACGTCGGCTCAAGCTTATCCAGCTCGGCCGTTACCGCTTGATCGCTAACGTGCGTTTGCGGATAGAATCCGTACTGAACGGTTTTGCCGTCCTCCGAAAGCTTGGGCACCACTCCGGCAACTTGATCTCCGGTATATTTAGCGGTAAACTGCGCCGTGTAAGTAACGTTGTCGGTAACCGCGCCGACCGACGGACTCCAGCCCGAAAACTCGTAGTTAATATCCAACATGCTCGCCCTTTGCGGCGTCGGACCGTTATACTCGGGTGTCGCGCCGTACTCGACGTCGTCGTCGGTTTCCAGTACCGTGCCGTCATAGTTTTTCCACGTCACGGTAAATCTGCTCGTATACTCCGTAAAGGTCGCGGTATAGGTAACGTCGGCCGTCACCTTGGCAAGCTCGGGCGACCAGCCGGCAAACACGTAGTAGCACTGCGCCGTTCCGTCCTTTGCGGGTATTGCGCCGTCGTAGGAGGGCATGCTCCCCGCCTTTACGTTCTTATCCGTTTCAAGAACCTTGCCGTCGTCGCTTTTCCAAGTTACGGTATACGTTTTTTCTTTTTCGCCGCCGGTGTTACCTCCGGCACCGCTCTTGCCGTCGTTTGCGTCGCCGCAAGCGGTTGCGCCGAACGCGCACAGCGAAAGGCCTACTGCAAGCATTAGCGTTGCTATCGTTTTTCTTTTCATTGCCAAACCTCTTTCTCGTTAATTTCTTTCACGGCCGACTATTGCGCCGCTTCTGCGGAAAGTACGAATTCGATTGCCGTTATATACAACGGATACTTTTTGCTCGTAGTGTTTATGGTGGCAATCGTCACGCTCGAAGTACTTTCAAAATCCAAGGTAATCGTAGAAACGTTGCCAGCCTCCAGCGCGTCCTTGTCTATTACGGTCATGTCCGTGCAAGTATGAGTAACGGTCTTGCCGTCGTTCTCATCGTCCGTCCAATCGGTGGAAGTGCTGTCGCCCACTCGTATCTGACACTTAGTATCATTTACGTATCCGGTAATAATAACGCGGCTTACGTTTGTGTTTAGCGTAAACGTTATACTTCCCGCGACGGAGGCGGTACCGACCTTAAACATATTACCGGCACTCCACTTATTGTCACCGCTTCCCCCCGAACCGCCGCCGTAAATATAAGCAGTGCTTACGCCGGTGATAATGCCGTCGCCGCCGCCTACAAGCTTCAACGCCGAAAACACACTTTCGTCGCTTAACGCCTTGTTCGAGTTTGTGGTACCCGATATTTCATACACGACTGACGTGTCGGACGAAGGCTCGCGCGGCGCGTTGACGGTAACCGCGCATTCTGCGGAAAGACTGCCGCACTCCGCCTTTACCGTTGCGGTGCCTTTTGCAACCGCAGTAACCGTGGCAACGTTACCGGCCGACGTTACGGTTACGAAGTACTCGCCTTGCGTTACGCTCCACGTCACGTTGCCGGCTTCACCGCTCGTCGTAACCGTCGCCGTAACCATGCCGCTTTCGCCTACGGTCAAGGTCAGCTTGTCGGGACTGAGAGTTACGCGCTCGGACGGCACAAAGTTCACAATCGAATTTTCTATGTCCTCCCACGGCACGCACGCACGCATGTTTTTGGCAATGGTAGCCACCTTAACGCCGGTCGCGCGGCCTTGCTCGGCCACGTCCTTTGCCGCCCGCACCTTGGCGGGGTCTACGCCCGAAGCCTCGTAAATCCACAGCAACAATTCGGGACACAGCAAGTTGGAGTACACGCGCGTTTTGGCGCTCGCGTCCCAATCGAAGGAGCCGTCGTCTATGCTCGGGTATAACCAAGAATCGAAAAAGTGCCACTTTTGATTAGGCTCATGCTTTTCCTTATCTACTATCATGCCGGCAGTCTTTTTGGCTAAGTCTATGTACCCGCCGCTCGCTTGCTGATACCTTTCTATAAACTCGTCGGACAGCGGATAGTGCGCGTCCTTTTCACTGAGGAAATCCGCAATATCACGCATCGTCACGGCGGTCGCGGCGGCTTGCACTACGGCGCCGCTCGGCGCGGGTTCACCGCTTTCGGTCGGAACGCTTTGCACGCGACTACAACCGCACGCAAAAGTCAAGCACGCAATCAAACCAATCGCTATAGATAACAATTTTCTGCCCATAACGTTTTCTCCGAGGTTAATATATAATAGTTGCAATAAATCTCTGTACGATTCATTATACCACACGCCCAAACAATTTACAAGCATACCGCCCCACAAAAATAAAACCGAGCCGAACGCAATTCAACTCGGTTACCCATAAGCGCCGGCAACCGACGCCCCCCTAAAAACAATTAGGCGCACCACAGTGGCACGCCTAATACTCGATAAATTGAATTTTATATATTCCTATTTCAGCTTATTTCGTTTCGTAATTCGGTTTCATTGCCGCAAACGACTTCAACATTTCGTCCGTGCGGTAGTAATATCTTTTATTCTTATTAAGCTTAGCAATTTCAGCCATATCCTCTTTGGTCAGAGCAAAGTTCAAAATCTCGAAATTGTCTTTTACGTGATTAACCTTGCTCGTCCCCGGTATTACGCAAAATCCCATTTTCAAATGCCCGCGAAGAATTATCTGCGCCGAAGTCTTTTTATATTTTTTGCCAAGCTCTGCAAATATAGGTTCGTTTATAAGCGCCGCGTCGCCGTGGCCGAGCGGATACCAACTCATAAGCACGATACCGTGTTTATCGAGCTCTTTCACAAGCTCGTCTTGCGTGAAATACGGATGCGCTTCAGCTTGCATAACTTGCGGTTTAATTTCGCAGTTAGCCAAAATATTATCAAGATACTTGCCTTCGCAGTTGGAAATACCGATTGACTTAACCCTGCCTTTCTTCACAGCCTTTTCAATCATTTTGTAGCCGTCCATATAATGCTCGGTGGGCTGATGTATGAAAAGAAGATCGATGTAATCGAGTCCCAGCCTCGCAAGCGTTTCGTCGACGGCGTTTGGGTTAAGATACTCGGTCGCCCAAATTTTTGTGCTTACAAAAATGTCTTCATGCTTAACGCCCGAAGCCTTTATCGCTCTGCCGACCGCCCGCTCGTTGACGTAGGCGTTGGCGGTATCCACAAGCCTATAACCCATTTTCAACGCTTCGCAAACGCATACTTCCGCGTCCTTGGGCGAAATCGTAAAAGTGCCTATGCCGACGGCCGGCATCTTTTCGCCGTTGTTTAAAGTCATTACTTCGTTCATTTAATATTACTCCTTATAATAGAATTTTTATTTAAGCCATTTTTTTACGGACAGTCCCGCCGTGCTGACGGTAGCGCCATGCAAAGCAAGTCCGCTTTCGACTTCGGCGTTTGGGCACAGTTTTTTAATGTCCGATACGCTACTACCCATACCGCTACCCTCGTGCGTGCAGAATGGCCGAATCGTCTTTCCGCTGAAATCAAACCGTTCCAAAAACGTAAACACGCACATAGGCATCGTTCCCCAATAGTTGGGATAGCCGAGATATATAACGTCGTACTCGTCTAAGCTTTCCGGATATTCCGTAAGCTCGGGACGCGCGTTTCTGCGCTGGTCTTCTTGCGCCTCGTCTATACATTCGTTATAGTTGTCGGAATAGCTTACTTGCGGCACGATTTTGAACATGTTCGCGCCGGTGCTATTCCTTATCATATTTGCAACCACTTCGGTATTGCCGACTTTGAGCGGCTTTATCGTGCCGTTCACGTAGTTTTCTCCTATGCGCGAAAAATACGCAATCAATTCCTTCATTTCAGCCTCCTTGCTTTCCGCATGTTTATTTTACAACAAACACCGTTGACTTGGAAGTGCAACTTTGATATAATGGTTGCAACCAAAAGTTATAACAAAGTCGGATATTTCAAAATTAAAATCGGCCTAAACGTCATAAGACTTTTAGTACGATTAGTTCGGCGGGCTAGTCGTAATCAAAACGAATAATGAAATGTTGGATCAACATGAAATATATTCGATATGAAATAACACTGCGCGTTATGAAATAAAATTCGCCAATCATACGCGAAGCGTACTTCATATTTCGTAAGAAATATTTCATTGCAGTGCTATTTAACTCGCCGTAAGGCGAATTTCATTGTAAAACCCGAAACGATATTCGTTTCGGGTTTTACATGGCGGGCAGTCATCATCCGAATTTGAACTTTTTATGTACAAAAAGTGTTTAGGGATAATGATATATGATTTTTAATCGAAAATGCAATTATATTTTAAGTAAATCGGAAAATTTATCGAGGCGGATATCGGTATGTTCGTAGTCGCGTGCGGTGCCTATGCCGGCGGTGGTGAACCCGCCGCTTTTGCCGGCATCAATGCCCGAGTACGCGTCCTCTACCACAAGGCAGTCTTGCGGCGGCAAGCCTATCATTTGCGCCGCCTTTAAAAACACTTCGGGGTCGGGCTTGCTTTTTGTTATGCAATTCCCATCAGCTACGGCGTCGAAAAAATCGCCCAAGCCTATTTGCTTTAAAATAGCGGGAGTGTTTTTGCTTGACGAGCCTATCGCCAATTTCAAACCCATTTTGCGTAGCGAGGTAAGAGTGGACAAAACATCATCATCCAAATCCTTAGGCGACATATTGTTTAGCATTTTTTTGTACATACCGTTTTTGCGTTCGGCAAGCTCAAGCTTTTGCTCGGGCGTATACACCCTATCGCTTTTTGCCAAAACGACCTTCAAGCTTTCCATTCGGCTAACGCCGCGCTGCTTCATATTATCCTCACGGTTAAAGTCCCGAATTCCCAATTCCTCCGCAAGCGCCTTCCACGCAAGATAATGGTACTCGTCCGTCGAGCAGATAACACCGTCCAAATCGAATATTATGCCATTGAATTTCATGTCCACTCTCCTTTTTTGCCGAAAATTGCCTTAGCCGCCATCCATGCACCGCCGCTCGCCGCGGGATGTGTGCCGCCTATGTAAACGTCTCCCGCCCACTGCTTTCCGCCGCCGCGCAAATCAATTTCCGCAGAGTCCAAAAATGCCGAATACGCGTCGTCCGGTTTTCCTATTCTGCACGCGGTAAGCGCATACGCGCAGTGACTTAACGACGAGCCGTGTTCGGTGTACGGCAGATAAAACTCGTAGTTTTTGCGCTGTATATCTGTCGGGAATAAGTCGGGATAAAGATTAAACAGCATTATAACGTCGGCTTGCTTTATTACTCTTGTAGCGGTGGCAACGCCGCCCGATCCGCCCCAATACTCACGCGGATGTGCAAGCCTGCCGCGAACAGTTTCCACACTCACGTCTTCCAATCCGAAATATCCGTCAAACTGTTCTATAACGCCGTCGGCGTTGGGTTGAGGCAGGTATAGTTTTTCAACCCATTCTTTAAGCTTTTTAACGGCACTTGCCGAGTAAACGTTTTTAAACTTTTCGGCAAGCTCAACGCCGCGTTTGGTGATTTGATAGAACATATAGTTGGTGTAAGCATTATTGTTTACGCGTTCGTGATACTCGTCGGGGCCGATTACGTCAAGCAATTCGTATCTGTCTTTAATATGATTATAGTAGCTGTAAGTGCGGGCAAACTCGGCGCATTCCAAAACGGTTTCAAGTCCGCCGTTAAGCATAAGTTTATCGTCGGCGGTGCGGTTATAGTATTCCAAAATCGCATACGCGACGTCGGCGGATATATGGATTTGCTTATCCTTAAAATACGTCCTAATAGGTCTATGTGTGAACACGTCGGTCACGTTAAAGTCCGAGCAAGCGTCGTAGCCGTCCTGACTCTCCCATGCGTAAAACGCGCCGCCGTAGCCGTAATACTTTGCCTTTTCCTTTGCCGCAGGCAAGGTGTTTATTCTATATTTAATAAGTCTTTCGGCAACGTCGGGTAGCGCCGATAGGTAGAACGGCAACATAAATATTTCGGTATCCCAAAACACCGCGCCCTTATACGTTTGTCCGGACAGGCCGCGTGCCGCTATGGAATAATCGCCCTTAGGCGCTATTATTAGCAAGTGATATATGCTGTAATCGAGCGCAAGCTGTCCGCGCTCGTCGCCGTCAATAATCATTCGGCAATCGCGCCACAGTTTTTTCCAAGCGCCCGCATGTTCGACCAACGCTTGATCGTAGCTTTCGTATCGTATTACTTTTTCATCGTCAACCGAAACGTAAGCAAGCCTATCCAGCATAAAGCTTTCCCCCGCCTTGACAAATGCGGTTATTAAACCAAAGCCGTTATCGAACTGCGTGACTTCGCCGGAATACTCGCAAGCTACCCTTACTTTGCGCCCAAGCTCCTGCGTTACGCCTGTCGCCTCGATAACGTTTTTTGTAAGCTTGGTTTTAACGTCTTTAAAGTGCGGTCCGTTAAGCTCCCAAATATCCGTATCCACGCCCACGCGGAACACGAACAGCATATCCTTGTCGGACGTAACAACAGTGCGCGAGCAAATATTATTCTTGTTTGCCATATTGACAAACCGCTCGGTGCGCAATGTCACCGTCGCGCCGCGCACGCTGTACGTAGTTTTACGCGAAAATATGCCGCGCGAAATATCCAAGCTCGTTTCGTGCGATACTGTATTTTCGCCGCGCACGTCGAGCGAGGTATCGCCGGCAAAGACATGCATATACAGCGGGTTAAACGCATTCACCGTTTCCCGCCACTTGCCTTGCACTCCGTCGTATACGCCAGCGATATTCAGCCCCACGCATTCAGCTTTGCCAAACTCGTCAAGCATACCGCGGTAGCCGATATAACCGTTGCCCGTCAAAAACTTATTGCCGTTTTGTACAATGCTTTCGGGATTGAACCCGTTCTCTTTAATTTCAATCATAAGCTTACTGTTAAAGTATCTTTGATTTTATATTCGGTGCCGCACACTACCGCGTCGACCACACCGCCGACAACGGAAATCGTAGCCTTTTTAGGCTCAACCGTAACGGATATATTGCTGCCCTTATAGTTGAGCTTAAACGAGTATTTTTTCCAAATTGCGGGAATGCACGGATTGATAACAAGCTTGTTGCCGTCGCTGCGCACGCCACCGAAGCCGTAAACTATATTCAGCCAAGCGGCGGATATAGATGTTGTGTGCAAGCCCTCGCACGTGTTGCGGTTGTAGTCGTCCAAGTCCAAACGCGTGGCAAAGCCGAAAAACGACACCGCCTTGTCCATCAAGCCGAGTTCACATGCCAATATCGAATGCACCGACGGCGAGAGCGACGATTCGTGTATGCAACGCGGCTCGTAATAACGGTAGTTAGCCAGCTTGCATTCCTTGGAAAAATCGCCGTTGTACAAAAACTGGAACATCAAAACGTCAGGCTGCTTTATCATATCGTTGCGGTAAATCCTATCGTAGCTCCAATGCGAGTACAACGGAAAATCGCTGTCCGGTATGCTGTCTATATCTATATGCGGAAGATTGTAAAAACCTTCGTGCTGTTCGTACAGCAATGTTTTTTGGTCGTAAAGTATTTTCATACTATCGGCGCAACGCTTCCACTCGTCGAGTTCGGTTTGCGATACGCCAAGCCGCGACGTCAGCTTTTGTTTATCGGGATAATCGGCTATCACCGACAAAGTATAGTTAAACGTCTTTTTTGCCATGTAATTGGTGTACGTGTTGTGGTTGACCATCATTTGGAATTCGTCCGGCCCCATAACGCCGAAATATCCGAACTTGCCGTCGGCGCCCCACTGTCCGCGCGTAACAAGATAGCGGCAAATTTCCACCAACATCTCTATACCCTCGCGGTACAAAAAGTAGGTGTCGCCAGAAACGTTGACGTAATGGTAAATGCCGTAGGCCACAGCGGTGGACGGCTGCATTTGTAGGCTTGCGTGCTGCCACAGGTTGCAGGACTCATGCCCGTTGATTGTGGCAATGGGATAGCACGCGCCCGCACAGTCTAATTCCTTGGCGCGGGCTTTGGCCTGCGAAAGCGTGTTGTAACGATACATCAAAAGGCACTTTGCCGCGTCCGGATTACTGAATAAATAATAGGGCAAGCAATACGATTCCGTATCCCAAAACGCCTGACCGCCGTACGCCTCGCCGGTAAGACCCTTTGCCCCAATATTGTCGGTAGGATCGGCGGCGTGGTAGGTTTGTTGAAGCTGGAATATACAAAAGCGTATGCCCTGCTGGTTTTCGTCATCTCCGACTATTTCTATATCCGACCTTTTCCAAAAATCCGCCCAATACTGTTCGTTGCGAGCAAGCGCGCCGTCGTAGCCTTCTTTGATTTGCTTAGACAGTTCGTCCTGCGCCTGCCGCGAACAGTCCTTGCCCGTCTTGTCCACGCACACAGCGACGAGGCGCGTAAAGGTGTATGTTTTATTCGGTTTAAGATTTAATTCAAAGCCGTGACGAACGCACCTATCGCCCATTGTTATTTTTTGGGAATGGGCACCGCCCACCGTAGCGTCCATAAAAACGGCGGCCGACTGCGAGCTTGTTTCCGTTCCGCACAAAAGTCCGTTGTCGAATATTTTGCGTTGCTGCCAGCGCGACGGACTGCCGCCGTGCGGGTTATTAAAGTTTATCTCCGCGCTCAGCGTAAGAATGCAGCTTTTATCGGCTGTAAATTCAACCGACTGGTAAGCGCGGTGGTAGTTTTGCATATCCAAAAAACGACAAAAATTCATGGTAAGGCGCACGCCGTCCGCAAGCCAAGTAACAGTGCGAGTAAGGCGTCCGTTTTTCAGCGACAAGTTGCGCGAATAGTTTTCCACCGCGCACGACGCCATATCGAACGGCTTGCCGTTGACCGATATTTCCATTTTCCAATAATCGGCGGCGTTCACCATAAAATGGCTTTTGGTGCTGATGCCCTTATACCCCGTTGCAAACGTGTCCGGCGAGTATTCGTAAACGCCGTTTAAATAGCTGCCCAAAAGCGACGGCGCCGTCGTGCCCTCCTCCAAATAACCGCGACTGCCCATATATTCGTTGCCGAGCGAAAAAACAGACTCCGCAACCCTTGAAAAATCGGGCGAAAACAAATCCTCTGTAATATTCCAGCCGTCGCCGACAAAATGCTTACGTGCAGTCTTTGCCATAATAATATCCTCTTAAATTTTTTCGTCGCCGAATTCCAGCGACATTTGCTGCATAAGTCCGATAAGGATTTTTTTTGTTAGCTTGCCCTTGGGTGAGAACACCGCAACGCCTATGCGCGTGCCGCCGTTTTGCAGCACGATAAAAGAAACGGTCACCTCGAATTTTTCGGTCTTGGCAAACATTTCTTTAAAGTTTTCATTGACAACAAAGTCGCCGTAGCCGAGCTTGGCTAATAACTCTTTTGCTCGTTTAATGCAACTATCTACGTCGCAAGACACTTCTATCGGATGAAGTGCGCTGTTTTTGTTGTCGTCCGACGTGATAGAATAAGTTTCAAAAAACACCGAAAGACCCTTAAACATAGCTTCCTCTTAAATTACGTTTGTCGTTTCGGGATTGAAAAAGTGCAGATTTTCCTCGTTGAACAAAATGGCAACTTCGTCATGCGGATGTATTTCGTTCTTGGCCGAGGTCCTGAAAACAACGCGCTGTTCCCCTATCTTGCCGTGAAGAATCAACTCGTAGCCCAATAGCTCCACTACGTCGCATTTTGTTTGAATGCTGTTGGCGGACTTTCCTTTAACAAGCTCTATGTCCTCGGGACGAATGCCGACAACGATATTTTTGCCGTCGTAATCCTTTAAGTGCTCGCACTGCGCTTTGTTCAGTTTTATGCTGAGCTCGCTTTGCTCACCTGCAAAATAGAACTCGCCGTTTTCGTATTTGCCGTTAAAGAAGTTCATTGCCGGCGAGCCTATAAAGCCGCCCACAAACATATTTACGGGATGGTCGTACACTTCCTTGGGCGTGCCGATTTGCTGAACCTTGCCATCCTTCATAACAACGATACGCGAAGCCATAGTCATAGCTTCCGTTTGGTCGTGCGTTACGTACACAGTGGTCGCGCCTACGTCCTCGTGAATCTTGGCAATCTCCGACCGCATTTGCACGCGCAGCTTGGCGTCGAGGTTACTTAGCGGCTCGTCCATCAGGAACACTTTGGGGCGGCGCACTATTGCTCTGCCTAGCGCTACTCTCTGGCGCTGACCGCCTGAAAGCGCTTTGGGCTTGCGTTGAAGATACGGTTCCAAGCCCAATATTGCCGCAGCGTCATGTATGCGCCTATCGATTTCGTCCTTGGGCAGCTTTTGAATTTTGAGCGCGAACGCCATGTTATTGTAAACAGTCATGTGCGGATACAGCGCATAGCTTTGGAAAACCATGGCAATGTTTCTGTCCTTGGGCGAAATGTCGTTTACAAGCACGTCGTCTATGTACAGTTCGCCGGAAGATATATCCTCCAAGCCGGCAAGCATGCGCAGCGTTGTGGATTTGCCGCAACCCGACGGCCCTACAAACACGATAAACTCTTTGTCCTTAACGTCGAGGTTAAAGTCGAATACCGCTTGCACCTTGTTGTCGTATATTTTGTTGATGTTGACAAATTTAATAGTTGCCATAATTCACTCCTACAATTTTTGTTCGATTACGATAGGCTCGTTACCTATCGCCAGCTTGCCGTCTTGTACCGTTACGGTTTTGCCCGTTATTAAATTCTTGTAATCGCCGTCTTGAAGCTTTACCCCCACCGTCACCTCGCCGTCTTCAAAATTGAATACACCGACCGACAGGCTCTCTTTATTCGTATAGCTGCACACTGCCGTTTGCTCGCCTTGCATTACGATATCGAAAAAACCGTGCGAATAAATATCGTGTTTTTTGATGGCGGCAAGGTTGGCGATATAAGCCGATATATCTTTTGCCGCGTCGTTAAAGCTCCACTTTACCTCGTCGATTTCAAACAAATCGTTTTGCTTATCAAACGACGTTTCGTCGCCGGCGTAAACAAACGCAGTGCCTTTTAGGTAAAAGTTGAGCGCCCACAGCATTTTCAGCTTATCGCCGCTCCAAAACTTTGCGGCGCGTTCGCGGTCGTGATTATCGAGATACCGCGCCTTGACGTAATTTATAGGATAACGGCCCTCTTGGTTAAGAACGTCCTTTAACCATGCACCGAGCGAACCACCCTTTCTTTCCACAAACGCGCTTTGCGTGTCGTGAATATCGTAAACGTACAGCAAATCGAAGTAGTTGTACGCTTCGCCGTCGCTCATTGCATTGCAGCCCAGCCTTCTAAGCTCGCGCACAAAGTTGATTTCCACCGACTCGCCGAGCATAATAAGATTGGGATTGATTTTATGTAATGCATCGACCGCTTGCTTCCAAAATAAAGCGGGCACGAGCGAACATACGTCCATGCGGAATCCGTCCACACCTTTTTTAACCCAAACCGAAAGTATATCGATAATCTTATCGCACAACTCTTGCTTGGAGTAGTCAAGGTCGTAAACGTCACCCCAATCACCGACTTTATTCGCCGGCTTGCCGTTTACGTGATAGAACCAATCTTCGTGTTGCTGCAAAAGGACGGAATCGCGCGAGGTATGGTTAAGTACCATATCGATAATAACCTTCAAACCGCGCTTATGCGCCTCATTTAACAGATTGGCAAAATCTTGTTCCGTTCCGTTCATCGGGTCGATTTTGGTATAATCGTAAATGGCGTACGGACTGCCGACCTCGCCCTTACGGTTGACCTTACCTATCGGATAAAACGGCATAAGGTATAGAATATCTGCGCCGAGCGCCTTTATTCTATCCAGCTGTTTGGTAACGCCGTTAAAGTCATGCTTCGGCGAAAACTGACGAACGAATACTTGATAAATAGTCTGGTTGTTTAAGTAAGCTTTATCGCAAATCATTTCTTTTTTCTCCGAACAGTAAAAATTATAAATACAGCGCCGACGGCTATGCACACCGCTCCGGCAATAGAAAGCACTACAATCGGTGCGGTAAGTGATGCCGATACCGCAGGTTTATATTCCGTAACGTCCACCGTCTTTTCCGAAGTATCAACGCTTTCAAAGTCCAACATATAATCTTCTATTGCGGGCAACGGCGCAATCATTGTAGAAACCGCCTCACACGCCGCAAAGCTTGCAAACTTTTTGCCTTCGTAGTTGACGTAAACATTGCTTGTGCTATCTATAAATGCGTCTTGCTTAATGCGGCCCTTGGTGTTGCAGTTAAACACAATACCGACGCCCTTATTTGTCGCAAGGACTTTGGTAGGATCTTGCGGAAGATCGATATAATACCAATTTTCGTGACCGTCTACTTCTCTGAGCATTTTCCCCGGCCAACTGCCGAAATCCTCTACAAGCGTGTTGTTAGCCGCAGCATACGTCCAGTACGCGTATGCGTAAACGGTTTTCCAACGCTGGGTATTGTAATAGTACAACCGCGTAGTACCGGTTTTAGGATCGGAATATACGCAGTTAAATTCGTCGTCCGCCGCCGTCTTTGCGTCTTTAAAACCGTAATCGCGGTAGGTGTTGTAATACTTGGTAGCCTCGACGGGCGCGACTATAATCAGCCGTTCCCTACTGCCCTCGCCGTCGCTGACGACCACGCGCGCACGGAACTTATAATCGTCTTCCGTAGCTTGCTTTGCCTCGTCGGGAAGATTGTATTTATACCAATGCGCACCTAGCGTAGAATCGGCTTCGAGCGTAACGCTCTCACCGAGGGCGTCGCCCGTTTTATTGTCGTAACAGCTTGCGGAAATATTTTCCCAGCGCTCCGCCTCGTCATATATCGAGTAGTTGTAGATATAAATGGTATCTACAAGCTTAGGTCGTTTTGCTACGGCATCGGCTTGCGCCGCATCCTTGGTGGCAAAGCTCGTTTCTCCGTATGTGTGCAAATACGGTCTACTCTTGTTATACGCCACAGTAACGCGATTAACCTGATCGTTGGCACTATCGAATATAATCATAGTAACCGATTTTCCGGTAGGATCGTCGGGCAAAACAAACGAATACCAATCATCGCCAATCTCGGGCGCACGGTTAAGCTCCGTTCCGGGCCAACCGGGACCGAAGTCTACTCCGTTAGCGTAGCAATACACACTTAAATTCCACTCTTGCTCGTCGTACACGTAAACTACTGCGGCATCATTCTCTTCTGCCGCAACGGGCATGGGCACAAGCGCAGGAACGGTCATTAAAGCGGCAAGCGCGAGGCAAAGCGATATACAAAAACACGCTAATTTTTTCATTATTCCTTCCTCCCGTGTTTTTTAAGCAGCATTACGGCAAGCAACGCGGACAAAGCGATTGCGCCGGCAAGCATAACGCCCGACACAACCCACAGCGCAATAAATGCGCCGCTTTTTTCAATCTCGCCACTGCCCGTTATATTGATATTTACCTTGTCGTTGACGATAACGACGGTCGCATTGTCTTCCTTGTGATTGTCCAGCATTTCTTCAAGCGCGGAGTTGATAATCGCGTTGTTCTTTAACAAAATATTGCCGTTTACGTCCGAAGAGAATTCAATCCCGTACGAGCCGCTGCCCGAAATAGTATTACCCTCCAAAACGAGCGAACTTATAATCGAACCTTGCTCAAACGAAACGCCTTGGTAGGTGCTGTTAAGAATTACGTTGTCCTTGACCTGCATTTGCGCAAACGAGTCGCAGCCGATAATCATATTGAACCAAATGCCGCCCACCTTTTTGGCGTTTGCGGTGCTATCGCCGCCACAGCGGTCGATAAGGTTGTTATAAACAAGCACGTATCCGCTGAAATTGGTCGGCTCAAAGTCGGTGGAAATGTTAACGCCAGCGCCGCGGTATGCGGTATCCTTTAAGATATTGTTGTAAATCTTTACGTCGGTACCGCCGTAAAGCGCGATGCAGTTTGCGTGCCAAGGATTTTGAATAGTGTTGTAACGGTAGGTTATATTTTTGTCCGAGTTCATAGAACTCCACGCTGCCAAACCGTCGTCGCCGTTGGAGCGCAGCGAATTGTTTTCGATTACACCGTTGATTACGCCCGTTTTATCACCGGCTTGGAAGTTTACGCCGTCGGCGTAAGTATAGCGTATGCGGTTGCCGCTGATAAACGTATCGCTCTTGTCGGTAAGCCATGCGCCCACCTTGTAGTGAACAATCCAAAGATTGGCAAGAGTAAGCCCGGTATGCGCGTCGCCGCCGTCAAAGCAAGCACGTTCGCCGGTATCGTTGCGCGTGTTGGCGTAACCCATAAGTTTAAGCGAATACACGCTAAGGTCGTTAGCGTTAAGCTCGAATTGGAGTCCATGTATTTCGGTATACCAGTAGCCCGCACCGCGGATGGTAATGCCGTTCCTGTTTACGTTCAGCGTATTGTTGGCATATTCCAAACAGCTCGCGTTTTTATCGGTAGCGCCGAAGTTGCTGTTTCTCTTGCCCATGTTGTACACACCCTCGGGTATATACACTTCCTTGCCTTGCCGCGACGCCTCGTTTACGCAAGCAATAAACGCGTCGTAATCGCTTCGACCTTCCACCATGTAATCGGTTATGGAAAGCGCGTTGTCCGGCTTTTCTATCTTGTCGGGAACAATCTCCGTTTCCAGCAAGTCGAGTGCGTAGTAAGTCGCCTCGTCGTCAAAGTCACGACGGAAGCGCAGCACCGTACCCGCAGGCAGCACCTCGTCAAACTTATAAGTAAGCTCGTCAAAGTACACGTGATGGTATCCGTCCTTGGGATTGTTGGTGTAATCCCATTCCTTGTACAGGTGCGTATGTTCGCTTGTAAGCGTAAGGTTGCCGCGATCCTTGCCGTTTACGTACAACGACAGCGAGTAGTTTTTACCCTTGCCGTCTGCGGTGTCCGGCACCGAGTAGCGCAGTACAAACGCGTTGGCCGCGTTTACAAGTGTAATCTCGGCGTATTCGGTAACGTTTTCCAAAATGACGTAGCTGCGTCCCGAAGCCTCGGCCGCCATAGAGAAGCGTGTGCGCGAATCGACCTCGACGTTTGCATTGGTCTTGCCGGTTTCCATTTCGTACGCGGTAATGCCCTGCGTCGCGCCCTGATAACCGTTGGATATTATGTCGGATATTACAATGCTATCCACAGCGTCCGCGCGAGTAAACTTAATAAGGTTGTTGCCCTTGCGCAACGGAAGACTTATCTTGTCGAAATCACCCGAAGTAAACTCGGTTACTTTAAGTCCGTCAAGATAGACCTCGTTTTTCACGCCGGTTTTCATGGTGTGCAGCGTAACCGAATACGTTTTGGCCTCGGCGGCATATACGGAAATTGTGGAAGCGTTGCCCACCGTAAAGCCGGTGTTAAACATAAACCGTCTGTCGGTTGCTACCTGCTTTAATTGCAACGACTTATTGCCGTGAGTAACAGTCAAGTCGTCGCCGTACACCTCGTAGTTAAAATAGAACGCGGTATCGTAATCGTGCGTAAACTTTTTCCACGCGCTTTTGTTTCCGTTGATATACAAATACTGCCCGTTGCCGTCGCTTACGCGCACGTAAGCACCGTAATGCTCGACGGTAAGATTGGACTTGCCGTTAAGGCTGTATTTTCCGTCCTCGACAAAGGTGGACAAAACGGTGTTGTTTACAACTATCTCGTTGGTTTCGATCTCGGCGGGCGCGTCCTCCAAAATCCAACGTGTTTCCTTTATATCGACCGAAACAAGCGACAAATGAATAAGCGAATCCCTGCCCTTGATATTGACGTATTCGGACAAATAATCCTTGGCGTTTTGCTCGAAAATCAAAAGGCTGCCGTCGGCATTGTACTTACTTACACCGAACTTTGTGGCGTCGGCTTTGTCCGCCATTTTGGCAAGATAGCCGTTGCCGAACGAGCCGACGTACAACTCGAAGTTGCGGTTGTACAAAAGATAATTACTGCCGTCGGCTACAAATCGCCAATGGCTGCGCGCGTCCTTTTCCCCGACCGCGCCGTAAGCATATCCGCCGTTTGTCTGATAAAAATACAGTCCGTCGGAGTACGCGCTTTTAATCCTAAACCACTTACCCGCTTCTACCGACGTGGGCGACATGGTAGCCGTCGCGCCCGAATCGAACTTGACCGCCTCCCAGTGCGGCGAACCCCAAGTGGCCTGAACGTCGGAGCCGCACTCAAGCTGTCCGTCGGTGTGCTCCATGTGCAAAAAGGTCTTGCCGTCGCCCGAGTAGTTAAACCGTATCGCTTCGGGATAAAGGTCGTTGGAATTGCGCAACACCTTCCAAACGTATTTTACGTCTTTGGAAAAGCCGAGCGTTCCGTTGTTATAATCCATATATTCGTTTCGCCCGACGTTTTTCAATGCGGAAAGGGTGGTCTTTTCGTCGTAAATAACTTCCCATTGTATTTGCGTGTTGTTGGGGGCGCTGTTGCCGTAGGTAGGAATGCCGCCGTCGTCAAGCATATACATGTTGAACCACGAGTTGGAAAGCGTATAAATTCCGTCCAGCTTCAAGTCGCCCAAAACAGTGCCGACCGCTGAAGCAAGCACAATGTTCAGCTTTGCGTTTGCCGCCGTCTTATCGCTGCCTACGCCGAGCGACGAGCCCTGCGCCGTAAGCACGTTGCCGTCGCCGAACGAGATATTCACCTCGCTTGTGGCAAAGGTGTCAAAGTGCATTGCCTGCTCTTTGCCGACAAATGAAAACTCTCCGCCGGAGGCAGTAAGATACTGCGCCTTGCCGACGTTGTACAACAACTTGCTTCCGTCGGACGCAAGCTCCAACCGCCAAATATAATCGTCATTCGGGCCGGACGGCTTTCTAAACGTAAGCGTAGCCGACGTAAGATAATTGCCGTTGTTGTCGCCTATACAAAAGCCGTCGCGTATAACGCCTTCAAAGCTTATTTCGCTTGCGTCAAACAAACCCCACAAAGCTTCGCCGTATTCGTAGCTCGATCCGAGCTGCCCGCTTACTACGTAGCCGTCCGTAACGTCTATAATATGCAACGCCATATCGGCATTGGTGGCGACGTTGAATATTTGAAATTCGTCGCAAGGCAAGGATATATCGATTTTCCACAAATCGTCGGAAGTAAATTCCGTAATAGTCTTAACCGGAGTTTTATCCCCGCCGCCTACCGAAGTAATAGAGTGGCCCGTTGCTACGTTCTTTATTTCGTAGACGCCGTCGTGGTCTATAAATTCCCATTTATATTGCGCTTCGTCCGCACTGAGAGGAATGCCGTACCTAAGCATGCCGTTTTCCTCGTACATATACGCACCGGCGGTATACGAGTTTTTAATATACTTAACAACGGCAGTCGTTTGGGTACTGTCGGTTTCCGCAGCTGTTTCGGCGAGCGTGCTTGCCGCACCGCCAAGCCCGACGAGCGACGAAATACAAATCGCGGCCGTAAGTATTGATAATAGCTTGTTTGTTTTTTTCATGATTTACCCCTTGACCGATCCGCTCAAACCTTCTACGTAGTATTTGTTCAATGCTATAAAAAGTATCGAGATCGGAACGGCTACGATTACCGCGCCCGCGGCAAAGCTGGTGTACCAACTGTTTATGTAGCTGTTTTGAAGCATCATATACAATCCGAGCGCAACGGTGTACGAGCTGTAATTGTCACCCATTATTACGCTGGCGAATATATAATCGCCCCACGGCGCCATAAACGAAGTAAGAACGGTATAGATAAGAATAGGCTTGGCAAGCGGCAAAATAATTCGGAAGAATATTTGCAGCTGGCTTGCTCCGTCTATCATAGCGGCCTCGTCGATATCTTTCGGAATAGTATCGATAAAACCCTTAACTATGTAATACCCTGCCGCCGAGCCGCCCGAATAACACAGTATAAGCGCAAACAGCGACTGACTGAGCCCTATGCCTTTGATAATGTAGTAAATAGCTATCATCGACATAAAGCCGGGGAACATACCCATAATAAGGAAGCCCATAATGAGTTTCTTTTTGGACGCGAAGTTGAACCTCGACAGCACGAAGGAAATCATTACGATTATGCAGGTCGAAAGAACGCAGGTCGCCGCCGACACCAAAAGTGTGTTGCCGAACCACCGCCCGAATTGGAATATGGACGTGTCGGTAAAAAGCCTTATATATGCGTCAAACGACCATTTGTCTGGTATAAAGCTGTCTGTGTAAAATCCACGCTCCGCGCGGAACGAGGTGAACACGATAAACAGCAACGGAAACAGCCAAATAATGCTTAACGTGATTAAGACTATATAGCTTGCCGCAAGCCGACCGCGCTTAAAGAATAGAATCGCAAGGATAAAATCCGCAATCAACAGCGCAAAGTAGGCAAACCCCACTTGGCTGAGCATAAACTTGCCGTCCAGCCCTGCGCCTTCCAATCCCGATTTGTAGCAAAGCATGGTGGAAAGCAGCATATAGCTTAAAACAAAGTACAAAATACCGAGTATCTTGCTGACAACGTAAATATGCTTTTTGTTTTTAAACGCAAACTCTTCTACAAGAAAGAAAATAATACCCGCTATCGGCAAAACGGCACACAGCAAATCGGCAACGGCTATATAGGTAAGCTGACCGTTATTGTGTCCGGAAATAAGTCCGAAAAATCCGAATAGCGTACTGCTCTTTCCGTCGTTAAGCTTGACGATTGGCAACGATACTGCAAGTATCAGCATCAGCAGCGCCAAACCCCAAAAGAAGAATTTTTTAAAATACTTAAATCCGCGGGAGTTTACTAACGCGCCCAATTTAATGCTAAGCGGGCGGAAAAACTCTTCTATCTTTTCAAAGGCTTTAACAAAAGCCGATTTTGCTTTACTAAAAACTGCCTTCATTTTTAAACGACGACGACCTCCTTAATACTATTAGCGACAATCCCGCCGAAATCAAGAATATGATTATACCGATTGCGGAAGCGTAGGAATAATCCCTATTGTCAACCGTCAGCTTGTACAGCCACGTAACAAGCAAGTCCGTTCCGCCCGCGCCCTTAAAGTTGTCGAGCGACGCAGGGCCGCCGCCGGTAAGGAAGTATATAACGTTAAAGTTGTTTATGTTGGAAATGAACGCATTTATAAGGTACGGCGTACAAACAAACATAATGTACGGCAAAATAATTTTACGGAAAACCATAAAAGGGCCTGCGCCGTCTATCTTTGCGCTTTCAAACAAGTCGGACGGAATGTTCAGCAGTATGCCCGTAGTAATGAGCATGGAAATAGGCACGCCTATCCAAAGGTTGACTATAATTACCGTCGCCCTCGCCCACGTGGTATCAGTCAAGAATGGCAGCGGTTCGGAAGTAAATCCGTACTTCATAAGCAGCATATTTACCACGCCGTCGCGTTGCAGCATAGTGCCTATGCTGAGCAGCGAAATAAACGACGGGATAGCTATGGTAAGTACAAAGATCGTGCGGAAAATCACCTTGCCCTTTACCCTATTGTTCTTGATAAGCATGGCAAGCCCCATGCCGCCGAAGAAGCATGTAAACGTGGAGAAAAACGCCCAAACAAGCGTCCACAAAAGCAGCCGCCAAAAGGTTGACGCAAAGTTGGCGTTCTGTCCGAACAAATAGAAAAAGTTTTGAAAACCCACCCAATCGAAAAGCTGTCCGGGCGGTTGATGGTTCGCGTCGTAATTGGTAAACGCGATAAGTATCATGTAGATAAGCGGAATAATAGTGAATATAAGCACACCGGCAAGCGGGATTATAAGCATGATTATGTACAACCGCTTGTTGGCAAACGATTTAACAAATGCCTTAAAGCTGTATTTTTCGTTATTCCTAACCGCTTCCGAAAGCCTGAGATTGGACTTGAACGCGAACAGATAGAACAATACCGCAAGTGCAATTACGGCAAGCGTAATAACGCCGGACAACAGCATTGTCATAGAATTGTCGCCCTCCACCGTGTGCCAATACCCTTCGGCGTCCTGATACCGACCTTGCACAACAGTGCCGAGCGTGCAAAGATTGATAATGCTCTTTACGCCATAAAAGCCCATAAACACAAAGAACGCAATTTCGACGAGCAAAAACATTATGCCCTCGAAGTATCGCTTGTTCTTGATATGCGACACGCCCAAAACAAACAAGGACGCTTTTTCAAAGCCGTCGTGTTCGTTCCAAAAAAAGTGGTTCTTTTCGTATTTGATTACGGCCTCTGCATTCTTTTTTGCCTTACCGTTTTTGGCAAGCCATAAATCCTTTGTGGAAGAAACCGTTTTTGCAACCTTGTTTTGCGCATTATCGCCGTCCGATATAACAAGCCTAAACTTTTTCTTTTGCTGCTTGATATCTTTGGGCACGGCGATTTTTACGGTGCACCAACCGTCGCCGTCATCCTCTATAATCGGATTACCCACTTCCACGGGAGAATCGCCGATACATTCTGTATCGACTTTAAGCTCATCTCCCCAACTATAGTTTTTGTGAAGGTGAATAGTAACCGTTTTTGTAGGGCTTTCTTGCGCCACGGCGTCCGCCGTTTCGTCTTGCTCTACGTTAAGGTTTTCTTGTTCCTTATTCACAGTACGCTCCTCGTTGAATTTCTTATTATTAACTCCGACTTAATAACCGTTTTTTCCGCTTTATGCGTATTGGGATTGTTTATTTTATCAAGCAAAATTTTGGCGCACAAACATCCCTTTTCAAAAATATTTTGACGAACGGTAGTGAGCTCGGAAGAAATGAAGTTGAGCATTCTAATATCGTCGTAACCGACGATGGAATAGTCGTCCGGCACTTTTTTGCCGCGCTCGGCTATGCCGCGCACAATGCCCAAGGCGGTAATATCCGCCGTACACATTACGGCCGTCACGGGCAGCTTTTCGTCCACAATCCTTCGCCCAAACTCCGCACCGCCCCTAAAATCCGTAATCGTTCTGTAAACAAACTCTTCGGAAACGCCGTACTCTTTAAGCGCCCTTTTGTAGCCTTGATATCGCTCGGCGTCTACGCCGACTAAGGTTACGTTGTTGCAAACAAACGCTATCCTTTTGTGTCCCAAATCGAGCAAGTGCTTGACTGCCGCATATACGCCGTCGGCGTCGTCGCTTAGTATTACGTCGCGGTCGGTGTTCCAAACGTTGTAGTTATCCACAAGCACCGTGGGCACGTTTAGTTTGCCAAGCTGATCGTAAAGACTGTCCGATAGATTTCCCAAATCGATCAATCCGTCAAGGCTTCGGTTCTGTATCCACTCCAAATACTTGAAGTTGTCGTCCATGCCGCGAACGATACATTCGTATCCGTTGTCCAAAAGCACCCTATGTACGCCGTCTATAAACTCATGGTAAAATGGGTTGTTTTCCAAAAGATCGGACTGCTTTGCGCCAATCTCCAGCATAGGCAAACACACGCCTATAAGCATCGACTTGCCCGTAACAAGGTTACGCGCCACCATATTGGTGCGGTAGCCGGTGTCGTTCATGCACTCCAACACCTTGGCACGCGTCCGCTCGGAAACCTTATCCAGCCTACCGTTTATCACGTTGGATACCGTCGCGGGAGATACTCCCACCATTTTGGCTATATCGTATATACTGACTTCTTGTTTCATAAGTAAATTATAACAGTTAGATGTCGAAAAATCAAATTAACAATACAATTAGCACGCAATATGCAGCTTTCGGAAAAGTAAGGAGCGCCCGTGGAGGAAGGATCGAGCGCTCCTTATTTCCGTTAGTGATTAAATCTGTTTAAGCGTTAGGGTTGTTAACCGTTGCACCGGTACTGCTAATCCAAACGCCCGCCGCGTCAAGAGTGAAAGTACCGACCACTCTACCAAATCCGGCTTCTGTATTATTGCTTTCATCGCAGAATATGAAATTAACCGTTTTTCCAATATATGCACTCGGAACATTCTCAAAAGTTACCGAATACCAACCGTCGCCTTCAGCGGTCATAGCTGTGTTACCCCACCCACCGCTAAGAGCGCCGACATCATCACCATAAGCATGCAATAACAACCTGCCGGTAAGATTCCACTCGTGTGTAGTCGTATTTTCAGTAGGCTTTTGGAAATATATTTTTAATGAAACAGTATCGCTTGGATCGACATTGTTAAGTTCATCATACTTGGCTTCTGCGGAAGCAAAATCAGCGAAACCGCCTTCGCCACCGAGCGAAATAAAGTAAAGACCTTCCGGATCTTCCGTATATTTAGGCTTGTTAGTTCCGTCAACATAAATATTTAGGTTTATGCCGTTACCGGTTGTTAATCCTTTATCGGTACCGAACGAATAGCTGAACCAACCGGCGTGTCCGGAAACCGCAGTCATAACCGATTCGTCATTAAATTCGCCGCCAAAGTTACCCCACACGCTTATCGTTACGCTTGTTGCGTCGGGAGCGTACATATAAATCGTATACGAATGTGCCTTGGGAACATCATTTTCGTCATCTACTGCCGCCGACTGGCTGTTGAATACTTTGCCCTTATTGTTTATATAAATGTCGGTAGCGGGAACAGCGTAACACTCGAATCTTATTTTAGTTGCTTCCGAACTATCATCATCATTCTCATCAAAAACTATAACGTGACGCCAGATAATTTCATCGGGCCATGCTACGTCGTACGTGTACCAACCGTTACCCGCGTCAGTCATGCGAGCGCCGCCTTCACCAAAACCCTGTACAACGGTGGATTCGCTGTCCGACTCATCGGCACCATAAGCGTGTATACCTATCCAACTGCCTTGCCAATCGGACGGCTTGTGGAAATAAACCTTAACGGTATCGGTCGTGGGTGGGTCGACGGTGCCACCGACGTCGTTCCACTGCGCATATATTGTACCGTTTGCCGTGAATTCGGTGCTTGTTTCGACTTTGGTTCCACCCGTCGCCGCGGTATACCAACCCTTAAACGTTTTGTTTGCGGGCGCGGTAGGCGCATTCGGCAACTGCGCGAGCTTGCCGTTTGCGGTATTTACTTTGGTTACTGAACCAAGCGTGCCGCCGTTTGCGTTAAGCGTTATTTCATATACGCCGGTCGTATCGTCGTCGCCGCCTTGCTCGGGCATAGTAGCGCCGCAAACGTCGCACTTGCCGTCTTTAAGGTTTACGTCTATATGCGGCTCGGCGTCCTTTTTCTCGCCATCCTCTTTGCAAACCATCCAGTGGCTCGTCGGGCCGTAGTCCCGCTCCCATTTGTGGGTGTGTCCGGTATTACCGTCATCGCCACCGCAAGCGATAGCGCCAAAGCCGACGGTTGCCAATGCCGCGCTTGCCAATAACACGGTCATTATTTTTTTGAACTTGTTTCTTCTCATCATAAATCTCCTATGATTTTATTTTTCGTCGGCCTTTCCGACTTGGTTTTATTTTATTGTTGCAAATTAGCCCTCTATGGCGGTTACCATTTGATTGAGCTTCGTTTGAAGATTTGTTTTTGTTATATCGCCGTTGAGCAATTCGGTGCCGAATGCTTTTACCGCGTCCCAGTAGCCCGTAAGCTTACTTGTTTTGGGCTGAACGGTGCACACCTTTTCCTGTTCGAGAGCAGCCATAACCGCTTGGTCGTTTTGTACGGATTCAAGAGCAAGCAACGCCTTAATGGTGGGCGCGTCACCGCTGGTGTTGTAGCGCATTGTTTGGCAAGTAGCATTGCCAAGCCATTCGGCAACAAGGTTTGCAAGCTTGGGATTTTTGGTAGCACTGTTAACTCCGTACGCTTTGTAGTCGCCGAAGTTTGCCATATCGCATTCTTTGCCGCCGATATTCACCTTGGGCATGGGAACGGCTCTATATTTATCACCGAGCTGGCCTTTAATATCTTTGGCGCTCCAAGTACCCGAGCAAAGCGCCGCAAGCGTTTTATTCTTTAACGCGTTGCCGTCCGAGCCCGAACCGTCCGCAGGAAAGAATTTGTCGTTGTTTACCAAATCTATAAGGTATTCGCCTACTTTGTAGCCGTCCGCATTGTTATAGTTGCATTTGATAGTGCTGGGCGTGGGCGCGGAAATCGCATTTTCCTGTGTAAGGAAGAATGTGGAAAGATACCAAGAATCGTTTACCACGATAGAAAAGTTTTTTACGCCATCGGCTAAATCCTTAGCCATCATAGTATCGAGAGACTGAACTTCGGTTTCGGTGTAGAAATCCGAATTGTAATACATAATGAACGTGTTGAGCGTAACGGGTATTGCATACACCTTGTTGTCGAGCATTATGGACTCGACGGCGTTTTCCGTGTACATAGCATTAAGCTCGGTCATATTCACATTTAAAGGATTGATAAGACCAGCGCTCGTAAGCTCGGTAATACCACCGCTCGGAAAAAGAAATACGTCCGCCGCCGCTTTATTATCCTTTTGCAGCTGAGTAATAGAGTTGTCGACACTCATTACCTTATACTCAAACTTAACGTCCTTGTAATCGGGATACTCTTCCTTGAACGCGTCAATCATTTTGGGAAGATTTACCTGCTCTTCCTGCGGCGCCCAAATAGTCATTTTGTTGGCGCTGCTACCGCCGGCGCCGTCACCGCAACCGACTAAAAGTCCCGTCATACCCGAAAACGCAACGCATCCGGCAAGCGCCAATGCGGCTATCCGTGCTTTTCTCATACATATTCCTCCAATAAAAGACATAAAACCGATAGTAAATCGATTTACTAAACTCATTGTACTACTTTAAATATAGTTTGTCAATACATTTTTTTCAAATTTTTTAGTAAACATTTAGTAAACATTTAGTAAACATTTCACTTGCCTAACAAGCAAAAATAATGCTTTGCACTGATTGTTTTGGCTATCGAGGTTTCTTTACAACATATTTTCTACTAAATCGGGTTTCCCGATTGTTCACTGTCGAATGTGCTTGTGGCACATTCCTTATCCTGCTTATAAAAGTTGTGTGCGTTGCGACAGCAATAACATATAATTGCATTAAAAACGTATAATTACAACTATCTAATTTTTCATAAATCATGGAAAGATTTTTTAATTTGACCCAAAACTTTTACAAACGCATGTCCTTGTTAAAGTAGAGGGCATTAAAAATTTTTTGAGAAATTTTATAACAAACCGTCACATTTTAAAATCTCGTGTCCTTGTTAAGGTAGAGGATATTTTCCAATATTAGAATGGAGCGAATAAAAAGTTTAAAAGTTTTAACATATCGTCTATATTTTTCAAATGACGAATTTGAAAGCAAGATTGCGGTAAAAAAAGTACGACAAATACAGCCGCTCGATTACGAGAAAGTAAAAGCGTTCTTAAATTACTTTGCACGTAAGCAATACAAAAACGGCGAATAAAAGAACGAGTTTGTGGGCTCGTTCATATACCGCGTGGTGTTATTTGACGATTGCGTTTATATCTTTTACAACACTTCGCCGAACACCCCGACGAAAGTGAAGTTAGATAAAAACGACTTAACCGAACTCCGTGAATACCGCGAAAATATAAAAAGCACTCAATTTGTTCCTCTTGGGTTCAAATTGGGTGCTTGTGGCGGAGCAGTCGCAACCTAAAACGAATAATATAATCATTTTATTCAATATTGGTATTTAAACTATTAAATATTTTTGATGCCTCTTGTATATTTTCGATTAGGTATTTTTCAAGGTCAATCCCATTATAAAATACTTGCTCGTTAAATAAATATGCAAACTGTCTTGCTAAATTTACCAAAATACCACCAGCTTTTTCAATTATCCAGATAAATGAGTGATTTGGAATTATTTGATTAATATAATTCCCATGCGAAAATTTACAACAATACTTATATGTAGCAAGGTACATATCATTTTCGTTTTTGCTTGTTTTAGTGCTACATTCCATTACTTCATTAAAAATATATTTGCGCCTTTTTTGTTTAATATAATCAAGCCACCCATAATTTAAGTAATTTTGACGCTGAACATTGTCTGGCAAAATGTCTATAAATTCTTGTGGGTATTGCCCAGTAGATTCATATATATTTCTATATTCCATAAATTTGTAGTATTCATTTGCCGCATTTTCATTATCATAAATTGCAAGATAAATAAATATACTTTCTATCAACGCTCGTAAAAGCGAAAAGGCACTTCCGCAGTTGTCGATTTCCGTAAGCAATAAAATAGATTTTATATTTTTCAGCATAACAATAAGTGAATTTATTTTAAAATTCGCATTTGGCACTGTTGAGCGAATATTTCTTTGTAAATTATCATTTATACGAGATAATAGAAAATTGACCACGCAGTGCATTGAATAGTTTAATGGTGTGTGCGCCAATAAAAAGTGCCTTTCTTCAAAATTCTGTATTAATTGTCTTAGTTGACATTGTTGAATAGTACGCGCTTTTATATCTTGAATATAATTAGAATCGTTGTAATACTCATGCTTTTTTTCGTCTTTAATCGGTAACAGTAAATACCAATTTATCATTGTCAAATTTGAACAAATATCAAAATCAACATCGTCAGCACCAAATCCAGAGATAGTGCTAAATTTAAGTTGATAACAAGTAGGCACGATATTTTTAAATTCAATGGAATTAATTATCTCTTCTTTCATGCGAATCATAAAATTGGGTTTTATGTATCGCTTAAACATTTCTCGTAGTTCTTGATTGCGGCGCTTATTAAAATCCGATAAAAAATCACTCATGTTAGGAGGAAAAAACTCTTTCATAGTGTACCCTCAATATACTAAATAATCAAATCCAATAAATAACAGTTCCCGAAACCGCTGTTATCGTTCCAATAGTCCTACCGCCATAACTACCTTTACCGTTCCCTGCCGCATTACAAGTAACATACATTTTTTGCCCATCGTGTTCTATTTCAAAAACGACATTCTCATAATAGGCATA
>JAIDCZ010000003.1 GCA_029055565.1 Clostridiales bacterium
GGCCTACGCAACACTGCGTGGGGCGGGGCGGCGGGCAATTATCGTTGCAGCACTCGCACTCGTAGTTTTGGTCGCAGTCCATGTCGTCGCGATCGCAGCAACACGGTCTGTTGAAAAAGTTGAAGAACATATTATTAACCTCCTCGTGTTTGTTGTATCTGTTGTATGTCGTGTGTTAAACGTCGCTAAAACCTTTCGCAGTAAAGTATTCGTCGTTGGCTATTACGCTTTTGTCGTTGGGGCGGAGCTTTTTGGCGCGGCGGTGGTAGGCGTACGCCTTTTTGGTTTCGCCCAGTCTGTCGTAGCATACTGTCAGCCAGATCAGCGGAATTATGCCGTAATAATCGGCTTGTACGAACGCGCCGCTTTTGACGTTTGGCTTACTGCGCAGAGCAAGCCTATACCAGTGCGCGGCAGTGCGGTAATCGCCGTGCGCGAAAAACAGCGCGCCCACCTTACAACATCCTTCGCCGTCGGGCGTGGTAAAGGCAAAGCGGTACAGCGCCGCTTGCATTGCCGACCGTTCGTCGTTAAGCGCGCTAAAGCAGTCGGACAGCAGTAGGCACGCGTCGGCCTTGTTGGCCGCAAACCCGCCGTCGCCGTCCACGAACGCGCCAAGCTCCCGCGCCGCGTCCGCCGTGCGACCGTTGTAGAACAGCTCCCGACCGTAGTAGTACCGTTCGCGCGGGGACAGCGTTCGCCCGCTCGCAATCAGCTTTTCGTAAATATCCAAGTTGCGCGTGCCGTTGGTTCTGTCGGTAGGCTTGGCGTGAATAATCGGTTCGTTAAGACTGATAACCATGCCGCTAAGCTCCACAGCTTCGTGCACCGCGCCTTGCCAGCGGTTGCGGGGCACGTTGCGCAGTATGCGTTCGCGGTGGTATGCAAAGGTCGGCTTGCCGTTTTCGTCTACAGCCGCGACGTACGGCATCATAATTATGTCGGCTGTAAGCGCCTTTTTGCGCATTAGTCGCGCAATCGCGTTTGCGGTGTTCGGTGGAACTATATCGTCGGCGTCCAGCCAAATCCAGTAGTCGGCAGTAACCTTGGAAAGCGCAAAATTCCGCGCCGCCGAAAAGTCGTCCGCCCAGACGAAGGCATACACCTCATCGGTGTACCGTCGCGCTATTTCCACCGTGTCGTCGGTCGAGCCGGTATCTACTATGACGATCTCGTCGACGGCGTTCTTTATTCCGTCGAGCACGCGCGCAAGCACCGCGCTTTCGTTTTTTACAATCATGGCAAGTCCAAGCGTCATACCGTTACCCATGCTCCTACTTCAAGATATGACCGGTGGGCGAGTATGGTGCAAGAAGTTTGATAATTAAGAATTAAGAATTCAGAATTATAAAAAAGGTTGAGATTTGAGAGTAATTGCCCTCATTCGTCGGCTTCGCCGACACCTTCCCCCAAGGGAAGGTGCTCATGTAGGCAAGCTGTACCACAGTTTTCCTTCCCCGTGGGGGAAGGGGGACCACGAAGTGGTGGATGAGGGGCAACCTTAATGCGGCTTTGCCGCCACAATTCAGCATTCCGCATTCCTAATTCCGAATTAAATACGCTATCGTACTTGACAAGTGAACAGCAATAATATATAATGAATTAACGAAGCAGTGCAAAAATCGGCGTTTGTCGATGATATATTTCGGCGCGGCTGCGTTTGGTGCTTTTATGGAATTGTGGGACAAGATAAACGAAATACTAATGATTATAAACGATCAAGTGCTTATGACGCTTATAGGCGTAGTATTCGGCATTCAAATACTGTACATTTTACTGTTCTTTTTCAAGGCTAAGGTTTATCCCAAGGCCAAGGTTCAGCACAAATTCGGCATAGTCATTCCCGCAAGAAACGAAAAGGACGTCATTGCCGATACCATCAAATGCTTGCTAAACAGCGACTACCCGCGCGATAAGTTCGATATTTACGTCGTTGCCGACAACTGTACGGACAACACCGCCGAGCTTGCGCGCAATGCCGGCGCAATAGTGTACGAACGGTTCGATCCCGATCCCAAGCACCACAAGGCGGGGTACGCGCTTAAGTATCTGTTTGAAAAAATCATGGAGGAGCATAAGGGCGAGTACGAGGCGTTTATCAAATTCGACGCGGACAACCTCATGGAACCCGATTATATTTCGCGCATGAACGACGCGTTCGACTATGGCGTAAAGTGCGCGCGCGGCTATTCCAACTCCAAGAATATCGACCAAAACATCGTTGCGGGCATATCCGGTTTGTGGTATATCCGCGACTGCCGGTTCGCCAGCCACTTTCGTTCGGTTATAGGTCAAGGCACCATGCTCGGCGGCGCTGGCATGATGTTCGCGGCGGAAATTATCGAAAAGCACGGCTGGGACTGCCTTAGCTCGTCCGACGATTCCGAGTTCACCATGCGTCGGCTCAACCAAGACAAAATCAAAACGATGTACGTTAAGGACGCAATCGTGTACGAGGACCAGCCCGCTACTATCAAGGACACCTTTGCCAAGTACATGCGTATGGCGCGCGCCATTCACAACTTGTTCTGGACCCAAGGCATTAAGTCGTTCTTCTTATTCTTCGTCAGATGGAAGTGGACGTACCTCGATATGTTCATGACGCTCATGTTCATACCCATCTGCGTGCTTATGTGCATTTGGTTGCCCATATACTATATATACATAATGCTGTTCTACGGCATTATGCTGTTCAAAAACGGCGTGCACTATTACGACCTCGGCACGGGTCAAGAGATGTTCTGGAAGTATCTCACTACCATAGGCTACGCATTGGCGTTCGCATTCGTTACGGCTTTCATTCTCCAAGCTCTGCTCGCGGTCGTGCTCGAACGTAAACGTATCAAGGCGCCTATTAGGAAGCTTATACCCACGATACTGCTGTTCCCGCTGTTTATGATTATCTACGCCGCGGCTATAACCATCGGCGTGTTCAAAAAACCCAAGTGGAAGCAAGTTAAGCGCAATGCGTCCAAGGTTAGCGTTGCTACTGCTTCGCCAGATGCCGGCGACGCGCCGCCCGCGACGGAAGAAGTTTCAAACGAATAGATAGATTATAGCGCGTAGAGGTAATATGAAACCTAAGTACGATTACTTGATTGTCGGCGCCGGCTTGTTCGGCGCCGCTTTTGCTCAAATAATGACCGAGCGCGGCAAAAAATGCTTGGTCGTGGAAAAGCGCGACGCCGTCGGCGGTAATATCGCCACCGAGCAAGTTGAGGGCATTACCGTGCACAAATTCGGAGCGCATATTTTCCACACCGATGATAAGCGCGTGTGGGCGTACGTCAATCGGTTTGCCGAGTTCAACAACTTCGTCAACAGCCCGATAGCTAACTACAAGGGCAAGCTGTACAACTTGCCGTTTAATATGCACACGTTCTACCAGCTTTGGGGTTGCAAAACTCCCGCCGAAGCACACGCCATTATCGACGCCCAGCGCATTGCCGCGGCGGTCGACGGCGAGCCGCAAAACCTGGAGGAAAAGGCGCTTATGTCGGCCGGCGAGGACGTTTACAAAACGCTTATCAAAGGCTATACCGAAAAGCAGTGGGGGCGGGACTGCAAGTACTTGCCCGCGTTCATAATAGGCAGGGTGCCGTTGAGGTTCGTGTACGACAACAATTATTTCAACGACAGATACCAAGGCATTCCGCTCGGCGGGTATTCGCAAATGGTAAACAAAATGCTTAGCGGCGTGGACGTTATGCTCTGCGTCGATTACTTTTCGGATAGAGCTAAGTTCGACAGTATGGCAAAGACAACGCTGTATACCGGACCTATCGACAAGTTTTTCGACTACGAGTACGGCGAGCTTGAGTATCGGTCGTTGCGGTTCGAAACCGAAGTGTTGGATACGGAAGACTACCAAGGCAACGCCGTGTTCAACTTTACCGATTACGAAACGCCGTACACACGGATAATAGAGCATAAGCATTTCGACAGAACGCAAAAGTCGAGCAAGACGGTTATAACAAGGGAGTACCCCGCGGGCTACCAAAAGGGCGGCGATCCGTACTACCCGATCAACGACGAGGTCAATTCCGAATTGTACAAAAAGTATGCCGAAAAAGCCCAAAAGACGAAAAACATGCTTTTCGGCGGACGACTTGCGGGCTATAAATATTACGACATGGACGACACTATCGCCGCCGTATTCGAGCTGACGGATAAGCTGTAAAATAATTATGGCAAGGTGGGATCCGTGAAGAGGATGCAAAAAGTGTAGCGACGGCTGTTTGCATTGCTATATTTATAAAGGCGACGCAAAAAGAAATATAAATACCAACGAAATAGTCAAGACCAAAGACTTTGAAAAGCCGATAGAAAAATTAAAAAACGCCGATTATAAATTGTCTATATTCAAAGACCTGCCTATAAAGCACAAGTGCATAACCGCACAGCCGTTGTTGGAAAAAATAGATATCGAAAAGTATCTCGACGGTATCGAGTTGGTTGTAGTAGGCGGTGAATCGGATATAAATGCGCGGGTGTTCAATTACGACTGGGCGTTGGATATTCGAGAGCAATGTATAATAAAAAACGTCGATTTCGAGTTTAGGCAATGCGGAACCTATACGGTTAAAGACGGAAAGCAATACAAAATACAAACAAAGGATTTGTGCAAGCAAGCGCGGTTGGCAAACATAAATTATAAAGGACAAGCTTTAAAATGAATAAGCAAACTTATATATTGATAGAAAATTATATGCTTAGTTGTATGCGCGACGCAGCGCACGACAAGGAGCATATTTATAGAGTGCTGTATAACGCGCTACAAATAGCGCAAGCTGAAAGCGACGTTGATTACGACGTGCTTATCACCGCGTGCTTGCTGCACGATATCGGGAGGGATGAGCAGTTCAAAAATCCAAAGTTTGACCACGCCGAAGTGGGCGGGGATAAGGCGTACAAGTTTTTGACGGACAACGGCTTTTCGTCGGAGTTTGCGGAACATGTCAAAAGCTGTATCGTTACGCATAGGTTTAGAAAAATCCGTCCGCCTGAAAGTGTGGAGGCCAAAATTTTGTTCGATGCGGATAAACTGGACGTGACTGGCGCAATGGGCGTTGCGAGAACGTTAATGTACAAGAGCGGTGTGGGCGAACCTCTATATTCGATTGGTGAGGACGGTATGCCGTCAAACGGTGAAGGCGATACAAGCCCGTCGTTTTTTCAAGAATACAATTTCAAGCTGAAAAATCTTTACGATAAATTTTATACCGAAAGGGGATGGCTCTTGGCGGCGGAACGCAAAAGCGCGGCAAAAGAGTTTTACGGCAGTTTGTATGCCGAAGTGGAAAGCGCGTACAAAAACGGTAAGCGGTTGCTTAGCAAATTTATGGATTAAATTGCGCGTTAGTGATAGATATTATCCTAAATGAACTAAATTTCAAAATAACGCCAAAAGGGTTTGACAAAGTGAATAAATAATGGTATAATCACAGTCGAAAAGGATGCGGAAATGGCTCAATGGTAGAGCAGTAGCTTCCCAAGCTGAAGGTTGCGGGTTCGATTCCCGTTTTCCGCTCCAAAACGGAAACGGCAACGACCCGAAGTCCGTTATCCGTTGTCGAGGTGTAGCGCAGTTGGTAGCGCGCATGGTTAGGGACCATGAGGCCGCGAGTTCGAGTCTCGCCACTTCGACCATATAAATATCAAACGACAAGCTCCGCGCTTGTCGTTTGAATTGTGGAGCGGTATCGAAGTGGTCATAACGGGCCTGACTCGAAATCAGGTAGCCGGCAACGGCTCGTGGGTTCGAATCCCACCCGCTCCGCCAACGTTCCAAAAGCATGTCGGGTGCAAGACGACAAAGCATGGACGTCAACAAGTTAAATTCCGTGTCGGGTAGGAGACGACACGGAGTTTTCTTTTTTAAGAAAATATATAAAAGCTCATTGGTAACAGCAATTATCAATGGGCTTTTTTCGTTGAGAAAAAAGCTCTACCGAAAAATAACTCGAAAGGAGCGAAATATGGAAAATGACAGCTTTACCACCACAGCCCAAAAGAATGGGCTTACGCCCGAACGGCTCGATAAAGTATCGGCAGAGCTTTACGGCATACTCGCTGCGTATGACGCAAAAGAGGTGCGCGCCGTTGTCGAGCTTATCGAGAACGGAACGCCGGCGCGCATGAACAGCCGACGCCAGGGAGCCGGAAGATGAGAACATTTGTTGCGGAATTTGCTAAATTGTTTTCCCATGCTTGTATGTCAATGATACTATCATTTGCTTGTTTATTAAGGAGAAATTAAGATGAAAAAAACACAAAAAGAAAATACGACTGAAACTGTAACGCTCGACGGACAAATCTCGCTCGATGACGTTCTTGGCAACGCCGATGACGGTACGTACGGCAAGCCTGCCGATGAGTTTGAGGTGCAGTCATGAAAGTAGATACATTGATAAAACATAGGACAGAGGATAAGATACTCCGAATGTCAGAGCCGTTAGTTATGAGTAGAACGGCATGGCTTGAAAGGGGTGGTATTTATCACGGCACAATATCGGAAGCGGCAAAACAAAATTACTTTACAGCTTGGAAATGTGAGCGGCTCGGGCAGCCGGTAACAGCTGATGAACTTGCAAATGCGAAAGACTTTGCCATGTTTAAGGGCTGTTACATTGAAAACTGTTTGCCGGACAGAACTCGACCGTGCATTCCGGTTTTTTATAGAGAGGTGCAGTGATGAGCGACGAAACAAAGCAACTAAGCAAAGCGCGGCAAGCGCTTGTTGATCGTGTTCTTTCGCGGCTCGATGAGGGCGCTATGCCGTGGGATAATGGCATGCAAGGCACATTTGCCAAGCCGTATAACCCCATAAGCGGCACGCGCTATCGTGGAATGAACGTGTTAAACCTTGTGCTTGCCTTTAAGCAAGACCCGCGTTGGATTACGTTCAACCAAGCAAAGGATAACGGCTATACCGTCAAGAAAGGTGCGCGGGGCGTGCCCATAGAGTTGTACAAGATAATCGACAAACGCACGAAAAAGGACGCCGACCTTGCGGCTATCAAAGAGGAAATCAAAGATATGACGTTCGAGGAGCGGCAAGCTTTCAAAAAAGAAAACTTGCAGACATTTGCGGCTACTTACCATGTTTTTAATGCAAGCGACGTCATAGGCATTGAGCCGTATCGAGCGCCCGAACTAACACCGGCGGATATATCGGCGCGTAACGAGCGTATCGAGCGCGTAATTGCAGATAGTCAAGCGCCTATCTTTTATGACGGAAACGGTCGCAACTTTTATCGTCCGGCAACCGACGAAATTCACTTGACTGACCGCAGCTCGTTCAAGTCCGATGAATTTTTCTACAATACGGCGCTGCATGAAATGGCGCACAGCACCGGTCATAGCTCACGACTTAACCGACAAGGCGGCACGTTCGGAAGCAAGGCATACGCGCGCGAGGAGCTTGTCGCGGAAATGGCGAGTGTATTGATTGCTGCCGAGCTTGGGCTTAATCATTCCGAGCGCGTGATTGAAAACAGCGCCGAGTACGTGCGCAGTTGGGCAAAGGATATAAGGGATAATCCGCAAACTCTCATCGACGCGGCGTTCGACGCGTCGAAAGCAACCGATTTTATTTGCGATTACGAGCGCCAACGCGTGCAAACGCAAGAGAAAACACAAAAAGAAACATTGCAATCGAGTGTCAAAAAATGGTATGTGCGCACGTTTCCGTCTGATGAGATTGCAAGCACTTTGAGCGATAGTGTTACGTTCGATGACGTGCGGCGCACAATTCTTGACGGTAAGGACATTTATGCTACACTCGGCGGCAGCGCCGACAGCGTGGTACGCGAACGAGTATTTCGTGGGCTTGCTGACGTTCTCAATGTGGATTATGGCGCCGTATATAACGATTGGCTTGATAATACTGAAATGCCGGAAACCCACCTCGAACGTGCGCGTGCCGGCAACCAAACAGAAAAAACACAAAAAGAAAAAGCGCAACCGACAAAGCAGCAACCCGCGCCGGCGGCGACGTTCAAGACCAATCTCGACAATATTCCGGACGCGATGAAAGCGTTGCCTAATTGGGTAGCGTTTCGAACGCACCTTGTATTCGACGAAAAAAAGCAGGAGTATAAGCTGAAAAAGACTATGCTAACTCCCAATCAACCGCGCCCTGTAAGTAGTAGTGATTATCTAAAATGGGCAGACCCCACAGACCCCAATACGTGGAGTACCTTTGATAAAGCCGTAGCGTTAGCAAAGAAATACAAGCTTGAGGGGCTTTCTTTTGCGATGAGCGGGAGCGGAATGACTTGTGTTGACCTCGACCACCACCTTGATGAGAATGGCAAGCCGAGCGAGCTTGCGCAAAAGTATATAAGCGCTGCGCAAGGCACTTATGTCGAGCGCAGCGTGTCCGGACATGGGCTACATATCTTTTACACCGGTGAGCGCCCGAGCGGACACCAAAACCGCAATATAAAGCTTGACCTTGAAGCATACGACGCCGCGCGGTTTATATCTATGACGGGAAATCTTTACGAGAACGCCCCGAAAGAGATAGCGCCGCCGAGCGTCGAGCTCACAAATCTACTCAAAAGCAATCTAAACAAATTACAACAGTATAGTGCGCCCGGCACCCCGCTCGGTATGAGCGACAATGCGCTTATCGAAAAAATCCGTGCAAGTAAGCGCGGGTATGAGTTCGACGCACTGTGGCGCGGCGAGGACGTTGCCGGCGATCATTCGGTGAGCGACTTTAAGCTATGCAATATGCTTGCATTTTTCAGCGGCGGCGACGCAGCGCAAGTAGAGCGGTGTTTTCGAGCAAGTGGGCTGTATCGTCCGGAAAAAGGCGACGCGTACGTGCGTCGGACTGCGGAAAAAGCGTGTACAACACTTTCAAAACAAATCGATCCACGCGCATACGCGCCGAAATCCGAAGCAAAAAACACAAAAAAGAATAACGGTAAGCCGGGCGGAAATGGTAGCGGCGGGCGTGGCAGTTCCGGGCGGTGATACTTTCCTTTTGTGTTTTCACGCCGGCAGGCGCAATTACTTAAATCTAACCTTTCAATCCGCGCGCAGCGCGGCGACAATCCAAAAATTCAAGTCATAAGGAGTAATCATGAACAAAATTATTCTCATCGGTAATCTGACGAAAGATCCCGAGTGCGGAGCGACCGCCGGCGGCGTGAACTTTACGCGATTCAATATTGCCGTCAACCGTCCGTTCACCAACAGCGCCGGCGAGCGCGTTGCCGACTATTTCGATATTGTAGTGTGGCGCGGACTTGCCGAGCGCTGCGCTAAGTATCTTTTTAAAGGCAGCAAGGTTGGCGTACACGGCTCAGTGCAGCGCCGACAGTATGAGGATCGTGACGGCATAAAACGCACGTCGTTCGACGTGGTGGCGGACGAGATTGAGTTTTTAACGCCTAAGCCCGCTAATTCCAAATCGTCGGACGCCGAGCCGTCGCCGCCTGACGGCGGTATATCCGACTTAGAGCCGGTTAATAACGACGATTTGCCGTTCTGACGTCGACGCCTTTCTTTTGTGTTTTCGCCGCGCAGCGGTTCCGCGAGCGTCAGCTCGCGGCGGCCATAAATCCGACCTTACAATTCGCGCGCCAGCGCGGCGGCGAGCCCCCAAGCGGCATGTGAGCGCGTTGCCTTGCGGCAACGGAGCAACGACACAAGGCCTTTCGGCGCTGGCGCGCCTTTTTACCACACAGTAGGCTTGTGCAACTCATTTGAAAAGCAAGCTTTTCAAAGAAGCAGGATAAGAGCGGGGCACACTCAACGACCTTTTTGCCGTCGCTATATAATGAAAGCAAAATTGAGTGTGATTAGCGACGTTAAAAGTGTGAGTGAGTGTGCTACCGCCGAATTGCGGCAAGTCGGAAACCGACTTCCGCTGAGATGAGCCTTGCGGCTCAAAAGCGCTTCGCGCTAATGACATAAGGAGTAACTGCCATGAGCAACAAGTTTAATAAAAAAGCAACGCGTTTTTCGGTTATCGTCCACAATGATGACACGTTGCAGCTTTTGAATGAGCTTGCTGAAAAGTTCCAAAATCGTAATCTTGTACTTAACGACGCGCTTAATATAGGTGTTACTATTCTCTATGCTCGAATATTCAACAAAGACGTACAGCAGTCGCATGAGCAAAAGTCACATTCCCCAAGCGTTGGGCGGGAGCTAAAAGAGGTGCGCCGCGTTATCGATGATTTATTTATTGAGATGAACGTACTCGAAACAATGCTTGCCGGATTATTTAATGCACAGATTACACAAGCAGACGGCAACGCTGTCAACGCAGAATCGCTGCGCGACGGTTCGCTTTGCGATTTGCCGGAGCTTGTCGCAAAAATTAAAGAAGACTTAATCGAAACGCGAAAAAGGAGTGACGAATAGTGCAAAGTGCAGACGCCGTAGTTTTTAATATAGCGTTCACACCGCCGTCGCCGGGTGAGAAATTAACTTCGAAGCAAAAGGCGACATGGGCAAGTAATCGCCGGTTTTATTCTTGTAATTCCGCCCAAGGTGAAATCGACGTTGCTCACTATATAGCCGACGGCGAGAAAGTTGATCGTCCGGACGATGAGCTTTTGCGTGAGCAAGCTGCGGCACGGCTTGAGATAGATTTATCCAATCGTTTGCCGGACAAGAGCGAGGCGCGCCGTATTGACGAGTATATGACACGGTTTAACTCGCTCGGCGCTTTTAATCTTAACGGCTCGATAACCGATCGCGAGTTAAAAGAGTGGATAGACGGCGCGCGGAAAACGCCCGGCATTATTTGGCACGGCGTGTTGTCGCTTCCGACGTGGCAGTCAAAGCTTGTAGGCTATGAGGATATGGAAAGGCTTGTTAGTCAGACGTTTGGCGGCTTCTTGCGAAACGCCGGCTTTGACCCTAACAATATTGCGCTGCTTGCAGCTATGCATGAAAACACAGAAAACAAACACGTACATTTTACGTTTTACGAACGTTCGCCAAAATATCTTGATAAAAACGGGGCGCTTCGTTATAGGGAAAAAGGCAAAATAAGCAAGCAAGCAATAACCGAATACCGTATGTCGGCAACTGCTTATCTCGATGAACACAAGCGCGATTTAAGCAAGTACCGCGACGCAGTTGTTCAAGCACTACGAGGTGTTCCAACTGATAAAGACTTGTTTATAGCGCTTAGCGCACTTGCGGACAAGTTGCCCCAACATGGACGATTGCAATACAACTCAGAGAATATCGAACCTTACCGTAAGGATATAGACAGCGTGGTGCAAATGTTGCTACGCAAAAGTCCGAACGGAATGGACGCGCACAAAAAGACGTTATCCGAGATAGCACGACGTGGCACAGTGCTTTCCGAAACGGGAACAAAAAGCCAGTATGTAAAGCGGCTTACCGAGGAATATAAATCGCGGCTTGGCAACGTCGTTCTCGGAATGATAAAGCAGTATCGAAGCAACCCGAAATCTAAACTCGGTACGCGCGGCGAACCCAAGACGTGCAAGCAACATAAAGCCGCTGCACGTCGCCGGCGCGCGCACGGCGCGAAAGTTATTCAGAACGCCATTCGCATTGTGAATGGCGGAACCAAAAGTGTTCAAGCGGATTTTCGACGCGAACTCGCCAAAGCGGAGCGCGATATTGAATTTGCGCGCGTCACGGGCACCCAAGACAGTAAAAGGAATAGGAGTTAGCAAATGAGCAAAAAAGGCAGAGGCACAAAGAAACGGTTGCCAATCGGTACGATTGTTGGGCTTATACTCGTATTGTCGCTCGTCGGGTGGATTGCAATCGCCGTGGTTATCGGGTTGATGACACAAGGGAAGCAGTTTGAGTTTTTTGGGGCGTTGGGCGCCGGACTTGCCGACTATCGCGTGTGGATAATTTTTCTATGCATTGTCGGCGGGGTTATTGTTATGTTCGTCGCGCGCGAAATGCGTAGTGGTAATCGTGTGCTTAAAATAAACGATATCGAAAACTCGGATTGGCTAACTGACGCCGAAGTTAGGCAAAGCTCGGACATGACAATCACGTCATACAGCAAGCTTGGCGACGTCGCGGACGGTGTGCCAGTGTATGCGGCCAAGCAGGGCAGAAACATAACGGTCGTGCTTGCGAAAGCTATTCACACTTTGAACATAGGAACAACCCGCAGCGGCAAGACAACAGGCTTTGTAGACCCCGTTATACAAATACTGTGTAGGACAAAAACCAAGCCAAGCATGATTATAACTGACCCCAAAGGCGAATTGTTCCGTAAACACGCGGCCACACTCAAAGCAAAAGGATATAACGTACTTGTATTGGATATTGCAGACCCATACCGTTCGGCGAGGTGGAACCCTTTCGCTGCGGTCATAGAAAAAACGCGGCAAATTAAACAAGCGGAAGCTGCCGAGCTTTCAACCGTTACTGTCCAAAAAAGCGGTAAGTATATCGATATCAACGGCGTTGTTCACGATACGTTTGCGCAAGCTGACACGATTAACAAAAGTCTTGGCAAGTACGTGTTTGGCGGTAAAGTGTTTAAGAAGCTTGCGCAAGCGGAAAACGCACGTAGGGTGTTTATTCAAGAGCTGCAAGACGAGATTTTTGTTGATTTGCAAGATATTATTTACACGATTTGCCCGATTACGTCGCAACAAGAGCCTGTGTGGGAACAAGGCGCGCGCAATTTCATATTGGCGCTTGCCATTGCCATGTGGGAAGATTTGTATGCCGGAGAGTGTGAAGAGAAAAGGTTTAATCTTCACACGCTGTATAAGAACGTTATTGATTACGGTACGGAAGAAAAGGTGCCTATCCTATCTGATTTTTTGTCTGCCGGACGTGATGAGTTCAGTAAAGCCGCAGGATTAGCCGGTACGGTGTTGTCATCGCAAGAAAAACAGTTAACGTCATATCTTTCTACTGCGCAAAATTATATTGTGGGTTTTACGGATAGTGGCATTCGGTGTCTTACGTCTTGGAATGACATTGACATTGGGAAGTTCGACGAACAACCGACTGCACTATTTATAAAAATCCCGGACGAAAAAGAAAATAGACATTTTTTGGTTACACTGTTAATTACACAAATGTACAAGATACTCGTTGAAAAAGCACGTCGGAATTACCGCAACAAAGAAACCAAAGACGAAGAGCTTAAAAGAAACGTGTACTTTATTATGGACGAGTTCGGCAATTTGCCCAAATTTCCGAATATTCGCAAAATCATGGCGGTTGGTGCAAGTCGCAAGATTTTTATGTTGCCGATTATACAGAGCTTTGCACAGCTCGACGTGATTTATGGAAAAGATGAAGCAGCGATTATACGAGATAATAGCAATATAAAAATCTTTATTGGCAGTAATGACAACACGACTATAAAAGAGGTTTCAGAGCTTTGCGGCAAAACCAAGCAACGCCGTATATCTTTTGGTGACGGTAGCGATACAGCACATTTCAATGTCAATACAAGTGCTGAAAGTGTGCCGCTTATCTATCCGTCCGAGCTTGAACACCTTAATAGCCCGCCGGATAGAATGGGCAACGCTATCGTTCTAATGTTCGGCAAGAAACCCATAAATGCCAAGTACGAGCCGGTATTTAAGCGTAAAAAAATATATAAGCCTATTGACGATGTACCCGAAAATGACGTGGAGCCGCAAGTGTTCGATGAGCGGGCGCACTATTACAACTTTGCGTCGCGCAGCGTGTACATAGCGCGGAGTGCGGAGTTCGCCGCACAGCAACACGCCGAAGCACTGCGCACGGTCGAGGAATTGCAAGACATTCCAATAGAGCCGCCGGCGTTCGATCCAATGGCGGGTGCAGATGAACGGCTTATGCCGCTTATGCTGAGCATAAAAAGCAAAGTTCCGCAAAAACTCGGCATAGACATTGAATCCGCATTTTTTGACCACAATACCGACGGGATTATTGACGCTTGTATCGCTGCCATGGGATACGCCAGGCTGACGAATAAACGTTGGCTATGCGCTGAGTGCGCCAAGCTCAAAAACATAATACAGCAACTTGCGGCAAAGTCGCCGCTCGATATTCAAGAACAAGGAGATTACGAAGATGACGACAATGACTAAATCTCGCATTATACGAATTACGCTTTTGGTCGCTGTAATAGCGACGGTTGCGCTTGTAATCTTTTTTTGTGTTTTTATGCATGCGCCGGCTATTGCGTATGCGGAAACCAAGGCGTCCGATCCGACATGGACAACTACGGACAGGCTGTATTTGCAAATCCCGGATATAAATAAACAAATGACGTTTACGACACCGGGTGGCAACGAGGGGCTAAGAAGTAAGGGCAGTGAAGATGAAGTTGTGCAAGCGAAAAGTATCACGTTTAATATCAAGGTTCGCCAATGGTATGATATATATATCACATTTTATAACGCGCAATATAAGTGGAATGTTCGTAAGTCGGACGCCGTAGACGGAAAATGGTATTACGATCCGGCAAAATATCCACTTAGAAAGAACGGTTCCTCGGCGTTGGATTGTTATGAGATTTGGATAGATATACACGATATGCCGGAAAGCGAGAATATGTACACGTTTCTATGTGCCGGCGATGAGACGGTATGGTCAGTGGTTTATGAAGGTCTTGTGAACTTGCCGGTCAAACAAATATCTTGTGATAAATCTTCACCACGAATATCACTTGCCGGCAAGCCGTGGCAAAATCCTTTTATCGATAGTCGCCCGGCAAATGTCGGAGAAAAGGTTTACGATAAAGTGCTTTTGGATATTAAAAATCACAATATGGCGACGAAACCTCTTGGTATAAATCCTAAAACCGGCAGCAGAAGTTTAGACGTTTTCAAATCGGACAGCGGAAAGCAAAAACTTTCTTTTGATTATTACATAGGTGCAATGCGGTTGCCGTCGAATTGTGAAACAACTTTTGATGACACGGCAATGATAGCCTACGCTAATCGTGCGCCGTGTCAGCATGAGCAATTTAGTATTGAATTTTCAACGACGTCAGATGCAGTGGCGCCGAAAATAACCACTTCCGATTTAATTTCCAAGACGGACGCCTATGCGACAATAAGCGACAGTGCGTTCTACTATGCCACTTATACTAAAAACGGCGTCGATCAAGGCGAATATGTGAGCGGCACAAAACTCACGGCGGACGGTAAGTACAAGATCATAGCGACCGACGCAGTTGGAAATACTTCGACGTCTGCCGATTTTATTGTAGATCGAACACCGCCACGTTTTGCTAATGACTTTTATGACGTACAAGGCAAAGCCTTAATAAAATACACAAAAGAAACTGCGTATGTCTTACCTTATCCGACGGCGACAGCGAACGAAAGCGCTATCAATCAAACGGCTACATACGTATATTCGTATTACGACAGCGCGACAAAGCGCATAGTAACAATGCCGGCAGAGTATTACAAGAACGGTGACAAGCTAACCAAAGAGGGTAGGTATGTCATAACCGTAACCGACGTCGCCGGGAATAGCAGTAGCTGCACCGTCGTTGTAGACCGCTCGGCGCCAACTATTACGAGTGAGCAATATTCAAAATCGAGCGTGTATGCAAGTTACAGCTCATCGGACGCCGAAAGTCCTATAACGGCGACATACACGCACACAACGTCGAGTGGAACAAGCACAGCGCTTAGCTATTCGAGCGGTATGCGTTTATACGCAGAGGGCAAGTACACGGTTACTGCAATCGATAAAGCCGGCAACAGTTCGAGCGTGACGCTGTTTATAGACAACGTGGCACCGGAGCTTACACGTTCGTTTGAATATGGGAGTAGCGCCGGCACCGTCACGTTCTCGCGTGAACAATGGGAAAGCGAGGTGACTGCGACGTATTCGTACGTCGGAGCCAACGGAACGAAAAGCAATATAGCATATACTTCGGGAATGGAGCTGACCGATGACGGCGAGTACACCGTTACTGCGACCGATAAAGTCGGCAATAAATCGAGCATAAAGCTTGTTGTGGATAACAAAGCGCCTACACTTGCATTTATGGACGGCACAACCGGCACGTCGCAAATAACGCGCGGCAGCTCGTCGGTTGTTTGGAACGTCGAACGGTACGAAAGCCCCGTGTCCGTTGTGTATTCTTTTGTGTCTACGGACGAAGCGCTTGCGCCGTCGATAAACAACGCACCGTATTCGTCGGGCAGCACGTTTACTGCCGAGGGTACTTACAGCTTTATCGCTACCGACCGTGCCGGCAACAGCGCCCAAGCGAACGTTATAATAGACAAGACGGCGCCGTCGCTTGCGTTCTCCGCAAACGGAATCGCCTTTGATCGATACACTAATGCGCTGTTCACGGCCATAGGATCGGACGCGCTAAGCGGAGTAGATAAAATCGAGCTGTACGAAAACGGGCAGTTTATTCAATACGATTTTGCTCCGCGTTCCGAAAACGGCGCCTATCTATTCCGTGTTACCGACAAAGCCGGCAACGTGACGTCCGCGACCGCTACGCTTTACTGCACCGATACGTTCGGCAACCGCGCTTCGATACGCGATACTTACAAGCTCAATGCTTGGTACACTGTAACGCTGCCGGCGCGGATTTTTACGACGTCCGGAAACGACGTCGCCGGGCGGTACTCATTTGAGAGCTACGACAAAGCGCTTGAATTTGCCGTGCAGAAAGAGCGGGAGTTTCGCGTAACGCCCGTGCAAGGCGGGTTTATGTATGTATCGGCAAGCAATGAGAGCATAGCGCAAAAGTACGACGATGATATTACGCTTTCGGTTGTCGTAGAGAAATATGCGAAAGGCTACATATCCGCACGTCAGACGGCTACCGTCAACGGTAACGATAGGTTTTATACCGAGCCGGAAAGTCTTACGCGCAATAGTCCGCTGCTACCCGATTACCTTTTGGGCATGAAAGACTTGCCGCGCTACTATGCGCGCTCATCGACAGTGTGGAAGCTGCCGAGCTTGCCGTATATATCCGAAATGCCGTATACCGTTACGGCGCGTTATCTCGGCGACTTTGAAGAAGAAAAAACACAAAACGAATTTTTAATTCCCGGCAACACCACTCTATTGAGTGCTGCCGTCGAATACCGTCAAGGCTTTTATCTGATTACCGAGCGCGACGCTGCGGGCAATGTCGAGCAGTATTTGATTTATTCCGACGCCGAGCTACCGACGGCGCGCGTCCATGCCGTGTTGGGGGATAGTGTCACGGATTTCGTTCTCGATTACGATTACGTGCAAAATGAAACGCTGTATTTTATCTCGCTCGGCTTCGAAGCTGTATTGGATAACATAGATACATTTGTCACGCTCAAGCTTGAAAAAGGCAGCACCGTTCAATACTTTACACAGTCCGACGAGCTGCCTATGCTTGGCTCGGAAGAATATTCAAGCGGCAAATATACAGTGACGGTGTACGATCGTTCGCTGAATGCTCTTGTATTCGACGTGTATATTGCGGGCGCCGCGCCGAGCATGTCGCACAGCAGCCTTGCGGCGGACAAGCTCGATTGTAAAATTTCTTTTGTAACGCCCGACCGCTACAACGTCATCACCGGCATAACGCTTTATAAAATCGAGTATGACGGTACCAAGACTATGCTCGATACCGACGGCGCCGGCACGCCCGTTAATGCCGCTACATTGTCCTACACGCTCACGATCGGCGGCAAGTACGGTGCGACCGTAACGGATAACTACCGCCGCACGGTGGAGCTTATGCCTATATTTTTTCTTAAAGGTTTGCCGAGCGGCAAGCTTGTCGGCGTAAAGGACGGTGGGCGCACAAATAAGAACGTATCGTTCACGTTCGACAGCGGCGACGTCGCGGAGTTTTACACGCTGCACCCCAACGGTGAGCGGCGCGCGTTTAGCGGGTACACCGTTCAATCCGGCTCGGCGCAAACGACGTACAACATTACCGCCGACGAAACGACGTCGTTCGAATATCTTGTGTTTTTGCATAACGCGCAAGATTTATCCTTGTTTGTTGAATACACGTTCGAGATAGATACCGTATTGCCAGCATTCGAGATTACCGACAGCGACGGCAACGTCATCGAACCCGACGGCGCGACCAACAAATCGTTCTCGATTAAGTGGCAAGAAGCAGGCGTTACGGTGCGGTATTACACAGCGCGCGGCGGTAGCTTTGCGCCCGAAAAGTACAATATGAATGCCGTGCTGTCACAAGGCACGTTGTACTATTTCACAATCAAGGACGACGTTGGCAATGAACTTGAATTTACCGTATTGTTGGACAACGCCGTTGATTACACATTGATCGGGAAATATAACACCGTAGACGGTGTGCTTTATGCAAACAGTCAGCTGCAACTAAATATAAACGAGCCAACGCAAGTATTCGACGTCGTAAATGTTGATGAGTACACAATAGAGAACGGCGGCACGTTTACCCAATCCGGGCGTTACGATATTACGATTACCGATAACTACCGCAACACGGTCAAGCTCGTGCTTGTCCTTGACTTTACGCCGCCCACGCTCGAGCTTGACGGTGCGGAAAGCGGCAAGGCGGTCAAAAACGACGTCGTCGTGATTGCTGACGATTACAACTACTTGTATCTAACCGACGTCAAGGGCAACAAGCTTCGCAACGTGGCTGACGGTGAAGTGTTCTCGGCTGCCGGCGTGTATTACATAACGGCGTCGGACTATGCCGGCAATATTGCAACCGTGACGTTTTCGATAGACCTTTCCGTCGATTACACGCTGTCCGTTCCCAATGGCGCCGTAACGATAGAGCCGGTGACGCTCGATACGGCGGAGCCTTTGATTGTTACCGTTAAACTCAACGGTGAGCTAATAGATACGGCGACGCGGTTCGCGGCGCAGGGCGAGTATGAGCTTACTTTGACGGACGAGCTTGGCAACACCGTTTCTTGTGTTTTCACCATACTGTCAATGCGGATGCAGTCCGTGTCCCAACAGCTTCCGAACGGCACGCGCGTAACCGCAGTAACAAAAGACGGCATAAGTGTTGCCGTCACTAATCCCGCCGCGCTCGATTTAATCGATACCGGGGCGTATGTTGTTACGCTCGATTGCGGCGGCGTTCCGTACGAACTCATGCTCGAGGTGGATAACACCCCGCCCGTCGTTACTCTTACAAGGGACGGTAGTGCCGTTAAAATAGCGGCTGTCGATAAAGAGAACGTAACGTTCACGCTTAAATTTGACGGCAAAGAAAGAAATTGCCGCGTCGGGCTTACGCTCGACGAGCCGGGCGATTATGTCCTTACCGTCACCGACGAGCTTGGCAATAGCGCCGTGTACAAATTCAATATACCGTACAGGCTGAACACTTGGGCGATTATCGCTATCGTTGTTGGCGCAATCGTCTTGGTTGTCATTCTAATACTTATAATTCGCGCGCGTCGTAAACCGCGCATGAAATGAGGTGCAGTATGAAAAACACAAAGAAAAAGCGCATACGCCCGCCGTAGACGTTTCCATTTGGAACCACGTAAACTTTTGCTCGAAAAAGTGGACGAGCTTGCAAAAAATTCTGACTGAGAACGTCAAAACGACGTTTTGCTGTCGCGGCGCGACGTAAAACCGCCGACAAATCAATTTTAAGGAGTAATTTTTCTATGAACAACTTATTTTCTATCGCTATGCCTTTTATATCCGCCGACGGCTTGGGAATGCTGTCGGACGCCACTAATTGGCTGCTCGACAACATTTGGACTTTTTGTCTTAGTATAGCCGGCACTGTGTGTGCTATATGGGGAATTGTCCTCGGTATTTTGTATTTAAAGTCTGGTGCGGACGAGCAAAAACGACGCTTGTCTAAGGCAGCCATTGTTTCCTACGTTATTGGAATTATCGTAATATTTGCAGTGGCGACGGGAACACCGCTCGTTATCGATATGCTTGTCGATTGGCGCCAAGAGTATTCGTACGCAGTGTCGTTTCTAACTATGTAAGGCGGTCAGAATGGAAAACACATTTAAATATCGCGTTGCGCAGGTTATGGCGGGCGAGTATCCCGAAAGATATAACGTGCCTGTTTGCGATACACCGGAGCTAATTCAACAAGTTGGATTTTCGGGCAAAAAAATAGTAATGGAACAAAAGAAATTGCGTCGTTGTCTTGCGCCGGAGGAAACGGCGCCGAGCGGTGTGCGCCACCATGATCTACCGATAGACTTTGTGGATAATTTACCGCATCACATAAATAATCCGGCAATGATACTTTCATCGCTTACGCACTCCAACGACAGCATTGTGCTTGTGACTGACTGCAAAGATAAAAAAGACCGTCCTATTATAATCGCACTTAGAGATGAGGGCAAGCGTGGTATTGTTGACGGCGAGGTTGTTACATATGACAAGCTTGCAAGTGTTTATGGTAGGGAAGACTTTGCAGATTTCTTGGAGCGTTCGATTAAAGCTAATGGGTCTAACAACGGCTTGCTTTATTACAACGAAAAAAAGAGCCGTGATTTGGCAGTAAGTGCTGGGCTAGACTTGCCCAGGGTTCTTGCCAATCACGACCCTAATGTTATTATACGCCGTTATAACGATAATGTCAACCCCTTATCACAAAATATTTTGGATTTTTCGCCCGACGGCTATGGTAATACGCTTAAACGTTCAGACGGCAAACCGTTTGCGTACGCTGATGATGACGGACGGCAAAAGACGTTTGAGTATGCAAAAACGCTTAAAGGCGACGTTGTTTTGCGCTCGACTGCTGCGACATTCTCGGACGGCCGCAGCGAGATTACCGAGTACAATGAGAGCGGCACAATAACAAGCATAGAGCGAAAGGACGCGCAAGGCAGAACGACATATAAGTATTGGTCTAATGGGCTTACGTTTTACAAAGAAAACCACGAAGAAAGCCGTGAGTATTATGACGGCAAAAATCGGTACTGGGACGATATAGCCGAGCGATATGAGCCGCTTTACAAAAGCGTTCACGAAAAAGAACGCAAAAAAGAAGATTCGCGCGATAGAGGTAAAGAAAGTTGGAAAGAGAGCGACGAGCATGGTAATACGCGGCGCATTAAGCGCAACGAATACGGCTTGGGCAATGAGGTAGTGTTGAGCGCACATGACGATAGCTACACCCACGATGAATACGGTAATGTTTTATCTCATTCTGATAAGCGTGGTTATGTTTATGTAGCCGAATACTATTCGCCAGACGAAGTAAGTAGCTATTATCACTTTACTCCCGACGATTACGACGCGGGTGTGCGCGATTACAACAAAAGAAAATCCGAAGTACATAAACAGCCAGACGGACGAGTTAGTAAAACAACTTACGAGATAAGCGGAGAGCATACCGAGGTCGAGTACTCGGCAAGCGGCAAGATTACGCGCTTCCGCGACGTCAACGGCAGGAGTTACAACGGACAAGCTGCGCAGCTCGAATACTTCAAGAGCATGGGCGGCAAAGCTCCGACGTTTAAAGAGGTCGCCGCCGCTACCAACGCCTTGCAATCGAGCGCTACGCCCAAGAACAAAAATGCCGGCAAGCCTAACGGTAAGCCGACGGGGAGCGGCGGGAACCGTGGCAGCGGTAGCTCCGGCGCCGGAAGATAAAAACACAAAAAGGAATTTGATATGACGAACGTAAACAAAGAATACCGCCGGTGTTATAAGGCGTGGAAAAAAGATTTTTATATTAAACCGTCCAATGAGCGGTGGGAGCTTTCCGAATATACAAGGGGCTTGATATTCATAGCTTTTGAATTTTTTAGCGCGCTTATATTTATAGGCTACTTTATCGCTTCGATCATTCTCGCTTGCTTTTATCCGGCTTTAATTCCGGCTTTTATTGTGGTTTGCATTATAAGTGTAGCAATCACATGGTGGGTTATAAAAGACGCGATACAGCGGTTAAAAGACGAGTACGGTTATTTTTAAGGAGTATACTCATGACAAAATACACTTGCGGCCAGTGTAGATTTTTCTTGCCGACGGGCGACACACATTACAATAAGCCGTGCGGCTTTTGCGGCAACTCTCGCATTAACAAGCCGCGCGTAACAGATGACGAAGCATGCAAGCTGTTCGAGCTTGACGAAAAAGCACAAAAAGAAAAACCGCCGTAAATGTCAAATTAGCCGTTTATTTGCGTTTTAACGGCATTATTGCGCGGTCGAGTATTTAACCGAACGGCGGAAATATGCGGCAAATTGACGGGAAAACGGCGATATGGCAGCGAAAAAAGCGCTTGATTGCATTTTCTTTAGTGTTTTTGCGCAAAAGAAAACCCGATATTATCGGGTTTGCGGGTTGCTATTAGGTTTTGGTGCCGCTGCGGTACAAATATTTGTCACTGTCGGGGGTGGCGTCACGGAAAAGTTTATCGGGTTCCTCGGACGGATAGTAGTAGTATATACGAGTATAATGCTTATTTGTCACTTCTATTTCGTAATATCCGGCTTTATCTATTGCCTTGAAAGTGCCGTCCCAACCATAGCCAAGATACCTATACGTGCCGTCAGCTTTAAATTCGTATTCATCGGCGGCTTCGCCATGTACTGACCAATACCAATAACCGACGAGCTGTTGCTCGACAGTGGTCAGCTTTCGCTGTTCGGGTTCTTTGTCGGTACAGCCGACAAAAGCGAACATAGGAAACGCGCACATTATCGCTACAACAAACGCAATCAATTTTTTCATTATTCTAAACCTCTTTCAAAATTTCCGTGTTAAGTATAACACGGCTATCAATTAAAGTCAAGGAGTTACTTTATGGGGCTACTAATTAAAAAAATGTTTATGACACTTGTGCTGTGGCTGTTCGAACTACTCGATACGCTGTTCAGCGTTTTTAAATCGCTTGCCGGCATAGACCTTGTAAACAATGCGGGGCAAGAGGTATCGCTTACCGAATATTTTATGAGTCAAACGGTTCTATACCAAGTATTTTTCGGTATAGTTGTTTGCTCGATTTTGGTTGTAGCCGTATGTATGATTGTCGCAATCGTAAAGTCTATCGTCAATATGAAAGGCGGAGACCGTAAAAGTCACGCGAAAACCGTAGGACAGGGCGTAGGCGCTGTCGTTATCTCTCTGACGCTTGCTGCCATTATGGTAATCGGCATTACCGCGTCGGACATGTTCCTTGGAGCGCTGTATAAGACAATGAATGTCAACGATACAACGGTGGCGCAAGTTATTTTTGACGCAAGCGTAGACAATATTTATGCGCTCGATTATTTTAATGCACAAGGATTAAATAAATCATATAAGGCGGACGGATCTGAAATTACAAATGGCAGCTATTTGTATGATTACAACGGTATTAAATTTATACAAGAATGGTACATACTTAAACCGTACCCCTCTAACAAATACGCCGAAAACGGCTTGACTAAGTTTAACAAGCCGCGTGGCGAGAACGGTAGCGAATGGCTCGAATGGGACGAAAAATATGAGGATAATCCCAACGGCGTTCCTTGCTACAACTACAACGAGGTGTGGATAGAGGTTGAAGCCGATTCCAATGCTTCGCTTTGGCAAGAGTTAAATCCGCCGAATGAAGAAACCCCACGGACATATACGCAGGCGTATCGCGGTACCGACGGCAAATATTATGCGTTGAATATTGCGTTACTCACGCCCGTTGTATCGTCCGGGTGGCTTGTTGACGAGGACGCGCGCAAGCTCGATTTTTCAATGGAAACCGCTGACACAATATACGGCGAGTTCGATACATATACACTGCTGCCGTGCTTCGAAGACGAGGACGACATGTTACGTGCCGGCAAAATCCGAGTGGGATCGTTTAACTACGTTTTGGCGTTCCTTTGTGGAATTATTGTACTTATTGCGCTGTGCAGCACAATGCTCGGGCTTGTCAAGCGGCTGTACGACCTTGTAATCCTATTCCTTGCGCTGCCGCTTATGTCGGGGACAATCCCGCTCGATGACGGCGTAAAATTCAAGCTGTGGCGTGAAACGGTAATTAGTAAGGTGGTGCTTGCGTACGGCTCGGTGTTCGCTATTTGTGTATTTATGCTCATTGTGCCGCACATATCCGGTATCACGATTGCCGGCAGCGCGTTCGTCAATAGTGTGTTCCGAATATTCCTTATTTGCGGCGGTGCGCTTACAATATCCGGCGGGCAGCTGCTGTTTGCGCGGCTCATCGGCGGCAGCGCCGAGGAAAGCCGCGAAATGGCGCAGTCCGCACGCACGCTCCTCGGCGGAACAACCGCAATGATCGGCGCAGGCCGTGCGGCGGGTCGGCTCGTATTCGGCTATCGTAACGCAAACGGTCAGCGTGTGGGTGGTCTTATTAAAGGCGGCGCAAGCGTAGCCGGTACTGTCGGTGGCGGCGCCGTAAACGCCGTCGGCACGGCGATCGGCGGACAAGCCTACACCGGTAGTAGAATCGGTCAAGCTGTATCGAAAACGCAGCAAGCGCTCAAAGGTTTTGGCAGCAGCGCCGGTTGGTTCGGACACGGTGGCGATTTTAATAACGGTGGAACACTCGGCGGCTCGATTAGCAGTGCGTTAGGCTCAGGAGCGGGCAAGTTCGCGGGAAGCAAAATGGCACAAAAGAGCGGGCTTAATAACGGATTGGTAGGACTTACCGCCGGGAACGTGCAGCGCGGTATAGAAAAACGTCATGCTAAGCAGAGAGATAACGCGCGGCAAATGCTCGGCAATGCCCAAGCCGAGATTAACAAGGCGTATGAGCAAGCCGCCGCAGCGCGTACGGCAAATGTGTTGCAGCGTGATGACTTTGGACGCGGGCGCGAGGTAATGCCGGGCTTTGAAACCGGAGAGCCGTCGGTATTGCCTGCGCCTATTTCCGGCGCCGGCACTAACGGCAAAAAGGAGTAGATATGGAAAACACAAACGAAAAGCGTGGCGGATATTACGCGGTGATTCCGGCAAATGTACGCTATGACAAAACGCTATCGCTTGGCGCGCGGATTTTGTACGGTGAGCTTACTGCACTATCGAGCGCGCAAGGCTACTGTTGGGCGGGGAACGCTTATTTTGCTGAGCTGTACGAAACGTCCGAAGCAACGGTGTGGCGTTGGATCAAGTCGCTTGAAAACCGCGGATATATCCGTGTTGATCGCACGCGCCGCCGCGACGGTACGTATGCTGAACGCAAAATCTACATAGCCGATCCGTCAGATAACGACCAGATTGCAAAAATGCAAAGTGGTGAAAATACAACCGAAAATGACCACATTGCAAAAATGCAATCTGGTGAAAACGACGCAGATACCCACATTGCAAAAATGCAAAATAGTCCAGATTGCAAAAATGCAAACGGTAATAATAAAAATAAACAAGGTTTGAATAATGACAAGCTTGTTGTTGGTGGTAATACCGCGCGCGCACGCGCGAACGAGCTTGCCGCGCAGTTTGATAGGGCATTTAATAACGCGCCGGGCATGGCGCTTTTGCCAAAGCGCGGTTATTCAGACGTGCGCTGCGCACTGGTACGGCTTGCGGAAAACGGCAAGCTCGATTTTGCCGAACTGACCGCCAACGATGTGCAATCTTTTGTGTGTTCGCTATACAGCGACAAGGCACTGCGGCGGCGCCGGCACATTTCCGACCTCTATGCGTACATATCGAAGTGTGTTGAGAACACAAAAAGAACGGTCATCGAAGACGAGCCGCGCGAGGTTCCCGCTGTCGAATATTGTCCGCAGCTCAGAACGCCGAACGGACAACCGATAGCTGTTATTGTGGACGGAGAGGTGAGTAAAAGCGAGATTTTAGACGCAGCGCGCGCTGCCGATGAGTGGCAAGCGCTTTTCGATGAACTCGAAGTCGAGATACATTCGCTCGGCTTTGACGTTTGGATCCGTCCGCTTGCACCACTCGGATATGACAATAGCGGTACACTGTTGCTTGTAACACCGTCGCTTGGTTCGCGTGATGAGGTGAATAATCGTTATTTGCAACGAATGACGGCGATATATAAAAACACAAAAAGGAGTAAATTATGCGGCTAATTCCAAAAAAGACCAAGCTCGATTCCACGATATGGAAATCATTAACGCTCATCGATATTATTCTGATATTCGCCTTGTTTATGCTCGGCGTTGTCATCGGACTATCCAACATTCCAGGCAAGTGGGTGATATTGTTCATCTATGTTCCGCTTTGTGTGCTTTTGTTCATTCCGTTCGGCGAGGTCAAAGCGTACAAAGATATATTTCACGTTGTTAAGTACCTGTTTTCGCATAAGCACTTTACGCGTAATGCGTCGGCGGCAAAGAACGTTGCCGCGCTTGTTCCCGGTTATAAGCTCGATGAGGACGGCGTACTTGATTACGACAGCTATCAAGCGGCCGTAATATCCGTCGGCAGCATTGAATTTGCGCTGCTTTCGGTTTACCAACAGAACGAAAGAATATCCGCGTTTGCAACGGCGTTTAATATGCTTGCCGAAAATGAAACTGCTCAAATCGTCAAAATCGACCGACCTATAAACTTTGACGATATTTCAAAAAGAACGTATGAAAAGCTTATGGCGCTTGAAAAATCGGGCGACGCAGCAAAAAAACTCATCATGCGCCGACGGCTCGGTCAGCTCGACAATTTGAATAACGTTGAAAAGCTATACAGACCGTACTACTACATTGTGTTGTATTCGTCTACGCGCAGCTCTCTCAATGTCCTTGTTGGGAACGTCTTGCAAGCACTGTCGCGCGCGGGACTTGACTCAAACGTTTTGACGGCAAAAGAGGTTTGCACATTTTTAAAGTATTGCAACACGCGCGATTTTGACGAGCGCGAAATTGAAGACGTTCCGCCCGAACAGTATCTCGATTACATAACGCCGCGTGACGTCAAATTCACGACAAAAAACTACATAGCGGACGGCACATACGCGTTTACATACGCTATTTCCGACTATCCGCTAAGCGTCACTAATGCATGGGGTGCGGATTTATTCAACATAAACAACACAAAAGTGGTGTTGACTATTAAACCTATCGAGCGATACAAAGCTATAAGGCGCATTGACAAAACGATAATAGAGATCGGCACGCGTTCCGAGGGGAATAGGGCGTCCGAGATGATCGAGCAAAACACTCACCTTGAAACCATGGGCGCCTTGCTTACGTCGCTGCAAAACGAGAACGAGCTGCTATTCGATTGCACGCTTACTATTACCGGCTTTAACAATACCGAAATGTCTAACGCAGCGTTCCGCCGCGCGGTGCGTCAACGAATTGTATCGTCTAATTTCAAAACGAGTATGCTGCGCTATCGTCAGCTTGACGGATATATTGCGTCGAGCATTTCGGCTCGGACGGCGCTTAAAAGCTACTCGCGCGGTATAAATTCCGAAAGTATTGCCGCCGTATTTCCCTTTGTGTTTACAGCGATTATTGATCCAGAGGGAATGACGCTCGGGGAGAGCGGTGGCTATCCGTTTATTTTCGATCCTTTCAAGTGGGAACACAGTAGCGGTGAGTTTCTCAACGCGAATATGTTTGTCGCCGGTACGCCCGGTAGTGGCAAGAGTTATTTTGCAAAGAGCTTCCTTGAGCAGCTCCATTCCGAGAACGCCGCCATATATGCGCTTGACCCCGAAAATGAATACAAGCACCTTTGCAATAACGTCGGCGGGCGGTTCATAGACGTTGGAAATGCGACCACCGGGCGCATAAATCCATTCCACATTTATCAAATCCTATCGGACGAGGAAGACGAGAATGGAGAGCCAATCCCGGTGTCGCCGCAAGCCGTGTTCTCGGCACATTTGCAGTACCTTGAAAATTTCTTTGCCGTGACGTTGCCGGGCATTAACTCGGATACGCTTGAGGAGATAAATAATCTCATTGTTCAGTGTTACGCAAAGAAGAAGATAACACAAGAAACGGATTGCTCGAAATACGCGCCCGACAAGTTTCCGACGTTCGATGACCTTTACAAGCTTGTGCAGTCAGAGCTGAACAACGAAAAAGGCGGAATACGGTATGGCAATTTGCAGCGCGCTGAAACTTATCTTGCTAAGTTTGCCAAGGGCGGACGGTTCGCTAATCTTTGGAACGGTGCAAGCACACTTAATGCGGCAGATAGGTTTACCGTTTTCAACTTTCAATCATTGTTTGAGGCAAAGAACAAAGTAACGTCTAACGGACAAATGCTCACGGTTTTGCGCTTTCTTGAACAGCAGATTATAAATTTACGTGAGCGGAACGCAAACAAGCCGCGTTCGGAGCGGCTGCGTCCGATTGTCGTTCTCGATGAGGGCTATATGTTCATCGATCCGAGCAATACGTGGGCGCTCGATTTCGTTTACCAATGGTACAAACGTATACGTAAGTATAGCGGCGCCATGATTTTCTTGACGCAAAATCTTGCGGATATAGTGGGCAACGCCGAGATAATAAGCAAGACGTCGGCTATAATCAACAACACGCAGTACAGTTTTATTATGACGTTACAAGGCAAGGACGTCGAGGCGCTGCAAGATATTTTTTCGGCGCGCAATCTAACACAAGCGGAAATCGAGGAAATACAACGGACGAACAAGCCCAAAGGAACGGCGTTTTTTATGGGCTCAAGCGCGCAACGCGCCATGCTACACGTCGTGACAGACGAGGTGGTAGAAACCTTATTTAGCCGTCCGGTGGACGTTGAAAAAATGCTCGAGCCGCCCAAACCGTCGGCAGAAAACGAGGGCGAAACTACCGCGCCGAGCGCCGAAGAAAACACACAAAAAGAAAGTTTTTCGAGTGGCGTTGACATTCCGCAAGGTGTGTGATAATATATAATAGGAGCAATAAATTATGGATATATGGAAAATAGTCATTATTATCATCAGTGTCATTTTGTTTCTTGCCGTTGTCACAAGCGTCATTGTTATAAGTGCGCTAAATTACGTTAAGCATAAACGAAAGCAAGGGGTTCCTGCGGGGTGGTCTGTTGAAAATTGGAAGAAAGCCGACGTACTGTCTTTGGAAGAGCTTGATGAGATTATGGAAAGATATGGGGCAAAAACCGTTGATGAACTTGTAGCTATTAAAGAGAAATATGACGTTAAAACATACGATGAGCTTGAAGAAATTATGGAGAAATATGGAGTGGAAACAATCGAGGAACTCGAAGTAGCGGTAGCTAAAAACACAAAAGAAAATACGCAGAACGGCGCAAATTCAATCAAAATAGACGGCGAAAAAGCAAGCGAAAACGGCAGCAATGCCAACTCGGACAGATAAGCAGTGTCCGCCATTCCGAGCGTTTTACACCAATTTAAAGCCCAAATTTAAGCGTACAAATATCCTTGTACGCTTTTCTCTTGCGGCTTTTTCATATAATTTTTGAAATTTTTCCCCAATTTTTACCTTAGTAATATTTATACTTTTTTATCACAGTATTATAAAATAGTCAATACTATTTTGGAGGAAATTATTTATGTACACAGTTGACCGTGCGTTCCAAGATTTTATGATACACAACGAACGCAAAAATCTTTCACCCGAAAGTATGAGATATTACCGTGAAAATATCACTCGGTTTATTACATGGCTTTCAGAAAATCGCATTCACAAGTCCCACAAAATTACCGACAAAACAGCAGATGATTATATGTTATTCTTACTGCGTACTGTTCCCAATAGAACGTCAGTGAATACGTACATGAGGGCAGTGCGGCGCTTTCTCAATTACTTATCTGAACAAAGAATTATAAAGCCGATTAAAGTGGCGCCGTTGAAAGACTCATACAAAATCAAAGCAACGTTTGACCTTAACGAAACCGAGATGATACTCAATTCCGTGCAGCCGAATGACGACACGTCCGTCATTATGTTGTTGCTGTTGTCGTGCGGTATGCGTAGCCGTTCGGTGCGGGAGCTGCGAGTTGGCGATGTCCACGTCAATGACCGCTACATCGATATTTGTCATACAAAAAGTGGGGAGCCGTTATGTTTACCGATAAGTAGAGATGTGGCAATCGTCCTGCAACAATACATAGCTATTTATGGGCGACACGGCTTGCTTTTTGTTAATTCTCGCGGTGAAATGTTTAACCGCGATAGCCTTGCCAAACGTATGAATAAACGGCTACGCGCGCTCGGAATACCACAAAATAAAACCGGCGTGCACATATTCCGGCACACGTTCGGCAAGATAATGAGCATGAATGCCTGCCCGACGGCGATATTGCAAAGGTGGTTTGGGCATTCGGATATTCGAATGACACAAAGATACATAGATCTTTACGGCACTGAATTAAAAAATACGATGAGTATGCTGCCAACGAGTAGCTTTCAGTACGCATAATTTTTTTGCGATAAAGTCTTGACAATCCATTTCTTTTATGTTATTCTCTTTGTGTTATCAATGAGCTCCTACTTCGTTGACAACACATGAGTTTAACAATACGCGAGTTAGTGGTGACTCGAAATCAGGTAGCCGGCAACGGCTCGTGGGTTCGAATCCCACCCGCTCCGCCAGTTAGAACCTAAAATGAACCCCCATATAAAGGAGCGTTTTAGGTTTTTTCTTTGCCGTTTTTTTCAAAGCTACTGCCGAGCGACTAAATGCAAACGCCAAGCGGTTCAGCGGCGTTGCCTTTGGGCGCTCGGCGTTTCGGTTTTGTCGTTCGGTCTTTTCGTTGCGGCGGGTGCTTGATTGCGCCGCGTAGCGGCGCACTTGTTATATATATCAAGCACCCGCCATAGTGCCATTTGAATTTGCGGTACAATAAATGTTATGGCGTCGTATTGACTTTAACCATATATTTGTGTATAATATCACTATTATCAATGAGGTGAATATTATGAAAAAATTGTTAAGCATACTTTTGATAATTGCTTGTTGCTGTACACTTTTTGTTGGTTGTACTGCAAAAGAAAATGCAGAAACAACAACCGCTAATAATGGTAATGGTACTTCATCGGTGACAGATAACACTGCAACACAACAACCACAGTTGCCACAAAAGCATACTATTTCTTTAACGATGAGTAATTATTCTACATATATAGAAACGAGTATTGTAGCATATCTTTCATTAACACCGCAAAAAGTTGAATTTTCGGCAAATGGGTGTCTTTCTTATGCCTATTATGAGAATGTCGTTTTTGAAATAGAACACGATGGGCAAAAAATGTATGTTACTTGTAATGCGGCAGG
>JAIDCZ010000030.1 GCA_029055565.1 Clostridiales bacterium
GGGTGTGGTTATTACCGCACGCCAGTGGAACAAGGACCAAAACGACAAGGTGTCGGTCAACGGTTCCGCACAGCAAAACGCAAGCAAAAACGACTGGGGCATTATGTACTTCAACTTTACCGCAACCAATGCGACCAAAACGGTTACAATCGACACGGACAACAGAGTGTTTATACAAAAAATAACGGTCTACGTAGAGGACTGACAAAGCAAAGCGCGGCGAACGTTAAAGTTCGTCGCTTTTGTTTTGCGGAAAATTTGTTTTGGCAAAACTATGTTTGTCGGTTGCTTACTTGATTGACATTGTGTAGAAATTTGTGCTATAATATACGGCACGGTATTTGGAGAGAAAAGGTTATGGAATTCAAGTTACACAGTCCGTTTAAGCCGACCGGCGATCAGCCCGAGGCGATACGGCAATTAGCGGAGGGCATAGAGGACGGACTTGCGGCGCAAGTGCTGAAGGGCGTTACCGGCAGTGGTAAAACGTTTACTATGGCAAACGTGATAGAGCGCGTACAGCGCCCGACGCTCGTGCTTGCGCACAACAAAACGCTTGCCGCCCAGCTGTGCAACGAGTTTCGCGAATTCTTCCCCGAAAACCGCGTGGAGTTTTTCGTCAGTTATTACGACTACTATCAACCCGAAGCGTACTTGCCGTCCACTGATACGTATATAGAAAAGGACTTGGCAATAAACGACGAAATAGACAAGCTGCGCCACAGTGCCACTTGCTCGCTACACGAGCGGCGGGACACCATAGTCGTCGCGTCGGTGTCGTGCATATACGGCTTGGGTGCGCCCGAGGAGTATTATAGACTGGCGTTGTCCGTGCGGCCCAACGACAAAATGTCGCGCGACGCGCTTATATCTCGACTTATAGAAATCAACTACAAGCGCAACGATCTTGCGCCCGAGCGTACCAACTTTCGCGTGCGCGGCGATACTGTGGATATATTTCCAGCCAGCATGTCCGAGCATGGCATACGCGTGGAGTTTTTCGGCAACGAGATAGACGGCTTATGCGAGTTCGACATAGTGTCCGGCAATATAGTGGCTAAGCTGGCGCACGCCGCGATTTTTCCCGCCAGTCACTACGCGGTTGAGCATGACAAGATGTTGGGCGCGATAGCGCGGATAGAAAGCGACGCCGACGATCAAGTGCGGTTCTTTACCGACAATCACAAGCTGATCGAGGCGCAACGCATAGGTGAGCGCGTGCGCTACGACGTGGAAATGATGAAGGAAATAGGGTACTGCTCGGGCATAGAAAACTACTCGCGGTACTTTGACGGTCGCAACCCGGGGGAGCCGCCGTTTACGCTACTCGACTATTTTCCCGACGACTTTATAATATTCATAGACGAGAGCCACATGACTATACCGCAGCTTCGCGCCATGTACAACGGCGACAGAGCGCGCAAAACGTCGCTCGTCGATTACGGCTTTCGCTTGCCGGCGGCGTACGACAACCGTCCGCTCAAGTTTGACGAGTTTCGTACGCGCATAAAGCAAGCCATATACGTTTCGGCAACGCCGGCGGCGTACGAGCTGGAGCTTACCGGCGGGCGGTACGTCAACCAGCTTATTAGGCCTACCGGACTGCTCGATCCGCCCATAACCGTCAAGCCGACAAAGGGGCAGATAGACGATTTGCTTACCGAAATTAAGGACACGGTGGAAAATGGCGGGCGAGTGCTCGTAACCACGCTTACTAAGCGCATGTCGGAAAGCCTTGCCGACTACCTTGCCGAGCAAGGCGTTAAGGTAAAGTACCTACACAGCGACATAGACACTATGGAGCGTGTGACTATAGTCAACAGCTTGCGCCGCGGCGACTACGATGTAGTGGTCGGAATCAACCTTTTGCGCGAGGGCTTGGATATACCCGAGGTTCAGCTGGTTGCCATACTCGATGCGGACAAGGAAGGCTTTTTGCGGTCGGAAACGTCGCTTATTCAGACGATTGGCCGTGCGGCGCGTAACAGCGAAAGCCGAGTGATTATGTACGCCGACGTAATAACCAATTCCATGCAACGCGCCATAGACGAAACGCAAAACCGCAGATCGGTTCAAATGGCGTACAACGAGCAACACGGCATAGTGCCTAAAACGATAATCAAGCCTATCAAGAACACGATAGAGATTACCGCAAAGCAGTCCAAGGTGGAGCTTAAGGATATTAACAAGGAGATAGACCGCTTGCGTTCGCTTATGGCTACGGCGAGCAAGGAGCTTGATTTTGAAACTGCAATACAGTACCGCGACAAGATAGCCGAACTGCGCGATCTTCAACGCGACATGGCCAAAAAGAGCGCACTGCGCAACAAAAAATCGTAATATCGATTATACGCATTTACGTACGGAGATAACATGGACGAAAAGAACGAAATAGTAATAAAGGGCGCGAGGGCGCACAATCTTAAAAACGTGAGCCTATCGGTGCCGAAAAACAAGCTGGTGGTATTTACCGGTGTTTCTGGCAGCGGCAAAACGTCGCTTGCCTTCGACACCATATTCGCCGAGGGCCAGCGCAGATACGTGGAGTCGCTGTCGTCGTACGCGCGTATGTTTTTGGGACAGATGGACAAGCCGGACGTGGATAGCATTGACGGACTTTCGCCCGCCATATCCATCGACCAAAAAACTACGGGGCGCAACCCGCGTTCCACCGTCGGCACGGTAACCGAAATTTACGACTACATGCGCCTACTGTTTGCACGCGTGGGCGACGTGTACTGCTACAACTGCGGCGCGGAAATACATCAGCAGTCTGTCGACGAGATTGTGGATAAAATCATGGCTCTGCCGCAAGGCAGTAGGGTTATGGTTATTTCGCCCGTAGTGCGCGGCAAAAAGGGCGAGTATTCCAAAATGTTCGAGGACTTTAAAAAGGCGGGATATTCGCGCTTGCGCGTGGACGGAATAATATACGGCATTGACGAGCAAATAAAGCTTGACAAAAATTCCAAGCATGATATTTCGGTCGTTATAGATAGGCTGGTAATCGAGCAAGGTATTCAGCAACGGCTTACCGATTCGGTGGAAACAGCTATCAAGCTGTCCGACGGACTGGTAATAGCGTTTTACGACGACAAGGAAATTTTGTTCAATACGCAATACACTTGCGGCAACTGCGGACTTTCGCTGTCCGAGGTCGAGCCGCGGCTGTTTTCGTTCAACTCGCCGTTCGGAGCATGTCCCACTTGCGGCGGCTTGGGCTTTCTTAGCAAGGTCGATCCCGACTTGCTGTTCTTTGGCGATTCGACAATTGCCGATTTGCTGGACGGCGGTCAGCTCGATTCGACGCCGCACTTCGAGCAGTGTCTTGCCGCGCTCGCCAAAAAGTACGATTTTTCGCTTAAAACGCCGTTCAAAAAGCTGGACAAAAAGGTTCGGGATATTATTCTTTACGCCAAGGCCGAGCCGCTCGTAGTCGAATACACTACCGGACATTATCACCGTAGCGAGCGTATTGAGTACGAGGGCATGGTGCCGTTTTTGGAGCGTCGGCTTGCCGAAACTACAAGCGATGGCGTGCGTTGGCGCATAGGTAGGTTTACAAACTCCCAGCCGTGTCCGGACTGCGGCGGCAAGCGACTGAAAAAGGAAGCGCTGTCCGTGCGCGTGGGTGGCAAAAACATAGACGAGCTGTGCGCAATGCCGGTCAAGTACTTGCACGAGTTCTTTGCAAATTTACGGCTTGCAGATTCCAAGGCAATCATTGCCGAACGCGTGCTTAAGGAAATACGCACGCGGTTGGAGTTCCTAATGAACGTCGGTCTGGAATACCTTACGCTGTCCCGCTCGGCGCAAACGCTGTCTGGCGGCGAGGCGCAACGCATAAGACTGGCTACGCAAATAGGTTCGGGACTGTCCGGCGTTTTGTACATTCTGGATGAGCCGAGCATAGGCTTGCACCAGTGCGACAACGCTAAGCTTATAGGCACGCTCCAAAACTTGCGCGACCTCGGCAACACGCTTATAGTAGTAGAGCATGACGAGGACACTATGCGCGCCGCCGACCATATCGTAGACATAGGCCCCGGTGCGGGCATACACGGCGGTAACGTTATTGCGCAAGGCACGGTGGACGAGATTATTGCATCGGGCACCGTTACCGGCAAATTCCTTTCGGGCGAGCGCCAAATCCGCGTGCCGGAAAACCGCCGCCTTTCCGACGAATATATCACTATCCGTGGTGCGGCGGAAAACAATCTGCAAAACGTTACCGTAAAGATTCCGCTCGGCGTGTTCAACGTGATAACCGGCGTGTCGGGCAGCGGTAAGTCGTCGCTTATCAACCAAACGCTTTATCCTGCGGCGGCCAACTGCTTTAACGCAGTAAAACAACGCGTGGGCAAGTGCGACGGCATTGACGGTCTGGAAAAGATAGACAAGGTAATAAATATCGACCAAAGCCCCATAGGCCGCACGCCGCGGTCCAACCCAGCAACGTATACCGGCGCTATGTCCACCATACGCGACTTATTTGCCGAGCTTCCCGCCGCTAAAGAGCGCGGGTATGGTTCGGGCCGGTTTTCGTTCAACGTGCGCGGCGGACGGTGCGAAAACTGCGAGGGCGACGGCATTATTCGCATAGAAATGAACTTCCTTCCCGACGTATACGTGCCGTGCGATATTTGCCATGGCAAGCGGTTCAACCGTGAAACTCTGCAAGTAAAGTACCGCGACAAGTCCATTGCCGACGTGCTTGACATGACTATCGAGGAGGCGTACGAGTTCTTTAAAAATATTCCGTCGCTCAAGCGCAAGCTGGGCACTCTGCTCGACGTCGGCTTGGGCTACGTCAAGCTCGGCCAGCCGGCCACTACGCTGTCCGGCGGCGAGGCGCAGCGCGTAAAGCTGGCTACCGAATTATCCAAGGTATCTACCAACAGCACGCTGTACGTGCTGGACGAGCCGACTACCGGCTTGCATTCGGCCGACGTGGAACGGTTGATAGATATACTGTCAAGGCTTGTGGATAACGGCAATACCGTAGTCGTAATCGAGCACAACTTGGACGTGATTAAGTGCGCCGACAATATTATAGACCTCGGCCCCGACGGCGGCGACGGCGGCGGGCAAGTGGTTGCAGTCGGCACGCCCGAGCGCGTTGCGCAAGTGGAACAGAGCAAAACCGGTCAGTATCTCAAAAAGATTTTGGGCGATAAAAAAGAATAAAGAATAATCTTAATAATCAACAATCATACTACGAATATCATGTTCGTAGTATTTTTAAAATCAATAATTACGTTTTTGGTCGTGTTTTTCGTGATACGGCTTATGGGCAAACGACAGATAGGGGAAATGCAACCATTCGAGCTGGTGATTACGCTTATCATTGCCGAGGTGGCGTGCATACCTATGAACGATCCGTATATACCGCTGTATTACGGACTTATACCCATTTTTACGCTGGCGACGTTGCACATAGTGCTGTCGTTTATTTCGCGCAAGTCGGTCAAACTGCGCAAGCTACTCAGCGGCAACAGTGTTATAGTAATAGACAAGTCGGGCATCAACTACAAAAACATGCAAAAAATGAATATGAACGTTGACGACCTTATCGAAGCGGTGCGTACCGCCGGCTACGTAGATTTTTCCAAAATAGCCTACGCTATTTTTGAAACCAACGGCCAGCTTTGCGTTGTGGAAAAGGAGCAACCGCAAGCCGAACAGTCGCAAGACGGCGAACAGTCTGCCGAGCCGCAAAAAACTTTACTGCCGCTCGAGCTTGTGGTGGACGGAAAGTACGTGCCCGACAATCTTGCGCTGTCAGGCACCGAGCAATCTGAAATTTTGCGCGTGCTGGACGAAAACAAGCTTAGGCTGAGCGACGTATTGTACGCCGACGTTAGGCAGGACGGCAACGCGTATTTTTCGCCCAAGCACAAGCCGGCTTTTTGTTGCCCCATAACCATAAGCGGAGGTAACAACTGGTGAAAAAGGTAGTGGTTATTTTAGTGGTGTTCGCGCTTATGCTCGGTGCTATGATAGGCGAAATAGTTTACGTAAACAAGTTCTACAACGGACTGCAATCGGACCTAGAGGCCGTTGCCGTCAGCATAGACGCCAACGAGGAGCATGTGGACAACGCCGAAACTGTAGCTATGTGCGACAAGCTGGTAAAAAAGTGGGAAAAGGGTAAGCGCATGCTTTTGACGTTGCAAAACCACAATACAGTGCGCAACCTCGACGACAAAATAGTCAGTCTGCAAAAGGTGGTTAAGTCGGATAATTACAACGACGCGGTTATATTCGTGCATTCGGCAATAAATTATATCGACGACGTGTTGCTGGATAGCATGCCGTATCTTTCCAATATATTCTAATCGTATTCTAATCTATACTGCGCGGCAAAACTATTGCTTTTTTTGGACGAATGTATTATACTTAGCATGTGGAATTTATAGAGTTAAAAAAGCAATTAAAATCGCAAAAACCGGCGCCGTGCTATATTTGTTACGGCGACGACGATTTTATATTGGACCGTGCGCTGTCATTGCTTACGGCGTTGGCGGCGGAGCCTAAGCCGTTCAACTGCGTGGATAGGGAGTTCGCAACCGCGCGCGACCTTACGGACGAGCTTATGCAGCTTCCGCTTATCGGCGACTATCGCGTAGTAGTTGCGCGCGGCAAGGTGGACAAGGCGGCGGTGGAGAAGTATCTCGAGCGCCCCAATCCCGCCGCCGTTTTGGTGTTGCCGTCGTATACGCCGCACGATAGCTGGAACCGAGCTTCGGTGCCCGATATTCCAAAGGGCGGGGTAGGCGTGGATTGCAACCGCTTGCCGCTTAAGCAAGTTATACCGTTCGTTACGGCGCTGTGCGCGCGCACCGGCGCTACTATGGACGAAAAGACTATTACGTTGTTGTGTAACCGTTGCGGCGGGTACATGACGCGAATAAACAGCGAAACGCAAAAGCTGGCCGTGCTTCGCGCTAACGGTCGCATAACCGAGGTTGACGTTACCGAGCAAGTAAAGGCGGATACGGAATTCGTAGTGTTTGAGCTGTGCGACAGCATACTTGCGGGCGATCCCGCGCGTGCGCTTTCCATAGTGGACGGTATGGCTAAGAACAACGATTTGGTTGCGGCGTTTACGCTCATATACAATAGATTCAGAAAGATTTTTGCCGCGTCCGTCGATCCCGACGGAATTGCCGGCATTGGCGTAAAGCCGTATCAGGTAGGTAAGCTCAAGGCGGAGGGAACCAAGTACGGCAAGCTTAGGCTGAAAAAGGTTCTCGATGCGCTGGAGGCCGCCGATTACGGCTACAAAACGGGCGCGACCACGGTGTACGACGCGCTTACGTGCTTCGTGGCGCAAGCGGCGTATGCTAACGATTGATTGTTTGCGAGGTGTAATTTGATAGATATAGCAAAAAAGAAGTTGCCTTCGCCCATACTGCCTATTTTGGCGTATATAAGCTATTGTGCCGCCGGCTGGTTTGCCGCGCGCGGGGATTTGTCGTACTACTCAAGCACTATGTATATGAGTACCGTGCTCAGTCACGACGCTATCGCGTTCTTTTTTGGCGGGCTTATTCCTTTTGCGTTGTTTATGCTGATTACGCGCTTTATATTCAGACCGTTGCAAATGCGTTGCGGCGGGGACGTGCGGTCGGTAAGGTACGGCTTGTACTTTGCCGTAATCGCCGCCAATCTATTGCTGTTTGCGCTCAAGTTCATTTATATATCAGTGCCGTTAAGCTCGGGGATATTGGAAATACTTGCCGACCCCATTATTATGATAGCGTTCGTGTCGCTGTACTTGGTGTATGCGTTCAAAATGGAATATATCGAAAAGTCGCGATTCCGCTTTGCGCTCAATCAGATTATGAGCGCGTTTTGCGCAATGTACGGACTGCTGGCATTGCTTAACCTTATAGTGGCTGTGGTGTAGGTGACGGTATGAAAAAGCGTTTTTCCGTGTTGTCTATTATACTTTGTATCGTCGTCGCCGCGCTGTGCCTTGTCGGTTGCTCCGACCACGGCGCGCCTACGCACGCAATCGACACCCCCAACTATATAATAACGCCCGAGCAAGCGGAAGCGGAATATGCCAAGTTTATGACCGAAAAGCATATAGACCGCACGACCTTTACCGCCGGCGAAAAGGCGGCCGCGGCCGACCTCGTAGACCGATTGAAGGAAATGGGGTATACCGACGCGACCACGCAAAGCTTTACCGCAAGCGAAAACGATATGTCCAATCTGCAAAGCCAAAACGTAGTGGCGCATATAGGTTCTAAAAGCGCAAATGCAAAAAACGTGATAATAGGCGCGTACTATGACAACCGCTACAAGGCGGCATACAATGGCGCCGAACCGGACGGCGGGGAGGGCGCGGTTTCTGCAACCGCCGTAGCGGCGGTGCTTACCGTTGCCGACTACGTTGCAAGTCACCAAGCGGCGCTCGGCTCACAGCTTCGCGTTACTATAGCGTTTTTTGGTGCATCGTACTTGTCGGTTGACGGCGCAAAGGCGTTTTTGAACGATATGAGCGCGGCCGACTACGACAATACCGTGCTTATGGTGGAAATGCAACGACTGTGCGGCGATCATATTTACGCGTTTTCGGACGCGCGACCGACCAAGCGCGAAGCGCTGTTCGACAAGGTGGCGGCGGACAACGGCTTGAATATTTACAAGCCGACCTCCAAAAGTCCGTTGATAACCGGCTTGTCGGCGTTGAACGGCGTGCCGTACTATCAATGGGCGCACAACGGCGTGTTCACAGAGTTCTTTAACACCGGTATCCCTACGCTCAACCTCGTCGGCGCCAACTGGGAATCGGCAGTGCTTTCCGATATAGAATCGACGAATCACGCCAATCTTTTGCATTCCGAAAACGACACGTTGCGCAACGTGAAAAAATACAATCCCGATTACGCGCAAAAGATTGCGACTGCGGCAAGCTTGGTAGTCCAAGCACTGTACGACGACGAGTTCGTATCGGTAATGACCTACGATCGCAAAAACTTTCCCAATACCGACGTGGTTAGTACGAGCTGGATTTGGTACCTCGTCGTATTGGGCGCGATAATGATTTGCGTGGGAATAGCTGCCGGCATAGGCGCGTACTTAAAAAAGAAGTACCCGATAGTCGTAATGGCTCCGCCGCAAATGAAGATGGCGGTGTTCGGTATGGACTACGAGGACAAAAGCTCTGCAGATATATTTATCGACGTGCAAAGCGGCGGCAGTGACAATATATTCGAGGGCATAGAAAACAACGCTCCAAAGACGAACAATCCGTTTGCCGATATTTTTCCGCCCGCCGCGCCTACCGATGGGGGAAAGGATAAAAAGGATAATGGTAATGACGGCGCCGACGAACAAGGCGACGATCCGTTCGACCAACCGCCTACGGATAATAAATAAAACGCAACAGAAAAAGGCGCTATCGTTAGCGCCTTTTAATTTGACTTATTTAGTTTGCTTAATTTAGCTGAACCAACCGCTTATCGTTTTGCCGAGGTTGGTAAAGAATTGCGTTATGCCGAACTTGCTGAACATATCGGACATTACGTGACCGAAGTCGAACGTATCCACGGCCAGCCAGCACCACAGTATGACGACGGCAAAGGTAGCCACGATAAGTATGGCAAGGTTTATCAAGCAGCTACGCCAGTTAAGGGGGCTACGCAGTTTTTTGAGCTTGGTGTTGGGGTCGTTGCTTTCCTTAATAGCTTGTTCGATTTGTGCCGCGGTCATTTGATCGGGCGAAAGGTTGGCAAGCGGAACGGACGGTGTGCCGGCCGACGGCATACCGTTGGGCGCGCTACCGGTGGGGGGAACTCCGCCTTCTGCTGCGCCTTTGCTTTTTTTATCCTTTTTATCCTTGCCCTTCTTTTCCTTTACGGGTTTTTCCTTAGCGGGTTTAGCGGGCTTAGCTGCATCTTTTTTTGCCATAGCATCCTCTAATACAGTAATCTAACGTATAGTATATATCATATGCAAAAAAAAATCAAGTACTTTTTGGGAATTACTTATATAAATTATCAAACTAAAAGTATGGGGAAGGCTTGGCGCGTAGCAAATCGAGCAAAAAATATTGATAAAATTTAAAAAAATACGCTTAAAATAATTG